>DASVUV010000057.1:0-33331 GCA_036386875.1 Allosphingosinicella sp.
CCGACCTACCCGGCCGAGCGGCTCGCCTTCATGGCCGAAGACGCAAAGGCCCCGATCATCCTCGTCACCGCCCAGTCCGCGGACAGGCTCGCGCCCGCCGCCGGAACCACCCTGCTGCGCATCGACGGGGATGACGCCCAGGGCGGTCCCGACACCTCGCCCGGCCGGAACGTCAGCGGCTCTGACCTGGCCTACGTCATCTATACCTCCGGATCGACCGGACGGCCCAAAGGAGTCATGATCAGCCACGGCGCGCTGAATAATTATCTCGGCTTCGTCCGCTCTACCTACCGGCTGGAGAGCGGAAGCGGCGCACCGCTCAACACGCCTCTCGCCTTCGATGCGACGGCGACGAGCCTGTGGGGACCATTGCTCTGCGGCCGAACCGTGCACCTTCTGCCGGAAGGGCGCGAGGAAATCGGTGAACTGGGCGAGATCCTGCAGAAACAGGGCGGCTTTTCCCTGGTGAAGCTCACGCCCGCACATATGGGAGCGTTGCACACGCTTCAGCCTGGGGCCGCTCATGACGGCGCAGCCGGAGCGCTGATCATCGGGGGTGAGGCGCTGACCGGCGGGCAGACCGCTTTCTGGCGCGACAACGCGCCGGGGATCCGCCTGATCAACGAATATGGACCAACAGAAGCGACCGTCGGCTGCACGATCTACGAGGTTCGGCCGGAAACCGATCTTGGACACGACGTGCCGATCGGCAAGCCGATCGCTAACATGCGTATCTTCATTCTCGACGAAGCGCTTGAACCGACGCCGATCGGCGTGGCCGGAGAGCTTTACATCGCCGGGGCGGGCCTCGCGCGCGGCTATCTCAACCGCCCGGGCCTTACCGCCGAGCGGTTCGTCCCCAATCCGTTCGGCAATGGCGAGCGTCTCTACCGCACCGGCGACCGGGCGCGCTGGCGCGCCGACGGCGAGCTCGAATATCTCGGCCGCCTCGACCAGCAGGTAAAGGTCCGCGGCTTCCGGATCGAGCCCGGCGAGATCGAGGCAGCGCTGCTCGCCCATCCCGCGGTGTCGCAAGCGACCGTCGCGGTCCGCGACGACTCAGCCGCCGGGCCCCAGCTGGTCGGCTACCTGGTTCCAGCCGAGGGCCGCGATCTGCCGCCGGCCGGCGAGCTTAAGGAGCAGCTCCGCCGCACCTTGCCCGACCACATGATCCCGAGCCTGTTCGTCACCCTGGACGGATTGCCGCTCTCGCCGAATGGAAAGGTCGACAAAAAGGCCCTGCCGGCGCCGACCGGCGCCTCCGAGCCCCGCTCGTACGAACCGCCGGAGACGCCTCAGGAGGTCGAACTGGCCGCCATGTTCGGAGAATTGCTGGGTATCGAAAGGGTAGGGCGGCACGACAATTTCTTCGACCTTGGCGGGCATTCGTTGCTCGCCACCCGGCTGGCGGCGCGCATCAGGGACGTTCTCGAGGTCAGTATTCCGCTTCGGACGGTGTTCGAAGCCGCTACCCCCGCGGCCCTGGCGACGCGCATCGGGGAGTTGACCGAAACCTTGTTCGTCATTTCGGGCGATCAGGAGCGGAGCCGCGGAAATCTGGTGCCTCTTCGGGGTGGAGGATCGTCGCCCCACGCCATCGTAATGATGCCTACCATCTTCGGCAGCGCGGGCTTTTATCGCGATTTGGTCGATCGCATCGCTCCCGGGCCGGACGTGTTCACCTGCAATCTACCAGGCTTCCTGCCGGGCGAGGAGGTGCTGAAGTCCATGGAGGCGATCGCTGCCCATTGCCTCGCGACCCTTCCGCTCGAGGACTATCGCAGCTTTTCGCTGGTCGGCTGGTCGTTTGGCGGCGTGCTCGGCTTCGAACTGGCACGACAGATGGCCGCGGCAGCGATTCCCGTTCGCAAGGTCGTTCTTATCGATTCGCTCCTTCCGCTCCGGCGCGGCCGGCCAAGCTTCGTCGAAATGCGTCTCGAGCTGATCCAGGCTCTAGGGCCGGCCGCTCTCGACGACGCCGAGGTCGAGCGGATATACAAAGTCTATCGGGCCAACCACCGCGCCTTGAGCGGCTATAACGTCGCTCCCAGCCCGGTCCCAATCGCCCAGATCGTCTCGCAAGCGACCTGGGATCGGATGCAGAAGCCCGGAAGCAAGAGCCACCGGCTGCTGGCGACACCCGGTGAGTTCGACCGGATCATACCCGGCACCCACACTTCCATCTTCGCGGACCCGCAACTCGACGCACTCGTCGCGAGCCTCAACGGCCTGCTTCACCCTGAGTCCGAGTCGCGGACATGACCGGCTGCGAAGTCGCAATCACGGGGCTCGGCATCGTGTCGCCACTCGGCTGCACCACCGACCTGTTCGCGTCCGCTCTTCGCGCGGGCAGGACCGCGATCGGGCCGCTCGGCAATTCTTATGGGGACCTGCACGACGTCCCTGCGGCCAGGATTATCGACTTCGGCGAGGACGTGGACGCAAGGGAATGGCGAAGCCTCGATCGGGTGTCGCAGTTCGCCGTCGCCGCCGCGCGCGACGCCGTCGCGGATTCCGGCCTGCACTTCGACGCACCCCTGGCCGCCCGGACCGCCGTGATCCTCGGCTCGACTACCGGCGGCCAGACCACTGTCGACGAGGCTTATGCCCGTCTCTACCGCGACAATCTCCGTGTGCCGCCCGCCACAATACCCCGCTGGATGGTGAACGCGCCGGCCGGCAATGTCAGCATCAGACACGGCATCACCGGTCCTTCCTTCTGCATCGCGAGTGCTTGCGCCTCGGCCGCCCACGCGATCGGCCTGGCCTATTCGATGGTCCGCAGCGGCACCGTTTCCGCCGCTATCACAGGCGGAGTCGATGCCAGCCTCAGCTACGGCGCCATCAAATGCTGGGAGGCAATGCGGATCATGGCACCCGATTTGTGTCGGCCCTTCAGCCGCGGCAGGCGCGGCATGACCCTAGGTGAGGGCGGCGCGGTGTTCGTGCTGGAGCCGCTGGAACATGCCCGGGCACGCGGCGCCAGGATCCATGCCAAGATCATCGGCTTCGGAGCGACGTCGGACGCCGGAAGCATCGCGGCTCCGACTCCCGCCGGTGCGGCGCAGGCGATGGCGATGTGCATGAGCGATGCCGGAATCGCGCCGGAACAGGTTGATTACATCAACGCGCATGGCACTGGCACCTTCGCCAACGACATCAGCGAGACGACAGCCATCCGTCAGGCGCTGGGCCGGCATTCGGCCCGAGTCGCCGTTTCGTCGACCAAGGGCGCGCACGGACATGCGCTTGGCGCGGCGGGCGGACTCGAGCTGATGGCCACCATCATGGCGATGCGCGACGACTTCTTGCCGCCCACGCTCAACTTCGAAGAGCCGGATCCGGAGTGCGATCTTGATTACGTGCCCAACCATGCACGCGCGCACCGCATCGACACCGCGCTTTCCAACTCATTCGCCTTTGGTGGCCACAACGCAGTGCTCGCCGTGAGCAGAGGAGACTATCCATGCGCGCATTCGTGAAGAACGTGCTCGCCAGCACTCAGCTGAGAGCGACCCGGCCGGCTCCCGTGGCTGGACGGCAGCCCGCGTCCGGCGCTGCCGGCGTCTCCCGCGCCACGCTTGCTGGAGACCGTGCCCCGGGCGCCAAGGGCGGGAAGCGCAATTACCGCCGGTTGTATCGGGACGAGGCAGCAGCCTTCAGCACCATCTCGGCTCCGGCGGTGACGTGGACGATCCTGCGCCAGTGGCTCGTCATCGTCGGAACATTCGTTGTCTGCACAATTGCCGCGGACCGGCTGCTTCCGCTGGCCTTTCAGAAGGCCGACTTGCAGCTCGCCGCTGCCTCGGCTCTGGGATTGCTGCTGGTGTTCGCGGCGGGGGCCTTCGTGATGGCGTGCAAGCAGCATGCCCTGGGCGTCATCATGCACGACGCAACCCATTACCGGCTGCTCAACACGAAGCGTTTCAACGACGGCGTGAGCGATTTCTTCTGCGCCTTCCCGATCGGAATGGTGACTGCAAGCTACCGCCGCGGCCACCTGCCGCACCACGCATTCACGAACAAGCCGCTCGACCCGTATTGGGCGGTTCTGTCCGAGGACGAGGGCTACCGTTTCCCGATGAAGCGGGAGCGCCTCGTCAGGCTTCTGGTGAAAGATGTCCTCGGGCTCAACTTCAGGACCTGGTGGCCGATCCTGCGGGCGTGGACGGGCTGGGCGTTCATTTTTCGCGATCCGGAGAAATTCCTCTCGGACAAGGATCGCCGCCGGTTCACCTCCTTCTGGGCGGCCGTCCTGATCGGCGCCATCGCATCGGGCCTGTGGCCGCAGTTCCTGCTGCTCTGGATCGTGCCGATGCTCACGCTGAACCTCGCATTCACCCGCATCCGGGTGATCGCGGAGCATGATCTGGACAAGAGCGATGGTGAACTCGGCCAGACACGCCATGTAGACGGCAACTGGATCGAACGACTCGCAATCGGCCCGCTCAATATAAATTATCATATTGCCCACCATCTGTTTCCCATGGTTCCGCTTTATAACCTTCCGAAACTGCACAATCTTCTTATGCGGGATTCAGAATTCCGCAACGACAGCCAGGTGTGGCGCCGTTATTCTGGAAAGAATGGCTTGATTGGGAGTCTGGTAAACTAATTTACGTTGGCGCTTAGGTGGGCGCGGCTGGGCGTATCGAACGCGGTTCGGCAGTGGGAACTTTTCTAAGGATTACAGTTGACACTGACCAATAGTACGAACACTATTTCAACGGGGATGAGCGGGGGAAATCATCATGGAACACGCACCGACACTTACGCTTCTCGTGCGCGAAGTCGCAAAAATTGCTGAACTCGATATCGTCGACCCGGACGTCGGCCTCAACGAGTTAGGGGTGGACTCGCTTAAGCTGGTGGAGCTCGTCCTGGTCTGTGACCAGCTTTACGGGATCAACCTCGATCCCGAGCGGCTCGAAATCACGGAGTTCACGACGCTCCGCGATCTCGACAAGCAGATGAGCGAGATGGAGCCGGCCTAAGCCCGCTCCAAGCAAACACCTTTTTTTGGCGAGGTCCTTATGGACACCGACACGCTTCCCGTCAGGTTTGCGCTCAGCCGCCTGCCCGCCGACATGAAGACACCTTGCTTCGTGTTCGATCCGGAGGTGGTCCAGGCACGTCTCGATGCGCTGAAACGCGCCCTTGGCGGCGGCGTCATCGTGTCCATCAAGGCCAATCCTCTGGTTGATGTCTTTGTACGCTGTACGCATGCGTTCACCGACGGCGTTGAAGTTGCGAGCATCGGGGAGCTCAATCTGGTGATCGGCCGGCTCTCGGCGCCGCGCTTCGTCAACACTCCCGCCCTCGATCCCGATCTGATGGCGGCTGCCCATGCGTCGCGGTCCACGATCATCCTCGACAACCCGGAACACGTGGCCACCTACGCAGCGCGCTTCACGGCGGATCCGGCCCGGGCCCGCCTGATGCTGCGGGTCAATGCCGGCGAACTCGTCGGCGGGAAGCTTGGAGCCCGCTATCGGGATCAGTTCGGAATGGACGGCCGAACGCTGATCGACAGCGCCCGCCGGCTTGTTCAGGCAGGTTACAAGCTTTCGGGCCTGAGCGTGTTCGGCGGCTCGAACAGCTTCGCGGACCTGGCGCTGCCGATCGCCGGGGCAATAGGAGAACTGGTCGCCGAGGTCGAAGCCTCGACCGGCGCCAGGCTGGAGCTGCTCAACCTCGGCGGCGGCTTGCCCGCCGACTGGGAAAATGCCGACCTGCCGTTCGCGCAGTATCGCGCCAAGCTCGGGGAGCTGCCGCCGCATCTTTCGATCATGCACGAAGCAGGGCGAGCCCTGTTCGCCGCGGCAGGAGTGTTCGCCGTCCGGCTCGTCACCATTAAGTCGATCGCGGGCCGCCGTATCGGCGTCTGCGACGGCGGCCTGGCGCAATGCTTCCTGCTCGCACAGACGGAGTCCCTGATGAAGCGCCCCAAGCGCGGCATTCTGCTGGAGCGCCGGGCCAGCGACGCGGAGGGTGGATCGATGCTCGAACTGGTCGGCAGCAGCTGCAGCCGCGCCGACGTCATCGGCGAGCTCGACTGCAGCGAGGGCGAGCCGCAGACGGGCGACATCGTCCTCTTCGAGGATTGCGGTGCCTATCACACCTATTCACCGACCGGCTTCCTGAATCTCAGGCCTGCCGCTCGCTACGTGGTGTCGTGATCATGAACGCGCTCCAGCCCCTTCCCGTCGGCCAGCGACCTTCCGTTCCGGCGTCGCTCACCTTTAGCGGGCGGTTCACCCGCTCCCCCTATTGCGGCACCCTCTACGAAGCGGAGATGAGTGTCCTTCCGCTTCACAAGCCGTCGGAATTCCGCCACGTGCAGGATTTCGAGCAGCGAACGAGCACTCCGGTGCTGCTGTCGCCGAGCCAGCGCTACCGCTTTCTTTCCGAGCTGATTGCCGGAGTCACGCAGGCGGTGCCGCAGCTGACGCTTTCGCTCGTCCGGCTTGGCGCGCCCGATTACAAAACCCAGCTTCCCCGCCGGCTGCTGCAGCCCGACGTGCTGCTCAGCCATGATCCGTGGCTCTTCCTTCCCAGCCTCGCTGCAAACGAAAACAAATGCACGCTGGTCGTCTGGCAGGAGCTGCTCACCGACAGCGTCGAACCCGGCGACAACCGGCTTTCGCTGACGCTTCTCGGGGAATCGGGAACCGACGCATTCCTTCATTACATCGATACCGCCCCTCTCCTTTCCGCGCTTGGAGACCGGCGTATCGAATCGGCGGTCCCGTGATCCAGAAGCTGCCTCCTGAAGCCACGATTCACATCGAGGCTCCGGCGGTACAGATCAGCGCCATCGCTCCCGCGGCCGAGGTGCTCGGGCTGGTGGACTGGCGCTTCAAATCGCCTTTCCTGGATTTCGACGCTCCGCTGTTCGAGCGGATCGAGGCGCTCGGACGGTTGGTAGGGGAGCAGGTGGCGAGGCTGAAAGCGATCGACCCCGAAGCTCCCACCGACCACATCTTGTGCAGCAGCTATTTCCCGAAGATCCTGACCGACATTCCGGAGCGCACCAACCGCCTGATGGAGATGATCGCGCTTGTCGGAGGGGTCCGGCCCGCGGGGCTGATCCAGACCTATGAATGCGCGAGCTGGGGCTGCGTCTGGCGCTGCCACGCGGGCTTCAGCCGAAACGACGATTTCATGTTCACGGTGGTCGACGCCGATCTTCACGGGCTTACGCATTTTGCCGGGCATCCAAGCGTCGGGGCGTCGGGATTTGGAATGACCACGGTTCACCTCCGCCTGCCGGCGGACAACCGCGGCGAGACGGTCTTCGTCGATGGCCCCTACCCGGACAGCGGCTTCAAAGAGTTCATTCGGGCGCTCCGCGGACGTCATGCGCGAGTCGGCTCGAAGCGGGTCATGATCCCGTTCTTCCGCGAGGATCTGGGCCTTATCGCGCAGCGGATCGTCGGGCCCGAAACGGCGTGCCCGAACCGCAACGCAGTTCACGGCCATTGCTTCGGGTCGGACCCGTGGATCGCACTCGCCGAGGCGGTAATCGACGGCACGCTGGCAGAGGGTGATCTCGCGACCCTCGGCACGCTCGCCTACAACGGCTATTTCGCCGTTGCGGACGTTCGAGCGCCCGCGCCTGCGCGGGTGGAGCACAGCGTGTGGCCCTGAACGCGGCGCGAACTTGCGACGGCGACCCGGCCGGCACCGCCACCTGCACTCCGGCTGAGCTGGTTGCGGTTGAGCACCGGCCGATCCCCCATTCGTCGTGGCCGTCCGAAGACCCCGTGCGTAAGCAGGTGGATTACTTAGGAGAGCTGATCGCGGACCAGGCGGCGCGGGTTGCCGGGCGATCGCTCGACGACGCCACGTTCATCATCACCACGACCTCGCTTTCCCACGCGTTCCAGGCATGGCCGCTTCTGGTCGATCGGCTGGTCGGCACCATCGAGCGTCGGCTTGGCGTTCGGCCCAACGGTCTGCTTCAAGTCTATCTCTGCACCGGCTGGGCGTTCGCCCTTCGCGCCTGTGCCCGGCATTCGAGATCGGGCACGGTCGTAATCACCATCGCGGACGTGGACTTTCACGACCTCGATCACCTCCGGGAGCATCCGCTGATCGGCAAGCAGGGCTATGGCCTGACCACCCTCGTCTTCGAGCTACCCGCCGACGGCGACCTCGCCTGCTCGGTCGATGGGCCGTTCAAGAACAACGGCTTCAAGGAATTGATCCTGGCGCTCCGGACGCGACAGCGTGAAGCGGACACGGCCCGAACGTTTGTTCCGTTCCTGAAGCAGGAGCTCAGGCGGATCGTTGAGGCATCGCTTGGCCGCGAACGGCTGGGCGCCAATTTGCATCACCGCATCGGCCACTGCTTCGGCTCGGATCCCTGGATCGGAGTTATCGACTGGCTGAGCCACGATTCGCCGTGTCTCCCCCAAAGGGTTCTGGTCGGCGGCTTCGCCTACACCGGCTACATCGCGCACGCCGAGATCGCGATTCCCGAGCATGTGAGGTTTGAAATTCACGATCGCGAAGAGCGGCAACCGACTCTTCGGTGCCTCAGCGAACCCGTCACTCCGGTTGAAGGATAAGTAGGATGGACATCCTCTCGCAGTTGGAAGAGGCGCCGAGTGGACGCATCGGCCCCGCCGGATGGGGCAGGACCGACGCCGGGGCGCGAACCGCCGACGGGTCGATCACGATCGTCCTGCCGTTCACCGAACAAGGCAGCGACACTCTCGCCGGCGTTTACGAAAAGGCTACGCGCAACCAGTGGCACATCGACGACGTCGATTGGTCGCAAGAGCTCGACCCGGCCAATCCTCTTGGCATGCACGACGTCACCATTCCGCTCGCGGCGACTCCGATCTGGGATCGAATGGACGAAAAGGAAAAGTCCACCGTTCGCCAGCATCTCCAAGCCTGGCACCTCTCGCAGATCCTGCACGGTGAACGCGCTTCGCTGCTCTGTGCAGGCAAGATCGTGATGACCTCGGAAGACCCGGCCGAGAAGCTGTGCGCCGCCATGCAGGCTGCCGACGAGGCGCGCCACGTCAAGGTCTACAGCCGGCTGCTGTCCAAGGTCGGGCCTGAGGTCGACATTTCACCAAGCGTCGACCGGCTGCTGTATAACGTACTCCAGGACAATGAGCCGGGGATTGTTTCGCTGGGGGTCCAGATCCTGATCGAGGGCCTGGCGCTGGCCTTTTTCAAAAGCCTCTCGGCCTATTCGAGCAA
Source organism: Allosphingosinicella sp. (assembly GCA_036386875.1). Classification (GTDB taxonomy): domain Bacteria; phylum Pseudomonadota; class Alphaproteobacteria; order Sphingomonadales; family Sphingomonadaceae; genus Allosphingosinicella. Next base: position 9,220 of record DASVUV010000057.1, read on the forward strand.
CAGTCTCGTACGCAACGTCATCGAGCTCGTCGTCCGCGACGAGGCCCGGCACTTCGCGGCCGGTCAGCTGGGCCTCGCTGCCATTCACAAACAACTGTCGAGCGCCGAGCTTGCAATGCGCGAGGAATATGTGGCCGAGGCCTGCGTGCTCCTCGACACCTACCTGTTCGCGGACGAACTGTGGGAACCGCTCGGCCTGAAGAAGCAGGAATGCATGGAGCTTACTCGCAGCTCCAAGGTCAATCGGAGCATGCACCGCGCGCTGTTCCGAAGCATCGTCCCCGCCGTGCGTGGCATCGGCCTGCTCGGCCCGCGCACCACCAAGGCTTTCGAGCAGCTCGGGGTTCTCGATTATGCCGCTTTTCCGTCGACCTGAGCGCCCGTTGGCGCCGCACGTCGAGAACCGTTCGGGCGCCGGGACGGACCGGTGACGGACACGTATCTGTCATGGCCGGCGGTCTGCGCCGGAGCCGCACATCCGATCGTTGAGCTGCTTTCCGATCCGCAGAGGAATACGGCTCGCGACGGCGAGATCTGGGCGCTCGTTCGCGACGGCTTCACGGACTATCGCCGGTTCGACGGCGATCCACTCGAGATGGCCGAAACCGTGATGGTGGCGGCGGCGGAGCGCGCGAACATCGACCCCAAGCAGGTCGATGCGGTGCTGTTCGCGACGGACAGCTTCTGGGAGAACGAAATCGAGCGATCCGGCGGCAGCTATTATCATGGCACGAGCCGTCACCGCCTGCTTCAGACGATCCGCTCCGCCGGCTTCGTGAACGCGCAGCCTTACGCGAACTGGATGTCCGCCTGCGGGAATGTCGGTGCGGCGCTGAGCCTCGCCCGAGGGCTGATCGCGAGCGGCCAGCACCAAACGATCCTGATCGTCTCCTTCGACAAGCTTCCAGCCGAAACCTCGCGCCTGATGGGGAATGGGACATCGTTGTTCAGCGACGGCGCCGTCGGGGTCATCGTCTCCGCCGAACCTCAGCCTCTGCAGCTCACCGCGCTCGCAAGCCGATCGTCCCCGCGGCTGTCCGATCCGCAGATCATGTTCCAGGCGGCCAATCCGGCGTTGGCAATGATGGAGACGGTGAAAGCCGTGACCCAGGTGAAGAGCGCCTTCACCGCGCAATCGGGTACCGCCCCTTCTGACTTCCCGTGGCTGTTGATGCCCAATCTGCGCGCGGACGTTATGGCAGCGCTTGCCGGCCTGCTCGGCGCCAAGGCGGAGCGGCTACGGCGCGACAGCTTCCGGAACTTCGCCCACATGCATGCGAACGACAATCTCCTGACCCTGCTGGCGATGGAGGAAGGCGGCGAGATCGAGCCGGGGGACGAACTTCTCCTGTTCAATGCGGGCACCTGGGCCTGGCACCTGGCCTCCATCCGCAAGCTCCACTGAGATCCTGGCCCGGCCCGCGGGCCGGAATGCCGATCAGGCGGCGGCTTCAAACTGCAGCCGCGCCATGCGCGCATAGAGCCCGTTGGCCGCCTGCAGGGAGTCGTGACGGCCTTCCTCTATGATCCGGCCGGCATCCATTACCACGATGCGATCGGCATTCTGGATCGTCGACAGACGATGCGCGATGACGACGGTGGTCCGGCCCTTCATCAGCCGCTCCAGCGCGCGCCTGACCAGGGTCTCGCTTTCCGAGTCCAGTGCCGAGGTCGCCTCGTCGAGGAGCAGCAAAGGGGGGTCGCGCAGCAATGCACGGGCGATGGCGATCCTCTGGCGCTGTCCACCGGAGAGGCGAGCCCCGCCTTCGCCGAGGAACGTGTCGAGCTGGTCTGGCATCGCCTTCAGGAAAGCGGTGGCATTGGCAGCGTCCGCGGCCGCCCAGATCGCCTCGTCCGATGCGTCCCAGCGCCCGTATCGTAAATTGTCACGGGCGGAGGCCGCGAAGATGATCGTTTCCTGCGGAACAATCGAAATGCGCTCGCGCACCGCGGCGGGATCGGCATCGCGAAGGTTCACCCCATCAAGCGAGACGGTGCCGGATTGCGGATCGTAGAAGCGCTGTGCGAGCTGAAACAGGGTCGACTTGCCCGCCCCGGATGGACCGATGACCGCGACCGTTTCCCCTGGCTCGATTGCGAGCGTGAGGTCGGCGATGGCGGCTGTGTCGGGACGCGTCGGATAGTTGAAGCGGACTTGATCGAAGACCAGCCGCCCCACGCCCGGGCGGGGCAACGCAACCGGCTCGGCAGGTGCGGTGATCGTCGGCCGGACCGCAAGAAGTTCATTCAGCCGCGTTGCAGCGCCGGCCCCGCGCAGCACATCGCCATACACTTCGGCAAGCGTGTTGAACGAACCCGCGACGATCCCGGCGGTCAGCACGAACCCTGCGATCGCCCCACCGCTCATCCGGCCTTCGGCGACATCGACCGCGCCTTGCCACAGGATCAGGGTGACCGCTCCGGTGATGAGACCGATCACCAACGCTGTCATGATCGCGCGTACGCCGATCCGCTGCTTTGCCGCCGTAAACACGGCCTCGACGGCGGCGTGGATTCTGCCGGACTCGCGTTTTTCCTGCCCGAAAGCCTTCACCACCTTCATCGCGCTCAACACTTCGGTTGCGACGATGCCGACCTCCGCGACGCAGCTCTGCGACTCCTGCGACAGGCGCCTTAGCCGCCGGCTGAGCAACAGGATCGGCGAAATCACCAGGGGGATTCCGATCATCAGCATCGTCGCCAGCTTAGCGCTGTAGAAGAACATGAACCCAACGCCGCCGACGAGGGTGAAGAGATTGCGCAACGCGATCGACAGCATCGAACCGACGACCTGCTCGATAACCGTGGTGTCCGCGGTCAGGCGGGACGCGATTTCGGCCGGCCGGTTGTCCTCGAAGAACGGCGGCGACAGCTCGAGCAGATTGTCCTGCACTTCGTTGCGGATGTCGGCGACGACCCGTTCGGCGACCCAGGAGACAAGGAAAAAGCGAACCGCGGTGGCGATGGACAGCACGCCGACGAGGCCGAGCAGCAGGTGGAAGGAGGAAGAGACCGCCTCCGAGTCGACTCCGGCGGCGAAGCCCCGGTCGATGACCTGCTTGAAGCTCCACGGCACGCTGAGCATTGCTGCGGACGACGTGGTAAGTGCAACCAGAGCGCCGACGATGTGCCAGGGGTAGCGGCGGGCGCGCGTCCACAGCAGGCTGAGGCTCGACAGCGGCGCCTTGGCTAGCACCGAGACGGGCTCGCGTCCGACCCGCCGGTCATCGCCGCGGCACGCATCGCTCCCGGCCGCTGTCTAGTCACGCCAGCAGGCATCCCCCGTCTCCAGTTATTCGAGCCCCCCGGACACGCAGATGACCTACATGCCCAATTCTTCTACAATCGGATAAGAAGCAGATCGTCCAATCCGAGGCAAGGCAATCCGGTCCAGTTCGGCGAATATAGTCGAAAAAAAGCGTATCAACTTTCGGAAACCCTGCTTCCTTCCCGCTCGACAGAGTCTCGACCAGTATGTAGGATTTGTATCAGCGTAGAAGCGACCGTGGGGGGCAAGATAATGCGCAGGATGTTGCAGACCTGTTTTGTGTTGGCGCTCGGCATCTGGGGCATTCCTGCCGCCGGAGCAGGGGCGGCGCAAATGCCCGAAGCGGGTGTTTGGCTAACCGAGGACAAGTCCGCCGTGGTCGTGGTCCGCCCGTGCGGCGGCAATCTGTGTGCCGCCATCCAGAAGGTGAACGTCCGCGTACCCGGCGGCGTCCCCCGCGATGTGAAAAATCCGGATCCGAAGCTCCGCGGCCGCGCGCTGGCCGGCGTGGCGATCCTTTCGAATGTCCAACGCTCGGGCAGGGAATGGTCCGGCGGCAAAGTCTATGTGCCAAGGACAGGCAGCTCCTATTCGGCGCGAGTGAAGTTGCTCGCCGCCGATAAGCTCAGTGTGCAGGGCTGCGTGATGATGATCTGCCGCGGCGAAGTCTGGTCGCGGATCAAGTAAGCCACTGCCGCCGGTCCGCGGTTTAACCCACAATCTCAGGTCCGGAGCGTAGGCGGGGGGGACCTCCAGCTAAGCCTCGGGCCGATCGAGAGCGCCGCTCAGCCGTTCGATCAGGCGCGGGATCCAATCGGCGCACATTCGCGCCACGCCGACATCCTGCACCAGACCGGCGCGAAGGGCTGCCCGTCCCTGAACCAGCATGGCGTAGAGCCGTATCATTCCCCAAAGCTGGTAGAAATTGACAGCCTCTTCGGTCACTGCGGGACCGCCCGCGGCCCGATATGTGGCGATAAAGGCATCCCACGGCACCATTTGCTCGATGTCGCCGCGGATGTAGCCGAGATCTTCCGCAGGGTGGCCGAGGTGGGCGAACTCCCAGTCCAGTAGTGCCGACACTCGGCCATTTTCGACGAGGATGTTGTGGAAACCGAGATCCGCGTGGATCAGGGCGACCGGTCCGCCGATAGCCGGAATGGTCTGCCTCAGTTGTTCGATCGCCTGACGGATCACAGCAGACGACTGGCCCAGCGCCTCGGTTGTGGCGGCCAGCCTCGCCAGGCGCGGGGCGAGCTGTTCCGGCCCGTGGTCGCGCAGCTCCATGCCCGGGAGATTCGCGAATGTGTCGGCGCTGAGGCGATGAAGGCGGCCGAGCTCCTCGGCAAGGTCGAGCGCGAGCCGCGGATCCACTGGGGGCTGGAACAGGTCGCCGCAGGTCGCCCCGGCCGCTCTCTCCATCAGCATGAAAGCGCCGCCGAGCGGCTCGGGCGACGGTTCGAAATGGAACGGCTTGGGAGTCCGGATGCCGTTGGCGCTGATCCGCTGCAGCAGGGCATGTTCCGTGGCGACGGAGGTGCCGGTAACGGCGCTCGCCCAGTCCTGGCGCAGCACGATTTCACCCGGCAGCGTCGCGCAGCCGGACTGGGCGACGATCGCGGTCAGCTTCGACCGGCCGCCGACCAGCTGCTTGACTTCTTCTATCCGGATCTGCGCCCCGCCGGCCAAGGTTTCGCGCAGCAGGGCTTCGAGCGTGGCCGCCTCGAAGCGGCTGCGGACCTGGAGGAAAGTCGATTGGCGCGGCGGCGCGGAGAACGCTTTCTGATCGGCAGCGATCAACGCGGCCCCGGCAAGGCTCGGCGACGGGGGCGCGGCCAGATGCCAGGCGACCCGGCGAAGCACCTCCAGCGCTTCAGCGTGCCGGTGCGCGGCGCTCGTGCCTTGCGGAACGTCGCCCGGCGGTTGGTCGAGTGCTGCTACGGCCGCCTGCACGTAGGCGGCGAGCGACCGCAGGTCTTCCTCCACGAAGCGGCTCGTCGTCGCCGACGCTGCCCTGGCTCGACCGGTGCTCATTTCCCCTCCCCCTCGAAGCGCGGAGCCTGTGGCGGCATCTTGGAAGGCGGCCGTCCCCATTTCATCGGGCTCCCGTCTCGTCACTCATTGCCGCGTGGAGCCTTTCGCCACTCGATCAGAAATATCGCGTGGCGTAGAGCTGGACGCCCCCCGCTTGCGGCGAGGAACCGTAGATCGACCGCCGCGGTCCCGTTGAAATCTGTACAAGGCCGCCGAGCGACCAGCCGTTCGACAGGCGATAGTCGACTGCGCTCTGCAACAACCCGGAACGGTCGGTGATCGGGGTGAGCAGCAGCGTCGAAAGGCTGAGTTGCTCTCGGCCGAAAGCCTCGTCCCAGGCCGCGCGCACGAATAGCTGCTGCCGCGAAATGAGCTCCTGCTGCTGCTGGACCAGCGAGCGGGCATACCAGAAGGCGCCGCTGCCGAGCGGGCCGCGGGCAAGGGCGCGGTCAACTCTGTCATGCCACTGGCCTTTTGTCAGGCCGGCGCCGTTGAGATCGAATTCAACGGTAAGCGTCATCTTGCTGCTGGTCGTATACGTGATGCCGAGCGCAGCGCTGGGGCGGTAGCGGGACGAGGCGGCGGGGAAAAGCTGAAGCGCGAAGGACGGCAACTCGCCCGCCACCACGCCTTCCGCCACCGCCTCGCTTAGCACGTCCGAGGTTTTGCGGGCAGTCGCCTCCACGAAGATTGTGGCGCTATCGCCGAGGCCGGTCACAAGATTGAGGCCGAACGAGGCGGCTCGCTGCTCGCGTACGAAAGCTGAGAGCTGCAGGGAAGTGCCGCCCGGGGAATCCCAGCCGCCGCGAAGTTCAACGGCGGTCGCCGCGTTGGTCCGACCAAGCCGGAGGTCGGCGAACGAACGCCGGCCAAGGGTGACGGGCTCGCGTTCTTCCAGTCTGGGCGCGACGCTGAGAGAAACCGCCCCCGGGCCGCGCACGCCGGTCAGCCGTGCCATTGCCACACCGAGCCGGTTGAGGCGAAGCACCGACGGGTCCACCGTCACCGGATCCACCACCGTCCTCGCGCGGAAGAAGTCGGTCGGATTGTAGCCGATGGCGACGCCCACCCGCGCGTTTATCCGGCCGGTCTCGATGATCACCTCCGGATTCGGCGACCAGGTCAGGAACGCTTCGCGAGCGTCCACGCGCAGCCGCTTGTCGCTGTACCGGCCCTCGATCGGCTCGATCCAGTTGACGCGCGCGCTGAGGTGGAGGGAGAGGGTCCGCGCGATCTCCGGATTGGCCCGGAGGTCCGCATAGAAACGGCTGACGATGTCGCGGCCGGAGGCGGGCGTTCCCGGGAGCGGCACGGCGAGATCGTCGCGCAGCCAGCGGACCTGCGGCGCAAAGGTCGCGGACACGAAGATGCTGCGCGCGTTGGCCGCAGTCTCGGCACCGCCGATTTCCTGAGGTATCAGCTCGGCTTCGTCGGGCTCGGCGGGCGCGGAGTCTTCGGCGGGCGCTTCCGGTCCCGCCTCGGGCTGGCTCAACGCCGCTTCGTCCGGCGCCGCCGAAGCGCCGGCCGGCGGCGCCTGCTCGGTGACCAGCTCCACTTCGTCCCGTGCCGCGGCGGGGTGGCTCTGCGCGGCCAGAACCTGCGCAAGGAACAGCAAGGCAGCCGGCATCATTTGACCTTGATTCGCGACAGATACTCCCGTTCGAAGTAGCTGTCGGGGACATCGCTCTTCCGGTAGTTCTGGAACTGCATGGTGGTGACGTGTGCCGAATTCAGCTGGTCGATGATGGTCACCTTGGTCGGCCTCTGGCCCCCCAGAGCCGGCTTGAATGCCGAATAGAAAACGGTCTTCAGCAGGCGGCGGCTGTCCGCGTAGAAGCGGCCCTTGATCGGCAGCAAAGTCTGGCGGTCGACCCAATATTCAATCCGCCCGTAGGCCGCCTGGGGCGAGGACGGCGTCATGTCGAGCCGCCAACTCTGGCGTACGGCCTGGTCGGCGTTCTTGACCGTCTCGGGCGCGGCGACATTGGCCTTGTAGTCGCGAGCCAGGTTGATCGCGAGCACATCGGCGTTGGACGCGCCGCCGATCAGCCGCTGCTGCGGAGAGATGCGGATGCTCTGGCGCGAATTGGGATCGTAGAACCACATCGCCGCCCCGTTCATCAGGATCAGCTTGCCGGCATCCCTTGCCGGGGCGATATACCCGATGACGTTGCGGTATTGCGCGGTGCGGCCGTCGAGCTTCGACTGAACCACGAACGCCGCCTGACCGGTCGCCTTGCCGCTCTTATACTCCGTGGCGAGATTGTTGACGGCAAAGGCCGCCGCCGGATTGCGGACCTTGTCGACCTGGGAAAGTATCTGCTGGGGGCTGGGCCCGGCGGCAGCCGCGATCAAGAAGCTGGCCGTGCAAGCGACGGCCAGAACGGCGGCGCAACGGGCGGTACGTTCAAACATGACGAAGAGCCTCCACAATAGTCATTCGCCCCGCACGACGCGCGGGAAGCCACGACGCCAGGCACGCCACCACGACGAGCAGCAGCGGCACGGCGAAGATCAACACCGCCTCGCCGGCGAGATAGAGCCTGAACGGCATCGGCGCCGCAGCCGTCGGGGGCTGCCAGGTCAGTCCCGAGTGGTTGAGCAGAAAGGCGAGGAGCAGGGCCAGCAGAGCGCCCGCGCCCGCGCCGACGCTTCCCAGCACTGTTCCTTCAAGAAGGAACTGGTTGCGCACCGCGCCCTGGTGGGCGCCGAGAGCGCGCATGGTTCCAATCTCCGAAGTACGCTCGAGCACGCTCATCATCATCGCGTTGCTGACCGTGAACACGACAATCAGACCGACGATGATGGAAATGAAGGTGAACAGAACTTTGAAGAAAGCCCGCGTCTGCGCGTAGAAGGGGGTGAGCTGCTCGTAAGTCCTATACTCGAGATCGAGGCCCGGTTCCCCGAACAGCGCCTTCAGCCGCGCTTCGGCGCGCGGAAGCTGGACGGTCTCGTTGAGCTGGACAATGAGCCCACTGACCTCCGGCGGGTTTCTCCCGTAGACAAGCGACTGAGCGAGACCGAGCTGAACGGCGACGGCGCTGTCGTCCAGCTCCTTCGCCACCTGCTGCTCGGCGCGGTCGACATAGACCCGCATCACATTCGGTGCGCCGTTGGGTGTGCTCGCGAGGAGATCGGCGGGCGGCCGCGAATCGCGCGTTGCCGGTGCCTGCGCCACGGGGCCGTCGAGCTCGGCGAGGCTGCTGAAATCCTCGTCGGGGATCGCCGCCAGCGAAGTGTCCGTTGCCGGCTTGGGCGGGGACTTGCAGTGCTCCACCCGCAAGCGCTCGCAAAGACCCAGCACCCGCGCCACGCCTTGGCCGATGATCGCCGCATTGGCATCGTCGTCACGCAGGCTGGCGCTCGCCGGCCCACCGAGGTTCAGCCGATAGGGATCCCATCCCGCCATCGCCTGCCGATGCGACCAGATCACGCCGCGACCGAAAAACGTCTTCGATGCGCCGCTGTCCGGGCTGGAGATCAGCCCGAACATCGATTGTACCGGAGTGATGACCCGCGTCACCGCCCGCAGCTCCGGATCCGCCCGAAGGCGGCGGATCACGCGCTCATAATCGGGAATTGAGTAGCGGAGCGGATCAACCGCCCCGAAATCGGAATAGCCCGCCTTGAATATCGTCAAATGGCCGCCCCGCCGCACCGTCGCGGTTTCAATGCTGAGCAGCAGGTGCGCGAGCAGCCCGCCGATGAGCAGGATCGCGGCGGTGCCGACGGCGATGCTGCCGACCGTCATCAACGAGCGCCGCCGGTTTCGAACAACGCTCCTTACGGCCACCTTGGCACCGATCATTGCGCGAACTCCGGCACGTGGAGATGCTCGGGTGCGAACGCGACCCGCCCGTCCTTGATCGTCAGTGTCTCGTCGGCGACCTCCATCAGCTCGGGATCGTGAGTTGAGAAAACGAAGGTCGTGCGATGCTCGCGCTGCATCTGACGCATCAATTGGGTTACCGAATCTCCAGTTTCGGAATCGAGGTTGGCCGTGGGCTCGTCGGCGAGCACGATCGACGGCTCCTTGACCAAGGCCCGCGCGATCGCAACGCGCTGCTTCTGGCCGCCGCTCAGCTCATTCGGGCGACGATCCGCGAAGGAAGCCAGGCCGACTTCGTCGAGCATCGCCATCGCCCTCTCGCGAACCCTCTGCGTCGTGCCTGCGGCGAGGAGGCCGTATTCCACATTCTCCAGAGCCGTGAGGACCGGGATGAGGCTGAAATGCTGGAAGATGAAAGCGACATGGCGCGCGCGAAATGCCGTCAGATCCCGGTCGGACAGCGTCCTTGTGTCCAATCCATGAATTTCCACTGTGCCGCTGGAGGCGAAATCAATACAGCCAAGTAAGTTGAGCAGCGTCGTCTTTCCGCTGCCTGAGCGGCCGACCACGACCGTAAAACAACTCTCTGGGATACTAAGTGTGACGTGGCTCAACGCCACAGTCTCCACAGATCCAACCTTGTACGCCTTCGATACGTCTCTGAGATTGATCACCCGCCCCCCCCGGTTCGGAAATTTCTTGAAGCGTACGCCAGCAAACCTTCATGCGCAAGCGATATGGCTTGAACTTTTGCAATATTTAAGGATGATAACTCAACATTGGATTTGTGGGACAGGGTCGTATTTCCTTCGCCGCGATTAGCGGTGGGTACGTCCCGGCGGGTACGGAAAAAGGGGGGCAGGCATGATCATCAAGCCGCGCATACGGGAGTTCATCTGCACAACCGCGCACCCGGTCGGCTGCGCGGAGCTCGTCCGCGACCGCGTCGAGCGCCTGCGCGGAGTCAGGCTGGACGACGCGCCCAAGCGGGTTCTCGTTATCGGCTGCTCCGGGGGCTACGGGCTGGCAACGCGAATTGTCTGTTCCTTTGCCGGCGGTGCGGACACGGTCGGAGTCTCCATGGAACGCGCCCCCGAGCCGGACCGGACCGGATCCGCGGGCTGGTACAGCAATCGTGCCTTCGAAAAACTCGCCGCGGACGCGGGCCGCCGCGCCTTCACGCATGAAGGCGATGCATTTTCGGACGAAATGAAGAACCGGGTCGCCGATACGATCGCGGAGCAATTCGGCCAGATCGATCTGCTCGTCTACAGCCTCGCGGCGCCGGCGCGGCGCCATCCTCGCACGGGCGAGGTTCACCGGGCCGTGGTGAAGCCGATGACACCGTTCAGCCAGCTGAAGACGCTCGACACGGACCATGGCCGGGTGATCGAGGTCAGCCTCGGCGCCGCCACCGGCAGCGACCTCGACGACACGGTCGCCGTAATGGGCGGCGAGGATTGGGCCATGTGGATCGACGCGCTGGCACACCGGGGCCTGCTGTCGCCGGCATTCAGAACCTACAATTACACCTATATCGGGGCGGATGCGACGCGGCCGATTTACGGCGACGGCACCATCGGCCGCGCCAAGGCGCATGTCGAGGAAACGGCGCGGGAGATCGCCGGGCGTTTGGGCGCGGGCCGCGCGCGCGTTGTCGCACTCAAGGCGATCGTCACCCAGGCCAGCTCCGCAATCCCGATTCTACCGCTTTACGCCTCGCTGCTGCGCGCAGTGATGAACGAGCGGGGCGGCCAGGAAGACGCGGTGGATCAGATCCTTCGGCTGTTTCGGGATGTCGATCCGGACCGGGATGTGGACGAGGAAGGCCGAATCCGTCTCGACCAGGCCGAGCTCGCCGCATCCGTTCAGGACGAGATCCGCGCCCGCTGGCCGCATGTGACGACCGAAACGTTAGCGACGCTCGCCGATTTCCCGGGCTATCGGGCGGAGCAGCTCGGGCTGTTCGGCTTCGGGGTGCCCGGCATCGACTATTCCCTCGACGTCGATCCGATGGAAGCGGCTTTCATGGAGCGTGCGGCCTAGCGGTTCTTCGTGACGCGCTTCGGCTTCTCACCGTCGCTTAAAGCATCGCCATGCCGCCGTTGACGTGCAGCGTCTGGCCGGTGACGTAGCGCGCCTCTGCGCTGGCCAGGTAGACCGCCGCCGCAGCGACATCGTCCACAGCACCGAAGCAGCCGAGAGGGATGAGGCGGAGGATCGCCTGCTTTTGCGAGTCGGTCAGCGTGTCGGTCATCGGCGAGGAGATCAGGCCGGGGGCGATGCAGTTCACCGTGATGCTGCGGCCGCCGACCTCCTGGGCCATCGCCTTGGACATTGCCACAAGGCCGCCTTTCGACGCCGCGTAGTTCGCCTGCCCGGCATTGCCCGTCGCGCCGACGATCGAGCTGATCGAGATGATCCGCCCCTGCCGTGCGCGGATCATCACCTTCAGGGCAGCCCGCGAGAGGCGGAATGCGGCCTCCAGATTGACGCGAATGACATCGTTCCACTCGTCATCCTTCATCAGCATCGAGAGGTTGTCGCGCGTACACCCTGCATTGTTGACGAGGATGTCCAGCCCGCCAAGCCGATCAACCGCCGCCGGGACCAGGCGGTCGCAAGCCGAGGCGTCCGACAGGTCGGCCGGAATAACGATCGCGTCGCCGCCGAGCCTGTCCCGAAGGCCGTTCAGCTGTTCCTCCCGCGTTCCCGAAAGCGCCACCCGCGCGCCCCGCGCCGCCAGCGCCGCGGCGATCGCCGATCCGATCCCGCCGCTTGCGCCTGTAACAAGCGCGGTCTTTCCAGTCAGATCGAACATCTATTCCCCCTCGTTGCTGCTTGCCGTTTGGAATTGCCTTGGCCCGCCCCTGGCAAAGGAGGCGGCCTCATCCTGGAATCGGATAAGCGGGCTTGCGCGGCGCCAGCGGCCGGCCGGCGCGCGCCAGGCGCAGGACGATGCCCGCCACGGCCGCAACGCAAAGCCAGCCGAACAGCCAGCCGCCGCGTGTATGTGCGGTCGCCGCGGCAGCGTGCGGCACCGGAACCCGTGCCGCGACCGACGTGGCGCGGCTTTCGCTCGGCTGCTCTAGGAGCATTCGTCCGTAGCGGTCGCTGATGCTGCGCATACCGTGCCGGGCCGCGCGCGCAACGGCGTAGCCGCCCTCGACCCCGCGCAATGCGGTGATCCGCGCACTCATCCGCCCGTCGATATCGAAGTCGTAGGCCGGGACCAGCATCAGGCGCACGCCGGCCCTCCCATAAGCGCGGCCCAGATCCGGGAAGTGCATGTCCTTGCAGATCGCAATTCCGGTCGCGAAAAGCGGAGCATCGAGCGTCAGGATGTCGCGGCCAGCGGAAATCCGGCTCTCGAAGCCGGGCACGAGATGCTGCTTCAGATACCAGTGTCTCGCCCCATCCGGGCCGATTACGAGCGCCCGGTTGGTCGTCTTGCCGGCGGACTCAACGATCATGCCGATCACCAGCATGGCTTTGCGCGCGCTGGCGAGATCGGCCAGCGCGCGTGAAGCGGCGTCCGCCTCGCCATCCGAAAGACGAACCGCCGCTTCGGGAAGGACGACGGTTGTTCCAGGCCGCGCCGCCTGGTTCAGCGCCGGCCCGTGGATCGACCAGAAAGCGGACCATGAGCTTGGCGGCGGCCGAAACGAGTCGGCGGTGACCAGCGCCACGCTCGGGCCCGCGGGGTCACCGTCCGCGGCGAGCCGCCACGCCCCGAAACCAAGCGATGCGCCTGCGAGCAGAACAACCGCCGCTGCCGGCGCCGCCACCCGCGCGATGCGCCCGCTGACGCTCGCGAACAGCAAGAGCCCCAGCAAACTGCCACCCGACAGCACCAGAAAGACGATCGCCGGCGCTCCCCCGATGCTGGCGACCTGAATGACGGGGAGAGCATCCATCTGGCTGTAGGCCAGGCTCCCCGCGCTCGAATGGGGCGAGACGGACGCGACCGCCGTTTCAAGCGCGGCGGCGGCGGCGGGCAGGACGAACACGGCTCCCACCCAGGACCAACGCTGCCAGGCCCGAACCGTAAGGCCCACCATCGCCGCCCAGCCGATCGCCCGAAGGATCAGGATGAGCAGCGCCAGCCATGTGCTGTCGCTGACCAGGGCGTGATAGGAAAAGGCTGTCGTCCCCGCCAGCAGTCCCGTGATCAGACCGAGCAGGAACCTTCGCGCCGGCGCGGCCGCCATCGCCGCCGCAAGAACCGGCGCCGGCCCAAGCCACGCCGTCCACCAGATCGGCTCCAGCGAATATGCGTGCGCAAGGAGCAGCCCGGACAGGCAAGCGAGCGCTATTTGAAGGCGCAAGTCGGATAAGTCCAAGCGCACCGCGCACCCCCCCGCTCTTCGCCCCAAGCTGTTCGCACTCTAGAAACCTGCGGGGAGAAGACAAGCCCTCAGCCGCTACGATGCCGGTAAGCAGATTGGTGGTATTGAGGGCGCGCCAAGTTCGGCGAGCAAGTTCAGCACCCGCTCCGCCAACTCTTTCCGGCATACCAGCAAGTCCGGCAGATAAGGGTTCCGCGCATTATACGCGAGCGGGGTTCCGTCCACCCGGCTGACGTGCAGGCCCGCGGCAATCGCAACTGCCGCGGGCGCGCAATTGTCCCATTCGAACTGGCCGCCGGTGTGAAGATAGATATCCGCGTCCCCCCGCACGACGGCCATCGCCTTGGCGCCCGCCGAACCCATCGGCACGAGCTCCGCGCCCAGCTTCTGAGCTACCGCCAGGGCTTCCGCAGCCGGCCGGGTTCGACTGACCAGCATTCGCAGGCGCTCGCCCCCCGGTCCGCAGGCCGGCGGGGCGCCCGTGCACAAGGTCACCGGCACGGCCGGCAGGGCCACCGCTCCCGCGGCTGGAATGCCGTCGATGGCCAGGGCGACGTGGACGGCCCAGTCCGCCCTGCTTTCCGAATATTCGCGCGTCCCGTCGAGCGGATCGACGATCCACACCCTGCTGACGGAGCAGCGGCCGAGATCGTTCGCTTCCTCTTCCGACAGGATGGCGTCGTTGGGGCGGTTGGCGCGAAGCGCCGCCATGATGAACGCGTTGGCAATATGGTCGCCGGCCCTGCCGAGTTCCTTGCCGCTGAACAGCTCCGACGCCTGCAGCTCCACGAGGAGCTTGCCGGCCGACGTGGCAATTCGGCGCGCCAGCGCGGCGTCGTCGACCCCACCGGTCATGGGATCAATCTCGACAGGATCAGTTCCGCTGCCTCGTCCGGAGATAGCTTGGTGGTGTCGATGCGAATGTCGGGATCCTCCGGCGGCTCATAGGGACTGTCGATGCCGGTGAAGTTCTTGAGCTCGCCCCGCCGCGCCTTGGCGTAGAGACCCTTCACGTCGCGGGCCTCGGCTTCGGAGAGCGGTGTATCGATGTGGATCTCGAAGAATTCGCCGGGCACCATCATTTGCCGCACCATCTCGCGCTCGGCGCGGAACGGGGAAATGAAGGCGGTGATGACGATCAGCCCCGAATCGGCCATCAGCCGCGCCACCTCGCCCACGCGCCGGATATTCTCGACGCGATCCGCGTCGGTGAAGCCCAGATCCCGGTTGAGGCCGTGGCGGACATTGTCCCCGTCGAGCAGAAAGGTGTGGCGGTTCATTCGCACCAATTTCTTCTCGACCAGGTTGGCGATCGTGGATTTGCCGGCGCCGGAAAGACCGGTGAACCAGAGCACGACGGGCTTCTGGTTCTTGAGGCGCGCATGCGTCTCGCGGCTGACCTCGATCGGCTGCCAGTGCACGTTCTGCGCCCGCCGCAGGGCGAAGTGCAGCATGCCGGCGCCGACTGTCGCGTTCGACAGTTTGTCGATCAGGATGAACCCGCCCAGCCGGCGGTTCGTTTCATAGGGTTCGAATACAAGCGCCTGATCGGTCGAAAGGTTGACCACCCCGATGGCGTTCAGCTCCAGCGTTTTTGCCGCCAGATGCTCCATCGTGTTGACGTTGATCTGATATTTCGGTTGCTGAACGGTCGCGGTGACGGTCTGCGTGCCGAGCTTCAGCCAGTAAGGCCGGCCCGGCAGCATTTCACTGTCAGACATCCAGACGATGCTTGCTTCGAACTGGTCCGCGGCATGGGGCGGTTCATCCGCGGCGGCAACGACGTCGCCGCGCGAACAATCGATCTCATCGGCGAATGTCAGAGTCACCGACTCTCCCGCCACGGCCTTGTCCAAGTCGCCTTCCATGGTGACGATGCGGGCAATCCGCGTCGTGCGGCCCGAAGGCAGGACGCGGATACGATCGCCAGGTTTAGCCGTGCCGCCCGCGATAAGCCCGGAGAACCCCCGGAAGTCCAGATCAGGTCGATTGACCCATTGCACCGGCATCCGGAACGGCTTGGCCTGATCCGCGGTCTGATCGATTTCGACTGCTTCGAGATGCTGGAGGAGGGCGGGGCCGCGATACCATGGCATGTTGGCGGAAAGAGCCGTGATGTTGTCGCCCTTGAACCCCGAAATGGGGACGGCGATGAAGTCGTCGATCCCGATGGACCGGGAGAAGGCCCGATAGTCCTCGACGATCTCTTCATAGGCCGCCTGATCATAGGAAATCAGGTCCATTTTGTTCACCGCGAGTACGACGTTGCGAATGCCGATCAGGTGAGCCAGGTAGGAATGACGCCGGGTCTGCGTGAGCACGCCCTTGCGCGCATCGACGAGGATAATGGCCAGATCGGCGGTCGACGCGCCGGTCACCATGTTGCGCGTGTACTGCTCGTGCCCCGGCGTGTCGGCGACGATGAACTTGCGCTTGTCGGTTGCGAAGAAGCGGTAGGCGACATCGATGGTGATACCCTGCTCGCGCTCGGCGGCAAGGCCGTCGACAAGCAATGCGAAATCCAGCTCCTGCCCCTGCGTGCCGACGCGCTTCGAATCAGCTTCCAGCGCTGCCAGCTGATCTTCGAAGATCATTTTCGAATCGTACAGGAGCCGGCCGATCAAGGTGGATTTACCGTCATCGACGGAGCCGCACGTGATGAAGCGAAGCAGCGTTTTGTGGCGGTGCCGATCGAGATACGCCTCGACATCTTCGGCCACCAACGCGTCAACTTGATAGCGCCCCCCCATGTCCGCCATTAGAAATAACCCTCCTGCTTCTTCTTCTCCATGCCGGCCCCGCCGGCATCCTTGTCGATCGCCCGCCCTTGCCGCTCGGAGGTCGTCGTCAGCAGCATTTCCCGGATCACGTCCGACAGAGTCGAAGCCTCGCTCTCCACCGCGCCGGTGAGTGGGTAGCATCCAAGTGTGCGAAAGCGGACCGATCGTTCAACCGGCACTTCGCCGGCACGCAGCGGGAAACGCTCGTCATCGACCATGAGGATCAGACCGTCACGCTCGACCGTGGGCCGCCGGGCCGCGAAATAGAGCGGCACGACGGGCACTTCGTTCAACTGGATATATTGCCAGATGTCGAGCTCGGTCCAGTTCGACAGGGGAAATACGCGGATCGTCTCGTTTTTGGCTTTGCGGGCATTGTAGAGAGACCAGAGTTCCGGCCGCTGGCACTTCGGATCCCAGCGATGGTTGGCCGAGCGGAAGGAAAAGATCCGTTCCTTGGCGCGGCTCTTTTCCTCGTCGCGCCGAGCGCCCCCGAAAGCCACGTCGAACCCGTATTTGTCGAGCGCCTGCTTGAGCCCTTCGGTTTTCCACATATCGGTATGAACCGGGCCATGGTCGAACGGATTGATGCCGAGCCGTTCCGCCTCCGGGTTACGGTAGACGATGAGCTCCATCCCGCTTTCCCGCGCCATGCGGTCGCGCAACTCGTACATCGCTCTGAACTTCCAGCTCGTGTCGACGTGCAGCAGCGGAAAGGGCGGCGGCGAAGGATAGAAGGCCCGGCGCGCCAGATGCAGCATGACGGCAGAATCCTTGCCGACCGAATACAGCATGACGGGCTTCTCGGCCTCGGCAACGACCTCGCGCATGATGTGAATCGACTCCGCGGCAAGCCGCTCGAGATGGGTGAGTATCTTCATGCCTGACGCCCCCGTCGTCTGCCGCTCACCAGCGGCGCCTGTTCAACGATTCCCCGGCACCATCCACGGACATGGCGTGATCCTCAAGCATCTCGGGCACGATTACAATCATCGCATCGGAGTTGGGCCTTTGATCGCTGGGAATCGGGAGTGCCCTGCGGACATGATCGTCTGCGTCGGCTTGGTCGAACGCAGCCATAATCTGCGCCACCATGGCCGCGCCCACCCGATTGAAGATTTCCGGTCGATTGAGCGTGATGATCGCCGGTCATCCCGCTTTTAAGTCAATGGACAGGTCCGGCGCGTTGTGTATGATATCTGCTCACGCTTATGCCGAAGCCGTTGGGCAAAAAGGCTGCATAACCCGAGGCACGGATGAATATCCCTTGCGGAAGCCTGTTTGCCGTGGCGGGTATTTGGCAACCCGGTGCCGAAATGGGCCAATCTTTACAGCATGATTATGGCCCAGGCAGCGCGTGCCGCCGTGACGGTGCATAGCCGGATGCCTGTTCTTCTTGCCTCTGCCGATCACGCATTGTGGCTGGAGCAGGAAATGCCTTATGCAATCAATCTTTGCGGGCCGGGGTGGGCCGCTATCAACCGCACCGAAAGCCTATAGCGCGAACGCGGTAAGCCCCGGATTGGAACGCGGGGGAATGCGTGAAAAACTGTCCGAATTGATCGTGTAAGGTGCAGGTTGCGGAGTGCAATTCGAATATAATCGGGGAGGTGGCATTGTTATTCAATCGCAAACATAAGTTCGTCTATGTCCACCTGGCGAAGACTGGTGGAACCAGTGTACGTAAGGCCCTGGAGGGCAAAAGCGGAACCGAGAGCTTCATGTCGCGCGACAAGAAGCACATGTCCGCCCGGCAAATTCGAGATTATCTTGGCGCAGACACGTATGAATCGATGACAAGTTTCGCGCACGTTCGAAACCCGTGGGATCTGGAAGTCTCGACCTACCACTATGTCCTGCAGAACGAAGGCCATTACCTTCATGGCATTTTTAAAAAGCTGGATTCGTTCGATAATTATATAAGCTGGCGGTGCCGCCATGCTCCGTTCCAACAGGCAGATATGTTGTCGGACGAGTCGGGGAACCTGATCGTCGAGCATATCCACAAATTTGAGAACTTGACTGAAAGTTTCGCCGCGATAATGAAAAACCTCGATATCAAATCAGATCTCCCGAAGTTGAACTCTTCGAAGCACCGAGACTACCAGTCCTACTACAATGAAAAAACCAGAAGGCTGGTTGCTGAGGCGTTCGATAAGGATATCGAGCTTTTTGGGTATTCCTGGAGCGGGGAGTGATGCGCGCTCAGGGGCACGACGAACGAGCTCGCCGCCACCGGAAGGTGCGTCGGCGGCGATAGACCTGCTGAATCGGTTGCAAGGCACTCTCCTGGGCGGGCGACGGGCTGTGCAATTGCCACAATCCGCTAGCAGCCTCTTCCGGAGAAGCCAACAAAACCAGCAACCTGGAGAAGAAATGCTGGCTGGGGCGGCAGGATTCGAGCCTGCGAATGCCGGTACCAAAAGCCCCATTGGGCCAACGGAAGGCCGCAGAAAGCCACGGCTGCGAGCGGAAGATCTCGCGCTCGGTCCGCGGCCCCAGTCCAGGTTGACCAGCTCGGATGTGCAGACGCCACTTTCAGGGCCTCAGGGAGGCACTGCGAGGTTGTCACGCCTCGGCGCCGAAATCCGGCGCATTCTCAGGATGGAGTCGCAGCGGCGGAGCGCAAGGGGTCACAGAGCGACAGCGCAGATCACGCCGCGATCGGCTGTCCCTCTCCGCTTTCGACAGATTCCTTCAAGGAAGGATCTGAAACGGGCACTGGGCGGCGCCTGGGCCAGGATCTCCCGCGATGGCCGAGAATATGCCTCGGCTAAGCTGACAATTGGAACTTCACCGCCTTGGCCAAGCGAACTCTTTCGAGGACGAGGCCTGCGGCACCTTGAACCTCCTCTGGGTTCAGCCCCTCGGGAAGTGGAACGGCGACTAAGTCGGCGCCGGCACCTGCTGGGAGGCATCCGGGTGCGCTATATCGATACTTCCGAACACGAAAGGTGCGCCCGGACAGCGCTTCGTGATTGCGGACTCGGCAATCGCAAGAGGCAGGTTTCCACCAACGTCAAACCCAGAAATGGACACTGCCCGCGGCCGGGAAAGTGAGCCGAACTGCCGGTCAAGGTCAGCATATGTCACACCTTCCGGAAAGGCCGGCTGAAGAACAGTGCCATTTTCTTGTTGGAAGATTAAACACCCATCATGAGCAACAAGCGTGCCGCGGGTGCTCATCGCATTCACCGTACGAGGATACTCTCCAACCAAGGTTAGAACGCCCTCTGTCGAGCGCACCACCTCCGGTCTCCCGCAGGCGGATGTTCCCAGAGCCACGAACATCAGAGCGATAGTGGCACGGGCCCTCATGGCGCGATGTAACCGTTGATCGTATTCACGGTAAACGGCGAGTACGCCCGGATGACTGTAAGCGGCAAGTACACAAAATAGCACGTCGTATTGGCGCTGGCCGTCACGGAGGCATTCTTGCAAGGGGAACGGGTTTTGTCGGGGTTTGTATAATATGCGGACCCAATTGTGATACCAAGCGGGTGAACTAGAGACTGATCGGTACTCCACGCAAAAGTCGGTCCACCACTATCGCCCCCCGATGCGATATATGGCTGCGCGGACTGCGACACTTTGGCAACGTTCGAGTAGCCATCTCCGCTCCAGTTCTTGTCCACAACGAATCCGCAGGTCAGCCAAGTCGTGCCGCCCTGCTTACAGACATACTGACCATTGACGCTCTGACGTGGCGTGGCAATCTCGTAATAGGCTGATACGACGCCCGGAACGTAGTTTCTAGACCCGTCTGCGTTCTGAAGATCGTTCTGAATATTGATCACGCGCGCGGCCGTGTGCGTACCTAACGTGTAGAATGCGAAATCCCGCGTCTGGTAGCCAGTGTTGTCCTGCAGTCTGCTTGAAACCGTTGTCAGGTTTGGCCAATTGTTCCAGGAGAAATACATCTCGTAAGGGGGGCCACAATGTCCCGCCTTTAGGAGAGATTCCTGACCGGAGCTGTTGCGAACCGGCCACCCCGATGTGCAGGTTGATCCACCAACCCCTGTCTTGAACCACCACCCACCGTAAACGGCCGCGACCGGTTCCGCGAGTGGGCCCGGCCGGATGTCTAGCTTGGATCGCAGCTGTTGTGGAATTGCGTTCACGTACAACGTTTGATCCGCCCCCGTTGGGATGGTCAGAGTGAAGCGACCGGTTTCGAGACTGAACTCCAGACCGAAGCGCAGCCTTGCGGCCGAAAGGCCCTCGGAAATCGTGCGCCTTTGAGTCTGCAGCCCGTCTTGAGACACATCGAGGGGCCTGAAGACCAGATACCGCCGTATGTTCACCGGGGCAGCACGCGTGAGTGCCGCTTGGTCAACCTCCTTATTGTAATAAACGGTGATCTTGAAGTTCGGCGTATGTCGGATCTCAAGGTCTGTCGGATCTCAAGGTCGACAAACCCGTTAGGGTTACTCGCGAGAAGGCTTTGAGCATATTCCGCCGCCTGATCCTGTAGCGACAGACGTTCCCGCGCGACTGCAGCGGAAACGCCGACATCGGCGGCATAGGAATCTGCTGGCGTTGCCGACTTTCCTCGCGCGACTGACTCCTCAGAGAACGGCGGGGGCGCGGCAGGAGGGTTCTCCTGGGCATAAGCGCCATTTCCTGGCGGCATCGTCGCAAGGCAGCCCGCAAGAGCGAGCGAACGAGTAGCCCGGCGCTGGCGTGCACAATACGAGGTCGAGGTCCTTATTCTTGTTCGCCACGAAGTTTGTCATCGTGTGGTTGATGCCGAACGCGACTTTTCCGCTTAGGACGTGCGCTCGAAGCTGCGGAGAGAGCTGAAGGAGGTCGAACACGATGCCCCAGCAGGCAATCTTGGAGTGACGATCACTTTGCGGATGATACTGCCACCTCCTGCCGGACGAGGCAGTGATCGCGTCAGCCGACAGACTTCGAACAAGGATGTTAAGACCACTCATCAAGGCTCCCCAATCCCGGACTTATCGGACACGCCACGAGTAAGCGAGTCGAGATGCATGCGACCAGGCCGGCACAGCCGCCTGACCCAACGGAAGACTACAAGCGTTTGAGTTTCCGCCGTCGTCCGAAGAACATGTCTACAGTTGAGAATAGCGGCATCGGCATACCAGCATGATCGTAGGTTGCTTGCTCCGCAATCTCGCGTTCCGCGAGGTCGGTTTCATCGTCGCCGGTCCCGGCCAAAACGGGAGGTAAGTTGGCGTTTTGGGAACCACTGTCGCTAGGCACGGTGCTGTGGCTAGAAAGCCATGCACCGCAGACAAAACTCTTCTGCTTACCAAGGGGCAGAAATGACACCAACGCCTGCGGGGTCACTATTGGATGCACGACATCATCATCATGGAACCAGTAGCACCCGTTGTTCTTACCCTGAGTGATCACAACCGTGCTCACCCGGTGTCTATGAGCGCTCCATGCCCTCCAAAGTTCTGCCATCCTCTTGGAAGGAAGGTGATCATCGTCGAAGTGTGTCAGCGATACGAGCATCGCTGAAGCGGCTCCATGAGCTCCGAAACCGACGTAGAACAGCTTACGGAGTGCTGTGGCTTCCATATGGTCCGGCAAAACTTCGGCCTGCGCCCATGTGGATATAGCAGGTCCAAGTGAGGCGAAGTGATCGCAGTAGAAACGTGCAATGGCCGTGACTGACCCAGCGCGGCGCCTATAATGTGGCGCGAAGGTAGTGAGCTTGCCCACGTTCCGCCCGCGGAGCACGCCATGAAGCGTCCGGCAGCTCTGAGCAACATCAGGCTTGCCCGATGCGATGCCTTCCTCAGCGAAGCTGAGCCAGTCAGCATCGCTGATGAGAGTAGTCAGGCGATGCGTGTGATCCGCGAGAAAGTCGGTGAGGCCGCTGACGTCTGCCCACCGCACTTGCAGCTCCTCGGCCCAGTCGCTGCGCTCAGCGCCCCGATTGTGGCACTCGGCTGCCGTCGTGATCTGACCAAGCACCTCGATCAGCATGTCGGGGACTTCTCTCGCGGCGCTAGTCATTAGCGTTCTCCGGCGGGATGCGGGCGAGGACCGCGGCGGTCTCCTCATGATGCGCTCGGAGCAGCGAATGCAGCTTAGCCGTCGCTTGCAGCGCGTTGCGCTTCGCGCCCAAGCGCTTTTCCTCGACTAAGCCATAATGCTTGGCGGCGCTCATGATCGACCGAATGCGTTTGTCGAGCTTGTCCGTTTCCTTTTTGTCGATCGCAGACTCGATGGCCATGCCATGGCAGGTGACGCCCTCAGCGGCGTCGAACGCGCGCTCGGCACCGATTTTGGCCAACTCCGCTTCGGTAACCGGCCCCGTCTCCTTCCAGAGAACCTGAAGGTAGAGGAGCGCCGCGTGTCGGGCCAGCCGCTTGCGCCGGGCGACCTCGGCCTTGTCGGGCTTGATCGTCGTGAAAACGGCCTGTCGGAGCACGGCTATCCATGCGCCTGAGCACGCTTGGGTCGTCGCCATCGTCCGAAGCATCGCCACGTGTTCGGGCGAGGTGTCGGCGTCTGCTTCTACCGCTTCGGGTCTCGACGCGCTCGCCATCGGCAACGTCCCTCAAAAGGAAAACGTCTACTCTCCCGACCGCGGGGGCGCCATTTGAAAAATCGGCGAACGAGAAAGGCCGCCCGTTCCGGCCAACCCATTCAATTGGTGAAATGGACGAGGCGGTTAATCGAATGGCGAGCGCTCCCGCCGCGGCATAGATGGGTCGGCGAAGGAGTAAGTGAGATGCCGAAGCACATCGAAGTGACTATCCCGACGGTATGGTCGAATCGCCCGATCAAGATCGCGATCTACAGCGCGCTTGGAGTCATCGTCGCGGCCGCCGCGCTTCTGCTCGTCGCGGCCGCCTGGCTCTGGCTGGCGTAAAAAAGCTGAAGGCCCGCAAGCCAAACGCTGCCCCACGCGGCTGCCCCACACCGCTACCGCGCTGCTCTTTAACAGTTTGCAAAGATTGACGATTTCGAAACTGGCTGGGGCGGCAGGATTCGAACCTGCGAATGCCGGTACCAAAAACCGGTGCCTTACCACTTGGCGACGCCCCAACAGCCGGGCGGCTTATACCGGCCGCGCGGGCAAGCGAAAGCCCTAGCTGTTCGAAATTCGCCCGTTGGCGAGATCGAGATAATCGCGGCGCAGCTGCTTGGTCATGTCGCCGACCTCGAAGCGCCACGGACCGGCCTCGGCGACGGGGGTAACCTCGGCCGCGCTTCCCGTAAGGAAGAATTGCTCAAAGCCTTCCAGCTCCTCCGGCCAGATGGCGCGTTCGACGACTTCGATGCCGCGCTTCTGGGCGAGTTCGATCACCGTCTGGCGGGTGATGCCGTTCAGGAAGCAATCCGGCGTCGGCGTGTGGAGCTTGCCGTCCTTGACGAAGAAGGCGTTGGCGCCGGTGCCTTCGGCAACCTGGCCGCGCCAGTCGAACATCAGGGCATCGTCATAGCCCTTGGCCTGCGCCTGATGGCGGGCAAGGGTGCAGATCATGTACAGGCCGGCCGCCTTGGATTCGACGGGCGCGGTGTAGGGCGCAGGCCGGCGCCATTTGGCGATGTCGAGGCGCAGCCCCTTGCGGATCGCCTCCTCGCCGAAATAGGCGCCCCACGGCCAGGCGGAGATCGCCAGGTGGATCTTCGAGTGCTGCGCCGAAACCCCCATCTGCTCGGAACCGCGCCAGGCGAGCGGGCGCATATAAGCGTCCTCGAGCTGGTTGGCCTCCAGCACCTCCCGGCACGCCTGGTCGATCTCCTCGACTGTGTAAGGGATTTCGAAGCCGAGCAGCTCGGCGCTCCTGCGCAGCCGCGTGCTGTGCTCGCTCAGTTTGAAGATCTCGCCGCCATAGGCCTTCTGCCCTTCGAACACGGA
>DASVUV010000058.1:0-74588 GCA_036386875.1 Allosphingosinicella sp.
TGCAGGAGAAGCTCGACGAGGCCCGGCAGGCCTGCTCCGATGCCCGGGCCGAATGCGCCGGCCTCTCCGCGGCCCGCGAGGCGCAGGAGCGAAGCTTCCAGGAGCGCCTCGCCGAGATTCGCGATGCCCGCGAGGCCTTGTCCGCACAATTCAGCGAGATCGGCGGAAAGCTTCTCGGCGAGGCCCAGAAGAATTTCCTGGAGCGCGCCGACGCCCGGTTCAACCAGGCCGGCGAGAAGCACGAGGAGAAATTGAAGGCCCTGCTCCAGCCGGTCGAGACGACCCTCAAGCGCTACGAGGAGAATCTCGCCGTCGTCGAGAAGGAACGGCAGGGGACCTACGGCGAGCTCAAGGAAGCGGTGGCGCAGCTCGCTCTTGGCAACGAGACCGTCCGCCGGGAGACCCAGCGCCTCGCCAACGTCATGCGCTCCAGCCCGAAGGCGCGCGGGCGCTGGGGCGAAGAGCAGCTTCGGACGATCCTCGAAGCGGCCGGCCTCGCCGAGAATGTCGATTTCGCTCTGCAGGCGAGCGTCAGCGACGGCGAGCGCCAGCTCCGCCCCGACTGCGTGATCAGGCTTCCCGGCGACCGCTGCATCGTCGTCGACGTCAAATGCCCCCTGGTCGCCTTCGAGCAGGCCTATGACGAGGAGGACGAGGTGCGGCGCCTCGAGCTCCTTCTCCAGCACGCCGCGGCGATGCGAACCTATGCCGCGGACCTCGGCCGCAAGGGCTATTGGCGCCAGTTCGACCTTTCGCCGGATTTCGTCATCATGTTCATCCCCGGCGAGCATTTCCTCTCCGCCGCCGCCGAGCGCGCGCCCGACCTCATCGAGGCCGCCTTCCGCAACGGGGTGATCATCGCCTCGACGATCAACATGCTCGCGCTCGCCAAGATCATGGCCGGCATGTGGCGGCAGGAGACCCTCGCCGCCCAGGCCAAGGAGGTCGCCGAGGCCGGCAAGGAGCTCTACAAGCGCCTGACCGTGATGGGCGGCCACATCTCCAAGCTCGGCCGGAACCTCGGCCTCGCCACCGGCGCCTATAACGATTTCGTCGGAAGCCTGGAAAGCCAGGTCCTCACCCAGGCCAAGCGGTTCGAGACCCTGAAGGTCGAGACGGGCGGCCGCACGATCGAGCCCGTGCCGATGATCGACTCGACGCCGCGCCAGCTCACCAAGCTCGACCCGACGGAGCTCCCGGAAGCCGCGGAATAGCATCGGCTTCTCGTTCCTCCCCGGAACGGGGAGGGGGACCATGCGCAGCATGGTGGAGGGGGCCAGCCTCTCCGCTGCTCTGACGCCGGGCCCCCTCCACCACGCGCTTCGCGCGCGGTCCCCCTCCCCGTTCCGGGGAGGAGCTAACGCCACCATGGGTTGATCACCTCACGCTCAGGTGACGCAATGATCCGAAGTGGATCAGTCTGGTATCGTTCCGAGTAGATTTCGCCCTTTAGTCGCGCTCTATTCCGAATCGTGATCACAGCTTTGGGAAGCCGCGACCACGAATATGGAGGAAGCCATGCAGAAGCGTAGGATATTGAATTCGATCGCCGTCGCCGCCGTGTTCCTGAGCGCCAGCCCGGCTTCGGCCAACCATGAAGGCATCCCCGTTTACCGGACGATCATGTACAGCGATGCGACGAAGACGACGCAGGTCGGCTCTATCGAGTTCCAATATTGCACTTATTACGTCGAGACCGACGGCGCCCAATATGCGCTTAGCGGCACCTATACGTACCACCAGGAAGACGAGCTGATCGGCTGGTGCTCGGAGTGGAACTTCGGTCCGCTCCATGCCGACAGCTGACGCGGGGCGCGTCCTCGTCGCCCGGGGCTGAGCGGGGGAGCCTTGCGGCTCCCTGCTCAATACTCGCCGCGGCGTCGAGGCGTAGCGGTCGTTCTCATTCTTTCCGCCACTGGTTGATCACCTCATAGGCCATCACCGCCGTGGCAACCGCCGCGTTGAGGCTGTCGGCCTTGCCGTGCATCGGCATCTTCACCAGCAGGTCGCACTCGGCCTCGTAAGCCTCGGGAAGCCCCTGGGCCTCGTTGCCGACGAGGAGGAAAGCCGGCTTTTCGTAGCTCGGCGCCTGATAGTCCAGCTCCGCCCTGAGGCTGGTCCCGATCAGCTGCCCCTCGCCGCCGCGGAGCCAGGCGAGGAAGCCGGGCCAGGGCGCCGCCGCGATCTTCTGGGTGAACAGGGCGCCCATCGAGGCGCGCACCGCCTCGACGGAGAAGGGGTCGACGCAGTCGTCGACGAGGATCAGCCCACCGGCGCCGACGGCATCGCCGGTTCGGAGGATGGTGCCGAGATTGCCGGGGTCGCGAAGCGCCTGCGCGACGATCCACAAGGGCGCCGCGTTCCGGTCGAGCCGGTCGAGAGCCGTGTCGAAACTCCGGTAGATGCCGATGACGGTCTGCGGGTTGTCCTTGCCCGACAGCTTGTGGAGGATGTCGGCATTGGTCTCCACCACGTCGCCGCCCGCGGCTTCGGTTGCCGCGACCAGGCTTTCCAGCAACGGGTGCTCGCTGCCCTCCCAATAAAACAGGATTTCCGGGAGAAAGCCCGCTTCCCGCGCTTCCGTGAGGATGCGCAGCCCTTCGGCAATGAACAGATTCTGCCGCCGCCGGCCCTTTTTCTCGCGCAGCGCGCGGACGTCCTTGACCAGCGGATTGGAGAACGCGGTGATCTGCCTCGGCACTAGTCCTCGCCGAACTTCGCATCGACCAGTTCGGCGAGCGCCGCCACGGCCTCTTCCGCGCCGTCGCCCTCGGCGCTGATGGTGATCGAATCGCCCATTGCCGCGCCAAGCATCATCAGCCCCATGATCGATGTGCCGCACACCTTCGATCCGTCCTTCTCCACTTCCACCGGAGTCTGGAGCCCGGCGGCCAGCGTGACGAACTTGGCGCTCGCCCGGGCATGGAGGCCGCGCCGGTTGGCGAGCTGAACGATGCGGCTGGCCATGCTCAGACCGTCTCCCCCAAAATCTCGGACGCGACCGAGATGTACTTGCGCCCGGCATCGCGCGCCGCGGCGACGGCCGCTTTCAGGCCCATCGTCCGCCGAGCGCCTTCAAGCCGGATCAGCATCGGCAGATTGACGCCGGCGATCACCTCCACCCGCTCGCTCTTCATCAGGGAGATCGCCAGGTTGGACGGCGTGCCCCCGAACAGGTCGGTGAGGATGATCACGCCCTCGCCGCCATCGGCTCGGCCGATCGCCTCCGAAATGTCGTTGCGCCGCCCCTCCATGTCGTCCTCGGGCCCGATGCAGATCGCCTCCACGCGCTGCTGGGGCCCGACGACATGTTCCATCGCGGTGACGAACTCGGCCGCAAGCCGGCCATGGGTCACCAGAACCAAACCGATCATTCAAACGTCTTCCTGTTCCTGCGGCCTTCCCCCGGGGCCGCTTTCCACGCCCGCGCGTGGCCGCGAGGCGAGATCGCGATGCTCGACCGTGGGCGAAAAACCGGCTTCACGCAATCTTTTCGCGAACCGTTCGGCAATGTGCACCGAGCGGTGTCTTCCCCCGGTACAGCCGAACGCGACGGTGACGTACGACCGCCCCTCATCGCGGTAGCGCGGGAGAAGGGTGATCAGCAGATCCTCGATCCGCTGCACCGCTTCCCCATAAGCCGGGTCCGAGGCGATATAGTGGCTCACCGGCGCGTCGAGCCCGGTCAGCTCGCGCAGCCCGTCCACCCAATAGGGGTTCCTCAGGAAACGCATGTCGAACACCAGATCGGCGTTGCGCGGCAGCCCGCGGGCGAAGCCGAACGACAGCAGGGTCAAGGTCGGCGACACCCCGCCCGGCGCGAAACGCTGGCGGACCTGCTGCTGCAGCTCCTTGGGCGCGGTGTCGGTGGTGTCGATGACGTGGTCGGCCCAGCGCCGGAGCGGCGCCATCAGATCGCGCTCGGCAGCAATTCCGTCGGTCGCCGGCCGGTCGGGGGCGAGCGGGTGGCGGCGCCGGGTTTCGGAATACCGGCGCAGCAATTCGGCGCCCGCGCAGTCGAAGAACAAGGTCTCGACCGGAACCGCCTGCTCCTCGGTCATCGTCCTGATCTGGCCGACGATCCGGTCCGCATCGAAATCCCGGGTGCGGCTGTCGATTCCTATTGCCAGCGGCCGCGCCCGCGGCGCGCTCCCCTCGCCAAGCGGCGTAGACAGCAGATGTTCGAGCAGGCCGAGCGGAAAATTGTCGACCACCTCCCAACCCAAATCCTCCAGCGTCTTGAGCGCGGTGGACTTCCCGGCGCCGGACAGGCCGGTGACGAGCATGATTCGGTTGGGGGCTTGTCCTGGGTTCAAGAAGGGGCGAGTCCGTGGAGGAGGAGCGCCGCCTCTACCTTGATCGGGGCAGACGCCTCAAGGGCGGCCAGCGCGACGCTTGGCACGGTTATGTCGCCGATGGTGCGGCTTCCGGCCTCCGGCAACCGCTCGGGCGGGCGTCCGACATCGATCAGCAGCGCCACTGGGATATCGGCGAGAAAAGGCCGCTCGACAATGCCGACGCCGCGGATTTCCACCTTCCCAGCGATGGTGCCGGGCGGCGATGCGAACAGCCGTCCGTCCCGCGCCTCCAGCAGCGTGTAATCGTCGCTGACCAACACCGCACCGCGATCCAGGAGGCGCAGCGCCAGATCCGATTTCCCGGTTCCCGACGGTCCGGCGATCAGCACGCCGCGCCCGCCGATCGCGACGCAGCAGGCATGGATCGTCTCGCTCACGACGCGCGCAACGGCAGGCGGACTACGAAGCGCGCGCCGCTTCGCCCGTCGTGCCGGTCTTCCACCTCGATGCTCGCCTCATGGCCCTCAAGCGTCGCCAGAACGATGGCGAGGCCGAGGCCCGAATGGCGGCCGAACGCTTCGTCGTCCGGCCGGATCGAGTGAAAGCGTTGAAAGATCGCCTCCCTCTTGTCCGCCGGAACGCCAGGGCCCTCGTCCTCCACCGTGACGATCACTGCATCTCCCGCCTCGGCCGCCGCGATCTCGACCAGACCGCGCGGCGGCGAGAAGGAAATGGCGTTATCCACCAGATTGTCGATCGCCCGGGCCAGCCGCGCTTCGTCGCCGGCGACGACGGCGCTGCCCGTGCGCGGCCTGGCGAAGACGATCTGCACGCCCTGCTCGGCCCCACGCTCCTCCCAGTGCGGCAGCAGCGACTCGATCATCTGCCCGATGTCCACCGGCTCCAGCCGCGCCCGGCTGAGCTCCGCGTCGAGCCGCGAAATTTCGGCAATTTCGACAACCAGCCGGTCGAGCCGAACCACGTCGTGCCGCACCACGTCGAGCAACTGGCGCTGCAACGCCGGATCGGACACCCGGTCGAGGCTGTCCACCGCCGAGCGCAGCGATGCGAGCGGGTTCTTGAGTTCGTGGGTGACGTCGGCGGCGAACGCCTCCGTGGCATCGATACGATCGCGCAGGGTCTGAGTCATGTCGTGCAGCGCCCGGGCAAGCAGCCCGATCTCGTCGCGCCGCGCGGGGAGAAGCGGCACCGCAACCTCCCGCGCCCGGCCAAGCCGCACCCGGTGCGCGGCCCGCGCCAGCCTGCGCAGCGGCAAGGCGATGGTGCGCGCCAGGAACAAGGACAAGAGCACCGACATCGCGACCGCCACCAGCAGCACGATGGCCAGTGTCGTCCGCTCGTCGCGCACCACGCTGCGGATGTCCCGGGCGTTGCGGGTGAGGAGCAGTACAGTGCCGTCGCCGACCGGCGCGGCGGCTGAAATGTACAGCGAGCCCTCCGGGGCCCGGCGCAGCATCGTGGTGACCGCCCCAGACCGCAGCGTCCGCGCGGCTTCGGGCCAGGCGGCGACATCGGCATCCGACGCAAGCTTCAGAGGGGGCGGGGAGGGCGCCCCGACGATGGCGTCGAACGCATTGTCGAGCCGCCGCGCGACGTTCTTGCGCCACGGCTCCAGCGCCGGATCGCGCAACTGGTACGTCGGCGGGGCATCGGCCCAGCTGTCCAGGCTCTTGCGCCCGCCTGCATCATAGACCCGCAGCCTTGTCCCGGAGGCCCGGCCGATCCGGCGCAGCATGGTTGGCTTCAAGTCCCGCCGGGCGACGAACAAGGCATCCGCGGCGATCCGCGCTTCGGTGGCGGCGGTCGCAACCGCGCTCTCGGTCAGCCGGCTTCGGAAGCCGTCCAGATAGAAGATGCTTCCCGCCAGGATTGCCAGAACAAAGATGTTGACGGCAAGGATGCGGTGAAGGAGCATCCAGCGCCCCGACCATCGCAAGCTAAGCTCGCGATCCTCATTCTTCGCCAAAGCGATAGCCTACGCCGTACAGCGTCTCGATGCCCTTGAACTCGGGATCGGCGACCCGGAACTTGCGCCTCAGCCGCTTGATGTGGCTGTCGATGGTGCGGTCGTCGACATAGATGTCGTCCTGATAGGCGACGTCCATCAGCTGGTTGCGCGATTTCACCACGCCCGGGCGCTGCGCAAGCGCTTCCAGGATCATGAATTCGGTTACGGTCAGCGTCACGTCTTTGCCGTCCCACGTCACCCGGTGCCGCGCCGGATCCATCACCAGCCGCCCACGCTCGATCTGCGCGGCCTCGTCCGGCTGTGGCCCGGAATCCGCCGGGATCGCGCGCATTTCCGCCCGTCGTAAAATGGCCCGGATCCTCGCGATCAACAGTCGCTGGCTGAAGGGTTTGGCGATGTAGTCGTCGGCGCCCATGGCGAGGCCGAGGGCTTCGTCGAGTTCCTCGTCTTTCGAGGTCAGGAAGATGACGGGGAGTTCGCTTTTTTCGCGCAGGCGGCGCAGCAGCTCCATGCCGTCCATGCGCGGCATCTTGACGTCGAGCACGGCAAGATCGGGCGGGTTGTCGAGCAGGGCCTTCAAGGCCGCCTCGCCGTCCGAATAGACCCGCGTCGCCCAGCCTTCGGCCTGCAGCGCGATCGACACGGAGGTGAGGATGTTGCGGTCGTCATCGACCAGGGCGATCGTCACCGTCATCTTGCCTGCACACCCCGCTCCCTCTCCCGTGCGCCTTCTTACCGGAGCGGGGCGGGAGGCGCTACCCTTTGACGCCGCCCCCGCCCTCCGATATGCGGCGGCCACAACCGAGCGGCGGCGTGCCCGCGCCACCGCATCCACAAGATAATTCAGGAGACAGTTCGTGGCCAATCGCGTGCCGGCAAAGGGTCTTGCCGATCTGGGGATCGATACTTCCGCGGACATCCACTGGAACTACGGAACCCCGCAGCTCGTCGAGGCCGCCTTGGCCCGCGGCGAAGGCATGCTCGCCAAGGACGGCCCGCTGGTGGTCCAGACCGGCAAGCATACCGGCCGCTCCGCCAAGGACAAATATATCGTCCGCGACGCCGAGACCGAGGGCACGATCTGGTGGGACAACAACGCCTCCATGTCGCCCGAACATTTCGCCGCCCTCAAGGCCGATTTCCTCGCTTGCGTGGCCGAGAAGAAGGAGCTGTTCGTCGCCGACCTGTTCGGCGGTTCGCAGCCCGAATACCGGGTCCGCGTCCGCGTCATCAACGAGCTTGCCTGGCACAACCTCTTCATCCGCACCTTGCTGGTGCGCCCCGAAGCCACCGACCTGCCCGGCTTCGACCCTGAATTCACCATTATCGACCTGCCCAGCTTCCGTGCCGATCCCGCCCGCCACGGCTGCCGCGGCGAGACGGTGATCGCCGTCAACCTGACGGAGAAAACCATCCTGATCGGCGGCACGGCCTATGCCGGTGAAATGAAGAAGTCGGTGTTCGGAGTCTTGAACTACATCCTCCCCGCCGAGGGCGTGATGCCGATGCACTGCTCGGCCAACATGGGCGCGGACGGCGACACCGCCGTGTTCTTCGGCCTGTCCGGCACCGGCAAGACGACGCTTTCCGCCGACCCGAGCCGCACCCTGATCGGCGACGACGAGCATGGCTGGTCGGACACCGCGATCTTCAACTTCGAAGGCGGCTGCTACGCCAAGATGATCCGGCTTTCCGCCGAGGCGGAGCCGGAGATCCACGCCACCACCCGGCGCTTCGGCACCGTACTCGAGAACGTGGTCTGCGATCCGGTGACGCGCGAGCTCGACCTCGACGACAACAGCCTCGCCGAGAACAGCCGCGGCGCTTATCCGATCGACTTCATCCCCAATTGCTCCGAGCAGAATATGGGGCCGGTGCCGCAGAACATCGTGATGCTCACCGCCGACGCGTTCGGCGTGCTGCCGCCGATCGCGCGGATGACGCCCGATCAGGCGATGTACCATTTCCTGAGCGGCTACACCGCCAAGGTCGCCGGCACCGAGATCGGCGTCACCGAACCCGAAGCGACCTTCTCGACCTGCTTTGGCGCCCCCTTCATGCCGCGCCACCCGAGCGTCTACGGCAACTTGCTCAAGGAGCGGATCGCCAGGGGCGGGGTGAAGTGCTGGCTGGTCAACACCGGCTGGACCGGCGGCAAATACGGCGTCGGCAAGCGCATGCCGATCAAGGCCACCCGCGCGCTTCTCAACGCCGCCCTCGACGGCTCGCTGAACGAAGCCGAATTCCGCGTGGACGAGAATTTCGGATTCGAAGTTCCCGTCTCGGTCCCCGGCGTCGACACCGCGATCCTCAACCCGCGCGGCACCTGGGCCGACAAGGACGCCTATGACGCGATGGCGGCCAAACTGGTGAACCTCTTCATCACCAACTTCGCCAAGTTCGAAGACCATGTCGATCAGGGCGTCCGCGAAGCCGCGCCGACGGCGGCCTGAAGGCCGTTCCCGAGCGCTTCTGCCTCGCCGCCGGCGCCGCACTCGCCTCGCTCGGCATCGTGCTGGGCGCCTTTGCCGCGCACGCCCTGAAGACGCGGTTCGGGCCGGTCGAGCTCGGCTGGTGGGAGACCGGCGTGCGCTACCAGATGTGGTCCGCGGCCGGGCTCGTCGCGCTTGCGGCCATGCCGGGCATGCGGCGGGCGGGGGTGCTGGTGTTTGCCGGCACGTGCGTGTTTTCGGGGAGCCTGTACCTGATGGCGCTTACCGGCGTGCGCTGGCTCGGCGCGGTTACGCCGGTCGGCGGGGCGCTGATGATCGCCGGGTGGGGGCTGGTGGCGTGGCGGGCGCTGCAGGCGCGTTGACGCCCCTGCGTATTAGGCGCATAATACACCTTCAACTCAGGAGGTGACCATGTTCGAGGATCCGGTGGCGAAAAAGACGGCGGTGGGAGCGGCGATCGGCGCGGTGGTCGCAATCCCGCTGCCCATTGTGGGGCCGTTTATCGGGGCGGTTGTTGGGGGCGCCGTGGGGTATTTTTCGGCCAAGAAGCGGCGGTAAAGCCGCGAAACAAGAAGAAGGTGGACCCCGGATCAAGTCCGGGGTGACGTGGCCGGGGCGCGTTAGTTGCGGTTGCCGTCCGTCCCGTTGCCGTCGCTGCGGTTGCGGGTGACGTCCACGTCGACGTCGATGTCGCCGACTTCGTTTTTCACGGCGCGGCCGGCGGTGGCCGCGACGTTCGCGATACCGGAGCCGACATCGCGGGCGGTGCGGGCGGCGGCTTCGGCGCCTTCCTCGATGCGCTGCTCGTTATACTCGACCCGGACCGTGTCGTTGCCCGTGTCGTTGTCGACATTGCAGGCGCCGAGCGTAAGCAGGGGAAGGGCGATGAGCATGCGCATAAGTGGAAACTCCTTTTCCCGCTCAGCCTAGAGCGGCGGCGCGTCGCCGTCAAAGCGCCCGCACGCGCGGCGGCGCCTGCTCCTTTTCGAAGAGTTCGGTCAGTGCCCAGACCATGGCGTCGGCGCGGTCGGGGGAGCCGGGGCCCTGGTAGCCGGTCCAGGTCAGGGCGCAGAGCTGGTCCTCGAGTTCGGGGAAGCGGCCGCCAAGACGGGCTCGGCCGGTTTCGAAGCGCAGCGCGATCGGTTCGGCGCGCACCGCCTTGCTCTTGGTTGCCGCGACGAGTTTCACGGGCAAGTCCGCGTCGATGCCGCGCAGCACCGCCGCGATCATCTCGCCGCCCTGGTTCTTTTCGGCGACGATCCGGTCGACGCCGTAGAGCTGGGCCGCTTCGGCGACGCGGCGGGCCCAGCCTTCGGGGGAAAGGCCGCGGGCGGTGAGGTCGGCCAGCACCCAGGCGGTGCCTTCCGAATCTTTTGCGCAGACGACTATGCCGCAGGAGTCGCCGCCGGTGGAGGCGGGGGGATCGAGGCCGAGGATGATTCGGGTGTACCCATTCCTCCCCATCGCAAGATGGGGAGGGGAACCAGCGAAGCTGGTGGAGGGGTATGGGCCGTGGCCCTCGAGGGGGTCCGCCAGGTCCTCGGCAGATACCCCACCACCACCCTTCGGGTGGTTCCCCTCCCCATGCTGCGCATGGGGAGGAACTAAGGCGCGCGCCGTTTCCAGCAATTCCCTCGTCCACAGCGCGTTTTCGAAATCCTCCAGCAGTTCGCCGAGCAGTTCCTGCCGCGCCAGGCGGGTGCCGGCATATTGTTCGCGCATGGCGGCGATGAAGTCGCGTGGGAGGTGGGGGTTTTCCTCGGTCCGCCCACGCGTCACCGCGCAGCCGGGCAAAGCGAGGATGCGCTTGAGGAGCGGCACCGGCCTGGGCGTGGTGGTGAGGATCGCGCGCGGGCGTTCCCCCAAACGCAGGCCCATGACGAGGTTGTTCCAGGCGTCTTCCAGGCAGCGCCACTTGGCGAATTCGTCGCACCAGGCGAAATGATGCTGCGGCCCGCGCAGCTTCTCGGGACGCTCGGCGGAGAAAGCGAAAGCCTGCGCGCCGGATGGGAAGAGGAGAAGTCCGCGGGTTTGGATCCAGCGCGGCGCTTCGTGGCCGCGGGCAGTGGCGAGGAGACCGCTTTCGCCGTGGACCATCACCCGTTCGACCTCGTCTATGGTTGCGGCGACCAAGGCAATCCGGGCGGCGGGGTCGGCCCGCGCCCGCGCCCAGACCCATTCGGCGCCCGCCCGGGTCTTGCCGAAGCCGCGGCCCGCGACGATCGCCCAATAGCGCCACAGGTCGTCCGGCTCGAGCTGGCCGCCATGCGCCTGCCAGCGCCACTCCTCGGCAAGGGCGCGCACCATGGAGGGCGGGTATATCTTCAAGGCGTGGCGGCACTGCTCCGGCGGCAGGCGCATCAGGACCAAAAGGATCGCAACGCAGCGGCGCCGGCTGAGCTTCGTGCCCGGCGGCGGGATGAGCGATTTGTACTCGATATCCGAGGCGTTCACGGCGTTTCCCCGGGCAGGGGGCCGGCGATGCGAGTCGGGAGTTCACCCTCGCCTCCAGGCAAGAGATCTCCGCCGTCCTCGGGCGGCAGATCGCCGTCCTTGAGGTGGCCGAGTGCGCGAAGCCGCTTTTCAAGCGCTTCGATCGCCTGCTCGAAGGTCCAGGCCTCCTTGGCCAGCGGTGCGCGCGAGCGCGGGCCGACGCCGCCGCCTTTGCGGTCCCAGCGCGCGAGCAGCTTCATCACCCGCTCGAATTCCTGCGCCATTTCGCCGCTGGGCTCGAGATTGTCGCTGAGGCGTTGTTGCGCCTGCAGCCGCTGGCGGACGGCTTCGGCCTCCAGCAGCGCGACGGCGTGGGTCAGCGCTTCCTGCCAGGCCGCCGCGAAATCCGGATGTTTGCGGCGGCGTTTGTTGACGGTTGCAATGCACACGCCCGCGGCGGCGGCGGATGCGTTGGCGTCGGCGGTGGCGGCAAAGTGGTTCAGGAAGGCCTGCTGGCGGGTTTCGTTGAACTTGAGCCGCTTGCTGGACCGGCGCTGAAGCGGCCGGTTGCTGTTCGGTGCGATGTGCGGGGCATCGCTGCCGCCGCCGCCGCCGAACTGCAGCGCGGCCAGGACCTTGGCCTGGCCTTGCTCCAGGTCGTGGAGCTCCATCGCCAGCAGGCAGGCATATCGGAACACCGCGTCGTGCCCGCGCCAGCTCTCGATCTTCCTTGCGGGCAAGCCGGCGGCCGCCGCCGCCTGCTTGCGGGTGCCGCCGGCACGCAGCGCCTCGATGCACCGCATCATCGCCTCCCGGTCCATGGGGGGACGGCGGCGCCTTGCCGGCTCGAATCGGGTTCCTGTTCCATTTGGCAGTCTAGAACACAAAGGGAACGATGTAGGAAAATGTTTTTTTGGAGGATGTGGGTCCGGTGCTTTGCTTCATCCGTCCGGGCAATTACCCCTCCACCACACTTAGTGCGACGGCTGCTGCGCACCGGGTTCCGGCTCTCGGCATGCCCCCGGCATGCCGACCCGCCTCCACTCCCCTCCCCATGCTTTGCATGGGAAGGAACTTGGCCGTTTCCGGCGCAGCCGCGCGCATGCCCTGGTTCCTCCCCGCGCGCAGAGCGCGTGGGGAGGGGAACCACCCGAAGGGTGGTGGAGGGGTAACTTCCTTCAATAGCGATGCGGAGGGCCGTAGCGACCACCGTCGCAGGAAGTGCGCTGTTTTCTTAGGGCCGCTGCTCCTACCCCTCCACCACACTTCTCGTGGTTCCCCTCCCCATGCTTCGCACGGGGAGGAACTTGGGGGTGGCCGCCTCGAATGGGGGTGACAGGCGCGCGGGGGATTGGCAAAGGCGGGGCAGGAGACAGGTCGCATGGCAATTTACCATATCGAGCTTCGAACCGCGAACCGGGTGTGGGAAACGGTGAATGTCGAACGTGACAGCCTGCTGGCGCTGCGCATCGAGATGGCGCGCTTCGTCGGACAGCTCCTGAAAGACCATGCCGAGGAAATCTGGGCGGACCGCGACTGGCGCGTGGACGTAACCGACTCGACCGGGCTGATCCTCTACGTCATGCACCTGTCGGCAACCGACACCGCCGCGACCATGCCGCGCTAGGGCGCTTTGCGGCCTCAAGCCTTGATCCAATCCGCGGAGCCGATGCCGGGCCGGACCGTGCCAGCCGTTGAACGTCCGTTGGGGGGGAGCGGACGGCAGGCCGATTGTCCGCGATGGGTGGAAAGCGGACATTGATGGGGGCTGCTGATTTTGCGATGCGGAGACATGATCGATCAGCTTTTTAAGTTTCTGGCCAACGGGGTCGTGGAACGCGCGTCAGGCTACCGACCGGGAGCCCGGCATCCTCTCATGTTTTATGCGGCTGAACGCTCCCTTGAAGCCGCGCAACAACGAGCAAGTGACTTTGGCGGCAAAAAAGGCTGGGCCCACATCGAGTTCAAACGAGGAAAGGAAATCAGCCGCGACACTCAGTTAATCGCCGACGAGACACTGAGGTCCGCCGCAGAGAAGGCTTTACAGAGCGGGGTAACGCTTGTGGTTTATTCGGTCGAGATACCGGCAGACGGGTGACCACGGAATGTCCGGTATGGGTGGTAAGCGGACTTTGCCGTCATCAGCAACTTGTATCGGAGAACGGGTAGGCGACGACTTGATGTTCGTCTTGGTAGAGCACGTAACCGGGTCGCCTGTCTCGGAGCATGTGCACGACGTAGCCGTAGCTTTCGAGAACGGCCTGATACTCTCGCATCCGCCCAATCTGCTCCGTAGCCGTATCTCGGAACCAGCTTATCGCTTGCGCCTTTCGATGGGGTTTGAAGAGAGCGCGAAGCGCGTCGGGGCTGGCAGGTTCTCTCGGAACCATTGCTCTGCCTCGTCGAGCCGCTGCTTATCGTTTTCACTCATCTGTCCGGACGCACGAAGTTCAACGGCCGCTTGGAAAAGGCCTTGCCTGCGACCAGAATCCTCGTCGCGGGCTGCAATCACGAACCGGATGAACATGGCACCTTATGCGGCTGCGCGGGACCAGTGCGCAATGTCCGCACTGGGTCGAAAGAAGACGTCGGCCGAGCGTTTGCAGCGGGTGGGAAGCGGACATTCGCTAAAAGAGTAACAAGGCGAATGGCAAGAGGGCTAGGCCGATCGCAAGCCAGACTAAGGTGGCACTCACGGCCAACCTCCGACCACTTCCATCATGCTTTTCATTCGTCCGATCGTTCCGCACGCCGTGCTTGAGAGTCGAGGGTGGGTCCTGCCGAGTGCCGCCGGCCGATCGGAACCGCGATCAGCGGGCCTGGGCGACCCGCTTGCCCGCCCAGATCCCGAAACCGATCCCGTAGAGCGCGTATGCGGCCGAGCAGGCGAGCGCCACGAAGGTGAGCGACGAGGCGGGCTGCGAGAAAGCAAAAGCGTTGAGCGCGGTCAGCAGAACCGCTCCGATCCAGAGCGGGATCGAACGGCGCATCACGGTGAGGTTCGGTTCGCGCATGGTGGTTTTCTCGCTTTGGGAGAGGTGTTTTGTGTCACGGCTGCGCGCCCTGGGCAATGGCGGGAGCCGGGACGGGACGGGGTCGGCGGGCGGGGG
The DNA here is from genome assembly GCA_036386875.1 of Allosphingosinicella sp. Lineage (GTDB taxonomy): Bacteria > Pseudomonadota > Alphaproteobacteria > Sphingomonadales > Sphingomonadaceae > Allosphingosinicella. The sequence continues at coordinate 14,285 of DASVUV010000058.1, forward strand.
GGCGGGGCGGGCGCCCGCAAGGGGTGGAAAGCGGGCGTCGCAGTGGGTAGGCTTCAACCGTTAGGGGAGAGCGTATGCGCAGGTTTGCCGCACTGGTTGGAATGGCCCTGGTTGTAAGCGGCGCACCGTCCCCGGCGCAGGCGCCGCCGGCCGCGGTGACGGCGGATCCGGAGCTCACCAAAGTCTATGAGGCCGCGTTCCGCACGGCCTTTCGCGACAAGTTCATCAGCCAGTGCGTGGCATCGGCCGTAAAGCCGAGGGCGGCCGGATTCGACGTTACCCCCACCTGCACGTGCGGCGCCGACAGGCTTCTGGCGTCGAACACCGTTGATCAGCTTAGCCGGATGGATCGTTCGGACCCGGTGATCCTGGCCGCGGCGAAGCAGTGCGCCGCGAGCAATCCGCCGGTTAAGGGGTAGGAACGGGAGATCGGCGGCCCTGATTTGCCCGCCATCCGCCACGTCATGCGCATGCTCAAGATGCCGCGCGATACTTATGGCTTCTTCTTGGCCCGGTAGTCGGGGGTGGGCGGGCCCGAGATCAGCGTGCCGGCGCCGCCGCCCTCCACCGCCTGAAGCTGCGCGTTGAGCGCGGCGACGCCTTCGCGGGCGGCGCCGATCCTCGGGCCGGCGCCGGCGACGCTGGCCGAGAAGCTTTGCACGCCCGGCCGGGCGGCGGCGAGGCGGGCGTTGGCCGCGGCGATCGCCTTGCGCGTGTCGGCAAGCGAGACCTTGAGGTCCCGGCTGGCGGCGCGGCTGCGCGCATCGAGATTGCGGCGCAGGGTTCGGGCCTGCGCGGCCATCGCGGTGGCGGAGGCGGCGCTGTCGCGAAGGCTCTGGCGGGCGGGGGCGATGCGGGCGCCGGTTGCCGGTGCAAGGGCGGCGGCCTCGGCGCTTGCCGCTTCCATCCGGCGCAGCTTGGCGGTGAGCAGGCGCTGCTGCTCGGGCGAAGTGGCGGCAAGCAGCCGGTCGGTCGCAAACGCAATCGATTCCACCATGGGGGTGGGATCGTTGACCAGCGCCCCGAGGCCGCCGGCGTCCAGCGGAATAACCGGCGCGTCCTCGCCGTTGCGGGCGAGGAGCGGGCGGGCGGAGCGGTTCTGCCGCTCAAGACTAAGGAGGGCGGTGCCGAAGAGGAGGTCGCCGCTGAGGCGGGCGACGGTGCCTTCGGTGATGGCGAGATTGTCGTCGGTGACGTCGATCCGGACGCGGACGCCGCCGGGGTGAGCGCGGTCGAGCGCAACCGAGCTTACCCGGCCGACCGGCACGCCGGAAAAGGTCACGGGCGAACCGACGAGGAGGCCGGACACGGATTGGGTCATGACGATGTCGAACGGCCGCCCGCTGCTGCGCCGGTTGGCGGTGAGCCACAAGGTGAAGGCCAAGATCGCCGCGATCACGAGCGCAACGACCAGGCTGACCAGGATTTTGTTCGAGCGGGTTTCCACCGGGTTCTGGTTAGCGGGTGGAGGGGCGGGAGGCAATTGGGGGTTGCGGGGGCGGGAAGGGGAAGTCCGCTGCATCCATCCGGCGCCGGGTTCGTTATGGGGGCGAAAGTTTCAACATCAGCAGGAGGACCAAGTTTATGGCCGATCTCAGCCAGGTTCGCGAACATATGGACATTGTCGGCGCCGACGGGGTGCATGTCGGCACGGTGGATAAGGTGGAAGGCAACCGGATCAAGCTGATCAAGGCGGATTCGGGCTCGCACAAGGGCCACCACCATTATGTGTCCGCGGGGCTTGTCGCGGCGGTGGAGGACGGCAAGGTGCGGCTCTCGGCCAACGGCGCGAATGCGGCGCTGCTTGAGGAAGAAGCGGACGGGCACGGCCTTGGCGAGCAGAGCGTGTTTTCGTGGCGCAACATCGGCCTCGGCGCGGCGGCGGCGGGCATTGCCGCGGCGGCGGGGGCGTTCTTCTATCGCCGGCGGAGCGAGCGCGACGAGGATTAAGGGGGGCGCTGATCCGCGCCGCTACGCGAAGTTCTATTGTCACCCCCGCGAAAGCCCGGGTCCCGCTTCTTGTTCTTCCCTGCTCGCAAAAGGCAGAAGGGAGAAGAAGCGGGATTCCCGCTTTCGCGGGGATGACGGGGTGTGCCTGACCTAGTGCGCGTCTTCGGCGCGGTAGGTGGTGTGGCAGGCTCCGCAGGCGGCGCCGGTGGCTTTGACGGCGGCGGCGAAGGCGGGTTTGTCGTTGGCGGAAGCTGCGGCGAGGAGCTGGGCGGTGGCGGCCTGGAAGCCGGCGGCTCTGGCTTCGAAGCCGGTCCGGTCGCTCCACACGGCGGGCAGCGCCCGGCTGGCCGGGAGATCGGTGCCGGGCGGGAACATGCCGGGGATGGCCGTCGCCCAGCGGTTGAGGCCGCGCGCGCCGAAGGTGAGGGGTTTCAGGTCCGCGCCGCTTTCGGCGGCCGCGCGCATCGCGCCGAAGGTGGCGGCGGTGAGGTTGAAAGCGGCCTGGCGGGCGGCGACGGTTTCGGCCGGGCCCGCGCGGTGGACCATCGGCGGGGCGGGCGCTTCCGCCACAGTGGTGGCGGCCGCGCAGCCGGTGAGAGCCAGAGCAAAGGCGGCGGCGGCGCGCTTCATTGGGGATCTCCGGCAGGCAAGGCGGGGGTTGGGGCGAGCGGCTCAACGTGGAGGCAGGCGCCGTCCGCGCCGGTGACCCGAACGGCGGCGCCCGCGGGTGCGTCGGGGCCGCGGCAGGCCCAGACGCTGTCGCCGACAATCACCCGGCCGCGGCCGTTCTCGATCGCGCTGGCCAGCGTCAGGGTCTCGCCGACCAGGCGGGCGGCGCGGTGGTTGAGCAGGGGATCGCTGGTCGCCACCGGGTGGCTCAGATACCAGCGCCGGCCGGCATAAACCGTTGCGACCGAGAAGAGGGTGAAGAGGACGAGCTGGAACGGCAGGGTGATGCCGAGCAGCATGGTGGCGAGGCCGGTGAGGGCGGCGGCGGCGGCGAGCCAGATCAGGAATACGCCGGGCGAGACCAGTTCGCCGATACCGAACAGTATCGCGGCGAGCAGCCACAGCCAGTGCGGTTCGAGGTCGAGACCGTTCACAGGCCGGGGCCGGTTGGGCCCTCAAAGGGGCCGCGGCGCTTGGGGAGGGGCGGCGGCTGGGCCGGGGGGCTGCTCGGGCCGGAGAGGGCGTCGCGGGCGAGTTCGCCGATGCCGCCAAGCGTGCCGATGAGCTGGGTGGCCTCGACCGGGAAGAGGATCGTCTTGGCGTTGGGTGAGGTGGCGAACTGGCCGATCGCTTCGACATATTTCTGGGCAATGAAGTAATTGATCGCCTGGGTGTTGCCGTCCTTGATCGCTTCCGAGACCACCTGGGTAGCCCTGGCTTCCGCCTCGGCGCCGCGCTCGCGGGCTTCGGCGTCGCGGAAGGCGGCTTCGCGGCGGCCTTCCGCTTCCAGGATCTGGCCCTGCTTCTCACCCTCGGCGCGCAGGATGGCGGAGGCGCGGCTGCCTTCCGCTTCCAGGATCACGGCGCGCTTTTCGCGCTCGGCCTTCATCTGGCGGCCCATGGCGTTGACGATGTCGGCGGGCGGGCGGATGTCGCGGATCTCGACTCGGGTGAGCTTGACGCCCCAGCTTTCGGTCGCCTGATCGACTACGGAAAGGAGGCGGGCGTTGATCTCGTCGCGCTTGGAGAGGGTTTCGTCGAGGTCCATGGAGCCCATCACGGTGCGCAGGTTGGTGGTGGTGAGTTGCATGATCGCGACGTAGAGATCGGAGACTTCGTAGGCGGCCTTGGCGGCGTCCAGCACCTGGAAGAACACCACGCCGTCGGTGGACACCATGGCATTGTCCTTGGTGATGATCTCCTGCCCCGGAATGTCGAGCACCTGCTCCATCATGTTCACCTTGCGGCCGACACGGTAGAAGAAGGGGAGGTAATAGTTGAAGCCGGGCTGGGCGACGTTGGTGAAGCGGCCGAAATGCTCGATCGTATAGTGATAGCCCTGGCGGACGATCTTGATGCCGGTGAGCAGCACGAGGCCGACCAGAAGCGCGAATGTCAGCAGAATGAACTCAAGCATATCGTTCGCGCTCCCCCTTGCGGTTGCGGACATAATGTAGGCAAGCGGGGCCGCTTCCAAGCGAAATCGGGAACCCACGATGACGACCGACCTCCGCCTTTGCCGCTCCCTGCTGTTCCTTCCCGCCTCCAACCCGCGCGCCATTGAGAAAGCCCGGGGGCTGGATGCCGACATGATCTTCCTCGACCTCGAAGATGCGGTGAAGCCGCAGGACAAGTCGGCGGCGCGCGAGGCGGCGGTTGCGGCGGCGGCGGAAGGCTTTGGCGGGCGGCCGGTGGCGATCCGGGTCAACCAGGCGAGCGATCCCTGGTTCGCCGAAGATGTCGCGGCGGTGGCGCGGAGCGCGGCGGATTACCTGATCCTCCCCAAGGCGCAGTCGGCGGGCAAGGCCGAGGAAGCGGCGCGGGTGTCGGGCAAGCCGGTGCTGGCGATGATCGAAAGCGCGCGGGGGCTGCTTGCGGCGCACTTCATCGCGCGGGAGTGCGCGGGGCTGATCGCCGGGACCAACGACCTTGCCGCCGATCTGGGGATTCCGGCGGGTGCGGGGCGGGCCGGGCTGCTGCATGCGCTGCAGACGATCGTGGTGGCGGCGCGGGCGGCGAGGCTGCCGGCCTTCGATGGGGTGTATAACCGGTTGGAGGACACCGAGGGCTTGGAGACGGAGTGCCGGGAGGGGCGCGGCTTCGGCTTTGACGGCAAGACGATCATTCACCCGAACCAGCTCGAAACGGCGAACCGGATTTTCGGGCCGAGCGACGAGGAAGTGGATGCGGCGCGCCGCCTGGTTGCCGCGGCGACGGGCGGCGCGGAGCGGTTCGAGGGGCGGATGATCGAGGCCATGCACGTGGAGGAGGCCCGCAGGCTCCTTTCCCGCGCCCGCGTCTGAGCAAAGCTTCAAAAGCTTCAGGCGTACCAGAAGGGCGAGCGTTTTGCCCAGACCGTGCCGGGATAGCGGGCGTGGAGGAGCTGGAAAGATCGCTTGCCGAGCCCGTTGGACTCGCCGCCCCAGCGTGAGACCCGGATCAGGCGGTAGAGAAGCTCCGGCACGCGCGGATCGCGCGGGTTCGCGCGGGCATGGTCCAGCGCCGTCTCCCACAGTGTCGGAACCGGCGCATCCGGCTCCACCATCTCCCCCTTGCCGCCGTCGTAATAGGGTTCGGCGCCAAAGGCGGCGCGTTCGCGGCGGGCTTCGGCCTCGCTCGCCGCAACAAAGGCCGGTGCGTGCAGCGGAAAGGCGCCGAGCCCGCATTTGTTCTGGCAGGTCAGGTCCTCGACTGCGGGGCCTTCGTTCCAGCCATCGTTCAGATAGGCTTTGGCTCCCCGGAAGTCGCTCTGGGCGGGGCGAACGGCACGCGGCAGGATGCGGAACTGTGTCCAATAGCCGCGGAACTCGCGGATCGTGCCGGTGGGGCGGGTGAAGCCGATGAGATCGGTGCGCAGGCCGGGGAGCTTGGCCAAAGCGACGGCAATCGCGAAGCGCTTGGCCGGGGCGGGGCGGGTGGAGGCGATGGTCCGCCAATCGGCCCCCAATTGCGGGAGGAGGGCGGTGAGATCGCGGGCGAACGCATCGGTCAGGCTCCGGTTCTGAAGCTGCACGGCGCGGGCAAAGCCGGTGAGCGCGAGATCGAGGCGAATGTCGCGGGGCAAAGCCCGGTCCCGCGACACAATGAGGCGTTGGGCGAGCGGCAGCCGATCGATCAGCGCCGCCGCGTCGGCGCCGATCCCGACCCAGTGGTCGCCAACCCGGGCCGCGCCCTCGATCCAACGGAAATCGTCTTCGCCGCACTCCGTCTCGGCGGCGGCGCAATAAGCGCGGCGGATCGACAAGCGGGCAAGATCGTGGAGATCGGAAGCGACCTGGGTGCGGGCTGCGGTGAGGATGTTGCGCTCGCCAAGGGTGAGGTCGGTTCGGGCGAGGAGGGAGTCGAGCCGGCGGCGGGTCTCCGCCTCGTCGGCGCTCGCCATCGTCAGGCGCAGGCGGTGAAAGGCGGCGCCGAGCGCGCCGGGGGCGGCTTCGGGGATCTGAACGGAGGCCTCGAGCAGGGCCGGGGTGGCGGCGTCCCCCGGCTCGGCAATGCTGAGCGCGGCGAGCAGCCAGGCGCGGTCGCCCGTGGAGCGCCAATGGCCAAGGGCGCGGGCGAGGGCGGGCGCGCGCTCGTCCCATTGCAGAACCCGGATCCACTCGGCCGGCTGCGGCCGCCGCCCGCGGGCGTCGGCGAGGCTCAGATAATCCTTGAGCATCGGCGCGACCCGCTCGGGCGGTGTTTCGCCGGAGAGCGCGCCGTCAAGTTCGCGTAAGTATTCGGCGGGCCTTTGGCGGTAATCGAGGACGCCTCGGAGCTTGGCCACTTCTTGGCGGCCGAACGTGCCCTCCGGCGCGGCTTCGAGCCGGGCGAGGAGGGCGCGGGCGTCGCCGAACCCCCCGGGCGTCGGACGGGCGATGGTTTCGCGCAGGGTGGCACGCAACTGGAGGTAGAGGGCCTTGGGCTGCCACGGCGACGCCATGTCGCGCGAAATGCCGCCGAAGCGCTGCGCCGCCTCCGCGAAGCGGTTGTCGTACAGGGCGAAGGCGGCCTCCTGATAGGCGCGGTCGGCGCGCAGCCAGGCGGGGACATTTGCGGGCAGCGTCGGGAGGGCCACGCCTTCGCGGCTGCAGGCGGCGAAGACATTGTCCTGGGTAAGCAGCCAGGCCTTTACCGCTGGCGAGCGGGCGCCGTGGGCGGCGATCCGGTTGCGCAGGGTTTCGGTCGCAAGATCGAAGGCGTCGTTGAAGCAATTGGGGACGGAACGGTAATCGTCGCCGCGGCGGTCGGTGGAAATCCAGAACTCCGAAGCGGGAACGCCGGGCACGGCCTCCCGCGCCCTGAGCCAGGCATAGGAGCCGCCGTCGGGATCGTATTCACGCGGCGTGTCGCAGCAGGGGATGGCGAGGGCAGCGCCCGCTTCCTCGCCGACGCGCTGGTTGTGAAGCAGGCGCCAGTCGGCGAACAGCAGGCCGTCGCCGGCGGTGCGCAGAACGATGCCGAGGCGGCCCCGATAATGACGCGCCCGTTCCGGCGCGGTGCCGCCCTTGGAGTCGATGTAAAGGGCGCGCGGCTCGGGGCCTCCCGAGCCCAAAGCAGGCTGCGCACACAGGGTGGCCGCTGCCGCCAGTGCCGCGATTGCGCCCGCTTTTCCCCTCATCGCCAGCCCTCCACCATCCGCCGCGCGCCTGTGAAATCGTTCTCCGTCCAACTGCGCGGGTTGAACAGGTAGACGCGCCGGCCCGGCGGGGCCCGAACGATCGGGGAATCGGTTGAAATGCCCAGCGCGCTTCGGCAGCGAGGATTGCGAAAATCGCGGCCCTGCGCCAGCCGTTTCTTGAGGTGTTCGCCCGCTTCGCGCATCCGGAACAGCATGGGAACGATTTCGTCCACGGGGGCGGCGGCGAGCCAGTCTTCGGTGTCGCACCAGGAGGCAAGGGCGGTCATCGACAGGGTGGTGCCTTCAGGCAGGCCGGCGCGGACGTCGGCGAGGAGATCGAGCAGCATCGGGCGCTGCGATTCCAGCACTTCGAAATCGACCTGCACGCGCCTGGCTGGGACGACCTGGGCGTAATGGAGAACGGCGGCAGCGGTTCGGCGGCGGAGCTCGGGCGTCCAGAGTGGCCGGCGCAGGGGATCGATCTGGACGTGGACGAGGGCGGTTGCGGGCGGCGCGGCGGTTTTGAGCGGGAAGCGGCGGCCGCGGGCGAGGAGGCGGTCGCCGGAGATTTCCAGGAAGCCGGTCTGGAGCGCGATCTCGGCGGCGGCTGGGGCGAAGCGGAGGTCTTCGGGGCGCTCCCAGGCCCAGAGGACGAGGGTGGAGGGCGGCGCGGGCTCGGCCTTGCGGCACGAGGCAGCGGCGGCGAGGCAGAGGAGGAGGGCGGGGAAAGTGCGCACCCGGCGAGTGTCCGCTGCCCGGCGCGGCTTGGCAAATGCTTCGTTCCTTGCCATGGGCGAATATGGCCGACCACAAGCGCAACGATATTCGTCTCGGACTGACGTTCGACGATGTTCTCCTTCAGCCCTGCGAATCCTCCGTGCTGCCCAGCCAGGCGGACACGCGGACCCGGGTAACCCGCGAGATTTCGCTCAACATTCCCATCCTGTCCGCGGCGATGGATACGGTGACCGAGGCCGACATGGCGATCGTCATGGCGCAGCTTGGCGGCATGGGGGTGCTTCACCGCAACATGGAGCCCGAGGAACAGGCGGCGGCGGTGCGGGCGGTGAAGCGCTTCGAGAGCGGCATGGTGGTGAACCCCATCACCATGACGGCGGAGCAGACGCTGGCCGATGCGCTTGCGCTGATGAAGCAGCACCGGATTTCGGGCATTCCGGTGACGGACGCGCAGGGGCGGCTAGCGGGAATTTTGACCAATCGCGACGTGCGATTCGCGGAGAACCCGCGGCAGAAGGTGTCCGAGCTGATGACCCGCGAGAACCTCATTACGGTGCAGCCGGGGGTGACCCAGGACGAGGCCAAGCGCCAGCTTCACCAGCACCGGATCGAGAAATTGCTGGTGGTGGACGAGGCGCGCCGGGTCGTCGGGCTGATCACCGTCAAGGATATTGAGAAGGCGGTGACCTATCCCGACGCCACCAAGGACGCGGCCGGGCGGCTTCGCGTGGCGGCGGCGACCACGGTGGGCGACAAGGGCTTTGCGCGCAGCGAGGCGCTGGTCGACGCCGAGTGCGACCTGATCGTGATCGACACGGCGCACGGCCACAACCGCGACGTCGCCGCGGCGGTAGAGCGGGTGAAGAAGCTTTCCAATTCGGTGCAGGTGGTGGCGGGTAATGTCGCCACGGCCGAGGCGACCAAGGCGCTGATCGGCGCCGGCGCGGATGCGGTGAAGGTGGGGATCGGTCCGGGATCGATCTGCACGACGCGGATCGTGGCCGGAGTCGGCGTGCCGCAGTTGACGGCGATCATGGACGCGGCGGAGGAAGCGGAGAAATCGGGCGTGCCGATCATCGGCGACGGCGGGCTTCGGACCAGCGGGGATATCGCCAAGGCGCTCGCCGGCGGGGCTTCGGCGGTGATGGTGGGGTCGCTTCTGGCGGGCACCGAGGAAGCGCCGGGGGAGACGTTTTTGTACCAGGGGCGGGCGTTCAAATCCTATCGCGGCATGGGCTCGGTGGGGGCGATGGCGCGGGGTTCGGCCGACCGCTATTTCCAGCAGGACATCAAGGATCAGCTCAAGCTGGTGCCGGAGGGGATCGAAGGGCAGGTCGCCTTCAAGGGGCCGGCGCGGGATATCATTCATCAACTGGTCGGCGGCGTGAAAGCGGCGATGGGCTATACGGGAGCACGGACGCTGACCGATTTACGCGAGCGGGCACGCTTCGTCCAAATTACCAATGCCGGCCTTCGCGAGAGCCACGTCCATGACGTGTCGATCACCCGCGAGGCCCCCAATTATCCGACGCGCGGATGACTCCTTCGGCACGAGTACAGGCGGCGATCGAGCTGCTCGACGAGATCACCGAATCCGCAAGAACGAGCGGCGCGGCGGCGGACACTTTGATCGCGCGCTGGTTCAAGACGCGGCGCTTCGCGGGGTCGAAGGACCGGCGGGCGGTGCGCGAGCTTATCTACCGGGCGATCCGGCGGACCGGAGAGCGGCCGGAGAGCGGGCGGGCGGCGATGCTCGGGCTGGCGCAGGAGGATGGGGACCTTCTGGCGCTGTTCGACGGGTCGGCGCACGGGCCGGCGCCGGTGGCCGAGGGCGAGAAGGCATCGCCCTGGGGGCCCGCGCCGAAGTGGCTGAGGAGCCGGTTCGATCCGTTGCTGGACCAGGGGGAGGTCGAGGCGCTGCTTGGGCGGGCGCCGCTGGATCTGCGGGTGAACTTGCTCAAGGGCACGCGGGAGGAGGCTTTAGCCGCGATCCCGGAGGCGGTGCCGTCGCCTTTGTCGCCGCTCGGGCTTCGTCTGCCGGAAGGGTATCGGGTCGAGGAGACGGAGGCGTGGCTTTCCGGGCTGGTCGAGATTCAGGACGAGGGCAGCCAGTTGCTTGCGCTTGCCGGCGGGGCGGAAGCGGATCTGACGGTGGTGGACCTGTGCGCGGGGGCGGGGGGGAAGACCCTCGCTTTGGCCGCGCAGATGGGCAACCGGGGCACGATCATTGCCTGCGACACGGACAAGAGGCGCTTGTCGCAGATGCCGCCGCGGCTGGAGCGGGCGGGGGTGCGGATCGTCGAGCCGCGGCTGCTCGATCCCAATCGCGAATTGTATGCGCTGGCCGATGTCGGCGAGAAAGCGGACATCGTGCTGGTCGACGCTCCCTGCTCGGGCGCGGGCACGTGGCGGCGCAACCCGGAAACGCGCTGGCGGCTGACGCCCGATCGCTTGTCGCGGCTTCTGAACCTACAGGCGCATCTGCTTGATGTGGCGGCGGAACTGGTCAAGCCCGGGGGGATTGTCGTGTATGCGGTCTGTTCGGTGCTGGCCGAGGAAGGCCGGGGCCAGGCCGAGGCGCTTGCCAGGCGTTCATCGCTGGTTCCGGAACGGCTTGGCATCCAGGCGGGACGCGCCGCCGGTCCGGGTCGTTTGCTGACCCCGGCGCATGACGGCACGGACGGCTTTTTCGTCGCACGGTGGCGGGCGCCATGCTAGCCTGCCGTGCGGCATGCTTATGGAGATGTTGATGCGCCTTACCCCAATCGCCCTTTCGCTGGGCATCGCGCTCGGCACCATGGCAAGCGCCGGTTATGGCCAGAAGCCCGACGACGTGATCGACCCGCGCTCGCTTGCGGTTGCGGCCGAGGCGCAGACGGCGCTGGGCGCTGCAAAGTTCGGGGACGCGATCGACCTTTACGAGACGGCGCTGGCCGTCGATCCGCGCAACCGCCAGGCCTATGTCGGCCTTGCGCGGGTCGCGCAGGCGCAGAAGCTGCCGGGCAAGGCGATCCGCTTCTACACCGAGGCGCTGAAGCTGGAGCCGAACGACGTGAACGCGATCGGCGGCCAGGGGGAAGCCTATGTGCAGCGCGGCGCGGTGGAACGGGCGCGGCGCAATCTGGAGAAATTAAAGACCCTTTGCGCCACCCCGTGCACGCAGGCGACCACGCTTGCGGCGGCGATCGCCAAGGGTCCCCCGGCGGAAGTGCTGACCGCGCAGGCGCCGGTAACGGTGGTGCCGCCGGCTGCCGAGACCCCCAAGGCTAATTGAGGTCCCTAGTTCCTCCCTGCGCGAAGCGTGGGGAGGGGAACCACCCGAAGGGTGGTGGAGGGGTAGGGGCGCTGAGCTTTGTGGGTCTGGCGCGTGAACCTTTTACGTCACGGCAGTTACCCCTCCACCATGCTTCGCATGGTTCCCCTCCCCATCTTGCGATGGGGAGGAACTAGGCGCCCATTGCTCTTGCGACCGAGACGAACTCTTCCACCGTCAGCGTTTCCGCTCGGCGGGTCGACTCGATTCCTGCAGCCTCCAGCGCTTCGAGCGCACCCGGGAAGCCCTTGAGGCTCTGCCGCAGCATCTTCCTTCGTTGGCCGAAGGCGGCGGCGGTGAGGGCCTCGAGGGTCAGGGGGCGGACTCCCGGAGGCGCGGCCTTGGGAACGATGTGGACGACCGCGGACATCACCTTGGGTGGGGGCACGAAAGCCGAGCGGTGGACCTTGAGGGCGATGCGAGCGTCGGCGCGCCACTGGGCCAGGACGGCGAGGCGGCCGTAGGCGGAGGTATCGGGCCGGGCGGCGATGCGTTCGGCAACTTCCTGCTGGAACATCAGGGTGAGCGAGGCCCACCAGGGCGGCCAGCGTTCGCCGCCCAGCCAGCGGACGAGCAAGGCCGTCCCGATATTGTAGGGGAGGTTTGAGGCGATGTGAGCGCCGGAGCCGGCTTCGGCTTCCTCGTCGATGGCGAGGGCATCGGCTTCGAGAATGCGGAGGCGCCCTTCGGAGGCGTGGTTCACTTCCTCCAGGGCGGGTAGGCAGCGGCGGTCTCGCTCAACGGCGACGACGTTGGCGCCGGCGCGGAGCAAGGCGCGGGTGAGGCCGCCGGGGCCGGGCCCGACTTCGTAGACGCTTTGGCCGAGGAGATCGCCGGGGATTCGGGCGATTCGGTCGAGGAGCTGTTCGTCGAGGAGGAAGTTCTGGCCGAGCGCCTTCGACGCGGTGAGGCCGTGCGTTCGGATCACTTCGCGCAGGGGCGGAAGCGGCTTCACGCTGCGTGGAGGCGGCGGGCGCAGTCCGACGCGAGGCGCAGGGCGGCGATCATTGCGCCGGGCTCGGCCATGTCCTTGCCGGCGATGGCGAAGGCGGTGCCGTGATCGGGCGAGGTGCGGACAATGGGGAGGCCGAGCGTGATGTTGACGCCTTCGTCGAAATGGAGGGTCTTGAACGGCACCAAAGCCTGATCGTGGTAGAGGCAGAGCGCGGCGTCGTAGGTGGCGCGCATCCGGGCGTGGAACATGGTGTCGGCGGCGAGCGGGCCCATGATCTCGGCATCTTCTTCGCGCAGGCGCTCGATGGCTGGGGCGATGATGTCGATTTCTTCCCGGCCAAGGGCGCCGTTCTCTCCGGCATGGGGATTGAGGCCCGCGATCGCGATGCGAGGGCGCGCAATTCCGAACAGGCGCCTGAGGCCGCGGATGGTGGTTCGGGCGCGCTGGACGATCAGTTCGGTCGTGACCGCGGTAGGCACGTCCTTGAGCGCGATATGGGTGGTGACGGGGACGGTGCGTAGCGTCGGGCCGGCGAGCATCATCGCCACCATGTCGGCGGCAATGCCGCAGCGTTCGGCGACGAATTCGGTTTGGCCCGGGTGGGTGAAGCCGATGGCGTAGAGCTGCGCCTTCGAGACGGGGCCGGTGACGATCGCGGAGGCGGCGCCGGAGCGGGTGAGGCCGACGGCGAGCTCGAGCGCGTCGAGCGCGTTGCGGGCGCCTTCCAGGGTCGGCGTGCCGGGGTTGCACTCGGCGGTGCCGTCGATGCGGATCAGGGGAAGGGCGCTTCGGAAGACCTGGCGGGCTTCCTCGGGCCCTTCGACCACCGCGACCGGACCGCTCCAGACGGCGGCGAGCGATTCGGGCGTGCCGACGGCGAAAAAGGGCGCAAGGCCCTCGGCCTCGCGTGCTTCCCAGGCCCTGGCGGCGATTTCGGGGCCAATGCCCGCCGGATCGCCGAGTGCAAGGGCAAGCGGCGGCGCGGCGGGCGCGTCGGCGTCAGCGATAATCGACAACTGCGTCGCGGCGAAGATCGCGCAGGTAGCGGCGGGCGCGCAGATTGATTCGATTATCGGCGATTTGATCGTGGATCTGGTCGAACGAAACCTCGGCCACGGGGGCGGGATCGTCGCGGCCGCACAGGACCAGGACGCTGACTCGTTCCTCCGTGCCGAAGGGCGCGGTCTGTTGGCCGATGCCGAGGTTCAGCAAAGTGGGCTGAAGGGGTGCCGGAAGATCGCGGACCTTGACCTGATCGTTGGTCACCACTTCCGCGCCGATGCCGGCGGCGACTTCTTCGGCGCGGCCGCAGCCGCCCATGCCCTGGCTGGTGCGGACCAGTTGCTGGATGCGGCTGTCGATCTGCGAACGCGGGGTGCCGCGCGGGAAGTTGACCGACAATTGCTTGAGGCTGAGCACCGCGTCGCGCGGATCGGCGGTGAGCACCTGGCGCGTGTCGGTAACGGCAATGATCGAGAAGCCGCCGGGCACCGCAATCGGGTTCGAGACCGTGCCGACGGGAAGTTCCTGGACGGCGGCGGCGAGCGGTTCGGGAAGCTGCTCGGCGCGGACGAAGTCGAGATCGCCGCCGACGGCCGCGGTGGAGGCTTCGGAGAATTGCCGTGCATAGGCCATGAAGGACGCGCCATTGCGAAGCTGCTCAACGATCCGATCGGCGTTGGCGCGGGCTTCGTTGGCGGTTTCGGGAGTCGCCGAGATGAAGATCTCGGAGACCTTGTATTCCTTGGTGCCGCGGGCGGCGTTGAGCCGCGCGATCACCGTTTGCACTTCTTCCTCCGAGACGTTGACGAACGGCTCGATCTGGCGGCGCTGGAGGCGGCTCCAGGAGAGTTCACCCTGGATCTGGCGCTTGATCGACGTGTCGGACGACCCGGCGGAGCGCAGGTACGCGGCGAATTGCGACGGCGTTTGATTGAAGTTCTGCGCATAGCGGGCGAAATATTGATCGAGCTCCTTGGGCTCGATCTTGATGTCCTCGGCGATTGCCGCCTGGATCTGCAGGGTTTCATCGACAAGGTTGCGAAGCACCTGCTGGCGAAGGCGCGGCAGTTCCTCGGGGGCGATGTTGCCGCCATTGGCAATCGCGATCAGCGCCATGCGATGGTCGATGTCCGTGCCGGTGATCACCGTGCCGTTGACGATCGCCGTGGCCTTGCGGACCCCGGGCTCTTCGGGCGCAAGGAAGCGGCCGTCGTCGGGAAGGTTGAGACCGCCGCCGGGGATTGCCGCCGAACCGCCCGTCTGCGCAACGGCGGTCGCGGCCGCCAATGTGCCGGCAAGCACGAACGCCGCCCTGTGAAAAGTCCCGAGCTTCATCATTCCTCCAGTAAAAGCAGGCTCTTGCACATGCCTTGGGCTTGCTGAACCGCAGCTTAGCGCCCTTCCCGTTGCCTTCTAGCGCCCCAGGTTCTTAAGCGCCACCCGGAACAGGAAGGTGTTGCCGCGCCGGACGTCGCCGGTAGCGTCGTAATCGCGCCGCCAGGTGACTCCGATCTCGATGCAATCGTCGTCATAGGCGATGCCCAGTCGGTGGCGGACGGGCTCGTAGCCGTCGGCTTCGCTCAAGGGGTCTTCCTGGCGGTCGGTGAGATCGACGATGGCCGAGCCGAACACCGACCAGTAACGGGCGAACTTGACCCGCCCGCCGAGGCGGATTTCCTCGCGGTCGCGAAGGTCCTCGATGGCCGGATCGATGTCGCGGTTGAGGCGCAGGTAGCCCACGGTGGCATAAGTCTGGTGGCCGCCGATCACCGCGTCCAGTTCGTTGCGGCGGACTTCCAGATCGTCCTTGTCGAGCCGGAAGCGGTGCACCAGGCTGAGCTTGTGGCCGACCTTGACCGTGCTTCGGCCCACGATGTCGGAGAAACGGTCGGAGAGGCCGGTGCCGGTCGGGAAGATCGCCGGTTTCTCGCTGAGGCGGTAGCTTTGGCCCACCGTCGTGCGGGCGGAGACTCCGGGGAAATCGAACGCCCAATCCACACCGTAGGTCATCCGCACGCCGTCTTCCCAGCGGTCGTAGCCGGGGAAGCGGTTGAGCGCGAACAGGTTGGAATCCTCGAGGTCCACCGAGCGGGCGTCTTCGTTGGGAATGGCAAGGTTGCGGGTCGGCGGCGAGGCGACGAATTGAAGGCGGGGGGTGAGGCGCTGGGTGCCGCCCATGAAGGCGCCAACGAACGGCCAGCGGATTTCGGCCGCGGCGGCGGCGATGCCGCGGGCGTGCCAGCCCTCTTCGCCGCGATAGGTGAGGGTGGAAGTGAGCTCGTTGTCGCCGCTGTGGTAAACGTCGCCGCGGGCAAAACCGGTGAGGATCAGCTCCTGCCCCCAAGGGGTGATGCCGCGCCGGTCCCAGCGGGCGGAAGTGAAGGCGCGCTGGGTGTCCTGGCCGTCGGTGCGCAGGATGGCGAGGCTGTTGGCCTGAAGCTCGACCCGGCCGCCGAGGATCGGGTCGCCGAGGCGCCAGCGGGCGTCGATGGCGGGCAAGGCGATGGGCTGCTGGCCGGCGACGTCGGTCACGCGCAGGCCCTGGAAGGCCCAGCCGGCGATCGAGATGTAGCTGTTGTTCGTGATCCGCTCGGCATTCACCACCGAGCGCAGGCGGGTGTCGCGGGAAATGTCGTAGCGGCGCAAAAAGGTGCGGTCGGTGACGTAGCGCCCCGACGCGGTGACGCTCCATTCGGGCGTGAGCTGGAAGCGGCCGTTGCCCTCGAGGTAGCCGCGGATGCCGCGGTCGCGCAGGCCGAGCGCCTCCTGGTCGAGCGGAATGCGCGAGCCGTAGGTGAGGTAACCCGCGACCTGGAAAGGGCCGAGCGAGGTGAGCTGGCGGTAGCGGCCTTCGATCATCGGCAGCACGTCTGTGTAGAGGTGCGGGGTGATCGTGGCGTCGCGATTGGGGGCGAGCTTGAAATAATAAGGCGCCGAGATTTCGAGGCCGTTGGACTGGCTGAGGCGCACGTCGGGGACGAGCAGGCCGGGGCCGCCGCCCTTTGAGCCGTCCGGGTGGGAAAGGCCGGGGAGGGCGAGTATCCGCCGGCCGAACAGGCTGAGGCCCGCGCCTTCGTAGCGGATCCGGCCCTTGAAGGGATCGTGGACGACCTTGACGGCGGTGATCTGCCAGGTCGGGTCCTTGGGGCAGCCATTTTCATCGACCACGGCGCAGGGGCTGTAGGCGGCGCGGTAGAGCGTGGTGTAGCCGTCCTTGCGCTCGGCCTTGTTGGCGGCGAGGCGGCCGCCATCCTCCAGCACCAGGAGGATGTTTTCGGCCACCGCGTCGCGCATGGAATTGGTGAGGACGACGCTGTCTCCGTAGGCGACATCGCCTTCGGGGGTGACCAGGCGGACATTGCCCTCGGCGCGGATTTCGTCGGTTTCGCGGGTCCACACCACGCGATCGGCGCGCAGATTGTTGCCGTCGCTGTTCATGCGGACGTCGCCTGACGCGACGACGACTTCTGAATCGCGGTCATATTCCAGGCGGAGCGAGCTGAAGCGGACTTCGCGCGTGTCCGTGGCCGGATCGGCGGGCGCGGCCTCGCCCCCCGGAGCCGCTTCGGCCCGAACGCCGTCCTGCGCCCAGGCAGCGCCGGGCGCGCAGAGGGACAGCGGAAGCGCCGTTAAACAGATGAACCTGAGCTTCTTCACATTCCCCGCCGCGACGTGACCGCAAGGCGACACGCTTGTTTTTCCGCCTATTGCATCGCAGCGGCGGCGGGGCAATGCCGCACTGGGGGGCAGGCCGGATCGGGCGGCACCCTTGGAGGGGCTTGCGCGTTTGCCTCAAGGTGCGGCAAGCCCCGCCCTCGACCACCCAGGAGTTTACCGCCTTGCAGATCAGCTTCGCCAGCCAGCGCCCGTCCGGTTCCTTCGCCCTTGCAATCCCCGTGTGGAGCGAGGACCTGCTGAACGACCGGCTGTCGGGGCTTCCCGAAGGCGCCCGGGGACTCGCCGCCCGGGCCGCCGAGGCGCAGCGCTTCGAACGCGAGGCGGCAAGCGTAGCCGAGCTGTACGTCGAGGATTCGGGGATCGTCCGGCGCGTTCTGCTGCTGGGCCTGGGCGCGGCGCGTAACGACGAGGCCCTGTTCGAGAAAGCGGGCGGGGCGCTGACCGCCCGGCTGCTGACTTCGGGCGAGAAGAGACTGGTGATCGACTTGAGCGGTGCCGGACTGGACGGCGAGGCGGCGGCGCGGATGGCATTCGGCGCGGCGGCGCGCGGCTGGCGGTTCGACCAGTATCGCACCAAGCTTGCGGCCAAGCAGAAGCCGACTTTGGAAGAAGTGGTGATCGTCGGCGCGGTTGGCGGCGAAGAGGCGTGGACGCGCCGCTCGGCCCTGATCGACGGCATGGCCTTTACCCGCGAGCTGGTCGCGGAGCCGGCCAACATTCTGTACCCGGAAAGCTTCGTGGAGCGCTGTCGCGCCCGGGTGGCGCCGCTGGGCGTCGAGATCGAGGTGCTGGACGAGAACCAGATGGCGGCGCTCGGCATGGGCGCCCTGCTCGGCGTCGGCCAGGGCAGCGTCAAGCCGCCGCGGCTGCTTGCCATGCGCTGGAACGGCGGCGAGGCGGGGGCCAAGCCGCTGGTGCTGGTCGGCAAGGGCATCACTTTCGACACCGGCGGCATTTCGATCAAGCCGGCTGCCGGCATGGAAGGCATGAAGTGGGACATGGGCGGCGCCGGCGCGGTGGCGGGCACCATGATGGCGCTTGCCGGGCGCAAGGCCAAGGCCAACGTGGTCGGCGTCTGCGTGCTTGCCGAGAACATGCCCGACGGCAACGCCCAGCGGCCGGGCGATGTGGTGACCAGCATGTCGGGCCAGACCATCGAGGTGATCAACACCGACGCGGAAGGGCGGCTCGTGCTTGCCGACGCGATCACCTGGGCGCAGCGCCAGTACCGGCCGGAGACGCTGGTCGATCTCGCTACGCTGACCGGCGCGATGATCATCTCGCTCGGGCACGAGTTCGGCGGCCTGTTCTCCAATGATGATGGGCTTGCCACGCGGCTGAGCGCGGCGGGGTCAGCGAGCGGCGACCGGCTGTGGCGGATGCCGCTTGCGCCGGCGTTCGACAAATTGATCGAATCGCCGATCGCCGACATGAAGAATGTCGGGCCGCGCGAAGGCGGTTCGATCACCGCGGCGGCGTTCATCCAGCGCTTCGTCGATCCGGGCGTGAAGTGGGCGCATCTCGACATTGCCGGCATGGTCTGGGCGGACAAGCCGGGGCACCTGTACGACAAGGGTGCGACCGGGTTCGGCGTGGCCTTGCTCGACCGCTTCGTGTCCGACAATTACGAAGGGTGATCGTCAACTTCTACCACCTGGCGTCCACTCCGCTTGAGCGGGTCCTGCCCCTCGTCTGCCAGGGGCTGGTCGGGCAGGGGGAGCGGATGCTGGTGGTGGGCGACGAGGCTTTGATCGCGCGGCTGGACGAGCAGCTCTGGACGTTCGCGGCGGACAGCTTCGTGCCGCACGGACGGGAGCGGGCGGAGGCGCAGCCGGTGCTGCTGTCGACCGAGCCGGTGGCGGCGAACGGGGCGCGGGCGATCGCGCTTGCCGGCGGCGAGTGGCGCGAAGAGGCGCTGGGCTTCGACAAGGCCTACGTTTTCTTCGGCGACGAGGGGCTCGATGCGGCGCGCGGGCTGTGGCGGACTCTGAAGGGGAACAAGGCGGTGGAGCCGCGTTACTGGAAGCAGGTGGACGGCAAGTGGGTGCAGGGGCCGTAAGTCTTGCCTCTCCGCAGCCTCTCCCCTAGAGGGCCGCGCAATCCTTTCCCCATCTGGAGCTTCAACGGCCATGGCGACCGAACGCACTTTCTCGATCATCAAACCCGACGCCACGCGGCGCAACCTGACCGGCGCGATCACCGCCAAGCTCGAGGAAGCCGGCCTGCGCGTTGTCGCCTCCAAGCGCATCCGGATGAGCCGCGAGCAGGCCGAGGGTTTTTACGGCGTCCACCGCGAGCGTCCGTTCTTCAACGATCTGGTCGAGTTCATGATCTCCGGTCCGGTGGTGGTGCAGGTGCTGGAAGGCGAGAACGCCGTCCTCGCAAACCGCGACGTGATGGGCGCGACCAACCCCGAGAACGCCGATGCGGGCACCATCCGCAAGGAATTCGCCGAGTCGATCGAGGCAAACTCGGTGCACGGCTCCGACAGCGCCGAGAATGCGGCGATCGAAATCGCCTTCTTCTTCAAGCCCGAAGAAATCGTCGGCTAACCTAGTTCCTCCCCACCGCGAGATGGGGAGGGGAACCACCCGAAGGGTGGTGGAGGGGTAGTGGCGCTGGGGTCTGCGGGTCCGGCGCGTAAACCTCCTGATCCACGGCAGCTACCCCTCCACCATGCTTCGCATGGTTCCCCTCCCCACGCTATGGGCGGGGAGGAACTAGGGCGACGTGGCCCGGCCTCAGGCGAGCGCAGAACGTGTCTAGCGCCTGGGGGTAGAGCTTGTGCTCCTCCTCGAGCACGCGGGCGGCCAGGCTCTCCGGTGTATCGCGCTCCCTGATCCGTATCTTCGCCTGGGCAAGCACCTCTCCCCCGTCCAGTTCCTCCGTCACCAGGTGCACCGAGCAGCCGCCGAACATCTCGCCGGCCAGGATTGCCCTCCTGTGGGTGTCCAGCCCTTTGTAGAGCGGCAGGAGCGAGGGGTGGATGTTGAGGATCCGGCCTTCCCAGGCGCGGATGAACTCGGGCGAGAGGAGGCGCATGTAGCCGGCCAGCGCGACCACTTCGACACCGTGCCGGCGTAGTTCCGTGTCCACCCGCATGTCGAACTCGGCGCGCCCCACACCCTTGTGGCTCTGTGACCAGGTCGGAATGGCGAGGCGCTTGGCGACCACCAGGCCGCGCGCTTCGGGAACGTTGGAGGCGACAAGGGCCAGATCGTAGCTGCGCGCCTCGCGTCGTTTGTATTCGGACAACGCGACCATGTTGGTGCCGCGCCCGGAGAGGAGCACGCCGACACGCACGCGCTCAGCCATTGTGGGTGGCGGTCCAGTCTGCCCGCGCGGACCAGTTGCCGGCCGAGCCGGAGACGGTGCAGCCCCGGGTGCCCTCGTCGATGCGGCCGATGCGGAAGACCGTTTCGCCGGCTTGTTCCGCGGCCTCCGTGACCGCGGCGGCGTCGGCTTCGCGGACGACCAGGGCCATGCCGATGCCGCAGTTGAAGGTGCGGGCCATCTCCCCGGGCTCGATATTCCCCTGCGCCTGAAGAAAGGCCATTAGCCGCGGCTGGGTCCAGGCGTCGGCGTCGATGCGGGCGTGGAGGCCGTCGGGCAGCACGCGCGGGATGTTTTCCAGCAGGCCGCCGCCGGTGATGTGGGCCAGCGCCGCGATCCGGCCGCCGCGGACCAGCGGGAGGAGCGACTTCACGTAGATGCGGGTCGGGGCGAGCAGGGCGTCGATCAGCACCACATCCTGATCGAACAAGGCCGGGCGGTCGAGCTTCCAGCCGCGGTCCGCGGCGAGGCGGCGGACAAGGGAGAAGCCGTTGGAATGGACTCCGGAGGAGGCGAGGCCGAGGATGACGTCGCCCGCCTCGACCCGCGCGCCGGTGAGAGCTTCGTCGCGCTCGACGGCGCCGACGCAGAAGCCGGCGAGGTCGTAATCGCCGGGCGCGTACATGCCTGGCATTTCCGCGGTCTCGCCGCCGATCAGCGCGCAGCCGGCCTGGCGGCAGCCGTCGGCGATTGAGGCAATGACGGCTTCCGCGACTCCGCTCTCCAGCTTGCCGGTGGCGAAATAATCGAGAAAGAAGAGCGGCTCGGCGCCTTGCACGATGAGGTCGTTGACGCACATCGCGACGAGATCGATGCCGACGCCTTCGTGGCGGCCCGCGTCGATGGCGAGCTTGAGCTTGGTGCCGACGCCGTCGTTGGCAGCCACCAGCAGCGGATCGCGATAGCCGGCCGCCTTCAAGTCGAAGAAGCCGCCGAACCCGCCGAGCGAAGCGTCCGCGCCGGGGCGGGCGGTGGATTTGGCGAGCGGCGCAATCGCCTTCACCAGCGCGTTGCCCGCGGCGATGGAAACGCCCGCCTTGGCGTAGGTATAGGGTTCGTCGACGCTCAATTCTTTCGCCCCGTCTCCACCACCCCGCTCATCCTGAGGAGGGACTGAGCAGGGTCCCATCAAAGTACTACTTTGATGGGGTCCCGTTGTCGAAGGCCCGTCTCGAAGGACCGCCACCGTGCGTCCTTCGAGACGCCGGTTCGACAACGGGCCCCCGCCAAAGTAGTACTTTGGCGGGAACCCTGCTCACCGGCTCCTCAGGATGAGCGGGGGTGGTGATTGTGCTCTCCAGGCCGGACCTAACCACATCGCGCTTGGATTTCCACGCTCAACTCGCCAAAAGGCGCTCGTGAAGCTTCCGCGCCGCCTTCTTCTCCCGTCCGCCCTGCTCGCCACCGCCCTTGCCGGCGGGGTGGTCTATGCGCAGCTCGAGGGCGCCGACCGGGGCGTGCCGCCGATCGACAGCGCAAGCACCTTCGAGATCACGGGCGTTGAGGTCGACACTACCGGCAAGACCGCCGAGGAAGCGCGCGAGGCGGGCTGGCGGGCGGCGCAGCTCAAGGGCTGGAAGGCGCTTTGGGCCAAAACCAACGGGCGGCCGATCGCGGAAGCGCCTGACCTCCCCGAATCGACCCTGAACGGCATGGTGTCGGGAATCATCGTCGAGAACGAGCAGATCGGCCCGACCCGCTATATCGCGACGCTGGGCGTGTTGTTCGACCGGGCGCGGACCGGGCAATTGCTCGGGGTGAGCGGGCCGGTGCAGCGTTCGGCGCCGATGCTGGTCATTCCCGTGATGCTGACCGGATCGTCTTTCCAGACCTTCGAATCGCGCAACGAGTGGCAGAAAGCCTGGGCGCGGTTCCGAACGGTGAACAGCCCGATCGATTATGTGCGGACGTCGGGTTCGGGGATCGACCCGCTGCTGCTCAACGTAACCCAGACCAAGCGGCCGGGGCGCGGCTGGTGGCGGCTGCTGCTTGATCAATATGGCGCCGCCGACGTGGTGGTGCCCGAAGTGCATCTGCGGCGCACCTATCCCGGCGGACCCGCGACGGCGACGTTCATCGCTCGCTACGGCCCCGACAACCAGATCCTCGGCCGGCTGACCCTGCGCGCGTCGAACAGCGCAACGATCCCGCGGATGATGGACGAGGGGGTTCGCCGCCTCGATGCGATCTACGCCGAAGCGCTCGCCGCCGGGGCGCTTCACCCGGATCCCAGCCTGATCATACCGGAGCCGCCGCCTATCGAGGAATTCGTCGAGGAAGACGCGCCGGTGACCGCGCGGGCGCCGACGTCCGTGCAGCCGACGGGGCCGATGCCGACCGGCGACGCGCCAACGGGTGCGGTGCAGAGCTTCACCATCCAGGTGCCGACCGCCGATGCCGCGGCGGTTGCCCAGGCGGAGATCGCGGTCAGCCGGGTGCGCGGCGTGACGTCGGCGATCACCACCAGCCAGTCGCTCGGCGGCACTTCGACGATGCGGGTGACCTACACGGGCGACGGCGCAGCCCTTTCCGCCGCGCTCGAGGCGCAAGGGTGGAGCGTCTCCGGCTCCGGCACGTCCCTGCGCATCTCGCGAAACTGACATGGCGCAGATCGCGCTGCCGCTTGACTGGCCGGTGGCGGACCGCGACGAGGATTTCCTGCTGTCGCCGGCGAACAACCATGTTTTCGATCACCTGACCCGCTGGACGACCTGGCCGGTAATGGCGAGCCTCGTCACCGGGCCGCGCAAGTCTGGGCGGAGCCTGCTCGGGCGCATTTTCGTGCGCAAAACCGGTGGGCGGCTGTTCGACGATGCCGAGCGGCACGAGGAGGAAGCGATCTTCCACGCCTGGAACGACGCGCAGGAGCGGCGGCGGCCGCTGCTGATCATCGCCGACGCGCCGCCGCCCGGGTGGCGGATCGGGCTTGCGGATCTGCGTTCGCGGCTTGCGGCCACTCCGCAACTCGTCATTGGAGCGCCCGACGACCGGCTGATCGGCGACCTGATCGTGAAGCTCCTGGCCGACCGTGGCATTTTCGCGCCGCCCGAAGTGGCCGAATATCTCGTGCCCCGGATCGAAAGAAGCTACCTCGCGGTTCAAATGGTCGTGGACGCCCTCGACAGAGCCCTTTTCTCCCACGGCCGGCGCCTGACCGTGCCGATGGCCAAGCGCGCGCTCGGCGAGGCCGGAATCATCCGCCGCGCACGGGGACCCGAATGAAGAACCGGCCGTCTTTCTCCGGTGTGGCGGCGAGCGCCGACCGGCCGCCGGCCGCGGCGCGCACCGTCAAGGACCTGTATTTCAACCGGGAGCTTTCCTGGCTCGCATTCAACCGGCGGGTGCTGGAGGAAGCGTCGAACCCGGCGCATCCGCTGCTGGAGCGGCTGCGCTTCCTGTCGATCTCCGGCAATAATCTCGACGAATTCTTCATGGTGCGGGTGGCGGGCCTCAAGGGCCAGCAATTGCTGGGCGTCGAGGAAGCGTCGGCGGATGGGATGACTCCGGGCCAGCAGCTCCAGGCGATCGCCGAAGCGAGCGAGGAACTGGCTGACGCGCAGCAGGCGGTATGGCGGGAGCTTCGGCATTTGCTCGGCGAGGCGGGACTTAGCGTGATCCGCGGCAACGAGCTCGACGAGGAATGCGCCGCCTGGGTCGATAAGCATTTCCGCGAGCAGATCTTTCCCATCCTCACCCCCCAGGCGATCGATCCTGCGCACCCTTTCCCGTTCATCCCGAACAAGGGCTTCTCGCTGATCTTCGACCTCAGGCGGCTGAAGGACGGCGAGCCGATCCGCGAGCTGCTGATGGTGCCGGCCACGTTGCCGCGCTTCCTCCGCCTGCCCGGCAAGGAGGCGCGGTACATCGCCATCGAGTCGCTCATCCGGCGGCATATCGGCACAATCTTCCCAGGCTACGAGCATCTCGGCGGCGGCGCGTTCCGGATCATCCGCGACAGCGACATCGAGGTGGAAGAGGAAGCCGAGGACCTGGTCCGCTACTTCCGGAGCGCGATCAAAAGGCGGCGGCGGGGGCGCGTGATCCGGCTCAAGTTCGAGGCGGACATGCCGGAGGACTTGCAGGCGCTGGTCCGCGAGGGCGTGGACGCGAGCGCCGCCCTTGTGTCGGCCTCGGCGGGGTTCCTCGGTGTCGCGGACCTCGGCACGCTGGTCGACGAAGACCGCGCCGACCTCAAATTTTCGCCTTACGATCCGCGCTTTCCCGAGCGGATTCGCGAGCATGGCGGCGATTGCTTCGCGGCGATCCGGTCCAAGGACATCGTTATCCACCACCCCTATGAAACCTTCGAGGTGGTGGTCGAATTCCTCAAGCAGGCGGCGGCCGATCCCGATGTGGTGGCGATCAAGCAGACGCTGTACCGCGCCGGCGACCAGTCGCCGGTGATCCGCGCGCTGATCGACGCTGCCGAAGCGGGCAAATCGGTCACCGCCGTGGTGGAATTGAAGGCGCGGTTCGACGAGGAGCAGAATTTGCTCTGGGCCACTGCGCTGGAGCGGGCCGGGGTGCAGGTCGTCTACGGCTTCATCGACTGGAAGACGCACGCCAAGGTGTCCATGGTGGTCCGCCGCGAGGAGAAGGGCTACCGCACCTACTGCCACTTCGGCACCGGCAACTACCATCCGGTGACGGCGCGCATCTATACGGACCTGAGCTTCTTCACCGCCGATCCGCGGCTTGGGCGCGATGCTACGCAATTGTTCAACTATATCACCGGCTATGTCGAGCCGCGCGACCTGGAGCTGCTGACCATGTCGCCGCACGGGCTTCGCGACGAGCTCAGCCGTCTGATCGAGACGGAGATCGCGAATGTGCGCGGCGGAGGGCACGGGGCGATCTGGGCGAAGATGAATTCGCTGGTCGATCCGGCCATCATCGACCGGCTCTATGAGGCGAGCGCGGCGGGGGTGGACGTCGAGCTGATCGTGCGCGGCATCTGCTGCCTTCGCCCGGGCGTGCCCGGCTTGTCGGAGAACATCCGGGTGAAATCGATCGTCGGGCGCTTCCTGGAGCATAGCCGAATCTGGTGCTTCGGGAATGGCGATGCCTTGCCCAATCGCAAGGCGACGATGTTCATCAGCTCGGCCGACTGGATGCCGCGCAATTTCGACCGGCGGGTGGAATATATGCTGCGGATCGAGAACCCGACGGTGCACGCCCAGGTGCTTGATCAGGTGCTGGTCGCCAATCTGATCGACAATGAGCAGAGCTGGCGGCTTCACCCGGACGGGAGCTACGAGCGGCTTGGGCCGGACGGCGAGCCGCCGTTCAACCTCCATCGCTATTTCATGACCAACCCGAGCCTGTCGGGGCGCGGCGCGGCCTTGCGGAGCGGTGCGGTGCCGAAGCTCCGGCTGAGGCTGGATCACTGATGCCGGACAGCGAGCCGCTTGCGATCGTCGACATCGGGTCGAACTCGGTACGCCTGGTCGTCTACGCGGGAACCCGGCGCATTCCCTCGGTGGCGTTCAACGAAAAGGTGCTGGCGGGGCTTGGCGCCGGGTTGGCGGAGACGGGGCGGCTTTCGGACGCCTCGCAGAAGCGCGCGCTTGCCGCCTTGCGCCGGTTCAAGCTGCTGATCGAGCAGATGGGCGTGGCCCGCACGCGGGTCGTCGCCACCGCGGCGGCGCGGGATGCGGAGAACGGGCCTGCTTTCCTCGACGCGATCCGGGCGATCGGTTTCGAGCCCGAAGTGATTTCCGGCGAGATGGAGGGCGTGCTTGCCGGGGAAGGGGTGCTGTCCGGCATTCCCGACGCCGAAGGCGTGGTCGGCGATCTCGGCGGCGGCAGCCTGGAGCTTGCCGAGGTGGGTGGCGGCAAGGTGTCGCACAGCGTCTCGCTGCCGCTCGGCGTGCTGCGGATCGGCGAGCCGGACAAGAAGGCCGAGGACAAGGTGCGGCGCACCTTGCGGGCGGCGCTGAAGAAGCAGGGCTTGCTGGTGGCCGGGCGGGGCAAGCCCTTCTACCTCGTCGGCGGATCGTGGCGGGCGCTGGCCCGGCTCGACATCATTACGACTGGGCATCCGCTGCCCATCACTCACCAATATTGCATGGCAAGCGGGCGGCCGGCCGAGCTCCGGCGGATCTTGAAGGATCTGGAGCGCACCGATCCGAAGAGCATCCCGACGCTGACCGCCACGCGCATCCCGACGCTGCCAGCGGCCAAGCTGATCCTGAATGTTCTGGCGGAGGAGCTGCAGCCGAGCCGGCTTGTGGTTTCGAGCTTCGGCATTCGTGAGGGGCTGCTCTACCATGCGCTGACCGATGAGGAGCGGGCGCGCGATCCTTTGCTCGAGGCGGCCCGGCATGCGGGCAGGGGGCTCAGCCGCTTCGGCGAACATGGCGACCTGCTCGACGCCTGGATCGCGCCGGTGTTCGACGATCCGCCGGAGATCGCACGACTGCGGCGCGCGGCCTGCTTGCTGGCGGATGTGGCCTGGCAGGCGCATCCCGATTTCCGCGCCGAGCGCGGGCTCGAGATGGCGCTGCACGGCAACTGGGTCGGCGTGGATTCGTGCCAGCGGGTGATGATCGCTCAGGCCTTGTGGGCCAATTTCGGCGGCGGCAAGGGTTTGCCCGATCCGGCGGTGAGCGCTCTGTGTCCGCCGGAGCGGCTTGAGCGCGCAAATCTTTGGGGGCTTGCGATGCGCCTCGGCCAGCGGCTGAGCGGGGGCCTGGCGGCAAGTTTGGAGCGGAGCAGCCTGCGCTGCGCCAGCGGGGTACTGACCCTGACGCTGCCGAAGGGCGAAGTGGCGCTGTACGGCGAAACGGTGGACCGGCGCTTCCGGCGCCTCGCCGCGGCGCTGAAGTGCAAGCCGGAGCTGGCGAGCGAGTAATTCCTCCCCATCGAAGTTGGGGAGGGGAACCACCCGCAGGGTGGTGGAGGGGTAACGGCGCTGAGGTTTGTGGATCAGGCACCTCTCCCTCAGAACCCACAGCATTTACCCCTCCACCATGCTTCACGGGCACCCGCCAAAGTAATACTTTGGCGGGAACCCTGCATGGTTCCCCTCGTCACGCTTCGCGCAGGGAGGAACAGGATGTCCTGCGTCTCATGATCCTCCCCCGGCTTTCCGGGGGAGGGGGACCGCACGAAGTGCGGTGGAGGGGCCCGCAGCGAAGCGGAGGGTGTTAGACGCTCGCTGCGCTCGCGCCCCTCCACCAGCCTTCGGCTGGTCCCCCTCCCCTGCAAATGCAGGGGAGGATTAGTGGCCTTACCCCCCGATCTCCGTCCTGGTCATGATCAGCTTGCCGCCCTTCACCGCGAACGCCACGCGGCCTTCGACCAGATCCAGCGCTTCGTGGCCGAACTGGTCGAACCGCCAGCCTTTCAGGATGGAGAGGCCGTCGCGCTTGCCGGCGGCAAGCATTTCCAGCTCCTCGGTGCGGGCGATCAGCTTGGAGGCGACGTTGCTTTCGCGGGACCGAATCTTGAGGAGGAGCTTCAACAGGTCCGCAACAAGCGCGCCTTCCTTGCCGAGGCCGGGACCACGGTCCTCACGGGTCGGCATTTCCTCGGGCGGCAGCGGCTCGGCGTTCTGCAGGGCGGCCATCAGCCGGCCGCCGATATCGTTGCCCGCCCAGGCCGGGGAGAGGCCGCGCACCCGGGCGAGGGCGTCCTGCGAACTCGGCGGGTGGGCGGCGACGTCGGCCAGGGTTTCGTCCTTCATGATCCGCCCGCGGGGCAGGTTCTTGCCGCGCGCCTCGATCTCGCGCCAGGCGGCGGCGGCCTTGAGGCGGCCGAGCACATCGGCCTTGCGGCTTGCGACGCGCACGCGCTTCCACGCGGCTTCGGGATCGTTTTCGTAATTGGACGGATCGGCGATGCGCTCCATTTCCTCGTCCAGCCATTCGCCGCGCGAGGTCTTGCGAAGCCGTTCCAGCATCTTGGGGAACAGGGTGGCGAGGTAGGTGACGTCGCCGATCGCATAATCGATCTGGCGCTTGTCGAGCGGCCGCCGCGCCCAATCGGTAAAGCGCGCGCCCTTATCGAGCGCCGTGCCGAGCAGGCTTTCGACCAGGTTGGAATAACCGACCTGCTCGCCGAGTCCGAGCGCCATTGCCGCGATCTGGGTGTCGAACAGCGGAAACGGCGTCTTGCCGGTAAGGTTGTAGATGATCTCGATATCCTGCCCGCCGGCGTGGAAGACCTTCAAGACCTCCTGATTGTCGGTGAGCAGCTCCAGCATCGGCGTCAAATCGATGCCGGGCGCCTTGGGATCGATCGCCGCCGCTTCGTTTTCGTCGCCGATCTGGATCAGGCAGAGTTCGGGCCAATAGCTGTTCTCGCGCATGAACTCGGTGTCCACGGCGATGAAGGGCGATTGGGAAAGGCGTTCGCACAAGGACTTGAGCGACTCGCTGTCGGTGATCAGGGGATGGATATGCATTGGCCGCCCTCATAGCGAGGGCGTCGACGCTTGACAAAGGCAGGCTGCACTGGGAAGCGCGCGGCTTCAATTCACCTCGGTAAAGACACGGAAAGCGGCCCCATGCACGCCTATCGCACCCACACTTGCGGCCAGCTTCGCGCCTCCAACGTTGGCGAGCAGGTGCGGCTGTCGGGCTGGATCCACCGCAAGCGCGACCATGGCGGAGTGCTGTTCATCGACCTTCGCGACCATTACGGCATCACCCAGATCGTCGCCAAGGCGAATAGCGAGCCGCTCAGGGTGCTGGAGCATCTGCGCGCGGAATCGGTGGTGACGATTACCGGCGAAGTGGTGGCGCGCGGCGCCGAGGCGTCGAACGCCAACCTGGCGACCGGCGAGATCGAGCTGGTGGCCGCCGATGTCGTGGTGCAGTCCGCCGCCGAGGAGCTGCCGCTGCCGGTGGCGGGCGAGGCCGATTATCCGGAAGATATCCGCCTCCGCTACCGCTACCTCGATCTTCGCCGCGAGCGCATTCACGCCAACATCGTACTTCGCTCCAACGTCATTTCCTCGATCCGCAATCGCATGGTGGCGCAGGGCTTTACCGAGCTCCAGACGCCGATCCTGACCGCCTCGTCGCCGGAAGGCGCGCGCGATTACCTCGTGCCGAGCCGCGTCCATCCGGGCAAGTTCTACGCGCTTCCCCAGGCGCCGCAGATGTTCAAGCAGCTCCTCATGGTGGCCGGCTTCGACCGCTATTTCCAGATCGCGCCCTGCTTCCGCGACGAGGACGCCCGCGCCGACCGCTCGCCCGGCGAATTCTACCAGCTCGATTTCGAGATGAGCTATGTGACCCAGGAAGACGTGTTCCAGGCGATCGAGCCGGTGCTTGCCGGCGTGTTCGCCGAATTCGCCAACGGCCGCTCCGTCACCCCGGCGGGCAGCTTTCCGCGCATTCCCTACCGGGAATCGATGCTGAAATACGGTTCGGACAAGCCCGACCTTCGCAATCCCATTCTGATCAGCGACGTCACCGATCACTTCCGCGGTTCGGGCTTCGGCCTGTTCGCCAAAATCGTCGAAGGCGGCGGCGTCGTCCGCGCCGTTCCAGCTCCCCGAACAGCCGACAAGAGCCGCCGATTTTTCGATGAAATGAATGAGTGGGCGCGGTCAGAGGGGCATGCCGGCCTTGGATACATCCGATACGGAGATGGTCTCACAGTAGAACGGGAGGCCCGGCGTGATGGTGGCCTTTATATCGAAGGCGAGTGGACCATCGCTACTGGTCCAATCGCAAACAATCTGGACGCTGAACGTCTAGTTGCCATTGCGGACGCCTGCGGCCTTGAGCCCGGCGACAGCGTCTTCTTCGCGGCGGGCAAGGAGCTGCAGGCGGCCAAGCTTGCCGGCGCGGCGCGCACCCGGGTCGGCGAGACGCTGGGCCTGATCGACCAGAACCGCTTCGATTTCTGCTGGATCGTCGATTTTCCGATGTTCGAATATGACGAGGAGGCCAAGAAGGTCGACTTCAGCCACAACCCCTTCTCGATGCCGCAGGGCGAGCTGGAGGCGCTGGAGGGCAAGGACCCGCTCGACATCCTTGCGTACCAATACGACATCGTTTGCAACGGGGTGGAGCTGAGCTCGGGCGCGATCCGCAACCACCGGCCGGACATCATGTACAAGGCGTTCGAGATTGCCGGCTATTCCAAGGAAGACGTCGACACGAACTTCTCCGGCATGATCAACGCCTTCAAGTTCGGCGCCCCGCCGCACGGCGGCTCGGCCCCGGGCATCGACCGCATCGTCATGCTTCTGGCCGGCGAGCCCAACATCCGCGAGGTGGTGCTGTTCCCAATGAACCAGCGCGCCGAGGACCTGATGATGGGCGCGCCTTCCGAGGTAAGCGCCAGGCAGCTTCGTGAGTTGAACATCCGCCTGGTGGAGCCGACAGGCGCCGCGAAGAAAGAGCCTGCAAAGGTGGTGGCGCCGGAGTAACCTGTTCCTCCCCATCGCAAGATGGGGAGGGGAACCACCCGTTAGGGTGGTGGAGGGGTAAACTTCACCTCGCTTGGATAGTTACCCCTCCACCATGCTCCGCATGGTTCCCCTCCCCACCTTTCGGCTGGGGAGGAACTGAGGAGCCGCAATGACTATCACCCTTTCCGACTACGAAGCCGGCGCCAAATACCAGGGCGATTACGAGCACGACCTCGCCGCCCTCCAGGAGCGCCTCTCGCGCATCCTCGTCTCCCACATCGTCCACAAGCAGCGCACGGCCATCGTCTTCGAGGGCTGGGATGCGGCGGGGAAGGGCGGTGCCATCCAGCGGCTGACCTCGGGCTGGGACCCGCGGGCGTTCAAAGTCTGGCCGATCGCGGCGCCGACACCCGAGGAAAAGGCGCGGCACTTCCTGTGGCGTTTCTGGAACCGGCTGCCGGGCAAGGGCGAAGTCGCGATCTTCGACCGGAGCTGGTACGGGCGCGTGCTGGTCGAGCGGGTCGAGGGCTTCGCCACGGAGGCCGAATGGCGGCGCGGCTACGACGAAATCAACGAGTTCGAAGCCCAGCAAAGCTTCGACGGCACCCAGATCGTCAAGATCTTCCTCCACGTCAGCGCCGGGACCCAGGACGAGCGGCTGAAGGCGCGGATCGAGAATCCCTGGAAGCGCTGGAAGGTGACGGCCGAGGATTTCCGCAACCGCTCAAAGCGCGCGGCGTATACGCAGGCGATCGAAGACATGCTGGAGCGCACCTCGACCCGCTGGGCGCCGTGGACGGTGGTGGACGGCAACACCAAGAAAGCGGCGCGGATCGCGGCGCTGACAGCGGTCGCCGAAGCGCTGGAAGGCTCCTGCCCGCCCAAGCCGCCCAAGGCCGATCCCGAGGTTGAGGCACTCGCGCGCCAGGCTTTCGGGAAAGAGGGTTAACGCTTCCGCGAGCCGGAAACCTTTCCGCGTCCCTCCTGTTCAGGCCGCACGCACAAGGGAGGTGGGCATGCGCAAGCTTTGGATTGGAATGCTGTTCGGGTCGGCGCTCGGCATCGCGGCCTGCACGACTTATTACGACGATGGCGGCCGCTCCCGCGTGGGCGGCTACGATTATGTCGGCCGCGACTATGACCGGCCGGGCAATGGCTGCGGCTTTTTCGGCGGCTCGGGCGGACGGGTTCTCGATCCCTGGCTTGCCTGCACGCGCGAAGGGCAGGGGATCATCGCCCGCCGTTTCGACAGCGACCGCGACCGCAGGATCACCCGCGCCACCGCCGAGCGCGCCAATGTCGGCTTCCGGCGCCACGCCGATACGGATCGCGACTTGCGGTTGACGGACGCGGAAATCCGGGCGGCACTGGTGGAAGCGGGGGGTGTCGGGCGGCACTGACCTTGATTTGACCCGCTCATCCTGAGGAGCCACTGAGCGAAGCCGAAGTGGCGTCTCGAAGGACCAGAGAGGCAGGCAGTGCGTCCTTCGAGACGGGGCCAGACTCAGCCCCTCCTCAGGAAGAGCGGAGGGATGCCTATCCAAACTCCGTGCTACTCAGGCCCCCGGGTAGGCAATCGCGGCGATTTCCCATTCCTTCTCGCCGCCCGGCAGGGTGATCCGGCGCAGGTCGCCGACCGCCGCGCCCTTGATCGCGCGGCCAATGGGGGAGGTCCAGGCGATGCGGCCGTGGGTGGGATCGGTCTCGTCCTCGCCGACCAGGGTGACGACCCGCTGGTTGTCGTCTTCGTCGACCAGGGTAACGGTGGCGCCGAAATAGACCTTGCCGCGCTCCGGCTGCTTGGAGGGATCGACCACCACGGCGTTCTTCATCCGCTTGGACAGCCAGCCGATCCGCCGGTCGATCTCGCGCAGCCGCTTGCGGCCGTAGATGTAGTCGCCGTTCTCCGAGCGGTCGCCATTGCCCGCCGCCCAGCTGATCGTTTCCACCACCTGCGGGCGTTCGACTCCGAACAAGGCTTCATATTCCTCGCGCAGCGCGCGGTAGCCGGCGGGCGTGATATGGTTCGGGCGGTCGATCATGGGATGCTCGTGTAGGGAGAGGCCTACTGTACCTACACGTCATTCCCGCGAAAGCGGGAATCCCGCTTCTGTTGTTGCCGGGTCACAGAAGAAAGAAGCGGGACCCCCGCTTCCGCGGGGGTGACGGTTAGTGCGGATCCCGCGTCGAAGCACCACTTCGACGCGAAGGGTTTAGCCTGGCCCGGCTTTGCCCAGGTAGAAGCTCAGCCGGTTGCCGCTTGTCTGGCCCGTACGCTGGGCCCGCATGGCGTCGTAGACCACCGCATTCTCCAGTACGCGCTGCACGTAGTTGCGGGTTTCGGAAAAGGGGATGTCCTCGATCCACCGCACGATGTCGGTGCCGCCGCGCGGGTCGCCGTTCGCGCGTACCCATTTGCGGACGTTGCCCGCGCCCGCATTATAGCTTGCAATGGCGAGCGGCGCGCTTCCGCCCCATTGCTCGAGTAGGCGCTGGAAATAGGCGCTGCCGAGCATGACGTTGTAAGCCGGATCGGAGGTCAGCCGGCCAAGATCGTAGGGCAGGCCCGATTTGCCGGCCTGCTCGCGCGCGGTGCCGGGCATGAGCTGCATCAGGCCGCGGGCGCCGACCTGGCTCATCGCGGCGCGATCAAACGAGCTTTCCTGGCGGGTGATGCCGTGGGCGAGACTCCAATTCTGCTGGTAGGAGGCGGGAAGCTGCACTTCGGGGAAGCCAAGCGGGTGATAAAAGGTCGCGCCCTGGTTGCGCGCCTCCCGCGCCACCCAGACGCCGAGATCCGGCCGGGCGATCGAACGGCCGAGCTCAGCAGCGAGCAGCCGCTCGCGGTCGTTTTCGACGTCCTCGGCAACGGCGCGGACGAACAGGGACTGGTCGCTCCACCGGCCCATCTCGCCAAGCGCCCGGGTCGCTTCCACGATCGGGCGGGCGTTGAAGGCGGCGCGCTCGGACGCGCTGATCGGCAGGGACGTCGCCGTCGGCGCGATCACGCGGCGGTTAAGGCGCTCAAGCGAGAGCTGCCCGTAAAACTGGTCGGGGCTCGATGCCGCCTGTTCCAGCCAGGTGTTGGACTGCGCGACCTGGCCGGCGCCATGGGCGGCGCGGGCGGCCCAGTAGAAGCCCTTGGCGCGGGTCTGCGGCGACTTGGCGGCGCGGGCATAGCGGTCGTACATCCGCGCCGCGTCGGCCGGCCGGCCGAGCTTGGTGGCCGCATTGCCGCCGAGCCAGGCCAGGCTCGTATATTCGTCGCGCTCGCCATAGCTGCGGTTCGAGACGTCGGTGCCGGGGGCGTAAGCTTCGTCGATCTGAGAGGCGATCTGGTAGGCGGTGGTCCACTGGCCGTCGGCGGCGGCGGCGCGGGCGGTGACCAAAAGCGCTTCGTAGAACTTCTCGACATTGCCGGGCTTGACGCTCAGCCGGTAGGGCTGGGCCAGAAGCTGGCGGGCCGACGCGCTGTCGCCGCGGGCGCGCAGGTAATTGGCGCGGTCGATCAGCAGGCCGCCATTGCCCTGCACCCCGGACACGGCCGCGAAGAGATCGTTGGCGTTGCCCGCCCGGGTCTGCAGCGCGAGGCGCGCTTCGTAAATCGGGCGGTTGGCGGCGGAGGCGAAGGGCAGCAGGCGCGCCGCGCTTTGCGTGTCGCCGTTGCCGAGCAGGGCTTCCATGCGGGCGTCATGCTCGACCTGCGTAAGGCTGCCGCCGAAGGTGCCGAGCAAGCGGGTTTCATCCGCCTGGTTGAGCGCGCCCCCGGTCCAGGCGGCGCGGGCGGCGGTGCGCGCCTCGTCGGTGCGGCCGCTGGCGAGGAGGGCAGAGGCGTGCTTGGCGTGGCCGGTCGGGGTGAGCGGCGGGAAGCTGTTGAAGAAGGAGACCACTTCGGTGGGGCGGTCCATGTCGGGCTGGATCGCCCGTTCGGCGCTGCGCCGCATCGCCGCTTCCCCCGGCCAGCCGCGATAGCTTTGCAGGAACGAGGCGTAGGACGAGAATGACTGGTTGTCGCTTTGGCGAAGGCTGTTCCAGCGGGCGAGGGCGCTGCTCAGCGCGGGTGAGACGCTGTAGCTCGGCGCGCGGGCCGGGGCCTGCGCAGGCATCGCTTCCGGCGCCTGCCGCGGCACCATCACCGCCTGCACGACGGCGGGCAAAACTCGCGCCGCTTTCTTCACGGGCACGACGCCGGAGACCATCGCGCCGGCGGATGCGGTGGAGGCCACCAACAGGCTTAGAACCAAAGCTTTTTTCTGCATGCTGGACAGAGTGCCTGACCCCTCCTTATCAGGCCCTGAACGGGCGCTGCCTGGCTTTCGATCCATGTCGGAATCGTAAGGCCGCGTGAAGGAGTTATTTCATGTTTCGCGGCTCGATCCCGGCCCTGGTGACCACGTTTCGCGACGAAGCGTTCGACGAGGAGGCGTTTCGCGCCCTGGTCGAGTGGCAGATCGCCGAAGGGAGCCACGGCCTGGTACCGGTCGGCACCACCGGCGAATCGGCGACCTTGAACGCGGCGGAGCATCGCGCCGTGATTTCGGCGTGCGTCCAGCAGGCGGCGGGTAGGGTTCCGGTGATCGCCGGCTGCGGCTCCAACAGCACCGCAGGCGTGATCGCCTACATGCGCGCCGCCGAGGAGGCGGGCGCCGATGCGGCGCTGGTGGTGCTGCCTTATTACAACCGTCCCAACCAGGAGGGCATTTTCCGGCATTTCGAGGCGATTAGCGCGGCTTCTTCGCTCCCGGTCGTGGTTTACAACGTGCCGGGGCGGACGGTGACCGACATCCTTCCGGAGACGCTTGGCCGCGTCGCCTCGCTGCCGAACGTAGTCGGGATCAAGGACGCGAGCGGCGACCTGGGCCGGGTCACCGCCCACCGCGGGCTGTGCGGACACGGCTTCGCCCAGCTTTCCGGAAACGACGAACTGAGCCTCGGCTTCCTCGCCATGGGCGGGGTGGGCACGATCTCCGTCACGGCAAATGTCGCGCCGAGGCTGTTCGCGGCGTTCCACGATGCCTATCTGTCGGGGAACCATGCAACAGCACTCGACGTCCAGGACAGGCTTTACCCGCTCCACAAGGCGCTTTTCTCCGACGCCTCCCCCGGCCCGGCCAAATACGCCCTCAGCCGCGTCCGCGCCGGCTTCCCCGACGCACTGCGCCTGCCGATGACCCCCCCCTCCGACGCAAGCCGCCGCGCGGTGGACGCGGCGCTCGACCATGCGGGGCTGCTGTGATGGGTGAAATCACACCAATCCTCCCCCGGATTTCCGGGGGAGGGGGACCGTCCGTAGGACGGTGGAGGGGCCGAGCGCAGCGAGGATGCCCACGGCTCCGGCTTCGCCTCCGCCGCCCCTCCACCAGGCTTCGCCTGGTCCCCCTCCCCTGCAAAAGCAGGGGAGGACTTTAGGATGGCACGTCCCCGTCCCGCCACGTTCGAGAAGGTCAAGGTGGTCGCCGAGAACCGGCGCGCGCGGTTCGATTATGCGATCGACACCACCTACGAGGCCGGCATCGCGCTGACCGGCACCGAAGTGAAATCGCTTCGCTTCGGCGAGGGCTCGATCGCCGAGAGCTATGCCGAAGTGCGCGACGAGCAGGTCTGGCTGATCAACGCCAACATTCCCGAATTCAGCCACGGCAACCGCAACAACCATGAGCCTAAGCGGCCGCGGATCCTGCTCCTTCACGAACGGGAGATCGCCAAGCTGCACGGCGCCGTTGCGCGCCAGGGCATGACGCTTGTGCCCTTGTCCATCTACTTCAACAGCCGCGGCCGCGCCAAGGTCGAGCTTGCGCTGGCGAAGGGCCGCAAAGCGCCCGACAAGCGCGAATATGAAAAGGAAAAGGACTGGAAGCGCGAGCAGGGCCGCCTGATGCGCAACCATGGCTGAGGAGCAGGGCCGCCTTGCGCGCTGGGTGTCGCGCAACATGCCGCGGCGCGAGGATTTAGCCGAAAGCCGCTGGCTGAAGCCGCTCGGCAGCCGGGTGCTGCACTCGGAATTCTGGCGCTTCACCCGGCGTTCGGTGCCGCGCGGAGTCGGCATTGGCCTGGTGGTCGGCATCTTCCTGATGATCCCGGGGCTGCAGATCGTCGGCGCGGCGCTTTTGTGCGTGCCGGTGCGCGGCAATATCCCGGCCGCCGCGCTGATGACCTTCCTGTCCAACCCCGCGACGACTCCGTTCATCCTGCTCGCTTCGCTGGAGGTCGGCAGCATGCTCGGCTTCCGAACCGACGTCGCTTCCTTTTACGCGCTGCGCGACAGCGGCGCTTCGGCGGGGCAGTGGGCGAGCTGGCTGTTTTCGGACGCCGCGCCGGCTTTGGTCACCGGGCTGTTCATCATTGCACTGGGGACCGGACTCGTCGGATACCTCCTTTCGATCCTGATCTGGCGCTGGTGGCAGGGCAAGAAGTGGCGCCGGCGCGTCCGGCGGCCGCGCGGCGCAATTTGATCACGGGCCCGCGCCTGCTATCCCCCCACCCATGGCATCTTCCGCATCCGGGCGTTCGTCCCCGGTTCTCCCGCTGATTCTGATCCTCGCCGCGGCCGCGGTGTCGGCGGCTTTGCTGCTGTGGCTGCTGAACGACCTGGTGTTCGCGGGCGCGTTTTTCGCCGGCGCGATTGCGT
The DNA here is from genome assembly GCA_036386875.1 of Allosphingosinicella sp. Classification (GTDB taxonomy): domain Bacteria; phylum Pseudomonadota; class Alphaproteobacteria; order Sphingomonadales; family Sphingomonadaceae; genus Allosphingosinicella. Next base: position 51,520 of record DASVUV010000058.1, read on the forward strand.
TCGGGACTCCGTTCCTGCTCAGCCGCCGCGCCGCCGCCAACGCGCCCGCGCCGGTGCAACCGCCGGCGCGCACCGACGCCGTCTTGCTTCGCGCCGCGCTCGATGCCGCCGCTTGCGCCTCTGCCGTCACCGACGCCGCCGGCCGCCTGATTGCGGCCAACCGGACCTGGGAGGATTGGTTCGGCGCCGCCGGGCCGCTCGATCTCGATGCCGGTGTCGACCTCGGCGGAACGCTCGCCTCCGCCCGCCGCGACGGCCAGGCGGAGCTCGGCGGGCTCCTTTCGGGCAAGCGCCGCCTGACCGCTACCGCCCGCGTCGCCGGCACCGGCGATCGCCACATCCTGTGGGCGATCGAACGTGCCGCCGAGAGCGACCTGATCGGCGAAACCCGCCGCCTGGTCGGATCCGAGTTCGGTGCCCGGATGGGCGAGGGCGGAGTCATGGCCGTGCTTGCCGACGGTGAGGGCAACCTCGTCGCCGCCAACCGCGCCTTTCTGGTCCGCGCGGCGGGAGAAGAGGACGTGGGCGCCGGCACGCCGCTGGTCGATCTCCTCTCCGTCGGCACCAAGGGCGAGTTCCTCTTTGCCCGCGAAGGCGAGGCCGCCGCGCCCTTGCGAATCCTCCAGGTGCCGCTCGCGCCGGACGGCGAAGCCGGGCCTAGCCTGTTCCTGTTAATCGACGAAGTGGCCGGCGGGCTTACCGAAGGCGGCGCCAACATCAACGCGCTGCTGGAAATCCTTCCCCTCGGCCTGGCGCTCGCCGACCGCGACGGGCGCTTTGTCTACCTGAACTCCGCCTTCCGCCGCGCCGCCGGCCTGTCCCGCGCCGCCGATCCGACCTGGCCGGGCGATCTCGTCGTCGATGAGGACAAGGCGGTGGTCTCCGATTCGGTGCGCCGCTTCGCCCGCGGCGGCGGCGCAATGACGGGCGACCTGTCGATCCGCCTGTCGGCCAAGCCTGAGGAGCCGATCGCGCTTACCGTCGCCGCCGCGCGTGGGCTCGGCGAAGCGGCGGTGCTGCTCAGCCTCAAGGACAATACGGAGGAAGACCGCCTCAAGCGCCAGGTCGCGCAGGCCACCAAGATGCAGGCGGTTGGGCAACTGGCCGGCGGCGTTGCCCACGATTTCAACAACATCCTGACCGCGATCATCGGCCATTGCGACCTGATGCTGATGCGCCACACGCCCGGCGACAGCGATTATGACGACATCCAGCAGATCCGGTCCAACTCGAACCGCGCCGCAGGCCTGACCCGCCAGCTCCTCGCCTTCTCGCGCCAGCAGACGCTTCGGCCGCAGGTACTTCAGCTCCCCGACGTCATCGCCGAGGTCTCCACCCTGCTGCGCCGCCTGCTCGGCGAAAAGGTGAAGCTTCAGGTCAAGCACGGCCGAAGCCTGGGCAGCGTCCGCGCCGATCCGGGGCAGCTGGAACAGGTCATTGTCAACCTCGCCGTCAACGCACGCGATGCGATGCTGTCCAAGGACGCGAATGCCGGCGGCACGCTCGACATCCAGTCCTACGCGGTCTCCGCCGACGACGTGCGGCGGATGGGCAGCGAGATCCTGCCGATCGGCGACTACACCGCGCTCAGGGTTTCCGACACCGGCACCGGCATCCCGCCCCAGCTCCTCCCCAAGATCTTCGAGCCGTTCTTCACCACAAAGGAAGTCGGCAAGGGCACCGGCCTTGGGCTTTCCACCGTTTACGGCATCGTGAAGCAATCGGGCGGCTTCATCTTCGCCGAAAGCGAGCCGGGGCAGGGGACCAGCTTCACCATCTACCTCCCAGTCCACCGTGCCGAGGCGGCCAAGCCCGCGCCGCGCAAGAAGGAGCCGGCGGGCGAACTCTGGGGCACCGGCACCGTCCTCCTGGTCGAGGACGAAGCCACCGTCCGCGCCGTCGCCGAGCGCGCACTGACCCGCCACGGCTATACCGTCCTCCTCGCTGAGAATGGCGAAGCGGCGATCGAAATCCTAGTCCGCGAAAAGCGGGTCGACCTGATGATCTCGGACGTCGTCATGCCGACCATGGACGGTCCGACCACCGCTCGCGAAGCGCGCAAGCTGCAGCCCGATCTGCCGATCCTGTTCATTTCGGGCTATGCCGAGGAGCAGCTCCGCCAGAACATAGATCTCCCCAAGGTCGCCTTCCTGGCCAAGCCTTTCACCGTCCAGAAGCTGGCCGAAGCGGCGCGCGATACGTTGGCGGCGAAATAAGTGTTTCAATTTGCGCATCGAAGCCGATAAGCGCCACCCCGTGACCGCGTCCCGAACCATTTTGATCGTCGAAGACGAACCCCTCATTTCCATGATGCTCGAGGATTTCCTCGATTCACTGGGCCACACCATCGCCGGCATCTGCGAAAGCGTGCCCGATGCGATGGCTCGGGTGAACGAGGGCGGCTTCGACGTCGCCATCCTCGACGTGAACCTGAAGGGCGAGCGGATCTGGCCGGTCGCCGACCGCTTGGTCGAGATGGGCGTACCGTATGTGCTCGCCACCGGCGGCCATATCGAGCCGCCGCCCGCCGCCCACGCGTCGGCGCCGGTGCTGTCCAAGCCCTTCACCATCGACGCGATCGAGCCGGCGCTGACCCAAGCCTGCGACGCGTGACGCGCAAGCGGCTGGGGAAGCGAACCTTGCTCGCCCTCCTTCTGCTCCCGGTCTTCCTCTACCTCGCCGTCCTTCTGCTCCTGTTCGCCTTCCAGACGCGGATGGTGTTCCCGGCAAGCGCCGCGGCGGGGGGCGCTCTGCCGATGCCGCCCGGCACCGAGCGGCTGACCATCGGCACCGGCGACGGCGACACCCTCCACGGCAGCCTTATTCCGTCCGCGCGACCCAGCGCCAACCAGCCGCTGATCCTCGGCTTCGGCGGCAATGCCTGGAACGCCGACGCCGCCGCGCTGACCCTCCACCGCCTCTATCCCGAAGCGGAGATCGTCGCCTTCCACTACCGCGGCTATGCGCCCAGCACCGGCGCGCCGAGCGCAAAGGCGCTGACCGATGATGCCCTCCTCATCCACGACGACATGGTGCGCCGCTTCCCCGGGCGCCGAATCGTCGCGGTCGGCTTCAGCGTCGGCACCGGCGTCGCCGCCCACCTCGCCGCGCATCGGCCGATCGCCGGCGCGATCCTGGTCACCCCGTTCGACGATCTCGCCCGCGTTGCAGCCGACCATTACCGCTGGCTGCCCATTCGGCTGCTGTTCCGCCACCCAATCGACTCAGCGGCGCGGCTCACGGAAAGCAAGGTGCCGGTCGCGATCGTCGCCGGCGGCCGCGACACCCTGATCCTCCCGCCACGCACCGAGGCGCTTCGCCGGGCTACCGCCAACCTGGTCTACGACAAGACCATCCACACCGCCGGCCACAACGACATCTACGAGCATCCCCGCTTCGTTCCGGCGATGCGCGAAGCGATGGCGGCGCTTCCTTAAGCGCCCTTCTCCGGCTCGCTCCCGGTGAGGCACACCTCCCGCATCTCCTCCTCCGCCAGCGCGCACGCTTTCGCCCGCTTCGCCTCTCCGTCGGGAAGCACCATCGCCTGCCGGCCGACAGCGGCATAGCAGGCGCCCTTGCCGTTCGCCTCCGGCACCGCCTTGCAATAAGGAATGCCCTCCGCCGGATCGGCATTCATGTTGATGATCTGTTCCGCAACGCTGCGGTTGCACACCGCCCGGAACGCGGCGTCGGCGAGCCCGCACAGCCGCACCGCCTCGGCATTCCTGCCAAGCGCCATTGTGCTGACGTCGCGGCCAAGGCTGACGAAGCAGGTCGCCCGCGCTTTCTCCGGCGCCCGCATGCACTCGCCGGCGACCCGCGCCACATCGCCCCCCGCATGGTGGAACATCGCCGACGTCTGGATGGTGTAGCAGCCCATCATGTACCGCTCGCCAACGGCTGAGCAGGGATAATGCAGGTCGTTCGGATCAAGCGCGCGAAAGGCAGGCGCGGCGCCCGCAGCGGCCGCGTGATGCCCGCCGCCATGGCCCGCATGAGGATCCGCGGTTGCCTTCGCCGAGACTGGCGTGGTGCTGTGCGGCTGGGTGGCGTTGACGATATTCTCCATGAAGGCGCCGGCGTGGCACAGCTCCTGCTCAAAGGCGCGGCTGAGCAGATCGCAGCCACCGAGCGCCCTGGGCAAGTCGTAGCGGTAGAGCATCTCCAGCCCGTGGCCCATGCCGTGGGTGCATTGGAACAGCAGGTCGGCGCGCTTGTCCCGATAGTCGCCGCAGAGGGCATCGACGCTCTTCGCATCGATCGCGCCGCCCGCTTTCTCCGTCAGCAGGAAATAGGATTGGATGACGCCGTGATAGCAACCCGATTGCCACGACGGCGTGCAGCTTGCGAACACCTTGCCCATGTCCGTCGTTGCCGTAAGCGCCGCGATGCCGATGCGATGCGCGTACATATGCCCGTCCTCACGCGCTTTCGGATCAAGCGCGGCAAGCTCGCCGAGCAGCGCCAAGGCCGGCGCGGGGCCGTCGGCGAGCCGGCCTTCCAGCACCGCGGCATAGCAAGCCTGCGTCTTCGCCCGCTCCGGCGATTTGCAGCGCTTGACGATGGCCGCCGCTTCCTCGGGGGCCGGGGCTGCGGAGGCAGGCGCGGCCAGGCAGAAAAAGGCTGCGGCCAGGACAAGCAGCGGGCGCAGTCGGGCAAGCATCGGCATGATGTGGCGGGCCTTCACCGGGGTGTCGGCCTTTGCTTGGCACCGAAGCGCAAGGCGGGCAAGGCGGCGCGATGTTTCCCTCTTGTTCTTCCGGAACATCGGTGGTACATAGGCGATCACGCGTTGAATGGGCGGCGCAGGTCGAATAGGGAAGGGTTTCGCGAATGGCGGCATCTCTCAAAGTAGTCGGAACCTCGGACAATATGGACAAGCAAAAAGCCCTCGACGCCGCTTTGGCGCAGATTGATCGCGCCTTTGGCAAGGGCAGCGCGATGCGCCTGGGCTCGCGCGAAGCGATCGCGATCGAGGCAATTTCGACGGGCTCGCTGGGCCTCGACATTGCGCTCGGCATCGGCGGCCTGCCGCGCGGCCGCGTGGTTGAAGTCTACGGGCCGGAAAGCTCGGGCAAGACCACGCTCGCCCTCCACGTCATCGCCGAAGCCCAGCGCAACGGCGGCACCGCGGCGTTCGTCGATGCCGAGCATGCGCTCGACCCGGTCTACGCCAAGAAGCTCGGTGTCGATGTCGACAACCTCATCGTCTCGCAGCCCGACACGGGCGAGCAGGCGCTCGAGATCGTCGACACTTTGGTCCGCTCCAACGCCATCGACGTGCTGGTGGTCGATTCGGTCGCCGCGCTCGTTCCCCGCGCCGAGATCGAGGGCGAGATGGGCGACAGCCATGTCGGCCTCCAGGCGCGCCTGATGTCGCAGTCGCTTCGCAAGCTCACCGGCTCCATTTCCAAGTCCAAGTGCATCGTCATCTTCATCAACCAGCTGCGCATGAAGATCGGCGTGATGTACGGCAATCCGGAGACCACGACCGGAGGCAACGCGCTGAAATTCTATGCGTCGGTCCGCCTCGACATCCGCCGCACCGGCCAGATCAAGGACCGCGACGATATCGTCGGCAACACCACCCGCGTGAAGGTCGTCAAGAACAAGGTCGCGCCGCCGTTCAAGCAGGTCGAGTTCGACATCATGTACGGCGAAGGCATTTCCAAGATCGGCGAAATCCTCGATCTCGGCGTCAAGGCCGGCATCGTCGAGAAGTCCGGCGCCTGGTTCAGCTACGACAGCATCCGGATCGGCCAGGGCCGCGAAAACTCGAAGACCTACCTCAAGGAGCACCCTGAGCTCGCCGACAAGCTGGAAGGCGCGATCCGCGGCAAGACCGACGAAGTCGCCGACGCCCTGATGGTCGGCCCCGGCCCGGACGACGATTTGTAAGGGACAGGGAGAAAGGAAGCCGCCCATGCGGACCGCCTCTCGCCAGCGAAACGGAAGCCCGGTTGCAGCAATGCAGCCGGGTTTCTCCGTTTTTGGGGGAGAGCCCCCCGCGAAACCATGTGACTCTTGTGACACTCGTCAATTCTCGCGCTTCTGAAAGCGGGCGCCGCCCAAAAGCCCTCCCCTTGGGTTCCCACGAAAGTAGTACTTTCGTGGGGTCCCTTCAGGGGAGGGGTTGGGGAGGGGCATGTCGCCTTTCCAAACCCTACGGCAAACCCGCCGCAACCCTCAACGTCCTCACGTATTTCCCGCCCAGCCCTCAGGCAGGCCGGCTCGCAATCTCCTGCACGTCCGCAGTCACCTCGTCATGGCAGTCGCGCGACGGCAGCCGGTTAGCCCACGCCGACATCAGAAGCGCCGCGCCTCCGCACGAGGTGAAGCCGATCAGGAACGGGATGGTCGATCCGTTGAAGCTTTGCCCGGTGGCAAAGCCGATCAGCGCGCCGCCGACGGTGGTGATCACGCCCTGCAGCGACGAAGCGGTGCCGGCGATATGACCCAAGGGCTCCATCGCCAGCGCGCCGGCATTGGCGCCGATCAGCCCGAAACAAGCCATGGTCATCGCCTGCAAAAGCACGAACAGCCAGATGTTCTCGCCCAGCGTCGAGGCGATGAGCAGGTGGAATGCCGCCATGCCGGTGAAGACGCTCAGCGCCATCAGCAGGATCTTCCGCGAACCGAGCCGCATCACCAGCCGGGAATTGGCGTAGGAGCTGAACGCCATCGGGCCCGCAATCAGCGCGAAGACCAGCGCCATCAGCTCGGGCCGGTGGAACACGTCGAACACGATCTGCTGCACCGAATTGATGAACGAGAACAGCGCGCCCATCAGCAACGTCTGGGCAAGCGTGTTGCCGATCGACTGGCGGTTGCGAAGCGTCGTCCAGAACGCCTCGCCGATCCGGCCGATCGACAGCGGGCGGCGATTCTCTTCGGTCAGGGTCTCGGGAAGGCGAAGCAGCATCCAGACGGCAAGCACCGCACCGTAGACGCCAAGGCCGATAAAGATGTGCCGCCACTCGCCGATCGCAAGCACGCCCTGCCCGAACGCAGGCGCGAGCACCGGCACGATCATGAACACGATCATGACGAGGGACATGACCCGCGCCATCGCCGGCCCCTGATAACGGTCGCGGACAATGGCGACGACCAGAACCCTCGAAGCGGCGGCGGCCACGCCCTGCAAGGCGCGGGCGGCGAGCAGCAGGGTGAAGCTCGACGCGAGGCCCGCAACCAGCCCGAAGCAGCCGTACAGAATCAAGGCGGTGGCAAGCAGCTTCTTGCGCCCATACCGGTCGGCAAGCGGACCCCAGATGAGCTGCGCCACGCCGAAGCCGAGCAGATAGGCGGTGATCACCAGCTGGCGCTTGTTGTCGTCGGCGACACCCAGCGACTCGCCGATCGACGGCAAGGCGGGCAGCATTGCGTCGATGGCAAGCGCGTTCGACGCCATAAGCGCCGCCATCAGCGCGATGAATTCCGCCATTCCGGGGCCGCGCTTGGTCTGCGCCGCCAAATTCGTCTCAGTCATTATCGTCCTGCTTTCGCCCGTCAGGTGGGGGACGCGGAAAACCCCGGCAAGTTCCGTTGCCGCTTGCAACGGTTACGCGGAACCGAAAGGGAGGGGCGATGAACCGACCCGTCCGCCTCATCGGCCTCCCCACCGACAGCCACAGCTCGTTCCTGCGCGGCGCCGCCTCCGCGCCCTCCGCGATCCGCGCCGCTCTGGCGTCGGATCACGGCAACAGCACGGCGGAGAACGGGCTCGAACTCGGCACCGACATCCGCCTCGAGGACATTGGCGACCTGCCGCTCAGCGAAGGGGAGGGCGACTTTGCCCTGATCCGCGCCGCCTTCGCGGCCGCGGCCCGCGACGGCGCGGTGCCGATCGGGCTGGGCGGCGATCACATGGTGAGCTTCCCCGCCGTCGCCGGCCTCGCCGGAGTGCATGGCCCGCTGGAAATCCTGCACTTCGACGCCCACACCGATCTGTACGACGATTTCGAGGGCGATCCGCTCTCTCACGCCTCACCCTTCGCGCGGATCATGGAAGCCGGCCTCGCCCGCCGCCTCGTCCAGGTCGGCATCCGCACCCTCAACCGCCACACGCGCGAGCAGGCGGAGCGGTTCGGCGTGGAAGTGGTGGAAATGCGCCACTTCGCCGCCGACGCGGTGCCCATCCCCGGCGCGCCGCTCTACATCAGCATCGATCTCGACGGCTTCGACCCCGCCTTCGCCCCCGGCGTCTCGCACCACGAACCGGGCGGGCTGTCGGTACGCGACGTGCTGAACGTCCTCGCCCGCGTTCGCACCCCCATCGTCGGCGCCGATGTGGTCGAGCTCAACCCGTCCCGCGACCTGAACGGAGTCACCGCCACCCTTGCCGCCAAGCTGGTGAAAGAGCTAGCAGCCCTCAGCGCGGAGGCTGCCATATGATCATCGTCCACCATCTCGAAAATTCGCGCTCCCAGCGCATCCTGTGGCTGCTCGAGGAGCTCGGCTTCGATTACGAGATCCGCCGCTACAAGCGCGATCCGAAGACCATGCTTGCGCCGCGCGAGCTTCGGAAAGTCCACCCGCTCGGCAAGTCGCCGGTGATCGAGGATGACGGCGCGGCCATCGCCGAAACCGGCGCAATCGTCGAATATCTGGTCGAAAAAGCCGACGGCCGCCTCGGCCCGCCCAACCGGCGCGAGGACGTGCTGCGCTACCGCCAGTTCCTGCATTATGCCGAGGGTTCGATGATGCCGCCCTTGCTCGCCATTCTGGTGGTCAACCGCCTCGGCATCCTCGGACGCCCGGCCCGTGCGCCCTTGCAGAAGATGCTCGGCGTGCATCTCGACTGGCTCGAGACGGAGCTTGCCGCCCGCCCCTGGTTCGCCGGCGACAATTTCACCGCCGCCGACGTGATGATGAGCTTTCCGCTGGAAGCCTCCCGCCAGCGCGGCGGCCTGTCCGGCCGCCCGAACCTCGAAGACTGGCTCGAACGAATCCACGCCCGCCCGGCCTACGGTGCGGCGCTGCAGAAGGGAGGCCCTTATGCTTACGCTTGACCGCCGCGTGTTCCTGGCGGGCGGCGCGCTTGCCGCCGGTGCCCTCGCCGCGCCCGGCCCGCTCCTCGCCGCCGACAAGGATGAGTTGAAGCCGATCACCGGCGACGTCCAGCCGATCACCCCGGCCGAGCGCCTTTCCCGAATCGCGAAGGCGCAGCGGCTGATGCGCCAGCACGGTCTGGGCGCGATCCTGATCGAACCCGGTGCCTCGCTTGTCTATTTCACCGGCGTTCGCTGGAGCCGCAGCGAGCGGCTCACCGCGGCGCTGATCCCGGTTGAAGGCGACACGATCGTCTTCACGCCGTTTTTCGAGGAACCGTCCGTCCGTGAAAGCCTGGCGATCCCGGCCACCGTCCGCACCTGGATGGAGCATGAGGACCCGCTCAAGCTCGTCGCCGGCGCGCTCAAGGACCTGAAGCTGCAGGCGAAACCGATCGGCGTCGAGGAAACGGTGCGCTTCTTCGCCGTCGATGGCCTGCGCAAGGCGCTCCCCCGCGCCGACATCCGCAACGCCGCGCCCGTTGTCCGCGGCTGCCGGATGATCAAGTCGCCGGCCGAGATCGCGCTGATGCAAAAGGCCGCCGACGTCACGCTCGCCGCCTATCGCTACACCTATCCGCGCGTCGAGAAGGGCATGACGCCTGCCGACATCGGCGGACTCATGAACACTGCCACCCGCGCCCTTGGCGGCAGTCCGGAATTCGCACTCGTCCTGCTCGGCGAAGCGAGCGCCTACCCGCACGGCAGCGGCAAGCCGCAGGAGGTCCGCAAGGGCGAAGTGGTGCTGATGGACTGCGGCTGCACGGTTCACGGCTACCAGTCCGACATCTCCCGCACCTGGGTGCATGGCGGCGCGGATGCCGAGCAGCGCAAGGTTTGGAACCAGATGCGCAAGGGCCAGGACATCGCCTTTGCCGCGGCCCGTATCGGCGCCCCCGCCGGCGCGGTCGATGACGCCGTCCGTGCCCAATACACCGCGTGGGGCTACGGCCCCGGCTACAAGCTGCCCGGCCTCTCCCACCGCACCGGCCACGGCATCGGCATGGAAGGCCACGAACCGGTCAACTTCGTCCATGGCGAAAAGACGCCGCTCGCCGCCGGCATGTGCCTGTCCAACGAGCCCGGCATCTACATCCCCGGCAAGTTCGGCATTCGCCTTGAGGACTGTCTCTACATGACGCCAAGCGGCCCGCGCTGGTTCTCCCAGCCAGCCGGCTCAATCGACGCGCCGGTGGGCTGAAGTTCCTCCCCGTGCGGAGCATGGCGAGAGGAACCAGGCGAGGGTTCCCGCCAAAGTAGTACTTTGGCGGGTGCCCGTGGAGCCTGGTGCAGGGGTAGCTGCTGTGATCTACGCGGATCCAGCGCCAGTCGGCAAAAGCCTGCGCTTTCTACCCCTCCACCACCCTCCGGGTGGTTCCCCTCCCCATCTGTCGATGGGGAGAAACTTAGAAGGGCTCGTCGCCCGGTCGCGGCGGAGCGACATGGGCCGGCGCATGGGGCGGCTCGATGTCCGCCGGCTCCACGGGATCGAGCGTGCCTTCCCACTTGGCGACCACCACGCTGGCCACCGCATTGCCGACGACGTTGGTCGCCGAGCGGCCCATGTCGAGGAAATGGTCCACCGCAAGGATCAGCAGCAGCCCGGCCTCGGGGATGTTGAACTGCGCCATCGTCGCGGTGATCACCACCAGGCTGGCGCGGGGCACGCCGGCGACGCCCTTGGACGTGATCATCAGCGTCAGCAGCATCAGGATCTGCTGGGTCATGCTGAGCTCGATGCCATAGGCCTGGGCGACGAACAGAGTCGCAAAGGTCATGTACATCATCGAGCCGTCGAGGTTGAACGAATAGCCCAGGGGCAGCACGAAGCTGGCGATGCGCGGCGGCACCCCGAACCGGTCCAGCGCTTCCAGTGTCCGCGGATAAGCGGCCTCCGACGAGGCGGTGGAAAAGGCCAGCACGATCGGATCGCGGATGTAGCGAACCAGCAGCTTCGTCCGGCTGCCGACGATCAGGAAGCAAACGCCGATCAGCAGCACCCAGAGCAGGATCAGCCCCACGTAGAAGCTCCCCATGAAATAGCCGTAGGTGCCGAGGATCGAAGGGCCCCGCTGCGCCACTGTCGACGCAACCGCGGCGAACACCGCGATCGGCGCGAAGCGCATCACGTAGTCGGTGATCTGCAGCATCACCTTGACCAAGGCTTCGGTGGCTCGAACCAGCGGCTTCGCCGGCTCGCCCACCGCGGTGATCGCGACGCCTACGAACAGCGAAAAGACGACGATCTGCAGGATCGAGTTTTCGGACATCGCCCGGATCATCGATTCGGGGAAAATGTTGCCGAAGAACTTGACGATGTCGAAGGCCGACCGATCGACGCCGGCCGAGGCATTCGCCGCCGGAAGCACCGCGTCGACGTTCGCGCCGGGCTGGAACAAGGTAACGAGGATCAGGCCCAGCGTCAGCGAAACGAGGCTTGCGGCGATGAACCAGCTCAGCGCCTTGAAGCCGACCCGCCCGAGCGCCGCCGTATCACCCATATGTGCGATGCCGACCACCAGCGTGGAGAACACCAGCGGCGCGATGATCATCTTGATAAGGTGCAGGAAAATCGTGGTCGGGATCGACAGCCAGCGTGCCACCTCCTTCACCACCGGCCCGCCTTCGGCGGTGCCGTCGCCGAGCCCGTAATTCAGGCTCCAGCCGACAACGATGCCGAGCACCAGGCCGGCGAGAATCCAGTAGGTAAGACGTTTGGCCACGTGGCGCTCCCGGCTGATCAGATGCGCCTAGGAAGGCGATTGCGGCGCTCCGGTCAAGCGCCGGATCGCGGTGCGCCTTCACTGCGCCCGGTGCGGGGGTGTGTCCGACCGGTCTCAGCGTCGGCAAATCGAACGGACGCGGAACGAGATGGGGTCCCTGGGGTTTACCGTTGCGGTAGCGACGTGACGCTGCCCTGTGCTTTTTCGGAGTGCTTGCGATGAAGCGGTTCAATCGGACCTTGCCCCTGCTGAGCGGCCTCGCGCTCGCCGGAGCGGCGGCCGGCGTGTTGCTCGGCAATTCGGCGCTTGGGGAGATCAACCCCCACCTCTTCGCCCGCGCGCCAGACCGCTTCCACGCCGATCTGACACCGCAGCGGCCGGACTGGAGCGTCTCGCAGGCTGCTTCCCTGACCGCGCCAACGGCAGCCGATGGCCTCGGCAGCGGCTGCTTCGGCTGCGGCGGCGCCCGGTCGGAATATTATGCCGCCCCTGCGATCGTCACCTACACGGACAGTTGGACCGCCGAAGCGGAACGCGCTGCTGCTCCGGCGGAAGAAGCCTATGTGCAGGAATCCGCGCCCGATCCGGAGCGTGAGCGGGTGATCCGCTACTCGAGCTACCAGGTCGATGCTTCAGAGACGCCGGCCGAGCCGCAGCCCGCCGAAGCTGAACCGGTGGCCCAAGAGGCTCCCCCCGGAGACGTCACGGCCTTGTAGGCGAACCAAGCACCGCTTGCCCGCCTGAGCGCCCTCCCTTACATCGCGGCGCATGACCTCGACCAACGACATCCGCCGCTCCTTTCTGGATTATTTCGGCCGCGCCGGTCACCAGATGGTGCAAAGCGCCCCGCTTGTGCCGCAGAACGATCCGACGCTTATGTTCGTCAACGCGGGCATGGTGCCGTTCAAGAACGTCTTCACCGGACTCGAAAGTCGACCTTATTCGACCGCGACCTCTTCCCAGAAATGCGTGCGCGCCGGCGGCAAGCACAACGATCTCGACAATGTCGGCTACACCGCGCGCCACCACACCTTCTTCGAAATGCTCGGTAATTTTTCGTTCGGCGATTATTTCAAGGAGCAGGCGATCACCCACGCCTGGACCCTGCTCACCAGGGAGTGGGGCATCCCGGCCGACCGGCTGACCGCCACCGTCTACCACACGGACGACGAGGCGTTCGAACTGTGGAAGAAGATTGCGGGCCTGCCCGAGCACCGCATCATCCGCATTCCCACCAAGGACAATTTCTGGGCGATGGGCGACAGCGGCCCGTGCGGGCCGTGCTCGGAGATATTCTACGACCATGGCGATCACATCCCGGGCGGGCCTCCAGGCTCGCCGGATGAGGATGGCGACCGCTTCGTCGAGATCTGGAACCTGGTGTTCATGCAATATGAGCAGGAGGACAACCAGATCGTCCGCGACCTGCCGCGGCCGTCGATCGACACCGGCATGGGGCTGGAGCGGATCGCCGCCGTGCTGCAGGGCGTCCACGACAATTACGACACGGACACGTTCAAGGCGCTGATCGCCGGTTCGTGCGAGCTGACGCGGACCACCGCCGAGGGCGAACGCCAGGCCAGCCACCGCGTCATCGCCGATCACCTGCGCGCCTCCGGCTTCCTGATCGCGGACGGGGTGCTGCCGGCCAACGAAGGCAGGGGCTATGTGCTGCGCCGGATCATGCGCCGCGCGATGCGTCACGCGCACATCCTGGGTGCGGCCGAGCCGCTGATGCACCGCCTCGTGCCGGCGCTCACCGCGGAGATGGGGGCAGCTTATCCGGAACTGATCCGCGCCCAGCCGCTGATCGAGGAAACGCTGAAGCTGGAGGAAACCCGCTTTCGGCAGACGCTCGCCAATGGCCTGCGCCTGCTCGACGAGGCGACCGCCACGATGGGCGAGGGCGACACGCTTGCCGGGCAGGTCGCGTTCAAGCTCTACGACACGTTCGGCTTCCCCTACGACCTCACCGAGGACGCGTTGCGCGCCCAAGGGCTGGCGGTGGACCGCGCCGGCTTCGATGCCGCCATGGCCGAGCAGAAAGCCGCCGCCCGCGCTGCCTGGAAGGGCTCAGGCCAGAAAGCGTCGGAGGACGTCTGGTTCGACATCGCCGAAGAGCATGGCTCGACCGAATTCACCGGCTATGCGGGCCATGAAGGCGAAGGCGTGGTCGTGGCGCTGGTCAAGGAGGGCGCGCGCGTCGAACGCGCCGTGCCGGGCGACGATGTGGTGATCCTCACCAACCAGACGCCGTTCTACGGCGAAAGCGGCGGGCAGCAGGGCGACACCGGAAAAGTCACGTCCGACAAGGGCTTGCAAGCTGAAGTTGCCGACACATCGAAGCCGCTTGGGCGGCTGCACGCCCATCAGTCGAAAATCGTCGCCGGCGAAGTTGCGGTCGGCGACGCAGTGCACCTCGCGGTCGATGTCGAGCGGCGTAGCCGGGTGCGGGCGAACCATTCGGCGACGCACCTTTTGCACGCCGCCTTGCGCCATCGCCTCGGCGGCCACGTCACACAGAAGGGCAGCCTTGTCGGGGCGGACTATTTCCGTTTCGATTTCTCCCACGGGAAGGCGCTGACCCGCGAGGACATCGCCGCCGTAGAGGCGGAAGTGAACCGCCACATTCGCGAGAACGATGCGGTCACCACCCGGCTGATGAGCCCGGACGAGGCGATCGAGGCGGGCGCCATGGCGCTGTTCGGCGAGAAATATGGCGAGGAAGTACGCGTCCTTTCCATGGGCCGCGGTTCGGACAAGAGCTATTCGGTTGAGCTGTGCGGCGGCACCCACGTCAACGCGCTTGGCGACATCCAGCTTTTCAAGATCGTCTCGGAAAGCGCGGTCGCCTCCGGCATCCGGCGGATCGAGGCGCTGACCGGTGAAGCGGCGCGGCAGTGGCTGCTCGCCCGCGACGAACGGTTGCGTGAGACCGCGGCTACCCTGAAAACCTCGCCGGAGGACGTGCCCGCGCGGGTCGCCGCGTTGATCGAAGAGCGGCGCCGGCTCGAGCGCGAGCTTGCCGAGGCCAAGAAAGCGCTGGCGCTTGGCGGCGGCGGCAAGGCGGAAGCGGCCGGTCCAGAGCAGGTCGGTGGCGTCGGGTTTATCGGCCAGGTCATCGACGGCATGGACCCCAAGGCGCTGCGCGGCCTGGTGGACGAAGCCAAGCGCCGCCTCGGCTCCGGCGTGGTGGCCCTGGTGACGGTGAGTGACGGCCGCGGCACGGTTGCCGTTGGCGTCACCGATGACCTCGTCGGCACCCGCAGCGCGGTGGAACTGGTGCGCCTGGCTGTGGCTGCGCTCGGCGGTCAGGGCGGCGGCGGACGGCCCGACATGGCGCAGGGCGGCGGACCGGACGGGTCTAAGGCAGCCGAGGCGCTGCAGGCGGTGCGTGAAGCACTGGAGAGCGTCACCGCCTAACCGGCACCTGTTTCCAGGAACCCGGCTTTATTCGTCTCAAGCGGATGCTCCGTTCGTCTCGAGCGAAGTCGAGAGACGCTGCCGCACGTTTGCGGTGCGTCTCTCGACTACGCTCGAGATGAACGGTTGTGGGCGACTTGCCCAAGATGCCGAATGCTGGCCTCCCGAACGGGAGTGGGCGCCGGTCCAAACACGCTCATGCCGCCATATTCGTGGCTTCGCGCTCGTTCCCCGGCAAGGTGCGCCTCGAGCGACGGTCCGCTCGCATGCCGCTCCAGCTTTCTTGCCTGCTCGTCCAAACGCCGGATTGCTGCGAGCATTTCGTCATTGCCGAGGCTGGCCTGCTCAACCGCGCTCTTCAGGACCCCGATCGTCTTGTCGTAAACCTTGAGCGGCACGGGGAAGGGGTGCCCGTCCTTGCCGCCGTGAGCGAGGGAGTGGCGGGCCGGATCGGCGAAGCGGCAGGGGGCGCCATGGATCACTTCGGCGACCATGGCGAGGGAGCGCACGGTGCGGGCGCCGACGCCGGGGACCAGGAGCAGTTCGGGGAAGTCCTTGGGACCAGCCTCGGCGGCGGCGGCGAGGGTGCCGTGGAGGCGGCGGAGGATGACGTCGCTGCCGCGCACGTCGTGGTGATCGGGGAGGACCAGGTGGGGGAGGAGGGGCGAGGCCGAGAGCTCCGGGCCGCGCTCCACGGCGGCGGCTTCGCGGGCGAGCTTGTCGGGACCCAGTTCGCGCAGCAGCTCAAGCTGGGCATTGCGCGAGGGGGCGGCGCGGCGGTCGGTGAGGTTGAGGATGTCGCTTTGACGGCGGCCTTCGATGGCGCTGTGCGGCGCATCGACGAAGCTTTCCAGCCCTTCGGACAGCCAATGGTAGCGCCGCGCGGTGCGGCTGTTGCCGTTCATGCCTTGCTGGATCACCGCCCATTTGCCGTCGTCGGCGACGATGAAGCCGTGGAGGTAGAGATCGAAGCCGTCCTGAACCGCGGCGCTGTCCACCTTGGCGACCAGCCGGCTTGCCTGGGCGAGCGCGCCGCCATCGAAGCCGGCGCGTGCCCCGACGTCGGCCAGCTCGACCGGCGTCTTGCGCGACTGCTTGCCGCGGCCTCCGCAGACGTGGAGGCCGAGCTCGCCGGCTATCGGGTTCAGCCCGCGCTTCAGGGCGCCGATCACGCTTGTGGTGATCCCGGAGGAGTGCCAGTCCATCCCCATCACCGCGCCGAAGGATTGGAACCAGAACGGGTGGGCGAGGCGGCGGAGAAGCTCGTCGCGGCCATAATGGTGGACGATGGCCTGGCTCATCACGGTGCCCAGCCGAGTCATCCGTTCGCCGAGCCAGGTGGGCACGCGGCCGCCGTGGAGCGGTAGGTCGGCGCTGCCGGATCGTTTCGCCACTTGCCTCATCCTCACGCGAACAGAGGAGGAACGTTAGCAGCGGCGGAGTGCGTCCGCCAGAGCCAAGCTACTGGACGCGCGCCGAATCCCTAAGGCGGCGGCGCTTGAGCGGCGGCTCCGCATCCATTTCGCCAAGCTCCATGATCTCCTTGCGAAGCTCGGCGCGCTTTTCGTGAATGGAGGCGATCACCGGGCCCATGGCGATGCCGAGATCGACCAGCACCGCCTCGGAGAGCTGGAGGGACGATTCGAGCGTTTCGGGCACCGCGTCCGTGACTCCGGCGCGGTATAGCTCGGCGGCGTGGGTGGCGTCGCGGGCGCGGGCGACGATGGTCAGGCCCGGGCACCAGCTGCGCACCTTCTTGGTCAGGCGGACGGTGAGCACCGGGTCGTCCATGGTGAGGACCAGGGCGGCGGCGTGGCCGAGATTGAGGCGGTCGACCATCTCGTGGCGGGCCACGTCGCCGAAGACGATGGGAACGCCCTCGCGCCGGCAGGTGGCGACGGTGTCGACGCTGGAATCCACCGCTACATAGTCGCGGCCGTGGGTGGTGAGCATTTCGGCGACCAGGCGGCCGACTCGGCCGAAGCCGATGATCACCACCTTCTGGGTATCGCCGTCGACCTTGATCTCGCCGTCGGCCTGCACGTCCACGCGGCGCGCGGCGTCCCGGCCGAGGCGGGCGAGAAGCGGGGTGAGGGTGAGGCCAAGCGCGGTGACGATGGTCCAGAAGGCGGCGGTCTCGGCCGAGATCAGCCCGGCCGTCGCGGCGGTGCCGAGGACGATCAGGGTGGTCTCGGATGGCGATGCCATGAGCAGGCCGGTCTCGGCGGCGACGCTCTTGCGGGCGCCGGACATGCGGAGCAGGCCGAAGGTGACCGCCGCCTTGACCAGCACCACCGCGAGGAGCGCGAGCAGGATACGCTGCCAGTCGCCGGCGATGGCGCCGAGGTTCAGGCTCATGCCGACGGTGATCAGGAACACGCCGAGCGCGAGGCCGCGGAAAGGGGCGGTGATCACTTCCACTTCGCTGGAATAATCGGTCTCGGCGATCAGGATTCCGGCAATGATCGCGCCGACGATCGGAGACAGGCCGGCGGCGGTGGTGGCGAGGCTTGCGGCGATGACCACGAGCAGGCTCGCGGACAGGAACAGCTCGGGGCTTTTGGTCCGTGCCGCCTGCGCGAACAGGCGGGGGAGGAGAAAGCGGCCGAGGACCAGCATGCCGGCGATCACGGCGGCGCCGATCAGCAGGGTGCTGCCGATTGCTCCCCATCCGCCCTCGTTGCCGTGCGGGGCAAGCGCGCCGAGCAGGAAGATGATCGGCACGATCGCCAGATCCTCGAACAACAGCATGCCGAAGGCGGAGCGGCCGACCGGGCTGGTGGTGCCGACGAGTGGGAGGACCAGAGCGGTGGAGGAAAGGGCCAGGGCAAGGCCGAGCGCCGCCGCGCCAGCGGGCCCCTCGCCGATCAGCCGGAGGGACAGGCCGATGATCAAGGCGGACCCGAGCAGCTCCGCGGCGCCGAGCCCGAACACGAGACGGCGCATGTTCCAGAGGCGGCGGAATGAGAGGTGGAGACCGATTGCGAATAGGAGGAGGATGATCCCGAACTCGGCGAACGGCTCGATCCCGTGGGGATTGGAGATGGTGACGTAGCCGAGCCAGGGCGCGCGGGCGACCAGGCTGCCAAGTCCGGATGGGCCGACCAGCACGCCCACCAGGATGAAGCCGATCACCGGGCTTACCCGGAAGCGGGCGAACGCTGGGATCACGATCCCGGCCGCGCCGAGGATGACGAGGGCGTCGCTGAGTGCGGAGTGAGTTTCGAAACCGGGGGCCATGCTTGCCTTATGCCGGTTTCGAGCGGAATGTCAGCGGCCATGGGGGAGAAAAGGGACGTAATCGTTGCCGGCCGCGCCGGGTCAACGGCGCAGTAGCGGATCGATGGGGCCGTCTCCCAAAGCAAAACGGGAGAGGTGAGGACACCTCTCCCGCTTCATCTGCTCAGGGGGCTGTGCTCGTCCGCCTTCAGGCGGCGCTGACGCCCATTTTCTTTTCGAGGTTGGAGCGGATCGCCTCGAAGAACTGCTCGGTGGTCATCCAGCCCTGCTCGGGGCCGATGAGCAGCGCGAGGTCCTTGGTCATTTGGCCGCTCTCCACCGTTTCGATGCAGACCTGCTCCAGCGTTTCGGCGAACTGCGTCACCTCGGGCGTGTTGTCGAACTTCCCGCGGTACTTGAGGCCGCCCGTCCAGGCGAAGATCGAGGCGAGCGGGTTGGTGGACGTTGCCTTGCCCTGCTGGTGCATGCGGTAGTGGCGGGTGACGGTGCCGTGGGCGGCTTCGGCCTCCACCGTCTTGCCGTCTGGCGTCATCAGGATGGAGGTCATCAGGCCGAGGCTGCCGAAGCCCTGGGCGACCATGTCCGACTGCACGTCGCCGTCGTAATTCTTGCAGGCCCAGACGAACTTGCCGCTCCACTTCAGGGCGGAGGCGACCAGATCGTCGATCAGGCGATGCTCATAGACGGTGCCAGCCTCGTCGAACTGCGCCTTGAATTCGCTTTCGAAAATCTCCTGGAAGATGTCCTTGAAGCGCCCGTCATAGGCTTTCAGGATGGTGTTCTTGGTGGAGAGATACACCGGCCAGCCGCGGCCCAGGCCGAAGGTGAAGCAGGCGCGGGCGAACTCGCGGATCGATTCGTCGAGATTGTACATGCCCATCGCGACGCCCGAGGCCGGGTAGTCGAACACCTCGTGCTCGATGACCTGGCCGTCCGTGCCTTCCCACTTCATGGTCAGCTTGCCGGGGCCGGGAACCAGGAAGTCGGTGGCCTTATACTGGTCGCCGAAGGCGTGGCGGCCGACGACGATCGGGTCGGTCCAGCCCGGAATTAGCCGGGGCACATTCTGGATCACGATGGGCTCGCGGAAAACGACGCCGCCCAGGATGTTGCGGATCGTGCCGTTAGGCGATTTCCACATCTTCTTGAGGCCGAATTCCTCTACGCGGGCTTCGTCGGGGGTGATGGTGGCGCATTTGACGCCGACGCCGTGCTTTTTGATCGCCTCGGCAGATTCGACCGTCACCTTGTCGTCGGTGGCGTCGCGATTCTCCATGCCAAGATCGAAGTAGAGCAGCTCCACGTCGAGATAGGGCAGGATCAGCCGCTCGCGGATCCATTGCCAGATGATGCGGGTCATCTCGTCGCCGTCGAGCTCGACGACCGGGTTCTTCACTTTGATCTTGGGCATGGGACGCGCGCTTCCTCGTCTCGTGGTCAGTGGCTGGCGCGGCGTGTAGGCAATGGCGCGCCGGTTGTCACCACCGGCGCAGCCGCCTAAAGGCTTGGGGCATGACATCACTCGAAAAGCCGGACCTCGTCACCACCAACGTCCGCTACCGCATGCCGAACGTGCACCCGGAAGGGCGCAAGTTCGTGGTCATCGCCGCGGCGATCGCCCTTGTCTTGTTCTGGCTGATCGACTGGGACGGCCTCGGCTGGATCATGGTCGGCATCACGCTTTGGGTCGCCGCTTTTTTCCGCGATCCGATCCGCACCACGCCAAAGGGCGACGACCTGATCGTCGCGCCCGCCGACGGGCTGATCACCATGATCGTCAACGTGCCGCCACCGCCCGAGCTGGTCGGCGAGGACGGCCTGCCGCCGGGCCCCTGCACCCGGGTCTCGATTTTCATGAGCGTGTTCGACGTCCACATCAACCGCTCGCCGATTGCGGGCGAAGTGAAGAAGGTGGTCTACATCGCCGGCAAGTTCCTGAACGCCGACCTCGACAAGGCGAGCGAGGACAATGAGCGCAACCACTTCCTGATCGAGGGTCATGACGGCACCCGCATCGCCTTCACGCAGATCGCCGGCCTCGTGGCGCGGCGGATCGTGCCCTGGTCCAGGGTTGGCGACCGGGTAACGGCGGGCCAGCGCGTCGGCCTGATCCGCTTCGGCAGCCGGGTTGACGTCTACCTGCCCGAAGGCACCTCGTCGCAGGTGCTGCTCGGCCAGCGCACCATTGCCGGCGAGACGATCATCGCCAGGCTCGGCGTCGCGCAGGCGCTGGAGGGCGTCGCCCAGTGATTCGGCCGGTGCGCGAGCGGCGCGGCATTCCGCTGCGCGCGGTCGTACCCAATGCCGTCACCGCTCTTGCGCTCTGCTCGGGCTTGTCGGGCGTGCGTTTCGCAATCGCAGAGGAATGGGAGAAAGCGGTTGCCGCGATCGCCATCGCGGCGGTGCTCGACGGTTTGGACGGGCGTATCGCCCGGATGCTCAAGGGCCAGAGCCGATTCGGCGCGGAACTCGATTCGCTGTCGGACGTGATCGCTTTTGGAGTCTCGCCGGCGATCATTATGCATCTTTGGGTGCTGCAATATGTCCCGCGTTTCGGCTGGCTGTTCGCCTTGGCCTATGCGGTGTGCGCGGCGCTTCGCCTCGCTCGCTTCAACGCAGCGATCGATGTCGAGGAGCAGCCGCACAAGTCGGCGGGCTTCCTGACCGGCGTTCCCGCGCCGGCCGGGGCAGGCATGATGCTTCTGCCCCTGTTGCTGTGGATCGCAAGCAACCGGAGCTGGAACTGGCTGCACGTTCCGCCGGCGATCGCTGCCTGGTCGGCCTTGTGCGCATTTCTGATGATTTCGAGCCTTGCGACCTTTTCCTGGACGTCGATGCGCCTCAGGCGGAATGTCCGGTTCACGGCTATCGTGGTGATCGCTTTGGTGGCGGGCGCTTTGGTGTCGGCGCCGTGGGAAACGCTCAGCATCCTGACGATCGTCTATGCGGCGACGATCCCGTTCAGCATACTGGCTTATTCAAGGGTCAAGCGGCAACGCCGTGCGGTGCATAGTCCGGAGCCGTCCGCGCCTGCTGCGTAGCGGCCATCCCGAGTTCGCCGCGAAGCGCGAGCAAGATCTTGGTCCAGTAGGTGCGAACCGTCATGTGAATGGCAACGGTCGCCGCCAGCAGCATGAGCGTGAAGAAAATCGCGGCAGCCAGATGAGTCACAGGCTTATCCCCTTATTTATCCACACCTAAACGATCGATGTGGGAGTTTGATCCATAGCAACTTGAAATAGCAGTATGTTCACCCTTCGTTCCGATGTCAAGCAGCTTTCGTTTCGCCACCGGCCCGAGTGATCCAGCTGGCTATTCGCAGCGTCTTACGCCGCAAACTGGCGCCCCGATGAGCCAGCCCGATGTCGCTGAAGCCGGAATAGTGTTTCAGTTGTTGCGGCGAGGGCAGGCACCTTAGGCATTCTGCGAGGCGTTCCGTTCGCCGGGAGCCTTGATTTCCTCCGCGCCGGCCGCTAAATGCGCGCCCATTCCACATGCAGGGCCATCATAACCGGTGGCTGGGTCTTACCCAGTCTCTCGGCGCTGCAGAGGTATAACCGGAAGGAGACTACAACATGGCGTCAACTGACGTTTCCATGCAGCAATTGCTTGAGGCCGGCGCACATTTCGGCCACCAGACTCACCGCTGGAACCCGAAAATGAAGCCGTATATTTTCGGCGATCGTAACGGCGTTCACATCATCGACCTGTCGCAAACCGTGCCGCTGTTCGCGCGCGCCCTCGACTTCGTTCGCGGCAGCGTTGCCTCGGGCGGCAAGGTGCTGTTCGTCGGCACCAAGCGCCAGGCGCAGGACCCGATCGCCGAAGCCGCTCGCCGTTCGGGCCAGCATTTCGTCAACCACCGCTGGCTGGGCGGCATGCTCACCAACTGGAAGACGATTTCGGGTTCGATCAAGCGCTTCAAGAGCCTTGAAGAGCAGCTGTCGGGCGACACCGCCGGCCTCACCAAGAAGGAAGTGCTTCAGCTCACCCGTGAGCGCGACAAGTTCGAGCTTTCGCTCGGCGGCATCCGCGACATGGGCGGCATTCCCGACGTGATGTTCGTGATCGACGCCAACAAGGAAGAGTTGGCGATCAAGGAAGCCAACGTTCTCGGCATTCCCGTGGTCGCCATCCTCGACTCGAACGCGTCGCCGCAGGGCATCTCGTTCCCGGTTCCCGGCAACGACGACGCCAGCCGCGCCATCCGCCTCTACTGCGACGCGATCGCCGACGCGGTTCTCGCCGGCAAGTCGGGCGGCGCTGCTGCCCGCGGTGAGGACATCGGTTCGATGGAAGCGCCGCCGCAGGAAGCTGCGCTCGCCGACGCCTAACCCCTTAAGCGGGAATACAAGGCGGGGCAGGGCGCAAGTCGTCCGGCCCCGCCTTCACATTCAACGTACCAGATAAGGAAAAAAGACATGGCTGAGATCACGGCCGCTTCCGTCAAGGAACTGCGTGAGCGCACCGGCGCCGGCATGATGGACTGCAAAAAGGCGCTGAACGAGAATGGCGGCGACATGGAAGCCTCCATCGACTGGCTGCGCACCAAGGGCCTCGCCGCCGCGGCCAAGAAGGCCGGCCGCACCGCCGCCGAAGGCCTGGTCGGCGTTGCCGTTCGCGGCACCAAGGG
>DASVUV010000059.1:0-2616 GCA_036386875.1 Allosphingosinicella sp.
GGGCAGGCTGCCTCCCGACGGCGGCGTGTTCTGGAGCACGAACATCGTCTGGAAGATCGGCTGGCGGTTGAGTTCGCGGGCCGGCTGAAGCGCCTCGACCAGCTTCTCGAACGGCAGGTCCTGGTGGGCGTAGGCGCCAAGCGCGGTCTCGCGGACCTGGGCGAGGAGCTCGCGGAAGGTCGGCGCTCCGGCAAGGTCCGCCGGAAGCGCGAGCGTGTTGGCGAAGAAGCCGATCAGGCCCTCGGCCTCGGCCCGGGTACGGTTGGCGATCGGTGTCCCGACCACGATCTGCTCCTGGCCGCTCCAGCGCGAAAGGATGAACTGGTAGGCGGCGAGCAGGACCATGAACAAGGTGGCCCCTTCGCGCCGGGCGAGCGCCTGCAGCTGCCCGGCGAGTTCGGCGGGAACGGTGAAGCGGTGGATGTCGCCGGCAAAGCTCTGAACCGCCGGGCGCGGCCGGTCGGTTGGAAGATCGAGAGCGGCCGGAGCGCCGGCGAGCTTCTCGCGCCACCAGCCGAGCTGGCGCTCGAGCTTCTCGCCCTGGAGCTGGCTGCGCTGCCAGACCGCCCAGTCGGCATATTGAACCGGCAAGGGAGCAAGCGGGCTTGGCCGGCCGAACAGATGGGCGGCGTAGAGCAGCCCTACCTCGCGCATCATCACCCCCATCGACCAGCCGTCGGTAACGATGTGGTGGAGGACGACCGCGAGGACGTGGCGCTCGGGCGCGACCCGGAACAGCGCGACCCGAAGCAGCCGGTCGTTCTGAAGATCGAACGGGCGCCGGACGAACTCGACGAGACGAGCCTCGACCAGGGCCGGCTCGACATCCTCGGCCGCCAGCGCCAAAGTCCACGGAGCGTCGATCCGCTGGACCGCGCCCTCCCCCGCCTCCGCGAAACGGGTCCGCAACACCTCGTGGCGAGCGATCAGATCCGTGAAGGCATGGCCCAGCGCCGCAACGTCGAGCGGACCCGCAATCGTCGCCGCCATCGGCACGTGATAGGCCCCACCCGTTCCGCCAAGCTGGTCCAGAAACCACAGGCGCTCCTGAGTGAAGGAGAGCGGCAACGCCTTCCGGCGGTCAGCCGGCTCGATTGCATCGCTCGCCGCCTCCAGCGTGCCGAGCCGTGCCGCCAGTCCCGCGGGAGTCGGCGCCTCGAAGATCGCGCGGAGCGGCAGGTTGAGACCGAACAACTGGCGGATCCGCACGGCCAAACCGGTCGCGAGGAGCGAGTGACCGCCCAGCTCGAAGAAGTTTTCGTTGCGGCCAACGCGCTCGACGCCGAGTATTTCGGCGAACAAGAGGGCGAGCTGCTCCTCCTCCGGCGTCGTCGGGGCATGGTAGACCCGGCTATCGCTCTGCAATTCCGGGGAGGGCAACGCCTTCCGATCGAGCTTTCCGTTTGGCGAAAGGGGCAAGCCGTCAAGCGCGACGAAGAAGGTCGGGATCATGTGATCGGGCAAGGTGCGGCGAAGCTGCTCCTTGAGCTCGGCCGGCGGCGGTAACTCGCAGCCTTCGGCGGGGACCAGGTAGCCGACCAGCTGAGCCCCGGCGGCTGTATCGGTGCGGATCACGACGGCCGCCTGCGACACCGCGGGATGGGCGAGCAGCGCCGCCTCGATCTCGCCGGGTTCGATCCGGAAGCCGCGGACCTTTACCTGCTGGTCGAGGCGGCCGAGATATTCGAGCTCGCCGTCGGCGCGCCAGCGCGCCCGGTCGCCGGTGCGGTAGAGACGCTCGCCGTCGCCGAACGGATTGGGGACGAACCGCTCGGCGGTAAGGCCCGGGCGGTTGAGATAGCCGCGCGCGAGGCCGGCCCCGGCGATGTAGAGCTCTCCGGCCACGCCGATCGGCGTCGGTTCAAGCGCTTCGTCGAGTACGAAAGCGGAGACGTTCGAGATCGGCCTTCCGATCGGGATACGTGCCGATAAGGTCGGCCGGTCGGCAGTGCAGCTATGGGTAATCGCCTGAATGCATGCCTCGGTAGGACCGTAAAGATTGGTCAGCGTGACGCCGGGCGCCGCCTCCCGAAGGGCCCCGCGCAGATCGGGCGTGAGAGCCTCTCCGCCGCAGAACAACCGGGCAAGGGAGCGGCTTGGAGCAATGGTCTCGGCGAGCATTGCCCGCAGCATCGACGGGACGAGTTGAAGCGTCGTCACTTCGAATCGGGACAGATCGGCCAGCAGGCTGGCGGGATCGCGGTGGCTCTCCGGACCCGCGATGACGAGACGCGCTCCGGCCATCAACGGTGCAAACAGCTCCCACACGCTCGCGTCGAAGCTGAGGGGAGTCTTCTGAAGGACGGCATCCTCGGCCGCGAGCGGGAAGGCGTCCGCCATCCAGCGCATGTGGTTGGCGAGCGCGCCGTGGCTGATCATGACTCCCTTGGGCCGTCCGGTCGATCCGGAGGTATAGATGACGTAGGCGAGGTCGGAGCCGCTGACGCTCCGCCCGGGCGAGGTGTCGGAACCGCTCTGGGCGTCATCCCCGTCGATGCGCAGCAGGGTGGTTCCGGCGGCGGGCGCGAGCCTGTCCGCGGACTGGGCGGTGACGAGGATGATCGGGGCCTTTGCGTCTTCGGCCATGAAGGCGAGCCGCTCGGCCGGGTAGGTCGG
>DASVUV010000060.1:0-23245 GCA_036386875.1 Allosphingosinicella sp.
CCGGTACCAGCAGCTTCATGCTCGTTCCTCTTCTGCCGTCATGCCAGCGAAGGCTGGCATCCATACTGAGTCAGCATGGACCCCAGCCTTCGCTGGGGTGACGTGTTGTTCAATTCACGCCGCGTCCTTCACAGCCGCAACGATCTTCTGCGCGGCGTCCCCCAAGTCGTTGGCCGGCACGATGGCGAGGCCGGACTGGGCGAGGATCGCCTTGCCTTCCTCGACATTGGTGCCTTCGAGGCGGACGACGAGCGGCACCTTCAAATCGACTTCCTTGGCCGCGGCAACGATGCCGTCGGCGATGATGTCGCAGCGCATGATGCCGCCGAAGATGTTGACCAAAATGCCCTTCACCGCGGGATCGGACAGGATGATCTTGAACGCCGCCGTCACCTTTTCCTTCGAAGCGCCGCCGCCGACGTCGAGGAAGTTGGCGGGGAAGGCGCCGTTCAGCTTGATGATGTCCATGGTCGCCATGGCGAGGCCGGCGCCGTTCACCATGCAGCCGATGTTGCCGTCGAGCTTGATGTAAGCGAGGTCGTATTTCGACGCCTCGACTTCGGCGGGGTCTTCCTCGGTCTCGTCGCGGAGCGCGGCGATGTCGGGGTGGCGGAACAGGGCATTCTCGTCGAAGCTCATCTTGGCGTCGAGGACGAGCACGCGGTTGTCGTCGGTGACGACCAGCGGATTGATCTCCAGCATCGCGGAGTCCGTCGCGAGAAAGGCCGCGTAGAGCTTGCCGGCCAGGTCCGCGGTCTGCGCGGCGAGGTCGCCGTCGAGCTCCAGCGCGTCCGTGAGCGCCTTCGCGTCCTCGGCCTGGAAGCCGCGCTCGGGATCGATGGTGATGGTGGTGATCTTCTCGGGCGTATCGTGGGCAACCGCCTCGATGTCCATGCCGCCTTCGGTGGAAGCGACCATCGCGACGCGGCCGCTGTCGCGGTCGACCAGGATGGCGAGGTAATATTCCTTGGCGATATCGACGCCGTCGGTGATGTAGAGGCGGTTGACCTGCTTGCCTTCGTCGCCGGTCTGGATGGTGACCAGCGTGTTGCCGAGCATCTCCTGCGCGTTGGTGCGCACGTCTTCAATGGTGCGGGCGAGGCGGACGCCGCCCTTGGCGTCGGCGCCCAGTTCCTTGAACTTGCCCTTGCCCCGGCCGCCGGCGTGAATCTGCGCCTTGACGATGTAGAGCGGGCCCGGGAGCTGCTCGGCGGCGGCGACCGCTTCGTCGGCGGAAAGCGCGGCGTGGCCGGCGGGAACGGGGATGCCGTGCTTGGCCAGGAGTTCCTTGGCCTGATATTCGTGGATGTTCATGCGGGAAGCGGCTTCCTTGAAAGGGAGACGAACGTTGGCCGCCCTTAAGCACAGGCGGTGGGGGATTCCAAGGCTAGGACGTGACCGAGCAGACCACACCGGCACGGGTGAGCACCGAAACGGTATGGGTGTCGAGCTCTCCGCCGTGGCGGCGGAGGAGTTCGACGATGCCCATCTTCGGCCGGTCCTTGTCGACCTTGGACTTGAGGCGGGCGATGTCGTGGATTTGCGATTTGGAGAGCTGGTCCACCATCCGCTCGGCAACGCAGGTGGCGACAGGGCCGCGCACGCCGGCATCGACCAGGGCGCTTTCGATGCGGTTTTCGTACACGGCGCCGCAGCCGGCGAGGGCGAACGCGGCGAGGGGAAACAGTGAGCGCATGATCTTCTCCACGGCGGGCTTCTACCGCAAACGTAAAGGAGGCTGTAGGGCTCCGCGCATGAAGAGACTCTCAGACACTATGTTCGTGGCCGGCCAGATCGCGCCGGAAGAGATTGCCGGCCTCGGCGTGGCGATGATCGTCAACAACCGGCCGGACGGCGAGGAGGCTGGGCAGCCGACATCGGATGCGATTGCCGCGGCGGCGGAAGCGGCGGGCGTCCAGTACCGGCACATCCCGGTGGCGGGCGGCTTGTCGCTGCCGCTGGTGACGCAAATGGCGGACGCGCTTGCGGCGGCAGACGGGGCGGTGCTCGCCTTTTGCAAGTCGGGGACGCGCTCGGCTTTCCTGTGGGCGCTGGCCCGCTCGCGGCTTGGCGCAGACTCGGAGGAACTGATCGAACAGGCCGCGGCGGCCGGCTACGATCTGTCCCCGATCCGCGGCTTCCTTGCGCAGGGCTGACGGCCCTAGTTGAGATCCTGCCGGCGGAATGCGGTGAAGGTGAGCGCGGCCAATCCCGCAATCCACGCCGCCGCGACGGCGGCCGAGACGCCCCAGGACAGCGACACGGTTCCGCTGGGCGGCAAGGGTGCGGTGATGCCGGTGCCGGTGCCGATCCAGCTTGCCAGATTGGCAAGATGGTAGCCGGGGAGCACATGATAAAGCGCCCACACCAGGCCCGGCGCCTTCATGCTGAATAGCGGCGCGAAGTTGAAGAAAAGCTGCTCGACGGTGACAGCGACGATGGAAATGACGAGGGCGGCGAGCGTCGAGCGGGTGAGCACGGCGGCAAGGCTGGCATAAGTGAGCGTGAGCAGCGCCGGCGCGAGCGAGGCAAGCGCCGTTTGACCATGCACCTTCAGCAAGGCGCCGAGGGTGACTCCGGCTGGCACCGTGTTGCCGCTCAGTGTGTCTGCAAGCAATTGGCCGAGCACTGAAATGATCGCGCTCAAGGTGAAGGCGGCGAGGAAAAGTAGCAGGATTACCGCATATTTGGCGGCGATCAGCGTGATCCGGCTGCGGTGCGGAACGATCAGCTTCCAGGTGTTCCAGCCATATTCCCCGGCGAAAACGACGGCGACAAAGGCAGCAAGGAGGTAGCGGCCGAACGTGCTACCCGGTGCCGCCCAGACAAGGGCGCTTTCCCGAAGCCACGCGGCAAGCTCCGGCTGGGTGGGCGGAGTGTCGGCGATGAGTTTGCCGCTGATCATCAGCAGGAAAATGATGGTGAGGCCGACCGGATACAGCCAGACCAGGAACCAGGTCGCCTTGTGCCGGGTGAGCTTCAGCATTTCGGCGGAAAGGGCATCAAGCATCAACCGCCTCCGGCTGGGTGAGGGACAGGAACACGTCTTCCAGATTCCGCTGTTCGGGAACGAGCTGGAAGAGTTCGGCGCCGGCGCCGACCAGGCGGCGGACGACTTCGGGCGCTTCCGCGCGGGTGGCGCGGACGATCAGCGCCTCGCCCGAACGCTCCACCTTCCAGCGGCCTTCCACTGCGGCCTCGGCGACGTCGAGCGGCGCCGCTTCGATGCGCAGGCCATCGTCCTGGCGGAGGAGATCGGCGATGGTGGATTCGCGCACCACCTGCCCCTTGCTGATGATCGCCACCCGGTCGCACACCTGCTGCACTTCGTGGAGCAGGTGGCTGGAGAGGAACACCGTCTTGCCTTCGTCCTCGGCAAGGCCGCGGATCAGCGCGCGCATTTCCTGAATGCCGGCGGCGTCAAGGCCGTTCACCGGCTCGTCAAGGATCACGACATCGGGATCGCCGAGCAGGGCGGCGGCGACGCCCAAGCGCTGGCGCATGCCGGTGGAATAGCCTTTGACCTTGCGCTTGGCGTCTCCGGCGAGGCCGACCTGCTCGAGCAAGCCGTCGATCCGGTCGCCGCCGCTGCCGTGGGTGCGGGCGAGCACCTCCAGGTTCCGGCGGCCGGAAAGGTAGGGATAGAATGCGCCGCCATCGACCAGCGAGCCGACCCGCTTCAGCACCGCGGGATTGCCGCGCAGATCCTCGCCGAACAGCCGCGCTTCGCCCGCGCTGGGCGAAATCAGGCCGAGCAGCATTCGGATGGTGGTGCTCTTGCCGGCGCCGTTGGGGCCGAGGAAGCCGTACACCTCGCCCGCGCCCACCGACAGGCTGACGTCGCGCACCGCCGGCACGCCCTTGCCCCGGCGGCCATAGGTCTTGCTGAGATTGGCCAGTTCAATCACCGGCGCCCCGTTGTCGCTCACTACTGCCCCTGCCCCTTTGTGCCCGGGTGTATGGCAGCATTGATACACTGGGGTGTCAAGGGGAATGGCGCGGGCGGCCTTGGTGCGCCCCTCGACGTCGCTCGAGACGAACGAGTCCGGCGGCTGGCTCAAACCCCTACCAGGGGAAGACGTCTCCCGCGTCCACTTCCGCCGGCCGAGGCCTTCGCCCCAGTATCGGGTTCCGGTGCGGGAACCGGCCGAAGCGTTCGATTACGTCGTGGTGCTTGATGGCGAAATCAAGCTGATTGGGATCGCCGAGCGCGGTGAAGAGGGCGACGGAGCGCTGCTGGTCGTCCAGGTCCTCGCTGTGCTGGAAGGGCATGTAGAGGATGCCGCGTTCCGCCCCCGTGAGCTGGTCGTCCCAGCCGGCCTCCACCGCCGCCTCCGCGACAGCAAGGGCGATGTGGTCGGTTGCGAACTGGTCGGCGTGGGTGCGGAACATGTTGCGCGGGAACTGATCGAACAGCACCACGGCGGCGAGCGCCTCGCGCGGGCCCTTCAGAAAATCGGCGACCGGTCGGCTACGCTGCACGTCCCAGAGCTTTTCGAAGCGCTTGCGGATTTGGGCGTCAAGCTCAGGCCCCCCGTTCCACCACGATTTCGGATCGAGGCCGAACCAGAAGCCGAGTACCTCGTCACGCCACTCGGTCACGCCGCGGTGCCGCCGACGGTGAGGCCCTCGATCAGCAGCGTCGGCTGACCGACCCCGGCGGGCACGGACTGGCCACCCTTGCCGCAGATGCCGACGCCTTCGTCGAGCGCCATGTCGTTGCCGATCGCCGCCACCCTGGTGAGCACGGTAGGGCCGTCGCCGATCAGGGTGGCGCCCTTCAAGGGCGCGCCGAGGCGGCCGTTCTCGATGGTGTATGCCTCGGTGCAGGAGAAGACGAACTTGCCGCTGGTGATGTCGACCTGGCCGCCGCCGAAGCTCTTGGCGTAGATGCCGTTCTTGACCCGCGACAGAATCTCGTCCGGATCATCCTTGCCGCCGAGCATGAAGGTGTTGGTCATCCGCGGCATCGGCGCGTGGGCGAAGCTTTGGCGGCGGCCGTTGCCGGTCGGCTCGACGCCCATCAGCCGCGCGTTGAGGCGATCGTGGATATAGCCCTTGAGGATGCCGTCCTCGATCAGGGTGTTGCACTGTGTCGGCGTGCCCTCGTCGTCGATCGACAAGGAGCCGCGGCGGGCGCCCAATGAGCCGTCGTCGACCACTGTCACCCCAGGCGCGGCGACGCGCTCGCCGATCCGGCCGGCGAAGGCGGAGGTGCCCTTGCGGTTGAAATCGCCTTCGAGGCCGTGGCCGATCGCTTCGTGGAGGAGGACGCCTGGCCAGCCGGGGCCGCAGACCACCGTCATCTCGCCCGCAGGCGCGGCGACGGATTCGAGGTTCACCAGTGCCTGGGCAAGCGCGATGTCGATGCCGCGGTTCCAGGTCTCGGGCTTGAACAGATCGTCGTAGAGATAGCGTCCCCCAAGGCCGTGCACGCCGGTTTCGCGGCGGCCGTTCTGCTCGACGACGAGCTGGATGTTGAGGCGGACGAGCGGCCGCACGTCGTGGGCGACGAAGCCGTCGGGGCGCACGATTTCGACCACCGACCAGCTTCCCGAAAGGCCGACCGAGCATTGCACAATGCGCGGGTCACGGGCGCGGGCGGCGGCGTCGATCTGCTGGCAGAGCGCAACCTTTTGCGCGAAGGGCACCAAGCTTAAGGGATCGGATGCGGTGTAGAGCGCGGTGTTGGTGCGGCGCGGCGGGGCGGGGCGGGCGCCGGCGGCGGGATCGAGCACCGCCATGGTCTCGGCGGCGCGGCGGATCGCGGCCTCCGAAAGCTCGTTCGCGTGGGCGAAGGCGGTGGTCTCACCCGAAACTCCGCGCAGTCCGAAGCCGGCCTGGCTGTTGAAGTCCGCCGTCTTGAGGCGCCCGTCGTCAAAGCCGAAGCTTTCGGACGCGGTATACTGGAGGAAAAGCTCGCCATCGTCGCAGCGCTGCAGCGCGTCGGCGGTGAGGCGAAGGGCGGCGTCGGGCGAAAGCGCGTCGTCGCGGTAGAGGAAGCGGCGGGGATCGGCGGTGAATGTCATGGCGCCGATATAAGCGCGCCGCCGCCAACCGCCAGCCCGTTCGCGCCGCCGCCCTTCTGCGCTATGCTGCGGCGATGAACATACCGCTCCAGATCGCCTACCGAGTCCGAAGGTTCGTCTTCCGGGTGCTCCGGGTGCGGACCCGGGGCGTCAAGGCGATGGTGTTCAACGGCGCGGGCGAACTGCTGCTGATCCGCAACAGTTATGGCCCGACGCACCTGTTCGTTCTGCCGGGCGGCGGCATCGGACGGCGGGAGAGCCCGGAGGCGGCGGCGGCGCGAGAAGTGAAGGAGGAAACCGGGCTGGAGGTGCGCGACGTCGTGTTCGTTGGCTGCCACGCCAACACTTCCGAAGGAAAGCGGGACACGATCCACCTGTTCACCGCTCGCGCCGACGGAGAGCCCAATGCGGACGCGATGGAGGTGGCGGAAGCGCGTTTCTTCCCGCTCGACGCGCTGCCGGACAATGTGTCGCTAGCCACGCTTCGGCGGCTGGCCGAACTTCGCGGAGAGCGGCCGGGCGGCGGCCGCTGGTAAGGGGCTCAGGCTTCCGAGCCGCCCTGATCGGCAGGGCCGCCCTTCAGCACGAAGCGCTTGTCGCAATAGCCGCAGTCGACGAAGCCCTTTTCATCGATCTGCATGTAGACGCGGGGGTGGCCGAGCGCCGGGTGGGTCTCGCTTGCGCCGTCGCAGGCGACGCGCGGGGTGGAGACGAAGCTGATCTCGGGCGTGAAGGGATCGGTCTGCATGACCGCGGGCTTTAGCGGAGGGGCAGGGCGCGGGCAATCGGTTGGCGGTGGCTGCGGGCAAGGGTGTTGCGGGACAGGTTGCAGGTGCCACGCGACGAGCCGGCGCAACGATCTCGTTTCGGCTTCGTTGTGGTCTCGAAGCGGTGGGGCCTTGTTGGAGTATCGGCTATGAAGAAGCTTCTAATCGCGGCCACGGCGCTTGGCGCCCTTGCGGTCGCGGCGCCGGCAGCGGCGCAATACCAGACTCAGAACGGTTATTCGAACGTCAACGCGGGCGGCGCGGTTGGCGTCAACAACCGCATCGCGCGGCTCGAAGCCCGCATCCAGGCCGGCGTTCAATCCGGCGAGATCGACCAGCGCGAGGCGCGCACCCTGCGCATGCAGCTGCGCGACATCACGCGGCTGGAGCGGCAATATAGCCGCAATGGCCTGACCCAGCAGGAGCGCACCGACCTGCAGGGGCGCGTGCGGATGTTCCGCGACCAGCTCGCCCGGGCGGACGGCCGCGGCGGCGGTCAATATGGCTCCAACCAGGGCTATGGGAATCAGGGCTACGGCAACCAGGGCAACGGCAATGGAGGCTATGGCAATCAGGACGCCTACGGCCAGGGCGGCCCCTACCAATCCTATTGCGAGGACAGCGATCGCGGCGGGCTTGGCGGCATCATCGACAATCTGTTCGGCGGCGGCAACAACAACGACAGCGATTGCGCCACTACCGGCACCACCCTGCGCGTCGGCCAGCGGGCGAGCGGCAACCTTTACGGCGTGCCGAGCAACCTGCGCAGCCGCTTCCGCGACGGCGGCGGCGTTTATTACCGCTCGGATGGGCGCAACATCTACCAGATCGACGCCCGCACCAACGCGGTGGTTCGAATCTACGACGCCAACTGATCGGCTAGAGCGTTGAAATATGGGGCGCCGGTGTCTTGCCGGCGCCCCTTTTCGTGCGCAGGACGCCCGGCCAGTGCGCCGACGAAACTTTCATTTTGCGAATTTATCCAATGAAGCTAAGGGTTTGCTTCCGGAGGAGAATTTGTGATGCGTATCAGGCGGCTTGGGACGGCTTTAAGTGTCATCGCCCTGCTGGCGGGCTGCGGCGGTGGCGGCAGCTCCGGCGGCGGCAATACCTCCGTGACTCCGCCGCCAACCGGCAGCGCCCCTCCCCCGCCGCCGCCGACGAGCACCGCCGGCTGTTCGCTGAGCGAGCGCAAGGACTGGGTCACCGCCCAGATGAACGAGTGGTACCTCTTCCCCGAGACGCTGCCCGGCAATCCCAGCCCGGCGAGCTATTCAACGGTGGAAGCCTATCTCGATTCGCTGACGGCGACCGCCCGGTCCCAGGGCCGCGACCGATTCTTCACCTACCTGACCTCGATCGCGGAGGAGAACGCTTATTACGACAGCGGCTCCAGCGCCGGCTTCGGCTTCCGGCTGAGCTACGACACGGCGGGACGCCGGGTCTTCGTCGCGGAGACCTTTGAAGGCACGGCGGCACTCGGCGCCAACGTCGACCGCGGCACTGAAATCCTCGCCATCGGCAGCAGCGCGGGCAACCTCCAGTTGGTCAGCGAGCTGATGGCCACAAGCAACGGCCCGCAGACCGTCACCAACGCCCTTGGGCCCGGCGACCCCGGCGTCACCCGGGTGCTGCGCGTCCGCGACCAGACCGGCGCAACCCGCGACGTGACGCTGCGCAAGACCAATTACGAGCTCACCCCCGTGTCGAGCCGCTACGGCGCCAAGATCCTCGACGATGGCGGCCGCAAGGTCGGCTACGTCAACCTGCGCACCTTTATCAACACGGCCGATCCGGCGCTGCGCAACGCCTTCGCGTCGTTCAAGGCGGCCGGCGTTTCCCAGGTCATCGTCGACGTGCGCTACAATGGCGGCGGGCTTGTCTCCATCGCCGAGCTCATGGGCGACCTGCTCGGCGGCGCGCGCTCCACAAGCGACGTGTTCAGCTTCACCACCTTCCGGCAGAGCAAGTCGCAATATAATGAGACCCGCACCTTCTCGCCGCTTACCCAGTCGATCGCGCCGGCCAAGATCGCGTTCATCGGCACCGGCGGCACGGCGTCGGCGAGCGAGCTGGTGATCAACGCGTTCGTTCCGTATCTCGGCAACAACATGGCGCTGGTCGGCACCAACACCTACGGCAAGCCGGTGGGGCAGATCGCGATCGACCGCTCCGCCTGCGACGACCGGCTTCGGGTGGTCGCCTTCGCCACCCAGAATGCAAACCGGCAGGGAGATTACTTCCAGGGCCTGGCGGGCAAGGTCCCGCAGACCTGCCAGGCCGGCGACGATCTTGCCCGCCCGCTCGGCGATCCGGCGGAGGCTTCGGTCGCCCGGGCGCTCGACTTCCTGGCCGGACGCTCCTGCACGCCGATCACCAGCAGCCTTTCGGCCAAGGCGGTGAAGTCAGGCGAGCCCGCCGAAGGGCCGCGCATGCTGCTCTCGCCCGAGCGTCCGTCGACCGCGCAGCGCGAGGTGCCGGGCCTCTTCTAGGCCCCGGCGCCCGCGCTGCCCCGGCCCCCCGGCGCTTATTGGCCCATGTTGAGGACGAACACCGGCCCGAGATCGATGGTGTGCTTGCCGGTGGCGAGGTGGAGCGCGGCGTTCAGCGTGCCGCCGGCATGGTCCTTGTCCGCCTTGCCCTTCACCTCGTACAGCTTCCATTCCGGGCCGATTTCGACGCCGGAGGAGAAAAGCGGCGTGTAGGGCGCGGAGGCGAGCTGCACCCCGTTGAACGGCAGGCTGGCGGTGGTTGCGCCCTTTGCCGGTTTGGCCAGCCGCGCCCAGAAGGCGAGGACGAGCTTGTCGCCCGCCCTGACCGGCTTCCCAATCGGATTGGCGACGGACACCGTCCAGGCCTGCTCGCTTTTGCCCGGCACGATGATGCGCAGCGCCTTGCCGCCCTGCACGCCCTCGTCGCTGCGGATCGTGCCCTTGGCGCCATCGACCCGGTAGGCCGAAGGCGGCGGCAGGTTGATGATCCGGCTGGTGATGTCGTCCTCGGCCGCGGGTGCGGGGCGCGCGGACTGGCCGAGGGCGGCGGACCCCGGCGCGGCGGCCAGGAACAGGCAGGCGGCGGCGTGCAAGGCTTTCATGGCGTTTCTCTCCCGTGTTTGTTGTTTTGGGCGAGAATAAGCCACAGCTTGTTAGCGTTATCAACCGCTTCCGTTAACGGGCGTGCCGGGCTGCTCAGGGCGCATCGATGCGGGGTTTCGGTTGGAGAGCGTCCGGGAACGGATTACCGTTGGCGCACGAGGCGTGGCAGCGGGAGATCCGGAAATGCAGGAATTCAACGCCAACCCCACGGCCTCCGAGCTGATCGATTCGAAGATCGCGGCCCTGGGCGATTGGCGCGGCGAGACGCTGGCGTGGGCGCGGGCGCTGATCCGCGAGGCGGTGCCCGAACTGGCCGAGGCGGTGAAGTGGCGCAAACCGACCAACCCGGCCGGCGTGCCGGTGTGGGAGCACCATGGCCTTTTGTGCACCGGCGAAACCTACAAGGACAAAGTGAAGCTGACCTTTGCCAAGGGCGCGGCGCTCGACGATCCGAACGGGCTGTTCAACGCCAGCCTGGACGGCGGCACCCGGCGGGCGATCGACATCCGCGAGGGCGAGTATCCGGACGCGGAGGCGCTGAAGGCGCTGGTGCGGGCGGCGGCCGCGGCGAACGCCGGCTGGGCAAGTTCGGCCACGGGCGGCGGATGATCGGGGCACCGCTGAACCTTCGGGCGCAGGGGCCGTTTGCATGGTAAGCTTGTGATCGGGAGTACAAACATGACCCAGGAGAGCGCCGCCGCAGTGTTGCGCCGGCTTGTTCCCGCGGCGGCAGTGGCGCTGCTTGCCATTGGCGCGCCTGTTCCGGGGAGCGGCGGCGCTTTGGTGTCGGAAGCGCAGGCGCGAACCCCGCGCGTGGAGCAGATCGGCGGGATCTGGGTCGCGACCTGGCGCAACAGCCGCGGCGAGACGCGCCAGGGCCTGATCGTCATCGACCAGCGCGGCACCCAGCTCAGCGCGCGGATCGAAAGCCACGGCAACGTCACCGCCACCGGCACGCTGCAAGGCCAGTACTTCACCCTGCGCGGCCTTCGAACGGGCGTGCCGTTCACCGTCACCGGGCGCGTCCAGGGCAAGAAGCTGAACGGGGCGCTGGCGGCGCTGTTCGTGGAGCGCCAGTTCACGGCCGTGCGGCGGAAGGGGCGGTAGCAGGGCCCGGAAGTTCAGAAGCCGCGATGGAGCCGGCTGACGCACCCGCGGCGACGCTGGCGCTGCTTGCCGGCCGCGCGGACGGCGCCACGATCTGCCCCAGCGAAGTGGCGCGGGCGATCGCCGCGGAGGCCGGCCATGCCGACTGGCGCGGCGAGATGGCGGCGGTCCACTCGGCGGTGGACGGCCTGGCCGCGCAAGGGCAGGTGCGGCTGAGCTGGAAGGGGCGGGAGATGCCGGTGCGGCAGGGGCCGTACCGCATCGGCCGACCGCCTCCACCCCCGGAGGGCTAATGGCGGCAGGTGATAGGCGCAGGCGCTTCCCCTCC
Organism: Allosphingosinicella sp.; assembly: GCA_036386875.1. Lineage (GTDB taxonomy): Bacteria > Pseudomonadota > Alphaproteobacteria > Sphingomonadales > Sphingomonadaceae > Allosphingosinicella. The sequence continues at coordinate 11,327 of DASVUV010000060.1, forward strand.
TCCCGCGGCCCCGAATGGTCCCAATGTTCGCACTGGCCGTGGCGCTAGTCCGAAGGCGTATCGTCCAGCGCGTCGAGCAGGGCCGGGAAGCTCTCCCGCGCCTCCGCCTGGGGATCGGGGGCGCCGTCCTTGCGCACTTCCCACGGGGCGGCGAAGCGCCGCGGATCGAGCCCGGCAAGCAGCCACATCAGCAGCCGGTCGCTCGGAAGCCGCTTCTCCGCCACGAGATTGCCCTCGTGCCAGACCTGCTCGGTACGGCCGTTGATCGCCCGGTCGAAGGCCAGAGCGGAAAGGCGCCCCACGGCGAGCTGGTCCGCAGTGTCCCAGGCCGCCGCGAAGGCCGGCGTGCGGGCCCTCAGGCGATAGGCCGAGCGCGCCGACAGGCGCGCGGCGGCGCTGGCGAGGTGAACCGAGCCGGTTTCGGCAAGCGTGTTCAAGAACACGCGCTGCCGATCCGCGCTCCAGCCGGCGAGGCGCTTGCGGCTGTCTTCCAGCGGGACCCCGTCGAAGGGCATGGCGGCGACGGCCGGGGAGCCGGTTGCTTCGGGGTCGGGTCCGGCGTCAGCCTGAGCGTCGGCGGCGGGCGGAAGCAGATCGGTCGGCCAGACCTCGTTCCGCTCGGTTGCCCGCACCAGGGACAGGCTCGGCCCGCCCTCCTCATCCGCCGCCTGCGCGACCGCATCGATCCGGTCGCTCGCCGCCGCCCATGCGTCGAAATCCTCGACGCTGAATTCGCCGTCCGTGTCACGCCTCATGATCCTTGCTCCTCCTGATTCGAAAAAGGAGCGGATCATCTAGTGCATGTCGGGGTGTGTAGGAAAATCCTCCTCTGCGCCGCGACGGGGCAAGTGGGCGAATCGGGGGTGCGGGCGGCGTGGCGCGGCGGATCAAGCGGCGGCGGGCTGCACCAGATCCCAGAGGTTCCCGTAGAGGTCTTCGAAGACGGCGACGGTGCCGTAGGGCTGCTCGGCGGGCGGGCGGACGAAGCGGACGCCGCGAGCAAGGTACGCCTCATGGTCGCGCCAGAGACCGTCCGTCTTCAGGAACAGGAAGACACGCCCGCCGGCCTGGTTGCCGATGAAGGCTTGCTGCTCCGGCGATGAGGCACGGGCGAGGAGAAGGAAGCGGCGTTCTCGCCGGCGCCGGGCGGAGCGACGAGCACCCAGCGGTTGTCCTGCTCAAGCTGGTAGATATCGGAGACGAGGGTGAAGCCGAGCACGCCGGTGTACCAGGCGATCGCCTCGTCATAATCGCGGACGATGAGAGCGATGTGTGTGAGGATTGACTGTGTCATCCCGCTTGCGCTGTCACTGCTACCCTACTTCGCGGGGGGGGCGTCAACTGTTTACAATGTCCGCCCCAAGGGAATCGATCGCGGCCTTCAACGCCGCTTCTCCTACGACGTTTACTATAAGCAGGCCCAGAAGGAGAGCTTTTGTAGGCCCTGGTATTCCGGTGGATCCCAATTTGGTGACCTGATCGCCGACTGCAGCCTGCTCCTCCTTCGTAACATTTTGCATAAGTCCGAAGCAAAAGGCGGGCAGGGCCGTTCTGGCTTTCTCGAAGTCTACACCCTGCATCAATTGAGCTATCATCGTCGCACGGGCGCTCGCTCGGCTCCGGTCGACCTGCCGGTCCGTTACTGCAAGCAGGACTTGAAGAACCAGCCCAGGGCCTAAGGCAAGGTCTTGCCCACCAACTTTAAATGTGAACAGAGAGCTGCGGAAGAACGCCATGGCCCCGAGAGCAGCGACTAGCACGAGGGACAAGTGAAGTTTGACGACTTCCTGCGGCGGGATGCCGAAGTTTACATCAAACGCATTGAGAACGACGAGCGCAAGGACCGAAGCCAGGCTGTTGATAACAACGTACGCCCCGGCCGCTGAATTGATCACGGCCTTGAAGGGTTCATCGCGATATCGCGTGATGAGTTCGCAGGCGCCTAGGAGCCCACCGGCCACGGCCACGATAAGTAAATCGATAAGCGTGAGCATCGGGCCTACCTAGGAAGCGACCGTTCTTCCCAAGGGGGTAAGCTCCACTCTGTCGTCTGTTCCTGCGGCTGATATCGTAATGATCCCCGCCTGCTCCAGCTCCTTCAGAGCACCCATAACCACGCTCGGGGGCAACGAAAATTCCCCGAAGAGCGAACGTACGGAACTCCTCCCCCCGTCGGTGTCGAGACGCTGCATGAGCTGCTTCTGCAGTTCCGCGCCTTGGCTGGTATGCTCGCCCGCCTCCCCAACAGAGGTTAGAAACGTCCCAAAGAAGTCTGCGTCTAATGGTTTACTGGGCATCCGCGTCTCCTCGAAGACACGGTACTCTCACGAATGGGATTCGGAAAGCCCCTGTCGGCGCTCCTTAGTCTGAATTGCCCTGGTCCACCGGCACACTCGCCAACTGCTGCGTAAGCAGTCGCTGGATCATCCCGACCAAAGGCAAAAGGTCAGGCTCGCCAAGATTCTCGAAACCAAGATCCGCAGAGCGCAAAGCCGCATAATATTCCGGCTGGTTCTGAAGAATTAGGTCTGGCAGAGTCGGAGATCCGGGAAGTACATACCCTATCTTTAGTGAAATACAGGCATATGATAGCGCCCGCGCTGTTCGGCCATTGCCGTTTGTGAACGGATGTATCCAGTTTATTGCCCACAGAACGAACGCGCCAACCCTGACATAGTGCTCCTCATCCCAGCGCTTGCCTAACCTCAGAAAGAAGTCATCGATTAGCTTGTCCAGGCCTTCTGCTTCTGGAGGCGTGTACGCTACTTCGTTCGTCCTTTTATTCCAGACATGCACAGGACGAGTTCGGAATATTCCGGCCGTACTCAACAGAAGAAATGTGGCGGTGCGGTGAAGTTCACGAAGGATAGACACATTAGGCCGACTGTCGTGACCCTTGGTGCCACGGTCGCGATGGTGCATGTCAAATCGAACTATCGCCTCTATCACGTTAGCTTGATTGGCAAGGTTTAGAACCTCGATTTCATTTGCCTCATCGCCACTGATCAAGTCCCAGTTGGTGTCCCGCATCTTGCCGCCCCTTGGCGAAAAAAAAGCCCGGCTCATTGGCCGGGCCTTTCCAGTCGTACAATGCATTGCTAAGCAGGTAAACCCTCCAGCGACTCCAGGAGCGTCTCAACCTTCTCCTTCGTCAGTGTTGAAGACTCACTTCTTAACCCCATCACCAAGCTTACCCGCTGATCTCGGCGCTCAGCCGGCGACATCGTGTGTGTCCTCGCGCGCTCTACCAACGCGTCCAGCTCTGCTGCTTGGTCCACCGATCTCTCCCCTCATTTGCTATAGAGGCCAAGGGTTTCGTTCCCATTAAACGCGCCCTACTGAGACAAGTTCAACGCGAACAAACCGCGAACGTCCGCCATAGCGCGATCACTACCCCTGCGCAAGTAGGCACCTGCGCAACCTGCCGCTGAAAAGTGGCAGAATTGAGTCTGCGGCGCAAATGCAAAAAAAGCGATCTGCTCTGAGACTGTGGATAAAGCGCGACATAGAGTTCCCCGCCTCTGTCGCGAAACTTCGCCATGCTGGCTTCGGGGTCGATCGCAGGGCCTCCACTAGCCTCCGGCTGATCATGAGCAGGCGCTGATGTCCCCGGGACATCAGCAGCCACGCCGGGGGATGGCGTGCCTGCTCATTCCGGCCTGGGGAGGACTTTCAGTGGCCGCGAGGACAGGTGTCCAAATTCTGCTTGGCGGCGAAGTCTCGGACTTCCGGGTGATCTTCATGCTGCAGAATTTCGGGCCGCACATAGAGCAGAAGTGGGCGGTTTTGGCGCCTCCAGTGGGAAAGCTTGGCCCTGTTATTGCCCGGCGGTGTCTCAGGCCAAGCACGTGGAATTCGTCCCGTTGCCAGTTCCGGCAATCCGGGCGCAGAGCTCACCGCAAATCATAGCTCGCATTGCTCCGCAGCCCGCTACGTGCCGCCTGCTACTCCTGCTCGCCAGCCTTTAGACCAGCCCGCCACGTCTCGATCGTCTCGACCGTGAGGGTGCGGACATAGCCCTTGAAGGCGACGGTTGCCTGCTCGGCCGTGGCGCCGGACACGACCTTGGCCAGTTCGCGGGAGGCGAGGGCCTCCACTTGGGTGCAGGCGGCCAGGGCGCGGTCGGCGATCTGTGGGGGCGAGAGGGGCGATTCCACCAATTTCGCCGCTTCGCCGCGGGCGCAAAAGGACCAAAGTTCCATCGCCGCATCCGCTGCGGGCGTGAAGATAGAGGTTGTGCCACCGTCGTCGGGTATCCGCCACACAATCCGGCCACTGTAGGTGTCGGTTGCCGGCCTCCCCTTCTTGTGCCTGGCGGGCGTGAAGCGGGCGCGCTCGGCGAGCAAGCGGCAGGTGGTGGAATCGAGCGACGGCGATCCGCTGGAGCTCTCGATCGTGCACCCGGTGATGGCGCCATCGACGCCGATCGCCAGCTTGAAGCCGACGGTTCCCTGCTCGTCGTTCAGCAATGCCTCCAGCGGATAATCCTCATCGCTGAACAAGCTGGGCAGCCCGGACGGGACGCGGGCGCGCGCCGGCCCGGGCGCTTTCGCCTCCGCGGGCGTCGGCCCGGCGGCGAAGACCAGCGCCAGGGCCACGGCGAGGAACAACCGCATCGTCGGGTTGCCGAGAGACAGGTTGGGCATGGCCGGGGGATTGCGCATTTTTCCGGATCGCCTTTCAGGCTGGAGCGTCAGGAGCAGGGGCGGGCGGGTCGGCGCGGATCAGATGCAGGATCGTTTCCTCGCGCTTTTTGCCCTGCCGGTAAACCTCGGTGCGGATGGGGTGGTTCGAATCTCCCAGATCGAAGCTGAGATCGTGGAGGTGAGACTCGCCCCGGTCGAGATCGGTGGCGTCGCGAAAGGCGAATGCGAGGCTTTTGCCGGAGCGGGCGAGAACCAGTCTCGGCTGGTTTCCCTGCGGGCAATAATGGGTGGCGATCAGGTTCGCGCCGTCGCGGTGATAGAGGGTGAGCGAGTGCGCCTTTCCGTCGGCACGCTCCCAGCTTTCCACCAGCACGGTGCCGCCCGCGGTGAGAGTGAAGCGGATTCTGAGGGCGGAGTCCGGCTGGTCGGCGTTGCGCCAGGTGCCGACCAGGGTGGAGAGCTGCGTGAAGGCGGTGGCGGCGGGGCTCGCCTCGGCCGCCGCGGGCGGGGCAAAGGCGAGTGCGAGGACCGTCAGCGCGATCATTCCGCGGCGGGGAGGTAGATTTCTCCGCCCTTTTCGCGGAATTTCTCGCTCATCTCGGCCATGCCGGCTTCGGCCTTGGCTTCCGCTTCGGCGTTCGCCGAAGCGGCCCCTCCACCATGTTTCCCATGGTCCCCCTCCCCTGCAAAGGCAGGGGAGGAATGGGTGGCTTCGAGGAAGGTGTCGGCGCTGGCGTTCTGCCTGGCGGCGAACTCGCGGACTTCGGCGGTGATCTTCATGCTGCAGAACTTCGGGCCGCACATCGAGCAGAAGTGGGCGGTTTTGGCGCCTTCGGCGGGGAGGGTCTGGTCGTGGTACTGCTCGGCAGTGTCGGGATCGAGGCTGAGGTTGAACTGGTCGCGCCAGCGGAATTCGTAGCGGGCGCGGCTGACGGCGTCGTCGCGCATCTTGGCGGCCGGGTGGCCCTTGGCGAGGTCGGCGGCGTGGGCGGCGAGCTTGTAGGTGACGACGCCGACTTTCACGTCGTCGCGGTCCGGGAGGCCGAGATGCTCCTTTGGCGTGACGTAGCAAAGCATCGCGGTGCCGAACCAGCCGATCATCGCCGCGCCGATTGCGGAGGTGATGTGATCGTAACCCGGCGCGATGTCGGTGGTAAGGGGCCCCAATGTGTAGAAGGGGGCTTCCTCGCAGGCTTCGAGCTGCTTGGTCATATTCTCCTTGATCTTGTGCATCGGCACGTGGCCGGGGCCTTCGATCATCACCTGCACGTCGTGCTCCCAGGCGATCTTGGTAAGCTCGCCAAGCGTGTGGAGTTCGGCGAACTGGGCTTCGTCGTTGGCGTCGGCGATGGAACCGGGGCGCAGGCCGTCGCCTAGCGAGAAGGCGATGTCATACGCCTTCATGATCTCGCAGATTTCCTCGAAGCGGGTGTAGAGGAAGCTCTCCTTGTGGTGGCTGAGGCACCATTTCGCCATGATCGAGCCGCCGCGCGATACGATGCCGGTGACGCGCTTGGCGGTCATCGGAATGTAGGGGAGGCGCACGCCCGCGTGGATGGTGAAATAATCGACGCCCTGCTCGGCCTGCTCGATCAGCGTGTCGCGGTAGACTTCCCAGGTGAGGTCCTCGGCGATGCCGCCGACCTTTTCCAGCGCCTGGTAGATGGGGACGGTGCCGATGGGCACGGGGCTGTTGCGGATGATCCATTCGCGGGTGTCGTGGATGTTGCGGCCGGTGGAGAGGTCCATGACGGTGTCGGCGCCCCAGCGGATCGACCAGACCATCTTGTCGACCTCGGCCGCGACATCCGAGGCGACCGCCGAGTTGCCGATATTGGCGTTGATCTTGACCAGGAAGTTGCGGCCGATCGCCATCGGCTCGGATTCGGGGTGGTTGATGTTGTTGGGGATGATGGCGCGGCCGCGGGCTATTTCGGAGCGGACGAATTCGGGGGTGACGTAATCGGGGATGGCGGCGCCGAAATCCTGGCCGTCGCGGACCATCGCTTGCGCGAGCTGCTCGCGGCCGAGGTTTTCGCGGACGGCGACGTACTCCATCTCAGGAGTGATGATGCCTTTTCTAGCGTAGTGCATTTGCGACACGTTGGCGCCCGCCTTGGCGCGGAGCACGCGCTTGCGGACGTTGGGGAAAGGCTGAACGCCGCCGGAGCGGTCGGGGCCGAGCTGGCCGTTGTCCTCGGGCTTCACCTCACGCTGGGCGACTTCCTCGACATCGCCGCGGGCGCGGATCCAGTCGCGGCGGAGCTCGGGCAGGCCGGCCATGATGTCGATGCGGGCGTCGCCGTCCGTGTAGGGGCCGGACGGATCGTAGACGCGCAGCGGCGGCTCGCCGCAGCCGGGCTCGAGATGGATTTCGCGCATCGCCACGCCGAGCGGGCCGACATGGACCTTGCGGCTTCCGCGGATCGGGCCGGTGGTGACTTTGAGTTCGGTGCGGGCGGGGATGTCGGCCATGGTGTTCGCTCTCCTTTTGCGGATGGAGAGCGGGAGAAAACCCGCGCTCCCTCCCTACGCCGGTGTCAGCCGGATCAGGTTCAGCGGGTCGCAGTTTCAACTGCCTCTCAAGCGCTTCGGCGCGCTCCCCCGGGGAAGCGGCTGGTGTAGGGCAAAGCGGAGCCATGCGGAAGCACCCGCGTTGCGCCTTGATGCATCTTATCGAAATTCTTCTGCCGCTGTTCGACAATGACGGAAATCGCCTCGCGCCGGAGCTTTATGCAAAGGTGCGCGAGGAGCTGGTCGAGACCTTCGGCGGGCTCACCGCGTTCAGCCGCAGCCCGGCGGAGGGCGTGTGGGAGGAAGGCGGCGAGCGCAGCCATGACGACATTGTCATCTTTGAAGTGATGTCGGACACTCTCGACCGTGCCTGGTGGCGGCGCTTTCGCGAGCGGCTCGAAAGCGCGTTCCGGCAGGACGAGATCGTCGTCCGTGCCCGCGAGGTGGAACGGCTTTAGCGTAAGGCGCAACTGCAAAGGCGCTGATCCACTTTCCTCCACTTCGGCTTTTCTGCGGCCTTTTAGCCGCTGGACTCGTGTTCCCCTTCCTTTAGGCTGGTGAAGGCGCTGGACTGCGCTGGGGAACGGGGGGGTTGCTCATGAACAGGAAGCCGATATTCGACGCGGTTCGGACCATGCTGGGCCGCGGGTTCAAGCGTGAAGAAGTGGCGGCGCTCGACCGGGCTTGCGAGCTTGCCGAGGATGCGACGGCCGGCGGAGCGATTACGGCGGCGGCCAAGAGCCTCGCGGATTCGGCAGTGGCAGCGGCGGGAACCGTGGTTGACGCGGCGGGATCCCTGGCCGGGGCGGCGGCGGGGGCAATCGCCTACCGGCTCGGCAAATTGTCGGAAGCGTTCGAAAGCGGCGGCCGGGGTCCGGGCACCGTTTCAAGCGGCCGGAACGACCCGGGCGGGGCTTCCTACGGCTTGTACCAACTGTCGTCCCGGGCGGGAACGCTGGCCGCCTTTTTGCGTACCGAAGGCAAAAGGTGGGCGTCGGAACTGGCCGGCGCGGCACCGGGCAGCGCAGCGTTCGACGCAGGCTGGAAGAAGATCGCGGCGCGGGAGCCGGACGCCTTTCGCGACGCGCAGCACCAGTTCATCGAGCGCAGCCATTATCGCAAAACGGTAGGCGAGGTGCAAACGCGCAAGGAGATCGACCTCGACAGCCGCCACAATGCGGTGCGCGACGCGGTGTGGTCGGTTTCGGTGCAGCACGGCAAGGCCGCCGACATATTGGTGCGCGCGGTGGAGATCACCGATCCGCAATGCGGCCGCGGCGACCCGGGGTACGACCGCCGCCTTGCCCAGGCGATCTATGACGCGCGCACCGCCTATGTGCTGCGCGTGGCGAGCAATCCGAAGCTTTCGGCCGGCGAGCGCGACCAACTTATCGGCATCACCAAGAAGCGCTACCCCAAGGAATGCGCCGACTGCCTGAGGATGTTCGACGTCTAAGCCGACGCGCGCCGGCTACCGATAAAGCGGGTCCGCCGCAACGCCGAGGCGGCGGGAGGCTTCCACGGGCGGCGAGCCGGCGAGCGGTATGCGGCCGGCAAGTTGGGCGAGCGCGCGGACGGGTAGGCGCTGCCAAGCCTTGAGGCCGCCGCCGGAGAGGCCGAGGCGGGCCGCAAGCTGCTGGGGAAGCAGGGAGATTGCGGCAGCGACGAGCAGTCCCTGGAGCGGGCGCGCGGCGGCGGGAAGGATCGGCGCGCGGCGCATGATCGACAGGAATTCGGTTAGGGTGGCGGAGGGCTCCAGCGCCGGCGCCACCCGTGCGAACAGCCTGCCGATCCCCGCGGTGGAGCGGGGCGCGCCGGCCGCGCCGTACAGTGCGGCGGCAGGGGCGGCTTCGCCGTAATAGGCGTCGCGCTCGGCGAGGGTGAGCGGGCGGCCGAAAGCGGCATAGGCTTCCAGGAAGCCCCAGCTCGCCGTCGCCTGCACCCAGTTAAGCAATTCAGGGTCGTCGGCGCGGTATGGCGTGCCGTCGGCGGTGGCGCCGGAGACTCGGGCGTGGAGCCGGTTCACGCCCGCGATCATCGCACGCGCCGCGCTTTCGGGGCCGTAGACGGTGACCATGGCGGCAAGGCCGGTGCGGCGGAGGCGCATCACCGGATCGACGCGGAAGCCGCTATGATCCCACACGCCGTGGCGGACGCGGGGCTCGCCAAGCTCGAGCAGCACCGCCGCCACTCCGCCGATGAACAGGGTCACAGGATTGGCGAACACGCGCCAGGAAACGGACTCGGCCGGCACCAGCGCCCGCTCGCCTGGCGGCGCGGTGAAGTCGATCGCCATGCCGGGCACCGCAAAGAGATCGGCCGCGAGCGTCTCGATCCAGCGCTGCAGGGCCACGGGCAGGGTGAGGGGCTGCGGCGGCATATTTGTTCAAGCGTCGGCACGCCGCAAAGGTTGCCCTCTGCTGCCGTTGGGCAGCGGCCGGCCGGTACGTATTCGCGCGGCTCAGCCGATGCCAAACAACCGCTGTGAAAGTTCGGCAATGGTCGCAACAGCTTCGAACTGCGTCTTCCGTACATCGCGGTGCCCCGGTCGTTCGCCCTTCACCCCCTCCGCATTGCCTTTCGTATGTTTGGTCACGCGATCGCCAACCGATGGAAGTGGATGACCCGGCGCGCTGCCCAACCAGCGATAATGATCGATGCTGAGGTCCTCGGGCCGGTAAAACATCCAAACCACACAGCCACTTGGCTTTGCGCTCAGCCGTAAGTTGACGCTCACATGGCTGCGCTTCCCCCCCAAACGGCCGAGCTTCAGCTGAATGTGCCGCACGACTTCGCCAACCTCCACGATGACGTCATAGCCATAAAGATCTACTTCGCTCTGCGAGACCGCGAAATCGGTGACTCCGCACGTCCAGAGAAACGAGCAGAGATCCGCCAGGAAACGGTGCTCCAGCGTCTTTTCAATTACGGTGGAATAAACGAATGCAGGGTCATCGTTTATCATGCTCTTGCTCCTAAGAAAGCAGTGGAAGCTCGAGTGGGCGAGCGGCGGGTTCGGCGCCCTCGCTTAGCGTGGAGAGGCCGAGGCCGAGGAGGCGGATCGCTTTCACGGGCGGCAGGAGGGCGCGGAGCAGGCTGCGGCCGATCTCGACGAACTCCTCCACGTCGGCCACCGTGCGGTCGAGCGAGCGGGAGCGGGTGATGATCTGGAAATCGCCATACTTGACCTTGAGGTTCACCGTTCGGCCGGACAGGTGCTTGGGCTCCACCCGCTTGTCCCAGACGTGCCTGCCGATGCGGTCGAGCTCGGCAAGCAAGAGGGCGGGATCGGCGATGTCGGTGAGGAACGTGTCTTCGGCGCTGACCGATTTGTAGGGACGGTCGGCCTTGACCTGGCGGTGGCAGATGGCGCGGGCGAGATCGTGATAATAAAGCGCCGAACTGCCGAAATGGGCGGCGAGCCAGTCGAGGCTTCGCGCCTTGAGATCCGCGCCGGTTTCGATGCCGAGGCGCTTCATCTTCTCCGCGGTCTTCGGCCCGACGCCGTGGAAGCGGGAGACGGGCAGGCCCTCGACGAAAGCGGGGCCACGCGCGGGTGTCACCACGCACAGGCCGTCGGGCTTGTTCTGGTCGGACGCGAGCTTCGCCAGAAACTTGTTGTAGGACACGCCCGCCGAGGCGGTGAGGCCGGTTTCCGCCTTGATCCGCGCGCGGATTTCCTCGGCGATGCGGGTGGCGGTGCCGATGCCCTTGAGGTCTTCGGTGACGTCGAGATAGGCCTCGTCGAGCGAGAGCGGCTCCACATGCGGGGTGTAATCGAGGAAGATGGCGCGGATCTGGTTGGACACGGCGCGATAGGCGTCGAAGCGCGGCTTGACGAAGATGAGTTCGGGGCAGCGGCGCTTGGCGGTCACCGCCGGCATTGCCGAGCGCACGCCGAAGGTGCGCGCTTCGTAGCTTGCCGCCGCAACCACGCCGCGAACGCCGCCGCCGACGGCAAGCGGCTTGCCACGCAGCTCGGGGTTATCCCGCTGCTCGACCGACGCGTAGAAGGCATCCATGTCGACATGGATGATCTTGCGCATGGCCGCGGCGGTGCGTTCCCCGTTCACTCTTTGATCCTAGCGCCTGCCGCCGCGACGCGCCAGCACAAGCGGCGCATCCTGGCAGAAAGCGACCGAACGGGGCCTTCGATGGTGCTTGCACCGGTGGCGTGAAGCGGCGAAATGGCGGGGATGCCGAACAGCGAAATCCCCGCCGCCCTGCGCGAAGCCGCTTTTGTGTCCAAGGCCTGGCCTTACGAGGAAGCCCGCAAGCTTTTGAAGCGCTACCCGGACGGGCCGCCCGCCAAGAACGGACAGCCCGGCGAGATCCTGTTCGAGACGGGCTATGGACCGTCGGGCCTGCCGCACCTCGGCACCTTCCAGGAAGTGGCGCGGACGTTGATGGTTCGGCATGCGCTTTCCGAGCTGGTGGACTGGCCGAGCCGGCTGGTGGCGTTCTCCGACGACATGGACGGCATGCGCAAGGTGCCGCCCGCGGCGCCGCAGCAGGAGATGATGCTGAGCCACCTGGATCAGCCGCTCAGCCAGGTGCCCGACCCATATGGCTGCGGCCACGAAAGCTACGCCGCGCACAACAACAACCTGCTTCGGCAATTCCTCGACGGCTTCGGCTTCCCGTACGAATTCGTCTCCTCGTCCGATTGCTACCGCTCCGGCCGCTTCGACGAGGCGCTTCGTCAGGTGCTCCGGAAGTATGACGACATCCAGGCGGTGATGCTGCCGACTTTGCGCGA
>DASVUV010000061.1:0-41006 GCA_036386875.1 Allosphingosinicella sp.
GGACGAAGTTGTCTCCGCGCCCGCCGACTGCCAGCGCCAGCCGGCCGGCATGGCGGTCACTTCGTCGAGTGGTGAAGGCTCGGCGGACGTCGGCGCGTCGGCAAAGGCGATCCGGTCGCAGGGCAGCCAGCGGCTCCAATCCTCGAAGCCGTCGTCCAGCCGCGAGCGAACCGCCGCCGCCGGGCCGGTGCAGTCGATGAACAGGTGACCCCGGGCTTCGCTGCCATCATCGAGGCGCACGCTGTCGACAAAGCCATCCTCCGCCCGAAGCCCCACATCGACCACGCTGGCTCTGCGTTCAACGGCGCCCAGGTGGAGCGCGAAGGCGCGCAGCAAATATGCGTAGCGCGCCGGATCGATCCGAAGCCCGAATTCGGCCCCGGCAGGCGCGGCGCCGGTGTCGGCATCCGGCGGGACGAGCAGGCCCTCCCGGGCTGCGGCGGCGGCCATGTTGTAGGCGTCGAACGCTTCACCGCTGCCGCCCTCGAGCTTCGCCCGAACCCAGGCGAGATGGAAAGGCGCGCCGCCAAGCATTCGGCCATGCGGCGCATAGGCATGGACATACGGCGCGGCGTCCCTGTTCCACCCCGCGAAGCGCGTGCCGGAGCGCAGCACGCTTCCGGCATTGAGGATATAATCCTGCTCGGTAAGGCCGATATCCTGGTGAAAGCCGATTGCCGAGGGGAGGGTGCTCACCACACGTTCGGCCAGCGCGCCGGGATCGGGCTTGGACGCAATGACGGTCACCCGCACTGCGGGAAGCCGCCGCCGCAGCGCCGCCGCCGCCGACCAGCCGACGACCCCGCCGCCCACCACCACGATTTCGCTGATCGGCTCGGCCATTGCGTTCTCTCAGGCCGCCATCGGGCAGTAGCGGGCGATCTGGGCGAGGTGATCCGGCATGCGCTCCGCCGCAGCGCGGATCTCCGCCCGCAGCGTCTCGGCACCCCGTTCGAGCGCGCCCAGCGGCGGCGCGCCGGCGCGCAGATCGTGGCCTTCGGGAAAGATGCCCTGGCCGAGGTATACCGCGATCCAGCTCGCATCCAGGAACACGCCCTCGCGATACTTCACCACCCGGCCCCGGCGGCGGAACAGCTCGATCTTCTCGGCCAGGCTGTCCGGCACCGTCATCGTCCGCACATAATCCCAGAACGGCGAATCCGAGCGCGTGGTGGCGTGGTAATGGAGGATCAGGAAATCGCGGATCCGGTCATATTCCAGATCAATGATCCGGTTGAATTCGTCCCGGTCCGCGGCCGCGATCTCGCGCTCCGGGAACAGCTCGATCAATGCGGTGATCGCCTGCTGGATAAGGTAGATGCTGGTCGATTCGAGCGGCTCGAGGAATCCGCTGGCAAGGCCCACGCCGACGCAGTTCCCAACCCAGCTCCGCTCGCGCCGCCCCGCCTGGAAACGCAGCAGGCGGGGATCGGCGATCGCCTCTCCCTCCACCGCGCCGGCCAGCGCTTCGGCGGCCTTGTCGTCGGACAGAAAGCCGCTGGAATAGACATAACCGTTGCCGGTGCGATGCTGCAGCGGAATGCGCCAGCGCCAGCCCGCCTCCATCGCGATCGCGCTTGTATATGGAGTGAGCGCCGTTTCGGTGCGGCACGGCATCGCCACCGCCCGGTCGGCGGGCAGCCAGCGCGACCAATCCTGGAACGGCTCCCCCAGCGTCTTGCCGAGCAGCAGCGACACGAAGCCTGAGCAATCCACGAACAGGTCGCCCTCGATCCGCTCCCCGCTTTCGAGCTGCACCGACCGCACGTCGCCGCTTTCGCCGTCGCGGTGAACGGCGACGATCCGCCCCTCCGTCCGCCGCGCGCCGAGCCCTTCGGCAAGGTGGCGCAGATAAGGCGCGAACAAGGTCGCATCGAACTGGTACGCATAGCCGAACGTGGAGGCGATATCCTCCGGGTCTTTGGACGGCATCCCGAACCGCCCCAGCCGCGCCAGCGTGCAGGCAAAGGAGAACTCCTCCAGTTCCGCAACCGGCCGCCCTTCGTGGCGCATGCGAAGCCAATATTGGTGAAAGCTCAATTCCCCCCGGTCCCGCCCATAGGCGCCGAACGGGTGGATGTAGCTGTCCCCGATCGCGCCCCAGTTCGAGAACTCGATGCCCAGCTTGAACGTCGCGCGGGTGCGCGCCATGAACTCGGCTTCGTTGATCCCCAGCCGCTCGTTGAAGGCGCGGATGTGGGGCAGGGTGGCCTCGCCGACGCCAACGATGCCGATCGCTTCCGATTCGATGAGGTGAACGGTGCAGCGAGTCGGCAGCAACTTGGCCAAAGCGGCCGCCGTCATCCAGCCCGCGGTGCCTCCACCGACGATGATAACGTTCACATGCGGCAAAGGGGACATTTGTCGTTTTTCCGGGAGCCGAGGCTCGCAGCTTCTACGCCGCGCCCTCGTTGCCGGTCAATGCGGCCCCAGCCCGCGTGTATCCGGTAAAAAACACGGTGTTCCAAAAGGTTACCTGTGCTGTGGCAAACCCGACACAGGGGGGAACTTTCTGGAAGTACGACGGGGCTGTCACCATTTTGCAGTCTTGCCGAGCGCACCGTTTCCAGCTTATCCCTCCTCCCGAGAAGAGTGGCGCGACGTTATGTTAGCGCTACCATAACTTGGGAGATGGTTTCGATGGCTTCAACGGCCGGTAAATTCTTTGGTGCGGACGATCAGGCGAGCGCGATTGCGCGCCTCAAGAGCGGCGCCTCCCTCCTTGCGGTGTGCGTCTTCGCCGCCGCGAGCCCCGCTTACGCGCAGACCGCGCCCGTCGACGGTCCCGGAACCGCGGGCGCAACGCGCAGCACCGACACCACAACCGCTCCCGATCCGGATGCGACGACCGCGGACGGCACCGTAACCTCCGCCGATCAGGTCGCCGATCCCGTGGCCGACGAGGAAGCGATCGTCGTTACCGGCATCCGCCAGAGCCTTGCCAATGCGCAGACCATCAAGCGCGAGTCCGATACGGTGGTGGACGCCATCTCCGCGCAGGACATCGGCGCGCTTCCCGACCGTTCGGTTACCGAAGCGCTGCAGCGCGTTCCGGGCGTGTCGATCAACCGTTTCGCCGGTTCCAACGATCCCGATCACTTCTCGGTTGAAGGCTCGGGCGTCGTCGTCCGCGGCCTCAACTTCGTGCGCTCCGAATTCAACGGCCGCGACGCCTTCTCCGCCGGCGTTTACGGCCAGGCGCTGAACTTCGCCGACGTGCCGTCCGAGCTTCTCGGCTCGGTCGAGGTCTACAAGAACGTGACCGCGGCGATGATCGAAGGCGGCCTCGCCGGCACGGTCAACTTGAACACGCGCAAGCCGTTCGACAGCAAGGGCCTTCATATCGGCGCCGGCTTCGAGATGAACTACGGCGATTTCCGCAAGAAGTATTCGCCCACCGCGTCGCTTCTCGTCAGCAACACCTGGGACACGGGCGCCGGCCGCTTCGGCCTGCTCGGCTCGGTTTCCTATTCCGATCTGAGGAGCCGCTCCAACGGCATCCAGGTCACCAACTTCCAGACCCGCGACAACACCCAGGTGCCGTATCAGAACGGTGGCGGCGTCCTTGTTTGCCGCAATCCGCTCCCCAGCGGCACCAACACCACCACCCTTCCGGCGCCGAACGCGCCTTGCGGCACTGCATCGACAGCCGGCGCGGACGCTTTCTCCGATCTGCTTCCGCTGGCCTATGCGCCGATCGGCGGCCAGTTCCGCGCACAGGATTATAATCGCACGCGCAGCGGCGTCGCCCTTGCGGGCCAGTGGGAGTCGAACGATCGCTCCATGCTCGCCACCGTGCAGTATATCCGCTCGAAGAGCAGCAACAACACCAACGAGCGCACGTTCGAAACCGCGCCCGATCTTTCGGAATACAACACCTATCCGGCGGGCTGTCAGCAGAACACCAATGGCCCGCTGTACAACAACAACGGCACGACCCGCGCGGAATGCCCGACCGGCGCCCTGCAGAACTATCAATATGATGCCGACGGCCTGTTCGAGAAGGGCTACATCACCCTGCCGGGCACCGGCTGGCGCAACGCAAGCAGCGGCAGCGCCGGCACCTTTGTTCCCACCGGTGGCATTCAGCAGTCGCTCGGCCGCCAGCAGGCGCGGGACCGCAACCAGGTCGACGACATCGGCGTGAACTTCCAGTGGGAGCCGACCGACCGCCTTCAGATCCAGCTCGACGGCGATTACACCAAGTCGCGGCATGACAATTTCTCGATGAGCGTCTTCGGGTCGACCTTCGCCGACCAGGAAATCGACCTCACCGGCGACCTGCCCGTCGTTATCCCGCACAAGCCGCTGACGCTTGCGGCCGCGTGGGCCGCTCCCAACGGCCTGATGACCATCGGCAGCGACGATGCCTATTTCCGCGATCAGCGCGTCCAGTTCTGGCGCGCCGCAATGGACCATGCCGAAGACAGCGATGGCCGGGAATTCGCATTCAAGGCCGACATCGCCTACGATCTCAGCGAGGATGCGTTCCTCCGCAAGGTCAAGTTCGGCGCCCGTTATGCCGATCGCGACCAGACGGTTCGCTACTCGGTGTATAACTGGGGCGCGCTCAGCGAAGTCTGGTCGGGCACCGCGCCGGTTTCGATCGCCCAGGCGGGCAGCGAGCGGGCCGAATTCTATGAGTTCCCGAACTTCTTCCGCGGCGCGACCCCCGGGCCGACCGGTGGATATTATTACGCGAACGATCTCATCGAGGGCTACGACGCGGCTTCTGTTTTCCTCAAGAACATCAACCGCATCTGGCACACCCAGAATGGCGCGGGAGCGACCAACGATTGGGAACGCCTGGATGAGCGCACCGACGTCATCGCCGGCACGCAATACCGCCCCAACGAGGTTCAGCGCATTCATCAGCGCGACAAGAACGCCTATGTGATGGTCAACTTCGACACCGAAAATGTCTGGGATGGGCCGCGGATCACCGGCAATGCCGGCGTGCGCTTCGTGCAGACCGATCTCAGCTCCTTCGGTGCGTCGCGCATTCCCAACCAGGGTGATCTTGGCGTCACCTCGTCCTTCGCGGTTCGCTGCGCTGCCGGCACTCCGGCAGGGGCTCCCCCGGGAACCCAGCCGCGCACCCCGGGCGGCGTCTGCAACCTGGGCGCGGCGGGCTATGCGCAGCTTCAGCAGTTCTCGGGGGTGAATTCCTCGATCATTCCGAACCGCGTCAATAACGATTACTCTTACCTGCTGCCGAGCGCGAACCTGAAGCTGGAGGTTGGCAACGGCCTTCAGTTCCGCCTTGCCGGCTCGAAGGTGCTGACCCGGCCGGAATCGTCCTACGTCCGCAGCTATCTCGATCTCAGCGTCGACGGGAACGGCAACCTGGTTGCCGCGATCGGCAATCCGCTGCTGAAGCCGGCAACGGCGTGGCAGTTCGATGCCACCGCAGAATGGTATTTCTCGAAGGTCGGCTCGCTTACCGCGAACCTCTTCTACAAGGACGTAAAGAACTTCTTCTACCAGTCCACCATTCCGGTGCCGATCACCAACAACGGGATCACCTTCCCGGCGCAGACCCGCGGCCCGGCCAACTTCAACGGCCACGGCAAGATCAAGGGCTTCGAGGTTGCCTACCAGCACACCTTCGATTTCCTTCCGGGCCTGCTTTCCGGCTTCGGTACCAACCTGAACTATTCGTACATTGAAAGCTCGGGCCTGCCGAACACCTTCCTGAACACGGGTACGGCCGTCACTGTCGGCAGCATCACCCCGGGCAATCTGCCGCTCGAGGGTCTGTCGAAGCACAATGCGAACGCGACCCTGTTCTACGAAAAGGGCCCGATCTCGCTTCGTGCCGCCTACAACTACCGCTCGAAGTTCCTGCTGACCGCGGCGGACGTGATCTTCCCGTACACCTCGATCTTCCAGGCCGGTACGGGCCAGCTCGACGCCTCGGCCTTCATCAGCCTTACGAAGCAGATCAAGGTCGGCATCCAGGGCGTGAACCTGCTCAACACGGTCACCAAGACGCTTCAGGCGTATAAGGGCGATCCCAATGAGCTGGCGCCGCGCTCCTACTTCGTCAGCGACCGCCGCTTCTCGGCGATCATCCGGGCAAACTTCTAAGGGGCCCTCCGGCCTTCCAAACTGGCTCCCCCGGTACGTGCCGGGGGAGCCATTTTTTTGTATGCGATCATAAACATTGCAAACTAGCGGCTACTGCGGTGCTTAGCCGCAGCGAGGCCCCTTCTTGCGAGGCCCACAGCGATCATCGCCACGGCGATTAGACCTACGAGGGTTAGGCACGGGATCACTATGACGGCCAGAACCCCCAGCCCTAGGTTCTCTGAGCCGGCGGATACGTGCCACAGCCCGGCGGCCATTAGAAAGGCCGAGAGCAACAGAATGAGCCAAAACCGGAGGTAGGTGTCGGTCTTAGCTCCGGGGCCGCTCATCGTCAGCACCCTTCTGCTTCGCCACCTTCCGCAGCGTCTCATCCCAGCGCGCCTGATGCCAGCGCGCCTCGTCCTCGTCGCAGCCTAGGTCGCGAGCGGCTTCCTTGAACTTGTCGGAATGAGATCTTCGGTCAGTCATGCCTCTCCCTAACCAGCCTTGCTAGCCTTAGCATCAAAGGTCCCGTGGATCACGTTTCCCGCGAACAAGCCGGGCTCCGGGTGCCTAGGTTTCTCTCTGGGGACGGTGCAAACCTCTTTCACGCGATGGTGCGTGTAGCGTCCTGATAGTATGCCAGCGCCACAGCGGGGGACATGCGGAGCGTTCCGTGATGGCGACGTCGGCCGCGGCGGCGACGGCCGAGGGAGGCGCCCATCGCCGCCCAGGTGCGGCGTACCTCCTTCTCGGGATCATCCGGGTCAACTTGCCAAGGGCCGATCAGGCCCCCGAACCGGCTTCGCCGACATCTGCCGGTTGGAGCTTTTTACGCGCGGACGATCGAAGCGCCGGTTACTCGGGGCTGCCCGGAACGTGGCTCGAGCGCTGCGCACGGTACCAGGCCAGATCGTGCTCCGGCGGCGCGTAGCCGGGCGGAAGAGACCGGCCCGACACGCTCCCGAAATAGGCAAGGGAGGCGTCGCGCCACCAGCTCGCTTCCCGCTCCTGGATGGCGAGAAAGGCGGCAATGTCGGCGCGCCGGCGGGGATCGACATGGTCGCCGATCGCAGCCCAGGTGCGGCGCATCTCCTGCACCTTGGCGACACCGCCGGTGTAGCGGTCGACCAGTTCGTGCCAAAGGGTTCGGCCCGACGCCATGCGGTGCTCCCACGGGACATGGTGAAACCAGAGGAGATAGTCTTCCGGCACCGCTTTGGGGTCGCCCAGGCGGCGGGCGAGCGGCGGCGCATATTGCGACACAGCGCCGCTGCCGCTCTCCGTGCGGTCGAAGCCGATGCCCTGTGCGTCGGCGCGGTGGTAATAAACCGGGTTCCAGTCGGCCCGGCCGAGATCGTCCACCCAGGGCCCCGGGCCATAATGGTGTCCGCTCGCCATCAGGTGGTGGAGGCCGAGCGGGGTCATGTAATCGACCACCGCCTGGCGCGATCCCATCATCATCTCCACCGCCGGCGCGACAAAGGCGGGATCGGCCGTGAAGGTCATCTTCGCCCATTCTTCGGCAATGCCGCGCGCGCCGAGCTGCGGATCCCAGGCAAGCCGCCCGAAGGCGTACCAATTCGCCTGGTCGAAGTGCGAGCCGCTCCAGTTGCGGTCCGTGCCGATGTTCGCGACGCCGGCGATCCCGGTCAGCGTCTCGGCCACCGGCGTTCCCTTGCGCGGGCGATAAGTGTCGGCGTCCAGCACCTCCTCCCACATCGTGCCGAGGTAAGCGAGGTGGGTCGCGAAGCCGAGATACTCCTTGGTGATCTGGAATTCCGCCATCACCGGCGTCTTCGGCATCGCGCCGAACAACGGATGGAAGGGCTCGCGCGGCTGGAAGTCGATCGGGCCATTCTTGACCTGGACGATGACGTTGGGCCGGAACTTGCCGTCGAGCGGCTGGAACTCCTCATAGCCTTGCCGCGCCCGGTCCTGGGCTGCGGACGCGGAATACACGAACGCCCGCCACATCACCGTTCCGCCATGCGGCGCGAGCGCGTCGGCAAGCATATTTGCCCCGTCGGCATGGCTGCGCTTATAGTCCTGCGGCCCGGGCTGCCCCTCGCTGTTCGCCTTGACCAGGAAGCCGCCGAAGTCCGGCACATGGCGGTAGATTTCGTCCGCCTTCGCCTTCCACCAGGCGCGCACCGCCGGGTCGAGCGGATCGGCGGTCTTGAGGCCGCCGATCTCGATCGGCGCGCTGAACCGGGCGGTGAGGTAGACCCGGATGCCCCACGGCCTCAACACGTCGGCCAAGGCCGCGACCTTTTCCAGATAAGGCGCGGTCAGCAGTTCGGCATTGGCATTGACGTTGGTCAGCACCGTGCCGTTGATCCCGATCGACGCGTTGGCGCGCGCATAATCGGTGTAGCGCGGGTCGCGATACTCGGGGAGCTTGTGCCAGTCCCACAGCGAGGAACCGGCATAGCCGCGCTCCACCGAGCCATCGAGATTGTCCCAATGGTTGAGCAGCCGAAGCTTGAGCCCCGGCGCGTCCGCGATGTCGAGCCCGTCAAGCGGCTCCCCCGTCTGGATGCGCCGCAGCAACGCAAAGGCGCCATACAGCGCGCCCCTCTCGCTGTTCGCCGCCACCACCGTCACCCGCTTGCCGCCCACCCTTATGCTGCGCAGCAAATAGCCTTCGTCGCCAAGCCTGGAGAGGGGCAGGGCAAGCTTCCGGATTGCGGGCGCGGCGGCGGTGCCGATCAGGATCGAGCCGTCCTCCACTACGCCCGCGTGGCGCGGTGCGGCGCCAAGCAGCCCTTCGATCCCCCGCTCCAGCTCGCCCGCGGCTGCGGCGAGGGCAGGGCCTTCTCCCGCCACTACCAGGCTCCGCGCCACGCTCCGATAAGCGTCTCGCGCGGGCGTCTCCACCGGCCTGTAGCGGAGCCAGAGGTCATAGCCGTCCTCCTCCGGCGGCGCCGCGTGGGCAGGCACGGTGAGGCCAAGCAGGCCGGCGAGACACAACAGAATCAAAGAGAAGCGCATAAGACCGGCAATCCCCAATTGTTCTGAGGCCTTTACCATGTTAGCGCTATCAGGCGAAGAGCGGTCCAAGCCGCCGCCACGAGGGATGCGAAAGAAGCCATGAAGATCACCCGCCGCGAGAGCCTTGCAATCGGCCTCAGCCTCGCCGCCACCGCTTGCGCGCCCGCCGCCATGGCTCCTCAGACCGCCGCCGGTCGCGCCCCAGCCGGCTCGCTCGACGCGCTTGCCCGCCGCAGCGGCCGCCGCTTCGGCTCGGCCATCGCGTGGGGCGCCCCGGGCGCCGACCGCGGCAGCTTCGCCAACCCCGCTTACACCGCGATCCTTGAGCGCGAATGCAGCCTTCTGGTGCCCGAGAACGAGCTGAAATGGCAGTGGACCCGCCGCACTCCGGCCTTTGATTTCGCCCAGGTCGATGCCATCGCCGATTACGCAACCGCGCACGATTTCGCCCTGCGCGGCCACACCCTCTTCTGGTACCCCGAGAAATGGTATCCCGAATGGCTGGTGAAGCATGATTTCGGCGCCCGCCCCGCCGCCGAGGCCGAGCGCATGCTCACTGAGCATGTTCGCACCGCAACCCGCCGCTTCGGCAAGCGCATCTATTCCTACGACGTCGTCAACGAAGCGGTGCAGCCCGAAACCGGCCGGATCCGCGACACCGTCATCACCCGCGCGATGGGCGGCGGCGAAGCGGCGCTCGATCTCATGTTCCACACCGCCAAAGCTGAAGCCCCCCACGCCGAGCTCGTCTACAACGATTACATGAGCTGGGAGCGCGGCACGGAGGACGAAACCCACATCACGGGCGTCCTCAAGCTCCTCGAAGGCTTCAGGAAGCGCGGCACCCCCGTCGATACGCTCGGCGTCCAGTCCCACATCCGCCTCCTCAAGAAAGCCCCGGTCGCCGACATCGTCCGCGAATCCGAAGGCCCGTGGCGCCGCTTCCTCGATGAGGTCGTCGGCATGGGCTACAACCTCGTCATCACCGAATTCGACGTCAACGACCAGCAGGCGCCGGACGACATCGCGGTGCGCGACACGATGGTCGCCGATTACGCCCGCGCCTATCTCGACGTCATGCTGAGCTATCCGCAGCTCCGCGACGTGCTCGCCTGGGGCATGGTCGATCGCTACAGCTGGCTCACCGACTTCGACCCGCGCGCCGACAAGTCGATCAAGCGCGGCCTTCCCTACGACAGCCAGTTCCGGCCCAAGCCGCTGCGCCAGGCGATCGCCGCCGCCTTCGAAGGCGCCACCGTTCAGGCGAAGGGTTGAAGCCGGTGCGGAAGGCCCTCGCCGCCGCCGCCGCTCTCCTTCTTGCCACCAGCGCGCTCGGCCAGGACCTTAAGCTCAACGACAAGGGGTATTTCGCGCGGCCCGGGCTCAACGTCATGGTCTTCTCGGATTACTATCCCGAAGGCCACCAGACCGGAGTCACCATCGTCCAGCACGGCAGCCGGGTGGCGGCCAACGGCGATCTCCGCCTCGAATCCTCGCCCGGCCAATGGTCGCCGGTCCCGCTGGTCGGCGAGCGCACGGTGGACGACAAGACGCAGACCGTCACCCAGGCGCTCTCCTATCCGGACCCGTCCAAGGATCGCAAAGGCTTCAACCCGGTCTTCTACCCGAACCTCCAGCTCGGCTACAAAGTCCGGGTGACGCCGCTCGCCGGCAATGCCTTCCGGATCACCGTCGATCTCGACCGGCCGGTGCCGCGCGAATGGGTCGGCAAGGTCGGCTTCAACCTCGAACTCTTCCCTTCGCCCCTGTTCGGCAAAAGCTTCCTGATGGACGGCGAAAGCGGCATCTTCCCGCGCCAGCCCAACGGCCCGGTGGTGTTCTCGGGCGGTCCCACCGTCGAAGTCCCGGTGCCCGTGCAGGCCAACGGCCCCGTCACTTCCCTCAACCGCGAACCGCTTGCCGCGCCGCTCGCCACCGGCAAGCGCCTCGTCGTCGCGCCGGACAGCGACAAGCAGCGCATCACGATCGAAAGCCGCACCGGCGGCCTCGAGCTGATCGACGGTCGCCTCAACCACAATAACGGCTGGTTCATCGTCCGCGGCACTATCCCCGCCGGCGCCACCGCAAACGCGCTCGAATGGGTGGTGACGCCCAACGTCGAGAAGGACTGGAAATACGAGCCGGTCATCCAGGTCAGCCAGGTCGGCTACGCCCCCGCCCAGCCTAAGACCGCGGTGATCGAACTCGACCCCTCCGACCGCGACTCCAAACGCGTCCGCCTCTTCCGCCTCACGGAGAACGGCCGCAAGCAGGTGCTCGAGGCCGAGCCGCAGCGCTGGGGCGATTTCCTCCGCTACTCCTACCGCACCTTCGACTTCAGCCGAGTCACCGAGCCTGGAATGTACGTCGTCGGCTATGGCGACACGCTCTCCCAGCCCTTCAAGATCGGCGCCGACGTCTACTCCCGCCACGTCTGGCAGCCGACGCTGGAAGTCTTCCTCCCCGCCCAGATGTGCCACATGCGGGTCAACCAGAAATATCGCGTCTGGCACGGCGTCGACCATCTCGACGACGCCTTGATGGCGCCCACCAACCTCAACCATTTCGACGGCTACGTGCAGGGTGCCTCCACGCTCAGCAAATACAAGCCGGGCGAGATCGTCCCCGGCCTCGACGCCGGCGGCTGGCACGATGCCGGCGACTACGACATGCGGGTCGAAAGCCAGATCGGCACCATCTGGCTGCTTGCCAAGATGGTCGAGGAATTCGGCCTCGACTACGACGCCACCCGCATCGACCAGAAGAAGAAGCTGGTCGAGATCCACGATCCCGACGGCAAAAACGACGCCGTGCAGCAGATCGAGCACGGCCTGCTCTCCGTCATGGGCGGCTACCGCGCGCTCGGGCGCCTGTATCGCGGCATCATCGATCCCACCCACCGCCAGTACGTCATGCTTGGCGAGGCCGCCAACCAGACCGACAACCAGTTCAGGAAACCCGTCGATGGCCTCGGCCGCGACAATGCCGGCAAGCCTATCCGCTGGGACGACCGCTGGGTGTTCACCGAGGACAATCCAGACCGCGAACTCTACGCCGCCGCCGGCCTCGCCGCCGCGGCCCGGGTCCTGAAGGCCAGCGATCCAAAGCTCGCCGCGGAGACGCTCGCCGCCGCACGGGACGTGGCCGGCAAGGCCTTCGCGCGCGGCAAGAGCGTGCCCAACAAGGTGTTCGCCTTGTCCGAGCTGATCCAGGCGACCGGCGACCGCGCCTACATCCGCCAGCTCCTCGCCATGGAGCCGGAGATCCTCGCCAACGTCGAGCAATCCGCCTGGATGCTTGCGCCGATCCTGAAGCAGCTGGGCGACGAAGGCTTCCGCCAGCGCCTCGACTCGGCCGTCGCCGCCTATCAGGCGACGGTGAAGGAAAGCGCCCGAACCGACAGCCCCTATGGCGTCCCCTACAAGCCCGACATCTGGGGCGCCGGCTGGACGGTGCAGGAACGCGGCGTTCGCCAATATTTCTTCGCCAAAGGCTGGCCGCAGCACACCGATCCGCAAAGCTGGCTCAACGCGCTGAACTTCGTGCTCGGCGTCCACCCGGGCGAGAACAACATAAGCTTCGTCAGCGGCGTCGGCGCCAACTCGGCAACCGTCGCTTACGGCACCAACCGCGCCGATTTCTCCTACATCCCGGGCGGCGTCGTCTCCGGCACCGCGCTGATCCGCCCGGACCTGCCCGAGCTCAAGAACTGGCCGTTTTTCTGGCAGCAGATGGAATATGTGATGGGCGGCGGCGAGACCAACTTCATGTTCCTCGCCCTTGCCGCCGACCGGCTTTACGGCAAAGGTGCCAAGCCTTGAGATACCTTGCCGCCGCCCTGTTGCTTGCCTGCGCCGCGCCCGCCGCGGCCGGATCGGTGACGTCACGGGCGTACGGCGTGACCGGCGGCGGCAAGAAGGTCGCCCAGTTCATCCTGGTCAACGACAGCGGCATGGAAGTGCGGCTGATCACCTATGGCGGGATCGTCACCGACATCGTCGTGCCGGACCGCAAGGGCAAGCGCGCCAATGTCGTCCTGGGATTTGGCAGCCTCGCCGAATACGAGGCCAGGAACCCCAACTACGATTTCGGTGCGGTCGTCGGCCGGTATGCAGGCCGGATTTCCGGCGCCCGCTTCACGATCGACGGCCAGGAGGTGCGGCTGACCGCCAATGACGGCACCAACGCCCTTCATGGTGGTCCTGGCGGCATCGACAGAGAAGTCTGGACGGCTCGGCCGTACTCGAAAAAGGGCAGTGTGGGCGCGATCCTCGACCTTGAGAGCCCGGCCGGCGATCAGGGCTTTCCCGGCAAGCTATCGGTGCGGGTGGTCTACACGCTCGGCAACGACAACAGCCTGCGCATCGACTTCGAAGCGCGCACCGATGCGCCAACCGTGCTTAACCTTACCAATCACAGCTATTTCAACCTGGCGGGCGCCGGTTCCGGTTCGGTGCGCAACCACTTGCTCCGGATCGACGCGGACAAGCTGATGGTGTCGGACGGGTCAGGGGCCCCCACCGGCGACTTCCTGCCGGTGCGAGGCACGCCGTTCGACTTCACCGCCCCGGCGTCCGTCGGCGCCGCCTTGGGTGCCGAGCATCCCCAGCTCGAAGGCCGCCGCGGCCTCAATCATGCCTGGCTGTTGAGGGGCGGAGTGGGGCGCCTGCGCCGGGTTGCGGCGCTGACCGATCCCGCCTCGGGCCGCCACATGGAAGTCCGCTCAACCGAACCGTCGCTCCACGTCTACACCGGCAACTGGTTCAGCGGCGAGGACAAGGGCGCGCAGGGAACCCCCTATCGCCCCTATGACGGCATCGCGCTCGAGACGCAGCATCTCGCCGACAGTCCGAACCGGCCGGATTTCCCGACCACCTTGCTGCGGCCCGGCAAGCGTTTCCGTTCCACCACCATCTACCGCTTCTCCACCTGCATGCGCAGCTGCTGAGCGAAACCGAAAGAGGCTGAAAACACATGGCGGTTGAAGGGCAGGGGGGCACGGACGCCCGGCATCAGGGGGCAACGCAAAGCGAGAAGCTGGTCATCGCAGCCTCGTCGCTCGGCACCGTCTTCGAATGGTACGATTTCTATCTTTATGGCCTGCTCGCCACGATCATCTCGGCCCAATTCTTCTCGGGCGTCAACGAGACGACGGGCTTCATCTTCGCCCTTGCCGCATTCGCCGCCGGCTTCGCGGTCCGGCCGTTCGGCGCCATCGTCTTCGGCCGGATCGGCGACATGGTCGGCCGCAAGAACACCTTCCTCGTCACCATGGGGATCATGGGCCTGTCGACCTTCCTTGTCGGCATCCTGCCCAGCTACACCTCGATCGGCGTCGCCGCGCCGATCATCCTCGTCCTCCTCCGCCTGCTCCAGGGGCTTGCGCTCGGCGGTGAATATGGCGGCGCCGCGACTTACGTCGCCGAGCATGCGCCGCAGCGAAAGCGCGGCCTTTACACCAGCTTCATTCAGACCACCGCCACCCTCGGCCTGTTCGCCGCCTTGCTGGTGGTGATCGGCGTCCGCTCGGCGATCGGCGAGGAGGCGTTCAAGGATTGGGGCTGGCGCGTTCCCTTCATTGTCTCGATCGTGCTTCTCGCCGTGTCGATGTGGATCCGTCTCCAGCTCGCCGAAAGCCCCGTCTTCCAGAAGATGAAGGACGAAGGCACCACCTCCAAGGCGCCGCTCACCGAGGCGTTCGGGCAATGGTCGAACCTCAAGATCGTCATCATCGCCCTGTTCGGCGCCGTCGCCGGCCAGGCGGTGGTCTGGTATACCGGCCAGTTCTACGCGCTCTTCTTCCTCGAAAAGATGATGAAGGTCGATGGCGCCACCACCAACATCCTGATCGCAATCGCGCTCGGCATCGGCACGCCCTTCTTCATCTTCTTCGGCTGGCTGTCGGACCGGATCGGCAGGAAGCCGATCATCCTCGCCGGCTGCGCGCTCGCCGCTTTGACCTACTTCCCGATCTTCCACGGCCTCTCGCAGGCCGCCAACCCGGCGCTCTACGCCGCCCAGGCCTCGGCGCCCGTCAGCATCGTCGCCGATCCCGCGGATTGCTCCGTCCAGTTCGATCCCGTCGGCCGCAACAAGTTCGACGCGCGGTCGTGCGACATCGCCAAATCGTATCTCGCCAAGGCCGGCATCAGCTACACCAACGTCGAAGCGCCCGCCGGAACCCTCGCCCAGCTCCGCATCGGCGACCGGACGATCCCCTCGGTCGATCCGGCCGCAGTCTCCGGCCCGGATCGCGCCGCCGCGATCAAGGCGTTCCAGGACGACGCGACCGCGGCGCTGAAGGGCGTCGGCTATCCCGACAAGGCCGATCCGGCGGCGATGAACAAGCCGCTGGTCGTCTTCTACCTCTTCATTCTCGTTTTCTACGTAACCATGGTCTACGGCCCGATCGCGGCCCTGCTGGTCGAGCTGTTCCCGGCACGGATCCGCTACACCTCGATGTCGCTCCCTTACCACATCGGCAACGGCTGGTTCGGCGGCTTCCTGCCCACCACCGCCTTCGCGATGGTCGCCGCCACCGGGGACATCTATTACGGCCTCTGGTATCCGGTCGTCGTAGCGGCGCTCACCGTGGTGCTCGGCCTGTTCTTTCTTCCCGAAACCGCCAAGCGGGACATTGACGGCTGACCGGCCCGCGACACGCGGCGCCGCCCTCTCGCCAAAGCGCATAAGCCGGGCTAAAACAGCCTCGTGACTGCCGAGCTTGCAACAGGGGATGATGATTTCGATCGGGCGCTGTTCGCGTCGATCGTCCACACGCCGATCGCAACGGTGATCACCGATCCGCGCCTGCCGGACAATCCCATCGTCGCCGCAAACCAGCCGTTTCGCGACCTCACGCTGTATGAGGACGAGGAGCTTCTCGGCCGCAACTGCCGCTTGCTCGCCGGCCCCGACACCGAGCCTGAACAAAGCCGGGTCCTTCGCGAAGCGGTCGCCGCGCGGCGGCCCGCGCTGTGTGAAATGAGCAATTACCGCAAGGACGGCAGCGTCTTCCGCAACGCGGTGATGATCGCGCCGGTCTTCGCCCCCGACGGCGGCCTGGTCTACTTCATCGGCTCTCAGATGGAGATGCCGGACGCCGCCGGAATGGCCGCGTCCGTCCGCCGCCAGCGCGCCCGCGGCCTCGTTCAGGGGCTCACTCAGCGTCAGCGCCAGGTGCTGAGTGAAATGATGCTTGGCTACCGCAACAAGCAGATCGCGCCGCATCTCGGCATCAACGAGAAAACCGTGAAGATGCACCGCGCCGGGCTTCTGGTCCGCCTGGGCGTCCCGACCTCCGCCGACGCGATCCGCATCGCGGTCGAGGCCGAACTCTAGGCGTCAGTGATCGCGCGCCACCGCAAAGCGCGCCACCGCCGCAAGGATCGCCCCCGGCTCGCCGAATGGCCGCAGATGCTCGGCCGCCTGCTCAGCCAGCAGATCCGCCTGCCGCCGCGCCCGATCGACGCCGAGCAGGGTCACGAAACTGCGCTTTCCCGCCGCCTCGTCCTTGCCCAGCCTTTTGCCCACCACCGCTTCGTCACCGCCCGCGTCGAGCAGATCGTCGGCGATCTGGAAGGCGAGGCCCAGGCATTGCGCATAGCCCCTCAGATGCGTCCGCTCCTCCGTCGAAGCGCCGCCCATCACCGCGCCGGCCTCCACGCACCAGCCGATCAGCGCCCCGGTTTTGAGCCGCTGCAGCCGCGTCACCCCGTCCAGGTCCAGAGCCGCCTCGCCTGCGCACAGATCCAGCATCTGCCCGCCCGCCATCCCCGCCGCACCGGCCGCCCGGGCAAGGTCCAGCGTCAACTCGGCCCGCACCGCCGGGCTCGGGTGAGTCTCGGGCGCGGCCAGTATCTCGAACGCCAGGGCAAGCAGCGCGTCGCCGGCAAGCACCGCCGTCGCTTCGTCATACGCACAATGGAGGGTAGGGCGTCCCCGCCGCAGATCGTCATCGTCCATGCACGGCAGATCATCGTGGATCAGCGACTGGACGTGCAGGCACTCCACCGCCGCCCCCGCCCGCAACGCCTGCGCCACCGG
Source organism: Allosphingosinicella sp. (assembly GCA_036386875.1). Classification (GTDB taxonomy): domain Bacteria; phylum Pseudomonadota; class Alphaproteobacteria; order Sphingomonadales; family Sphingomonadaceae; genus Allosphingosinicella. The sequence goes on from DASVUV010000061.1 coordinate 17,110, forward strand.
CACCCCGAACAGCCCTCCCGAGGCGATCACCAGCAACGGCCGCATCCGCTTGCCGCCGCTCATCGCCGCATAGCGCATCGCCTCGTACAGCCGCCGGCTGGAATCGTAGGGCACGGGGATCAGGACGTCGAGCAGCCGGTCGATTTCCGCCGCCACCCGCTTCATCGGCACGTCGAGCGCCGGAATCCGGTGCGCCGTCGCCATTACGCCACCTTGAGCGGCTTGAAGAACACGGCCTCGCGCACCTCCGCCTCCGCTTCGCCAAGCGTCACCGCGAAGCGTTCGCGCAGGCGCTCGAGCACGGCATAGACCTGGGTCTCGGGCGTCGATGCCGCCGCGGTGACTCCAAGGCGCGATCGCCCATGGAGCAGCTCCCAGTCGAGCGCCTCCGGTCCCGCCACCAACTGCACCGAACGGCAGCCCATCGTTCGCGCCACTTCGGCAAGCCGGCAGGCGTTGGACGAGAAGCTCTCGCCCACCACGATCACCGCATCGACCTTGCCGGCCATGGCCTTAAGCGCCGCCTGGCGGTTGCTCGTCGCGTAGCAGATGTCGCTCGCCGGCGGGGCGACGAGGTCCGTGAAACGCGACTCCAGCGCCGCAACGATGCCTGCCGCCTCATCGACCGAGAAGGTCGTCTGCACCGCATAAGCAACCGGCTCGCCGCGCCCGATCGAAAGCCGCGCCACATCCGCCTCGCTCGCCACCAGGAAGGCGCTCCCCTCCGGAACCTGGCCAAGCGTGCCGACGATCTCGGGATGCCCCGCATGGCCGATCAGCACCACCCGCCGCCCGCTCTGGTGGTGCCGCACCACCTCGCGGTGCACCTTGGCAACCAGCGGGCACACCGCATCGATGATCCGCAAGCCCCGCGCTTCCGCCTCGGCAAAGACGCTCCTCGCCACGCCATGGGCGGAAAGCACCGTCACCGCGCCGCGCGGCACCTCGGCCAGTTCCTCGACGAAGATCGCGCCCTTTGCTTCAAGGTCGCGGACCACCGCAAGATTGTGAACGATCGCCCGCCGCACATAAACCGGCGCGCCATGCGCCCGAAGCGCATCTTCCACCGCATCGATCGCCCGCCGCACCCCCGCGCAAAAGCCGCGCGGCGCGGCGAGCAGCACCTGGAGCGGCGGCCGCGTCAGCGGTTCGGAAGTCTCGAAATCGGCGGCGGTCTTGAGGTCCAGCATTCAACCCTGCGTCTGTTCCGCCCCACTCCGATAGCTAGAGAGACGAGACGCGGCGGTCCACATGGGCTAAAGAAGGTATTGCATTCGCACCGTCTGGCGCGCGATGCCCGGCCCGACTTCGAAGCGGACCTGGCTGAACGTCGGCGCGCCGAAACGCACTGTCGGGTTTCTCGAAAAGCCGAACCCCTCCTTGGGAATTTTAAGAAAGGTGTCGAGCTTCGTGTTGCCGTTCTCGTCGTGGAACACCGACAGGGCATATGCCCCCGGCGACACCCCCGGCAGCGTCACGACGCCCATCGCGTTCGCCGCCACCGACCGCTTCTTGGCCTTGGGATCGGTTGCGCAATCGGGGAAATGCGCCGGGTTGGCGGTGAGGCAGAGATGAACCATTCCCTTGCCGCTGCGCAATTTCTCCACCCGCACTTCAACCTCCCCGGTCTGCCCGGCGGCGGTGAGAAGGGGGAGGAGCGGCAAAGCGAACAGCGTGCGGTGGGTCATGGCGGCAGTGTCTACCGTGCCCGCCGCCCTTCGCCAATGGCCGGAGCGACCAGGTGAGCCGCGCCCCCGACATCCTCATCGCCGGTGGCGGCCTTTCCGGCTGCCTCGCCGCCCTTGCCCTCGCCGAGCGGCGGCCCGACGTCTCCTTCCTGCTCGTCGAAGCGGGCGCAAGCTTCGGCGGCAACCACATCTGGTCGTTCTTCGACAGCGACATCCCCGCCCACGCCTCCTGGCTCGCCGGCATCCTCCCCGCCCGCCGCTGGGCCGATCACGAAGTCCGCTTCCCCATCCGCGCCCGCTCGATCGACCTCGGCTATAACAGCCTGCGCTCCGACCAGCTCGACGCCCTGGTCCGCGAACGCCTTCGCCCCGACCAATACCGCCTGGGCGCCCGCATCGAAGCGGTAGGGGAGGGCGCAATCCACCTCACCACCGGCGAAGTCCTCACCGCCGCCGCGATCCTCGACGCCCGCGGCCCCGAGCCCGTGGGGGGCGTCCAGCTCGCCTGGCAGAAGTTCGTCGGCCACCATTTCCGCTGCGCCGCGCCCCACGGCCGCACCCGCCCGATCATCATGGACGCCACCGTCGAGCAGGCCGACGGCTACCGCTTCGTCTACACCCTGCCGTTCAGCGACACCGAAATCCTGATCGAGGACACCTATTACTCCACCGATCCCGCCCTCGACGTCGCCCGCCTCCGCGCCCGCATCGGCGATTATCTCGAAGCCGCCGGCTGGCAGCCCGCCTCCCTGATCGGCGAGGAAACCGGCGTCCTCCCCGTCGTCCTGTCCGGAGACGCCGCCGCCTTCTGGCCCACCGACGCCGCGCCCGTCGCCCGCCTCGGCCTGCGCGGCGGCTTCTTCCACCCGACCACCGGCTATTCCCTCCCCGACGCCCTCGCCAACGCCGCCCTCCTCGCCGAGCAAAGCGACCTCTCCGGCGCCGCCCTCCACCACCTGTTCAAAACCCGCTCCGCAGCCCTGTGGAGCGATCGAGGCTTTTACCGAATGCTCAACCGAATGCTGTTCGGCGCCGCTCCCCCGCACGAGCGCTACCGCGTTCTCGAACATTTCTACCGCCTGCCGCCGGCCACGATCGGCCGCTTCTACGCCGGCCGCTCCACCCTGTTCGACAAGGCGCGCATCCTTTCCGGCAAGCCCCCCGTGCCCGTCGGCCCGGCCCTCGCCGCCGCCCGCGGCAAGGTCGCGGCATGAGCAAGCGCGCCGCCATCATCGGCTCCGGCTTCGGCGGCCTCGCCCTCGCCATCCGCCTGCAATCCGCCGGCATCTCCACCACGATCCTCGAAGCCCGCGACAAGCCCGGCGGCCGCGCTTATTTCTGGGAAAAGGACGGCCACGTCTTCGACGCCGGCCCGACGGTGATCACCGATCCCGACTGCCTCAAGGACCTTTGGAAACTGAGCGGCGCCGACATGGCCGCCGACGTCGAGCTGATGCCCGTCACCCCCTTCTACCGCCTGTCCTGGCCGGACGGCACGGTGTTCGATTACACCAACGACGACGCGCTTCTCAACGCCCAGATCCACGCACTCGAGCCCGGCGATGTCGCGGGATATCGCCGCTTTCTCAAATACTCCGCCGGCGTCTTTCACGAAGGCTATGAAAAGCTCGGCGCAGTCCCCTTCCTCGACTTCAAGTCGATGCTCACCGCCGCCCCCGCGCTTGCCCGCTACCAGGCCTGGCGCTCGGTCTACTCCATCGTCTCGAGCTTCGTGAAGAACGAGAAACTGCGCGAAGCGCTCTCCTTCCACACCCTGCTCGTCGGCGGCAATCCGATGACCACCAGCGCCATCTACGCGCTGATCCACAAGCTGGAGCGCGACGGCGGCGTCTGGTTCGCCAAGGGCGGCACCAACGCGCTGGTGCGCGGCATGGTCACCCATTTCGAGCGGCTCGGCGGCACGATCCGCCTGGACGATCCCGTGGAGGCCATCCGCGAGGCACCGCAGGGCCAGCTCGAAGTCGCCACCGCCAAAGGCTGGAGCGGCCGCTTCGACGCGGTCGCGTCCAACGGCGATGTGGTGCGTACCTACGACATGCTCGAAGGATCGCGCGGCAAGAAGGCGGCGGCGGCGTTGCGCCGCAAGCGCTTCTCGCCCTCGCTGTTCGTTGTCCACTTCGGCACGGAAGGCGACTGGCCGGACGTGCCCCACCACTCCATCCTGTTCGGCCCGCGCTACAAGGGGCTGCTCAACGACATCTACAAAGGCAGCGGCCTGGCCGACGATCCGTCCATCTACCTTCACCACCCGACGATCACCGATCCGGACATGGCCCCGCCAGGCTGCTCGACGCTCTACGCGCTCGCCCCGGTCCCGCACCTCGGCCGATCGAAGTTCGATTGGGAAAAGGAAGGCCCCGCTTATGCCGAGCGGATCCTGGAGATCGTCGAGGGGCGCGTGATGCCCGGCCTTCGGGCACGCATCCGCACCCAGTTCCACTACACCCCGCAGGACTTCAACACCGACCTGCGCTCGCACCTCGGCTCGGCCTTCAGCCTCGAACCTTTGCTCACCCAAAGCGCTTACTTCCGCGTGCACAACCGCGACGACAAGATCCCCAACCTCTATTTCACCGGCGCCGGCACCCATCCCGGCGCGGGCATCCCCGGTGTGGTCGGCAGCGCCAAGGCGACCGCCGGCCTGATGATCGAGGACCTGCTCGGCTGATGGCGAGCGCCGCGCCCCTCGACCGCGAAGCTTTGGTCGCCGCCGCCGGCGAGACCATCCGCAACGGCTCGAAAAGCTTCCACGCCGCAAGCCGGCTGTTCGACCGCCAGGCCCGCGAACGCGCCTGGCTGCTCTACAGCTGGTGCCGCCACTGCGACGACGTCTGCGACGGCCAGAGCCTGGGCGGCGCCGCCAGCGGCGGCTCCGGCGCCGACCGGGTCGAAAAGCTCGAGGACCTCACCCGCCGCACGCTTGCCGGCGAGAGGGTAGGGGAGCTTCCCTTCGATGCCCTCGGCCAGGTCATGGCCGAATGCCCGATCCCGCACGAGTTTGTGTTCGATCACCTCAAGGGCTTCGCGCTCGACGCCCAAGGCTGGCGGCCGCAGGACGAAGCAGACCTCACCACTTACTCCTACCACGTCGCCGGCGCCGTCGGCTGCATGATGGCCGTGGCGATGGGCGTCCCCGCCGACGACGAGGACACCCTTCACCGCGCCTCCGATCTCGGCATCGCATTCCAGCTTTCCAACATCGCCCGCGACATCCGCGAAGACCACGCCGCCGGCCGCTGCTACCTCCCCACCGAATGGCTCGACGAATACGGCCTCGCCCCCGCCGACCCCCTCCGTCCGGAGACCCGCGAAGGTCTGGTGCGCCTGGTGCGCCGCATGGTCGACATGGCCGACGCCTACGAAAGCTCGGCGCTTGCCGGCGTCCGCAAGCTCCCCTTCCGCTCACGCTGGGCGATCCTCGCCGCGGCGGGCATCTACGGCGGCATCGGCCGGCGGGTCGCCGCCCTCGGCCCCAACGCCTGGGACGAACGTGTGGTAATCCGCCGCCGCCGCAAGCTCCTCACCATCGTCTCCGCCTTCGGGGGCGCGCTCGCCGCCTGACGCCGTGGCTCACTTCGCCTTTCTCGCCCCGCCGCTTACCGGCCACTACAAGCCGCTCGCCGCACTCGCGCACGCGCTGGCCGCCCGGGGCCACCGCGCCACCTTCGTCCACCAGTCCGGCGCCGCGCCGCTCGCAGCCTCGCTCGGCGTCGAGTTCGTCGCGCTACCGGAAGGGGAGGGCGGCTCCGTCGGCGGCTGGACCGGCGCGATGGCCCGCACCCTCGGCTTGTCCGGCATCGGCGGCACGATCGGCGCCATGGCCCGCCAGACGCAGCTCCTCTGCAGCGAAGCGCCCGCCGTGCTGCGCGAGATCGGCGCCGATGCGGTCGTCGCCGACCAGCTCGAAGCGGCGGGCGGCTTGGTCGCCGAGCATTTGCGCCTGGCGTTCGTCACGATCGCCTCGGCCCTTCCGATCAACCGCGAGCCGCTGGTTCCGCCGCCCTATCTCGACTGGCCGTTCGACCCCTCCGCCAAGGGCGCGGAGCGCAACCGCGGCGGCTACCGCATCTCCGACCTGCTGATGCGCCGCATTGGCCGCACGGTGGAGCGCGAAGCCCTTCGCCTCGGCCTCCCACCCAGGCGCCGCCTCGAAGACTGCTTCTCGTCCACCCTGCAGCTTGCCCAGGCGGTGCCCGGCATCGACTTCCCCCGCCGCGAACTGCCCGCCGACTTCCACTATTGCGGCCCCTTCCGCCAGCCGACGGAGGACACCTTCCAGCGCCCACCCGGCGACCGCCCGCTGGCTTATTGCTCCTTCGGCACCCTGCAGGGCTCGCGAGTTCATCTGTTCGAGCGAGTCGCCGAAGCCTGCGACCGCCTTGGCTTGAGCCTCGTTCTTACCCATTGCGGCCGCCTCACGCCCGAACAGGCGGCGAACCTCCCCGGCGCCCCAACGGTGCGCGACTTCCTGCCCCAGGAAGCGGTGCTGCGAGAGGCGCACATCGTCATCACCCACGCCGGCTTCAACACGGTGATGGAAGCGCTCACCGAGGGCTTGCCGATGGTCGCCCTCCCCCTCGCGTTCGACCAGCCCGCCGTCGGTGCCCGCATCGCCCGTGCCAGGGTCGGCGAGGTGGTGAAGCCGCGCGCCGCCACCACCGCCCGCCTCTACGAAGCCATCGCACGGGTGCTGGACACGCCGTCCTACCGGGCGCGCGCCGAGGTCATCCAGACGGAGATCGAGGTGGCGGGCGGCGTCGTCCGCGCCGCCGATCTTATCGAGGCGCGGCTGCTTTAGGTCCGGCCCGGCGCTCGTCGGGCAGCTTCCACCACGGCACGTGCGGCGCGCGGTGATGCTCGTGGTGATAGCCGAAGTGGAAGCAGGTCATGAGCGACAGCAGCCAGCCATAACCGTTGCTCCGCGCCCGGTGCCGGTCGGCGAAATCCTCCTCGTCCAGCCGGTGCGGCAAAAAGGTGCCGAACAGGAAGAGCTGGAACGAGGACAGGATCGCCGGAAGCGCCCAGAACAGCAGCAGGTTCGGGTAGGATGCGCCGAGCACGAACACATAGATGCCCACCAGAGCGGTCAGCACCAGCAGCTCCCGAACCCCGAAATATTGCCGAAAGAACGCCAGGTACCAGCGCGCGAAGGAGCGCGGGTGGGGCTCGTGATAGTCCGGGTCGTCGCCGGTGCCGGGCGCCTTGTGGTGGGCGAAATGTTTGGGCAGCAGCCGGTCGAACGAGAAGCCGGCGTAGAGCGCCAACGCGATCCGCCCCACCCAGCGGTTGAGCTTCGGCCTGCCCGGCGCAAGCGAGCCGTGCATGCAATCGTGGGCGACAATGAACAGCCCCACGTCGAGCCAGCACAAGGCGAGCACCAGCAAGGGCGCCGTCCACAGCCCGGCGCCGCTCAGCGGGTGGAAGAAAACCGCATAGATATGCAGCGCGAGGAATGCCGCCGCGACCATGCCGGCCAGCGTCAGCCCCGTGGCCGTCTGCCTGACGCGCGGGCTCACTTGGTGCGGCCCGCGCGCAGTTCGTCGCGCAGCTTGTCGAGCGGCGGCGCGTACAGGAAGCCGAACGACACCGCGCCGTCGCGCTCGCCAACCGCATGGTGCATCCGGTGCGCCTGAACGAGCCGCTTCAGATACCCCCGCCGCGGCACCTTCACGAACGGAATTCTCCGGTGGACCAGCCCGTCGTGCACCAGCATGTACAGCAAGCCGTACAGCCCAAGCCCGGCGCCCGCCCACCACAGCAACGGCCAGCGTGAAGCGGCGACGGTGAACAACAGCAGGCTCAACACCGCGAACACGACGGCGTACAAATCGTTCTTCTCGAACCACCCTTCGCGCGGGCTGTGGTGCGACCGGTGCCAGCCCCAGCCCCAGCCGTGCATCACATATTTGTGCACCCACCAGGCAAGCCCCTCCATCGCGGCGGCGCTGGCCAGCATCACGAGCAGGGGAGGTAGCCAGTTGGGCATCCGCTCCCTCTACGCCCCTCCCGGCGCCCGATAAACCCGGCATTCGGGCGGTATTCCGCTTTCACATCAGTGTCATCAAAGCGCTGCACCTTGGGCGTCGAAACCGGTTAAAGACGTCTGGACCACTATGTCGAAGACCCGCCTCCTCCTGATCGAAGACGACAACGCGCTCGCGCAATTGCTGCGCTACAGCTTCGAACGGGAGGGGTTCGAGGTCACCCACACCGCCAGCGGCGAGGAAGCCCTGCTCCTCGCCACCGAAGTGGGTCCCGACATCGTTCTCCTCGACTGGATGCTCGAGGAACTCTCCGGCATCGAAGTCTGCCGCCGCCTTCGCCGGATGGATGAAACGGCGAACATTCCCATCATCATGCTCAGCGCCCGCGCCGAAGAGGCCGACCGGGTCCGCGGACTCGAGACCGGCGCCGACGACTACATCACAAAGCCCTTCAGCCCGCTGGAACTCATCGCCCGCGTGAAAGCCGTGCTCCGTCGCGTCCGCCCCGCGCTTGCCGGCGCAAGCTTGAGCTACGACGACCTCGAACTCGACATGACCACCCACAAGGTGCGCCGCGCCGGCAAGTCGGTCGCCATCGGCCCGACCGAGTTCAAGCTGCTTCGCCACTTCCTCGAACATCCCGGCCGCGTCTTTTCCCGCGAGCGCCTGCTCGACGCCGTCTGGGGCCGCGACAGCGTGATCGAGACGCGCACAATCGACGTCCACATCCGCCGCCTGCGAAAAGCGATCAACGTCGACGGCACCAAGGACATCATCCGCACCGTCCGCTCCGCCGGCTACGCCCTCGACGCGGAGGCGTAGGCGCCCCAATTCCTCCCTGCCGCGAAGCGGTGGGGAGGGGAACCATGCGAAGCATGGTGGAGGGGTAAATACCGCGCCGACGATAGACCCATGCGCGCTCCACAAACCCCCGCGCCAATTACCCCTCCACCACCCTACGGGTGGTTCCCCTCCCCATTTGCTCCGCAAACCGGGAGGAACTCAAGGCAACGTTCCCTTGTCTCATATGACAATCCCATGACAAACCCGTTGCAGTTCCAAGTAACCGCAAGACAAAATCCATAACAAGCACAAAACCTGTAACAGAAGCGCCACCGAACCCCCCTAACTCCCGATTCGAACGGAGCGACTCGGCCACCCAGAAGCCGGGCGCACCATCCGAACACTTATCAGGGGGCTCCCATGGCCAAGCTGCGCACTCTTCTTCTGCTTACCTCCACCGTCCTTGCGCTCACCGCCTGCGGGCCGGACGATGTCGCTTCCCCTGGCGAAGGCGGCTTTGGCAATGGCGGCAACACCGGCACCACCCCGCCGCCACCGCCGCCTCCACCCCCCGCCGCCAACACCCCCGCGGCAAGCTGCCCCGGCGGCACTTTCGACCGCGGCGTCCTCGCCAACCGCCGCAATTGCGAAATCTCCGGCACGATCACCGGCCAGCGCCTGATCCAGAATTTGCCTGGCGTGATCTACTCGCTCGCCGGCCGGGTGCAGGTCGGCACCGACGCCGGCGGCGATCCCGGCAACCCGCTTCCCGGCGCCCAGACGGGGCAGCTCACCATTGATCCGGGCGTCACCCTGTTCGGCTCGGGCGGGCTCGATTTCCTGATCGTCAACCGCGGCTCGCAGATCTTCGCGGAAGGCACCGCCAACAGCCCGATCGTGTTCACCAGCCGCCAGAATATCGAAGGCACCGCGACGGACAATTCGATCGGCCAGTTCGGCGGCGTCGTGATCCTCGGCCGCGCCCCCATTCAGCGCTGCAACCAGCCCAACGTCGCCGGCGGCAGCGTCAACTGCCAGTCCCAGGTCGAAGGCACCACCGGCCTCTACGGCGGCGCCTCGTCCGCCGACAACAGCGGCCGCATCCGCTACGTGCAGATTCGTTACCCCGGCTTCGAAGTTTCCGCAGGCAATGAACTCAATGGCTTAACCCTCGCCGGTGTCGGTTCCGGCAGCACTTTAGACCACATCCAGATCCACAACAGCTCCGACGACGGCATCGAATGGTTCGGCGGAACGGTGAACGGGCGCTACATCGTCATCACCGGCGCGGACGACGACAGCCTCGACACCGATTTCGGCTACAAGGGCGCCAACCAGTTCGTCATCGTCAACCAGCGCTCGACGGGCGGCGACCGCATCGTCGAGGCGGACACGCCCGGCAACGGCAACTCCACGCCGCGCTCCTTTCCCAAATTCGCCAACGTCACCGCAATCAGCCGCCGCACTCCGGATGCCCTTCTCCTGCGCGGCGGCACCGATTTCGCGCTCCTCAACAGCGTCGTCACCGGCTCCACGGTCTGCCTCGACATCGACGAGGCGGTGACCACCCAGCCAGCCAACGCCGCGGTCGACGAGAACGGCGTTCCGGTGTTCCGCTCGGTCTTCTTCGGCTGCGCCACCCCGTTCCGCGACGAAGCCGACATCACCGGGGCCGAGATCGCGGCGATCTTCAACGGCAACAGCAATGTCGCGAGCGGCACCTCGACGCTGACCGACATCTTCGTCAACGGCTCCAACGAGAATGCCGTGACCGCGTCGAGCATCACCAGCTTCTCCAGCTTCTTCCAGAACGCCGGTTTCGCCGGTGCGGTGCGGAGCAGCGACCTCTGGTTCCAGGGCTGGACCTGCGGCCTCGGCTTCGGAACACCCGCCTGCACCGCGGTGCCGACGACCTGAGCCGAGCCGGCGCACGCTTTGGAGGCGGCGGGCGAGCCCCGCCGCCTCCCTCCACACACCTAGAATATCGGGGCCGACCATGAACCGCCGCACCGCCTTTGCGAGCCTGCTCCTGCTTTCCACCGCGCTCATCCCCGCTGCCGCCTTCGCGCAGGAGATTGCCGAGGCGCCTGCCGCTGCCGCGGAGTCCGGCACCCTCGTCGCCAAAGGGGAATCCGGCGGCCAGCCGGTCGAGATTTCGGGCCCCGGCGCTGGGAACGAGGATGAAGGTGAGATCGTCATTACCGGGCGCAACATTCCCAATGTCCTGCGCTCCACGCCCGAGGTAGTCTCCGTCCTCTCTGCAGCCGACATCGCGCGCACCGGCGAGGGCGACATCGCCGGCGCCCTCCAGCGCGTGACCGGCCTCAGCGTGGTGGGCGGCCGCTTCGTCTACGTGCGCGGCCTCGGCGAGCGTTACTCGCTGGCGCTGCTCAACGGCTCGCCGCTGCCATCGCCCGAGCCTCTGCGCCGGGTGGTGCCGCTCGACATCTTCCCAACCGGCATCATCGCCAGCTCGGTAGTCCAGAAAAGCTACTCCGTGGCTTACCCGGGCGAGTTCGGCGGCGGCGTCATCAACCTCACCACCAAGTCGCAGGTCGACGAACCCTTCCTCACCGTTGGCGTCAGCACAAGCGGCGACACCGAGACGACCTCCCGCCGCGCATACGGCTCTTATGGCAGCGACACGGACTGGACCGGCTTCGACGACGGCACCCGCACCCTGCCGGCCGGATTCCGCGATGCGCTGAACAGCGGCAAGCTGATTGCCGTCGGCCCGAACTTCAGCCGCACCCAGCTCCAGGACCTGACCGCCAGCCTGAGCAACGCCCCAACCACCCTCATCCAGCGCTTCGACGCGCCCGCCAATGCGGCTCTCAGCCTCACCGGCGGCACCAACTTCGATCTCGGCGCCAATGAACTGAGCGTGCTGTTCGCGGCCTCCTGGTCGAATGGCTGGGAAACCCGCGGCGGCGTCCAGCAGGTCGCGGCTGGCATCACCCCGGTCGGCGGAGAGGACACGCTGCAGCCTGACGTCGATTACCGCTTCTTCTCCACCGAGAACCGCATTCTGGTGAACGGCCTGCTCGGCTTCGGCCTGAAGTTCGGCGAGCACCAGGTGAAGTGGACCAACCTGTTCATCCGCGACACCTTGAAGGAAGCGCGAATTCAGCAGGGCACCAACCAGATCAACGTCGGCTCGGACCTCGTCAACATTTCCAACACCGCCTGGTTTGCGCGGCAGTTGATCGACACGCAACTGGTTGGCGAGTTCGACTTCGGCCGTTTCGACGCCGACATCCGCGGCACCTACGCCCAGTCGCGGCGCGATGCGCCCTACGAGCGCACAATCGGCTATCGCTACGACGATGCCGCCAAGGATTTCGTCAACGACCTGCGCTCCAACGGCCAGTTCGCGCGGGTGTCGTTCAGCAATCTCGTCGACAACGTCTATTCGGTGGCGGGAGACCTCTCCTACAAAATTCCCGGTCCCGACATCACGCTCTCCGCCGGCGCCGCTTATCTCATGAACGACCGCGCCGCGACCCGCCGCGACTTCCGCTACACGCCGCTCGACATTCTGCCCGGCCAGGTGCCGCAGGAGCGTCCGGATTACCTCCTCTCCGATTTCAACACCTACACCTACAACATTGTCCTGACCGACATTTCGGGCACCGCCGGCGCGGCGCGCTACGAGGCGGACCTGGAGGTCAAGGCCGGCTACGTCCAGGCCGAAGCGGAGTTCATCCCCGGCCTCCGCCTCCAGACCGGCGTGCGCTACGAAAGCGGCCGCCAGCAGGTGACCCCGATCGACATCTTCGGCAGCGGCGGCGCGGACATCAGCGCCTCGCGCATCAAGCAGGATTATTTCCTCCCAGCCGCGACGCTGACCTGGACGGTTGCCGACAACATGCAGCTTCGCCTGCACGGCTCGAAGACCATCGCCCGCCCGCAGTTCCGCGAACTCGCGCCGCAGCAATATTCCGATCCGGAAACCGACCGCACTTTCTTCGGCAACCAATATCTGAGCGACAGCGAGCTGCTCAACGCCGAAGCGCGCTGGGAATGGTATTTCGCCCGTGACCAGCGCCTCAGCCTGGCGGCCTTCTGGAAAAGGATCGACCGGCCGATCGAAACCGTCGCCTTCCAGCAGGGCGGCACCTTTTTCACCACCTTCGCCAACGCCCCCTCGGCGACGCTGAAGGGCGTGGAGGGGGAGGCGCAGAAATATGTCGGCCTCGGCAACCTCGGCGGCTTCTTCTCGCCGCGCCGCCTGGTGCTGATCGGCAACTACACCTGGTCGCAATCCGCCATCAAGGTGGGGGAAGGGGACACCACCATTCCCGTCGGCACCGGCGGCGTTCCGGTGCCCGCCGCCAACGTATTCGACAACGGCACGCCGCTCACCGGCCAGTCGAAGCACCTCGTTAATCTGCAGATCGGCTTGGAAAACACCGACCGCCTGTCGCAGCAGACCCTGCTTCTCACTTACTCCAGCCGCCGGGTCACCAACCGCGGCCCGGGCGACCAGCCGGACATCGTCGAGGAGCCGGGCCTCCGCCTCGACTTCGTGATGCGCGAGGGCATCCGCCTGTTCGGCGTGGACGGCGAACTCAAGTTCGAAGCGCGCAACCTCACCGGAGAGGATTATGAGGAGTTCCAGACCCTCAACGGTTCGCGCGTCGACACCAACAGCTACGCGCTCGGCCGAAGCTTCAGCCTCGGCCTCGAGGTGAAGTTCTAAGGGGGCTTTCTAGCCCCTCCCCTTCAGGGGAGGGGTTGGGGAGGGGCCTGTAATCCAACTCCACCTTACGAATTTCAGGGACGGCACATTCCCCTCCCCAAACCCCTCCCCTGAAGGAGAGGGGCTTAACGCGCGGTCACCCTTCTCCGCTCACATCCAGCACATAGCCGGCGGAGCGGACGGTCCGGATCACGTCGCTCCGCCCGCCTTCGTTCAGCGCCTCACGGAGGCGGCGGATGCTGACGTTGATGGTCTTTTCCTGAATCTCGCTTTCGTCGCCCCAGATGCGCTGGATCAGCCGCTCGCGCGCGAAAACCCGCCCGGGATTTTCCATAAAGAAGCGCAGCAGCCGGTATTCGGTTGGGCCAAGGTGGATTGCCGCGCCGCCGCGCCGCACCTTGTGGCTCGAAACGTCCATTTCGAGGTCGCCGACCTCAAGCCGCGCCTCGGGCAGAGCCGGCCGCATCCGGCGCAGCACGGCAGCGACGCGGGCGACCAGTTCCTTCGGCGAGAATGGCTTGGTGACGTAATCGTCGGAGCCGGTGTCCAGCCCCTGCAGGCGGTCAGCTTCCTCGCCGCGCGCGGTAAGCATGATCACCGGAATGCCGGCAGTTTCCTCCTTGGTGCGGAGCAGCCGGCAGACCTCGATCCCAGCCATGCCCTCGATCATCCAGTCGAGCAGGACGAGATCAGGCTTCTCGGCGCGGGCGAGGGTCAGCGCTTCGTGCCCGTCGCCGGTCTGCCGCACGGCGTAACCGGCGCGAGTGAGGTGGAAGTGGAGGAGCTCGGCCAGCGGCCGGTCGTCCTCCACGACCAGGATCGTCGCGCCGTCCATCAGCTCCGCGGGGCGAGGCTGTCCACGCCCCGCTCGCGCTCGCCGAGATGGGTGCCGGTGGCGGCGAAATAGACCATCTCGGCGACGTTGGTGGTGTGATCGCCGATCCGCTCGAGGTTCTTGGCGATGAACAGCAGGTGGGTCGCCGGCGTGATGTTGTGCGGATCCTCCATCATGAAGGTCAGCAGCGTGCGGAAGATCGAATTGTAGAAATCGTCCACCGCCTTGTCGCGCTCGCACACGTCCGCCGCCTTGTGCGCATCGCGCGCGGCAAAGGCATCAAGCACCGAATGAAGCATGTCGCCGGTCATCCGCGCCATCTCCGGCAGCAGGGAAAGCGGCTTGAGATTGCGCCCTTCGTCGATCGCGGAGACGCGCTTGGCGATGTTCTTGGCGTAATCGCCGATCCGCTCGACGATGCCGGCGATCTTCAAGGCCGCCACCACTTCGCGCAGGTCGTTGGCCATCGGCGCGCGAAGGGCGATGATCTGCACCGCGAGCCGCTCGATCTCCGTCTCCAGCGCGTCGAGCTTCTTGTCGTCCTCGATGACCCGCTGCGCCGTCTCGACATCGCGGTTCACAAGCGCCCGCATCGAGTCCGCAATCGCCGCCTCGGCGAGTCCGCCCATTTCGGCGATGCTTGCGCGCAGTTGGTCGAGGTCCTGGTCGAAAGCCTTGAGCGTGTGTCCGGTGGCCATGCTTTGTCCCCTCAGCCGTAGCGGCCGGTGATGTAATCCTTGGTGCGCTCGACGCGCGGATTGGTGAAGATGTCGGACGTTTCGCCATATTCGACGAGCGTGCCCAAGTGGAAAAAGGCGGTGCGCTGCGACACCCGCGCCGCCTGCTGCATATTGTGGGTCACGATGGCGATCGCGTAACGGCCGCGAAGCTCGTGGATCAGCTCCTCGATCTTGGCCGTGGCGATGGGGTCGAGCGCCGAGCAGGGTTCGTCCATCAGGATCACCTCGGGATCCACCGCAATGGCCCGTGCGATGCACAGCCGCTGCTGCTGCCCGCCGGAAAGGGCAGTGCCGCTCTCCTGCAGCCGGTCCTTCACTTCCTCCCAAAGTCCCGCGCGTTTCAGCGATTTCTCAACGATCCCGTCCATGTCCGCCTTGGCATTGGCGAGGCCATGGATGCGCGGCCCGTAGGCGACGTTCTCGTAGATCGACTTGGGGAATGGATTCGGCTTCTGGAACACCATGCCGACGCGGGCGCGCAGCTGCACCACGTCCATGCCGGAGGAGTAGATGTCCTCCCCGTCGAGCGCGATCTGCCCTTCCACCCGCGCGCTGGCGATGGTGTCGTTCATCCGGTTGAGCGTGCGCAGGAAGGTCGATTTGCCGCAGCCCGACGGGCCGATAAAGGCGGTCACATGCTCCTGGCTGATGTCGATCGATACGGCGTCGATCGCCTTCTTGGCGCCGTAGAAGACGCTGACGTCGCGGGCCGTCATCTTGGGCGCGGCGTCGTTCGGGATATGGTTCATGTCTGTCACCAGCGCCGTTCGAATTTGTTGCGGAGGTAGATGGCCAGCCCGTTCATCGCGAGGAGGAAGAGCAGAAGCACGATGATCGCGGCCGAGGTCTTTTCGACGAACCCACGGCTGACTTCGTCAGACCACAGGAAGACCTGGACGGGAAGCACGGTTGCCGGATCGGTTATGCCGCCAGGAGGGCTGGAGATGAAGGCACGCATGCCGATCATCAGCAGCGGCGCCGTCTCGCCGAGCGCACGGGCCATGCCGATGATCGTGCCGGTGAGGATGCCGGGCAGCGCCAGCGGCAGGACATGGTGGAACACCACCTGCACCCGGGACGCGCCGATGCCGAGCGCCGCGTCGCGGATCGACGGCGGCACCGATTTGATCGCGTTGCGGCCGGCGATGACGATCACCGGCATGGTCATCAGCGCCAGCGTCAGGCCGCCCACCAAAGGCGCCGAGCGGGGCAGGTGCATGGTGTTGAGGAACACGGCAAGGCCGAGCAGCCCGAAGATGATCGATGGCACCGCGGCAAGGTTGTTGATCGACACTTCAATGAGGTCGGTCCAGCGGTTCCGCGGCGCATATTCCTCCAGGTAGACGGCGGAGAGGACGCCGACCGGAAAGGCCAAGGCGATCGTCACCAGCATGGTCAGCAGCGAACCCTTGAACGCACCCCAGATGCCGGCCGCCGCGGGATCGGTCGCGTCGGCGCCGGTCAGGAATTCGGTGTTGAAGCTGGTCTTGAGCGCGCCGGCCTGCTCGAGCCGGGCGGCGATCCGCTCGGCTTCGGGATCGGAGTCGGTCTTCGCCGCCTGGTCGATTTCGGTGGCCGCAGGGAGCCAGAAGCTGTGCCTGCCGGCCAGCATGGCAGGCTCAGCAACAATGCCGCGCTCGACTCGCAGCCAGGCGCTGTCCGACAGCAGCCGCGCCGCGCCGGGGCCGTATTGCGCCTCGGCTGCCGCGGCGACGGCGGCTTCGATGTTCGCGCCGGCCAGTGCACGCGCGCCGTCCCGTTCCACCGTGGCGGGATCAAGCAAGATGGCGCTTTTGGCAAAGTCGATATCGACCCGCACGTCCGTCTGCGTGAACCCGCGCAGGCCGTTCGACATCATCGAGATAAGCAGGAACGCGAGGAAGCCCGCCGACAGCAGGACGGCGAACAGCCCGACCAGGCGAAAGCGCCGCTCGGCGGCATAGCGGCCGCGGATGCGGCGCTGCATGGCGTCGGCATTCCAGTCGGTGGGCGTGCGTTTGGCGGGGGCGTCACTCATAAGCTTCGCGATACTTTTTGACTACGCGCAGGGCGACGATGTTGAGCAGCAAGGTGACGATGAACAGCACCAGCCCAAGCGCGAAGGCGGCAAGCGTCTTGGGGCTGTCGAACTCCTGATCGCCGGTGAGCAATTGCACGATCTGCGTCGTCACCGTGGTGACGCTGGCAAACGGATTGGCGGTGAGGTTGGCGGCCAAACCGGCGGCCATCACCACGATCATCGTTTCGCCGATCGCCCGGCTGACGGCGAGCAGCACCCCACCGACGATGCCGGGGAGGGCGGCCGGCACCAGCACCTTGCGGATCGTCTCGGAATTGGTCGCGCCCATTGCCAACGAGCCGTCGCGCATCGCCTGCGGCACTGCGGTGATCGAATCGTCGGCCATGGAGGAGACGAACGGGATGATCATGATGCCCATCACCAGCCCGGCGGCGAGGGCGCTTTCCGAAGAAGCGGAGGTGATCCCTATCGCCTGGCCGAAGTCGCGCACCGCAGGGGCGACGGTCAGCGCGGCGAAATAGCCGTAGACCACGGTGGGCACACCGGCGAGCATCTCCAGTGTCGGCTTCATCCACTTGCGCACCCGCGGCCGCGCATATTGGGTGAGGTAGATGGCGCTCATCAGCCCAAGCGGGATCGCGACCGCCATGGCGATGATCGCGCCGATGAAGATCGTGCCCCAGAAGAGCGGGATAGCCCCGAACGCCCCGGAAGAACCCGCCTGGTCGGCGCGCATGGCGGTCTGCGGGCTCCAGTTGGTGCCGAACAGGAATTCCAGCGGGTTGACCATCGAGAAGAAGCGGATGCTCTCGAACAGCAGGGACGCCACGATTCCGGCGGTGGTCAGGATCGCGATCAGCGAGGCGAGGAGCAACGCGGCCATCACCAGCCGCTCGACCCGGGTGCGGGCGCGGAAGTGGGGCGAGACCCGGCTGAACGCGAAGGCGCCGCCGGCAAAGGCGAGGAGCAGCGCCACGATTGCGCCGATCAGCCGGTAGCGCCCCTGCGTCTCGCCGTAGACCGGCGCGAGCTGGTTGGCCTGCGAGTAGAAGCTCGCCTGCTTCGCGCCCTCGGCGATGTCGCGGGCATCGCGCAGGATCGCGGCCTTCTGCATCTCGAACGGCGGCAGGCTGCTCGCGGCCGGGTGGGACATCAGCGCGTCCATCACCAGCCGGTCCGAAACCGGCGACCAGACCAGGATGAAGAGAAGGGCAGGGATCGCCGCCCACAACGCCACGTACCAGCCGTGGTAAGCGGGCAGCGAATGGGGCCGGTCCCCCGCCGCGCCGCCATTGGCAGCCCTGGCGAAGGCAAGCGAACGCCCACGCGCCGCCACCCAGCCGAGCGCGGCAAGGCCGATCACCATCAGGAACAGTGCGAAGGGCGACACGTAAGCTGTTCTTCTTCCATTGAGGTGCGCCGGGGCCGATCAGGCGGCACCCGGCGCGACCTTCCTTACTTCAGTTCGGCCACGTTGAGCGGCGTAAGCTGGGTCGCCGCCTGCGTCGCCTTGGCCTGCACGTCGGCGGGCGAGGGGATCAGGCCGCGGCGCTCGAGATAGCCGCCCTTGCTCCAGGCGCGGGCATATTCGGCAAGGAACTCCTTCATGCCGGGGATCACTCCCACATGCTCGCCCTTGGCGTAGACGTAGACCTGGCGCGCGCCCGGGTAGGAAAGGTCGCTGATCGTTGCCGCGGTCGGCGCGATGCCGTTGAGCGGAATGCCCTTCACCTTGGTCGCATTCTCTTCCAGGAAGGAATAGCCGAGGATGCCGATCGCGCCGGGGTTCTGCGACACCTTCTGGACAAGAAGGTTGTCGTTCTCGCCCGCTTCCACATAAGCGCGGTCCTCGCGGATCTTGGTGCACAGGTCCTTGTGCTTGTCCTTGTCGCTGTCCTTCAGCGCCTTCATCGCCGGATCCGCGTCGCAGCCTTTCTCCAGGATCAGCTCGGCGAAGCTGTCGCGCGTGCCCGAGGTCGGCGGCGGGCCGAACACCTGGATTGCGATTGCGGGAAGCGACGGATTGACGTCCTTCCAGGTCTTGGCGGTGTTGGGGCCCTTGCCGAACGGGTTGGCGGCGAGCGCCGCGTAGACGTCGCGCACGGTGAGCGTGAAGGCGGGCGTCGCCGACGCTTCGATCAGCGCAAGCCCGTCGATCCCAACCGGCACTTCGATGATCTGCTTGACGCCGTTCTTGGTGCAATCCGCCGCTTCCGACGCCTTGATGCGCCGCGACGCGTTGGTCATGTCGGGAAAATTGTCGCCGACGCCGCCGCAGAACAGCTTCATCCCCGCGCCGGTCCCCGTCGATTCGACGATGGCGCT
The DNA here is from genome assembly GCA_036386875.1 of Allosphingosinicella sp. Classification (GTDB taxonomy): domain Bacteria; phylum Pseudomonadota; class Alphaproteobacteria; order Sphingomonadales; family Sphingomonadaceae; genus Allosphingosinicella. Next base: position 36,208 of record DASVUV010000061.1, read on the forward strand.
CATGCCCTGGTTGGTGCGCTGGAACTGCTCGGCCACCGCGGTGGTGAACGGGTAGACTGTGGAGGAACCGACGATCTGGATTTGCTGGTTTCCAGCGCCGCCGGGCTTGTCGCCACAGGCGGCCAGGGCGAGGGCGGCGACCGGCGCCGCGATCAGGAAATTCTTCAACTCTGCCTCCATCAAGTCCCGGATTCGGGCTTGGCGACTTTCTAGGTCCGTTCGGCGTGAGTTCTGTGACGTTATGATGACAGTGATGTTACAGCAGGCGCATCGGGTGCGGCCGCTTTGGGCAGGGTAACCTCCACGCTGGTGCCGGAGCCGAGCGTGCTTTTGATCTCCAGCCGGCCCCGGTGCCGCCCAACGATATGCTTGACGATGGCAAGGCCGAGCCCGGTTCCGCCGGCGGCACGGCTTCGGCCGGCATCGACCCGGTAGAAGCGCTCTGTAAGGCGGGGGAGGTGCTCGGGCGCAATGCCCTCGCCCTGATCGGCGACGCTGAGGCGCAGGCGCTCGGCACCGTCTTCGGCGATTCGCACAACGATGTCCGTCTCGCGGCGGCCATATTTGGCGGCGTTGACGATCAGGTTGCGGACGAGTTGGAGGAGCTGGGTACGGTCTCCGGGCACGCGGGCGCCGCCGTCCAGCGCTTCGATCACCAGCCGGTTCTTGCGCTCGGCAAGAAGCAGCGCGCAGCCGGAGCGCACTTCCTCGACTAGCGGCACAAGGTCCACCGGATCGAGCACCGGCCGGAAGCGCTCCGCCTCCACCCGCGACAGGGTGATGAGGTCGTCGATGAGCTGCTGCATGCGCTTGGCCTCATCGTTCATGATGCCGAGGAAGCGCTGGCGCAGGTCCCGATCGCCCGCCGCTTCGTCGTCGCGCAAGGTTTCGATGAAACCAAGCAACGTCGCCAGCGGGGTGCGCAGTTCGTGACTTGCGTTGGCGACGAAATCGATCCGCATCTGCTCGGCCGCCGCCGCCTCGCTCCGGTCGGACAGGTGGATCAGCCGCCAGCCTTCCGACAAGGGCGCGATGGCAAGCAGCCAGCGGCGCTCGGCGTCGCCGATGCCGACCACTTCGAGCCGCTCCACCTCTCCGTCTCCGGCGCGCGCCAGGCGTTCCAGTGCCGCGGGGTGGCGCAATGCAAGGCGAACGTCCTGACCCTCGGCCCAATCGCCGAACAGGGTTCGAGCAGGCGCATTGGCGAGCGCGACATGGCCGCCGTCGAGGAGCAGCATCGGATCGGGCAGGGCCTCCAGCACCTCGCGGGCGCGGGCAAGGGGATCGGCCACGGGAGCGTCCTCGCTTGCGCGCTGTTCCTCCGCGCCGAACGCGCCGGCGACGATCAGCGCAGCCACCGCCCCGCCGACCAGCCCCAACAAGGCCGCGAAGACTGGTGCATTGATCGCAGCCGCGCCGGACAAGGCAAGCGCCGCCACACCGATGCCGAGAAGGATACGCCCGCCGCTTGCCCGTGCCATGCGCCCCGCCTAGCGGCTTTGGGCCGGGCGCGAAACATGTGGATCGGTTGTCATGATGTTGTCACCTTTTGGACGCTCAACTGAAATAGCGGCGTCACCGGTCTGTAAGGGAAGCGCGCCCGCGGCGGATGCACGGAGGATAAGATGATCGGCAAGACTTTCACCGCGGCACTGCTCGCCTCCGCGCTGGCCGCGCCCGTGCAGGCGCAGGACCGCACCGACGCGATCGCGGCCGAGCTTGCCGCCATGCGGGCGAAAATCGCCCAGCTCGAGGCGGAAGTCGCGGCGCTGAAAGCGAAGCCGGTGGAGGCCGCGCCTGCTCCTGTCGCCGTCGCCACTGCCGCCCCTGCTGCCGCCGAAAATCCAAGCTGGAAAGGCGCGCCGCAATTTACCGGCAAGAACGGCTTCAGCTTCAAGCCCACCGGCGTGCTGCAGTTCGACGCCGGCTATGTCGGCACCCCCGGGCCGGAGCGGACCGGTACCGTTGGCGGCCTCAACTACAACAATCTCGGCTGGAACTCCCGGGGCCGCCGCCTGATCATCGGCGCCGAAGGCACGCTCCCCGGCGGCTTCGCCTACAAGGCCGAATTCAACCTGGCGCAGGGCGCCGTGGACTATGAGGACGTCGTCCTGACGTATCGGGGAGAGAAGAGCCCGCTCCAGATCACGATCGGCAATTTCTTCCCCTATTCGAGCCTGGAAACGGTGACGAGCTCGCGCTTCACCAGCTTCCTCGAGCGCGCCTCGCTGACCGACGCCTTCGTCTACAACCGCCGCCTGGGTGTCGGCGTCTCGCTCAACGATCCGAAGAACGACCGTTACACGCTCAGCGCCGGCCTGTTCGGGCAGGAGATCAACAACGCCGCCTTCAACCGCACCGGCTGGCAGGCAAGCGTGCGCGGCACCTTCTCGCCGGACTTCGGCGGCACCCGCCTCCACGTTGGCGCCAATTTCCAGCACCGCGTCGCGCAACAGGATGCGCAAAACGTCCAGTACCGCGCCCGGCCGCTCACCCAGCTCACCGATCAGCGCTTCATCGACACCGGCGCGATTGCGGCGGACGGCGACGACATCGCCGGCCTGGAGCTCGGCGCCATTCATGGCCCGCTGCACTTCGCCGCGGAAGCGCAGCGCGTCTGGACCCGCGGCTTCCGCGCCGGCCGCAGCTTCGGCCCCAACAACGGCGCCGGCGGCGGCCTCTTCTACGCGGGCGACCCCGCCTTCGCCTCCGCCTACGCCGAAGTCGGCCTTTACCTCACCGGCGAAAGCCGCGGCTACAAAGGCGGCCGCTGGGACCGCACCAAAGTCTCCAAGCCCTTCGACAAAGGCGGCTGGGGCGCTCTGCAGGTCAACGTCCGCGCCGACTATGTCGATCTCGCCGACCGCGTCTCCGGCACCGGCCTCGCCGCGCCCGATTTCGTCAACGGCGGCCGCCAGCTTGGGCTCGAGGCGAGCCTGATCTGGAACCCGACCGATTACCTGCGCTTCGTCGCCCAATATGGCCGCGCGGGCTACGAAGGCGGCCCCCGTGCCGCCGTCATCGTCCCGGGCTCCACCGAGCCGCCGGAGCAGCGCGGCTTCGGCGTCGACACGTTCGGCCTCCGCGCCCAGGTCGACTTCTAGGCTGGGCGCCGCGCCCCGCGCGTTACTGCCCTAGTCAGGCCGCATTGACCTGCGTATAGGGGCCGCAAATCCCAATCCTGACAGGACCTATAAAATGAGCCTCCGCAACGTGGCGATCATTGCGCACGTCGATCACGGCAAGACGACTCTCGTCGATCAGCTGTTTCGCCAGTCCGGCACCTTTCGCGACAACCAGCGCGTTGAGGAAAGGGCCATGGATTCCAACGACCTGGAGAAAGAGCGCGGGATCACCATCCTGGCCAAGTGCACGTCGGTCGAGTGGGAACATGACGGTATCACCACGCACATCAACATCGTCGACACGCCCGGCCACGCCGACTTCGGCGCGGAGGTGGAGCGCATCCTGTCGATGGTCGACGGCGTCATCCTGCTCGTCGACGCCGCCGAAGGCCCGATGCCGCAGACCAAGTTCGTCACCGGCAAGGCGCTCGCGCTGGGCCTGAAACCCATCGTCGTCGTCAACAAGATCGACCGCCCCGACGCCCGCGCCGCCGAAGTGCTCGACGAATGCTTCGAACTGTTCCTCAGCCTCGAGGCCAATGACGAGCAGCTCGATTTCCCGGTGCTCTACGCGTCCGGCCGCAACGGCTATGCCGGCCTCACCGACGACGTCCGCGAAGGCACGCTCGACCCGATGTTCGAAACCATCGTCCGCCACGTCCCCGCGCCCGACGCCGATCCGGACGGCCCGTTCAAGATGCTCGCCACCCTGCTCGACCGCGACAATTTCGTCGGCCGCGTGCTCACCGGCCGCATCGCCAGCGGCAAGCTCAAGCTCAACATGCCGATCAAGGCGATCGACGCCGACGGCGTCGAGGTCGAAGCCGGCCGCGCCACCAAGATCTTCGTGTTCCGCGGCATCGAGCGGGTCGCCGTCGAGGAAGCGGGCGCGGGCGACATCGTCGCCATCGCCGGCCTCACCAAGGCCACCGTCTCCAACTCGATCGTCGAGCCGTCGGTCACCGAGCCGCTCCACGCCCAGAAGATCGATCCGCCGACCCTCGCGATGACCTTCACGGTCAACGATTCGCCGATGGCCGGCCGCGAAGGCAGTAAGGTAACCAGCCGAATGATCCGCGACCGCCTGGAGCGCGAGGCGGAAGGCAACGTCTCCTTCAAAATCACCGAAAGCGCCGACAAGGACAGCTTCGAAGTCGCCGGCCGCGGCGAGCTTCAATTGGGCGTCCTCATCGAAACCATGCGCCGCGAAGGCTTCGAGCTGACCATCAGCCGCCCCCGCGTGCTGTTCCAGGACGGCCCGGACGGCCGCGAGGAGCCCTACGAGCAGGTCGTGATCGACGTCGACGACGAATATTCGGGCACGGTCGTCGAGAAGATGGCGCAGCGCAAGGCGGAGCTCACCGACATGCGCCCGTCCGGCGGCGGCAAGACGCGCATCACCTTCTCCGGCCCCTCGCGCGGCCTGATCGGCTACCATGGCGAGTTCCTGTCGGACACCCGCGGCACCGGCATCATGAACCGCATGTTCGAGCGTTACGGCCCCTATAAGGGCCGGATCGAGGGCCGCCAGAACGGCGTTCTTATCTCCAACGGTTCGGGCGAAACGGTGACCTACGCCCTCGGGCCCTTGGAAGAGCGGGGCATCCTCATGGTCGGCCCGCAGGAGCCGGTCTACGAAGGCATGATCATCGGCGAAAACGCCAAGCCGGAAGA
>DASVUV010000062.1:0-41385 GCA_036386875.1 Allosphingosinicella sp.
ATGTCAGTTCGCGCCTCGCCGGCCTCACCTTGCACGAGGCGCGCGGGCGGCTCGCCGCCGAGATCGGCGCGGGCAAGGCGGCGCTCGACCAGGCGTCGCAGGCGCTGATCGCAAGCGGCCTCGCCGTCTGGTCCGAGGACGGGGCCCAGCGACCCGTGCTTATCGTCAGGGGCCAGGCCAACCTCCTCGACCAGGGCGCAGCCGCCGACCTCGAACGGGTCCGCCAGCTGCTCGACGAGCTCGAGGGCAAGGAGGAGATCGTCCGCCTGCTGGAGAGCGCGCGGGCCGGGCAGGGGATGAAGATCTTCATCGGATCGGAGAATAAATTGTTCGCGCTGTCCGGCTCCTCGGTGATCGCCGCGCCCTACCGCGGCGCCGACGGGCGGGTGGTCGGCGTGGTGGGGGTTATCGGCCCGACGCGGTTGAACTATGCGCGGGTGGTACCCATGGTAGATTTCACGGCACAGGCACTATCGAGATTGATGGCATGATTGAAGAAAACGAGTTTCAGTTGGACGTTGCGGAAGACGAAGTTGCGGGCGGGGAAAGCGCGCCGGATCAACGCGTTGCCGATCTCACCAAGGAGCTGGAAGAAGCGCGCCAGAGCGTACTCTACGCCCAGGCCGAGACCCAGAACGTCCGCCGCCGTCTGGAGCAGGAAAAGATCACGGCCGCGGCTTACGCCTCCACCGGCTTCGCGCGCGACATGCTGAGCGTGAAGGACAATCTCGACCGCGCGCTTGCCGCGGTGCCCGAGGACGTGCGCACCGACGAGCGGGTGAAGAACCTCTTGACCGGCATCGAGGCGACCTCGCGCGAGCTCGACGCGATCTTTGCGCGAAACGGCATCACCAAGGTCGAAGCCATGGGCCTGCCGCTCGACCCCAACCGCCACCAGGCGATGGTGGAAATGCCGTCGGATGCAGAGCCGGGCACGGTCGTCCAGGAAATGCAGGCGGGCTACATGATCAAGGACCGGTTGCTGAGGCCGGCTTTGGTTGGGGTGGCGCGGAAGCCTTAGGGAACCGCGCGAACGTTTCCGCCAACGTGGTCACTTCTTTGCGGGTGCGTTCAAAGTCTTCGGTGCTGAAAACGTGGTAGAGCGTAGTTTGGGCGAGAGCTTCGCTCACGTTTTGAAAGAAGGCCACAGGCTCGTTCTCTCTCCGTCCCTCGACCATGATCGAGTGGACGAGAGAGGCTCTGAGCGAAAGCAGTTGCTCGGAGGCTGCGCAGAGGTCTGGCAGCCTCGATATTTCAGCCTTTGAGCAACGTGGACTCGCTTTTGTCGCGGCGAGCGTCTTCAGCCGTTGCGCCAAAGGTCTTCCTCGCTCCTCGGATGTCTCGCTCACCCGATGGATGCACCTGCCGATCTCAAGTTCGAGGCGGGCAAAGGCGTTTAGCCAATCGTTTCTTGCTGTGGCGAACGATTGGATGGGACGAGTTCCGAAAGCGGCGGCAAGAGGCTGGTCTGTCACTCCACCGCCTTAACTGGCGGACGTTTAGGAACGGTTGATCCTCAAATATCCTCGTGCATCATGTCGATCTCGCGGACGCGGCGTTTCTGGCGGGCGGCTTCGACGAGGCGGCGCAGGTCTTCGCGGCGTTCCTGGGCGTGTTCGATGTGGCGGATGACGAGTGCGCCGCCGCGGGTGGTTTCATCGCTTGAGCCGATGCACAGGGTGCCGATGCCGGCCCATTGGTTGACCAGGCTGAAATCGAGGCGGACGTCCTTGACGCGGTAAAGCTCGACCTCGTCGATGCTTTTCATGAAGATGCCGCGGCGGACGATCAGCCGGTCTTCGGCGACGCTAAAGCTCGCCGCCATGTTCTCGAACCACTTCCAGAGAATGACGAGCAGCGCCAGGCCGGTCGCCGCGACCGGCCATAGGCCCCATGCGCCAGACGCCGAAGCGCCGATCCCGGCCACCGCCATCAACACCGTCGCCCAGCCGGCAAGCGTGCCGCGCAGCCATCCCCAGGTGGAGGAGCGGAATGTATCGGTAGTATCGGGCATGCTCTTTCCCCCTTTTGCGCCTCTACCGGCTGCCGCCGCCGGGCGCCGGCGCGGCGCCTTTCGGGAGCGGATCCCCCTTTGCGGCCGTAGCATCCGCCGGTGCCGGCATTCCTAACCCGACCACCGGCGCGCGCGCCAGCCAGTCGGAAGCGGCCGCGCGCACCATCGGGAGCGTCACCGCCTTTATCTGCGCTTCGAAGCCGAGCACATCGTCGAAAACCTCCGGGTGACGCACGGAGCCGGCCACCGTGTTGGCCCATACGGCGTCCGAGGCAAGGCTTTGACGCATCTGCGCGATCAGCGGCTCCCGGACGCGGTCGATCTCCTCCTGCTCGATCTTGCCGGAGGCGAGGTCGGCGGCGACGTCGCGGATCGTCTTCAGCAATCCGTTCGCTTCACCCGGAGCGCCGTCCACCAACGCGGTCAGAACTCCTTGGTCGGCACCGTCGGGCATCGCGCTCGACACTCCTGGGGCGTAGGTTCGGCCGGTCTCGACGCGCAGGCGCTGGAGCAGGCGCTGCTGGAACACGGCGGCGAGGAGGGTCATCGCATGTTCCTCCGGCCGACGCTGCGGCGAGGCGACCCATAAAGGCCAGACCACCATGATTGCAGCCTTGTCGGCCGGTCCTTGGTGGAATGCGGTAAGCGGCGCCGGACGCTCGTCGCTGAAACGGCGGAAGGGTCCGGGCCCCTGCGGCGGCGCAAGCGGGGCGCGCGGCGGCAATGCTCCAAAGGTGCGGGCCACCATGTTGCGCACCTGCTTTTCCGTCAGGTTCCCGACAATTGTAAGTTCAAGCGGCGCTTCGGTAAGGACCGGTTTGAGCAGTTTGGCCAAGTCTGCGGAGCCGATGGCACCAAAGGATTCGCGTCGCGGATAGGACTTCTGGTCCGGGAAGAACTTCTCTTCAATGGAGTCGAGCGCGGCAACGGTCGGGTCGGCGGCGCCAAGCCGGTAGGCGATATCGAGCCCCGTCGGGATCTTCTCGTCGATCAGCGGACCGAAGCCCGGATCGGTGAGATAGGCGGCGAGGACCTGCAGTTCCTGCTCCAGGTTGTACGGGTAGGCGCTCGCTCCAATCCCCCAGGAGTCGGTGCCCGGGGAAAGCGTGAACATCCAGGCGTCATGGCCGATTGCCCGCCGGATTCCCTCGTAATCCAGCTTTCCAAGGCCGCCTATCGGCACCATGCTGGCGGCAAGCTGAGTCGGCTGGCGAAGCGCCGGAGTGAGCGCGCTTTGGCCGTTGCCGAGCACGACCCGAATCTGCGCCGGTTCGCTGCTCTCGGTTTTCCGAAAGCTTAGAACCACGCCGTTCTTGAACACAAAGCGCTCAACCCCCGGCACGGGCACCTCCAGGCGTTTTGCGACCTTCCCCTTTTTGCCGAAATCGACATACGGCCATTCCACGGCCTCGGCGTCCGCATAAGCGGCAAGCGGCTTTGCTTTCTCGCTCGCCGTCCAGGCGGCGGCTACCTGTTCGCGGTCTACCGGCTCGGGCGAAACGAGAACAATGGCCGGTCCCGTTCCGGCCCAGTCCGAGGCGATCGCCTGGCGGACGTCCGCGGGGGTCGGCGAACCGACGGCGGTTGCGAGGCTTTCGAGGCGCTTGGCAGGCGCTTCAACGACTGTGCCCGTATTTTCCGCTTCGGCGATTTCATCGGCAAGCGCCGGCGTCTTGCGCGTTCCGCCGCCAATCTCCTCGGTCGTCGCCAGAATCTGCAACTGCTCGACCGCGGACTCGACTTCCTTCACCGTTGGGCCGTCCGTTGCGAGGCGCCGCATCTCGGCTTCAACCGACACAATGGCGTCCTGCCACTTGCCTTCGGCCGGCACGCCGACGACGCAAGTCGCCTTCGCATCGGGACCATCGCGTTCCACGATCGCTCCGGCGCCCAGCAGCCCCGAACCGGAACTGTTGGTGCGGTGACCCAGGCGGGCGTTCAGAACTTGAGACCAAAGCCCGGACAGCGCCTCTCGGCGAAGCCGCTCCATCGACGGCTTGCCATCGATATCCAGGGGAGCCATCCGGCAGGCGGCGACGATCTGCGGCATCGCGGCCGAAGCAAAGGTGAGCGCTTCCGGGGGACGCGGCGGCAAGGCGGCGGCGGCGGCCGCCCGCTTCGGCTTGTCGCCCTCTGCCCGCCAGCTTCCAAAGCTGGCGTGGAGCAGCGTCTTGATTTCCGCCGCGTCAACCGCGCCGGTGACCACCACCGTTGCATTGTCCGGCCGGTACCAGCGGCGGTGAAAGGCCTGCAACGTCTCCGGCCGCGCGGCGGCCAGGCTTTGCGGAGTGCCGCCGGGATCGCGGTCGCCCGAGCGCAGGCCCGCGGCCTGAAAGCGGGTGATCGCCTGTGCCGCATCGTTGGCGGGACCGCTGCGGGTGCGCAGTTCGGCCAATACGACGGCGCGCTCCGCATCCACGGCCGCGGGCGTGAAGACGATCCCGTCGGCCGCATCGCGCATCCAGCCAAGCACCTCGGCGATCGCCTTCATGTCCTTGTGTGGAAAGTCGATCTTGTACACCGTCGAGGTCATGTCGGTGAAGGCATTCTGGTCGCGGCCCAGGGCGACGCCGAATACGCCGAGCCGGTTGTCCAGCGTGCCGCCCGGCGCGCCCCGGGTGGAGCGGAACGCCATATGCTCGATGAAGTGGGCGAAGCCGCGTTCGTCCTCTTCCTCGTCAAAGCTGCCGGCCCGAACCACGAGGCGCAGCGACACTGCGTCGGCGGGCGTGTTGTTGGCGGCGATGGCGTAGCGGAGGCCGTTGGCCAGGGCTCCGGTCTCGATTGCCGGGTCGGTTTCAAGCTTCGCGTCGGCCGGCAACGGATCGATCGCCAGCACCGGGGTCGCCGCCGCGGTCAGCACTGCCGCGGCGGCAAGCCATTTCACCTTCGCGAGATTCACTCAAACTTCCCCAATTCCCAGACGCGCACCCTAGCCGAAGGAAGAGCGGTGTCGAGCGGCTTTCCCGGATTGCCTTGGAACAACAGGGAAAACCGGCGCGCTGCCGTGCTTGCAGCAAGGGCGTGCTTTGCGGGGCGGGGGATTGCCGCTAATCCCGCCGGCATTCGAAGGAGTTCGCCGATGCCCGAAGCCTATATCGTCGCTGCCGCCCGAACCGCTGGAGGAAGACGGGGCGGGGCCCTCAAGGACTGGCACCCGGCGGACATGGCCGCCGAGGTGCTCGATGCCCTCGTTGCCCGCGCGGGAATCGATCCCGCGTCGGTGGAGGACGTGATCATGGGCTGCGTCGGGCAGGCGGGCGAGCAATCCTTCCACGTCGGGCGCAACGCGGTGCTTGCCTCGTCCTTGCCGCAGTCGGTGCCGGCGGTGACCATCGACCGGCAGTGCGGCTCCTCGCAGCAGGCGCTTCAATTCGCCGCGCAGGCGGTGATGAGCGGCACTCAGGACGTGGTGATCGCAAGCGGCGTCGAATCGATGACCCGCGTGCCGATGGGCCTGCCGTTCACCCTCCCTGCCGAGCACGGCATCGGCACCGGCCCGTTCTCCAGGCGCATCCAGGAGAAGTTCGGCGTTGCGATGTTCAGCCAGTTCGTCGGCGCCGAGATGATCGCCGAGAAGCACCAGTTTCGCAGGGAACAGCTCGATGCCTTCGCGCTGGAAAGCCACCGCAAGGCGATTGCCGCCACGGACGCGGGCGCGTTCCAGGCGGAGATCGTGCCGCTGGCGGTGGTTGATTCGGACGGCACCGAGCGCCTCCACAGCCGCGATGAAGGCATTCGCTACGACGCGACACTGGAGAGCATCGCGTCGGTGAAGCTGCTCAAGGAGGGCGGCAAGATCAGCGCCGCCAATGCGTCGCAGATCTGCGACGGCGCCAGCGGCGTGCTGGTGGTGAGCGAGCGGGCGCTGAAGGAGCATGGCCTGACCCCGCTTGCCCGGGTGGTGAACCTCACCGTTACCGGCGGCGATCCGGTGATCATGCTTGAGGAAGTAATTCCCGCCACTCGGCGCGCGCTGGAGCGCTCCGGAATGAAGATCGACCAGATCGACCTGTTCGAGGTCAACGAAGCCTTCGCGCCGGTGCCGCTCGCCTGGCTCAAGGAAACGGGGGCGGATCCGGCGCGGCTCAACGTCAACGGCGGCGCTATTGCGCTCGGCCACCCGCTCGGCGCCAGCGGCACCAAGCTGATGACGACCTTGCTCTACGCCCTCCAGGCGCGCGGCAAGCGCTTTGGGCTGCAGACCATGTGCGAAGGCGGCGGGCTGGCGAACGTCACGATCGTCGAGAATCTCAGTTGAGAACCCGAGGTAACGGTTGTCCGCCGCCGCAGAACATCGCTGTGAGCGGCAGCTCTATCTAAATCGCAGCCACGCGACAGAAACGCGGCTCCACCGAGACTAACATGTTGAAGAAGGCGGGCGGTCTACCGCGCGTCCGTGAACCACTGTGCCGCCTAATGCGGCGAAAGGCGAGGGGTTAGTGGCTCTGGTTTATAGACGCATAGCATAGACTCAAAAGTTGATTCACATTTTAATGCAAAATGGATCAATCTGCCATTTTAAGGTCGAACTTTGCCGGAATATGCTTTGACAGCCGAACTGATTCGGCGATTTGGGGAGAATAGAGATGAAATGGCATCATTCCGCTCCGGCAGCGACACTCGACAGCCTTGAAAACGAGGTAGAGAAGACTGGGGCAAGCGAGTCGGTTGCTATTGTAGCGATTATCTGGGGTATCGCGATCATCGTGGCCGCGTCGCAGGTCTAACTGGATAGCCAGTCTCCGGACCCGCAAGGTCCGGAGACACTACGAACAGGGGCAGGGGTAATGTCGTTCACGGAAGAACTTACCACGCTAGATGCGAGAATAGCGGAGTCTCAATCCGAAGAGGGTTTTTGGGAGCATGTTCCGCCATTCTTTGCCGACACCTTGCGGACCGGATCCTATAGGAAAGGCTTGAACGAGATTTTGATCGCGGTCCGCGACAGAAATACGCCGATCACTGCGAAGCATACGGCGGGACAGTTTATTGCCCTGCACTCCAGCCCTTGGACGAACTGGTCGATCATTTTTCACAAACGGCCGGCACAGTTCCTTTACCTGTCCCCAGTGGATGCGCTCCAGGCGCGCGTTGGCGGCACGCCACTGAAGGTGGGACGCTATAGCTGCAAGCGGCCGGGTTCCTTTGACCTTTTGGAACGCGATCTTCCCCTGACGTTCGACGGTTGCGACGAGGCGAAGCTCGACGTTCAGTTCGAACGCCGGGGCCGGGAGCAGATACTCGACTGGTCGGCGCTCGACGAGGAGGGCGGCCCCGGCGTTACACTGCGCGTAAACAGCGGCCCGCTGGCGCCGTTCGAATGGGCCTTTGACCGCACAACCCTGCGCCCGGCGGGCTTGTCGCCGATCGACCCCATTGAGAGCAACGTCAGTACGATCTTCAGCCTGCTCGCGGCGGTCGGGGAACGTCAGTCGGTGGAATATCTGCTGCCCTTTTTAGAAAGTGAGCGGCACTTCATGCGCTGGAACGCCATTCAGGCGATCGCCGCTCTGGATAAAGATTCCTCGATTGCAGGTTTGCAGCGGCTCGCGGACGATCCGCACCCCGAAGTGCGCGCGGCCGCCCGCCGCTCGCTCGCCCAACTCATCGCAGTCGCAGCTTGAAAGGAAGACCATGGCTCTCGTCTGGGATATCCAATGCAACGACCAAATGGACGTGGACGAATTTCTCGATCACGTGCAGGCCACTGTTGACGTGCAAGACGTCGTCAGCCTCGCTTCCTGTGCTCCCGCGCTGAGGGCGCTTGCAAACGACCGCGAATTCGTACTTCGCGCCTTTCACGAAGAATTGAAGGCGTGCTGGAGCGGCAGCCGCCGTAACGAGCATCAGCCCCAGTCCATTCAGATCAGGAACTCCGCTGATTTCTACATCCGCGCCAACATATGGCTGCCGATCGCGCAAGGCAGCCGTACGGAAACGTTTCAGAAACGGCTGTACGCCTACGATCTGCCGCACGACCATAATTTCAACTTCCTCACCGTCGGCTATTTCGGAGAGGGCTACACAACGGACATCTACGAATACCACCACGAAAACTGTGTCGGCTTCGTCGGCGAGGACGCAGGCGCGCGGTTTGCAGGACGCTACAAGCTCGAGCCTGGCCGGGTGATGCTGTACCGGTCCGGGCGCGATGTGCACATTCAATATGCGCCTGAAACGGTCTCCGTGTCGCTCAACCTGATGGGCCGGAACATCGAGCTGGATCGGCAGCAACAATATATTTTCGACATGGAACAAGGCCGACTGATCGGAGGCGCCGGTGACGTTGTGTCCAACCGACTTTTCCTGGTCGAAGCGGCGGCATACCTCGCGGACGATGAAACGGTTGGTATCCTGCACGATCTTGTGGCCGCGCATCCGTGTGGGAAGACGCGGGCTCGCGCGCTGCAGTCGCTCGACTCTGTCGCACCAAGCGAGGGTGAACGCGCGCGCAGCACCGCCTGCGCCGAGACGTTACAACTTAGCCGTTTGCCACTGATTACCGGCAATTATGCGCGGAGCTATTCCGGTGCCTGACGGAGTAGATATCGGAGGGTCCCCTCCCGGTTTGGCAGCCCGTCTCCTGCCCTTTCTGGTGGTGCCGGCTTTGATGCTGCTCCTTAGGCTAAATGCCGAGCAGTTAGCGGCGGTGGTCGGGCCGGCTCCCTTTCTGTTCGCCGTCACCGGGCTTCTCGCCTTCGTTTTCCACTTGCGAGCACCAAGCCGAAGCAACGGCGACGTGAACTGGCGGAAACGTCTGGCGGGTTTCCACCTCGTCGTGCTCCTGGTTTTCGCGCCTTTGTGGGTCGGCGCTGGGGATGCTTCCGTTGCGGCCATGCTGCTGCTTCCATTGGTTGTATATCTTGCGTGGGCAGCCGCTTCGCCCCCAGCGATCAGTGACAGCAAGGATCCCCTGGTGCGGCTCCTCGCATCCCTGATGCCGGAGCGAATGGCGCCGCTCGCCGCCGCGGAGCTCCGGCTGCTTGCAATGGCCCTTCTATACTGGCGCAGGCCGCGGGCAGCGCGCCAGCCCTGCGCCTTTACCTCCGCGTGTGTTCTGACGCCGATGTTGCTTGCGGTTGCCGTTCTCGGGCTTGTTGAAACGGCAGTGCTGCACCTCGTTCTTGCGCAGTGGAGCGGGACGGTGGCGTGGGTCGCAACCGGCGTTGGACTGTTCAGCCTGGTATATATCGTCGGCTTGGCAAAGTCCCTCCTCTACCTTCCAAGCCGCGTCGAGCCCGACATGCTGCTGCTGCGGCTGGGCCATTTCCAGCGAATCGAATTGCCCTACGAAGCGATCCGAGATGCAGGAGCGACGGCGCCTTGCCCGATAAGCGATCCGGACACGCTCAACCTCGCGGTGATGTCATCGCCCAACGTGGTGATCGAGCTTAACCAAATCCGCTCCACCATTGCTCTTTCGGGGAGGCGTCGCAACTTCAACCGCGTCGCCTTAAAGATGGACAATGCCGAGGGTTTCCTGGCTTCGCTGAAACCGCAGCTGAAGGACCGTGCTACGGTTTGAGGTCGGGGTGGCCATTCTCCGGAGAGCTGTCTCGCGGCTATTCCGGAGCGTCGCCGGGGCGGACGCGGTTGCCCCGGTCCTTGCCGCCCCATTGTTCATCGCTGTCCTTCCACGCTCGGAAGCTGCAGCCGGTATAGCCGCCGGGACCCACGGTGGAGCAGCTGTGGATTCCGGTGTCGCCCTGCTCATAGAGGCCGTGGCGTTCGCGTGAGACGCTTTCGTCACCTCCGCCGGCGTCGAAGCGGGGCGGCGGCTCGGGCAGGCGATAGGGGGAGCGGGGCCGTTCGCGCCGGCCGCAGACGACGATCTCCTCGCCGCTGCGGTCGCAGGGCTTGTCGATGATCGGGAGAATGGCCGGCGGGCCGCTGACGGCCTGAGCCGAGGCAGGGAGGGGGCTCACGCCCGCCGCAGCCGCCGTCAGCACCGGCACTAAAAAATAGCGTCTCCGCTTAAGCCGCATCGGCGCCACGCCTCCCCACGAGAAGCGCCGAGTGTCGGCACTTCAAGCTGTCGGGAAGATGAACGCGGCCGCTCAAGCAGCCAGCGCTTGCCCTTCGTTCGGCGTCTGGGCACCGCCCGAGACCAGCCAGAAGTAATCGGGAGCAACGGAGAAAGCGTTTCGCGCGGCGGCGATCGCATCGGCGACCGCGTCTCCGATCGGACCCGGCGCGGTCCAGCCGCAGCGCGGGCAATCCTCGTCGTTGCGCACCGGCGGGTGAATCCCCCACGGCCTTTCACTCGAACATTGGAACGGCATTTCGCAAACCTCTACGCTGTACAGCCCCCGCTGCGATTACCTGCATAGTCATGCAAAATCCTGCATTGAAGAAGGTAACCTCGATCAAGTTCGCACATCCAACCTGTCTGGGCAATGACTGAATGTCGGGGCCGCGCTTGCAGGCCAGCCCCGCCAGGCTCTAGGAGCGCCGGCAAGATTCAGGAGTATCGTCATGAAGCTCGACACCACAGTATCCGCCGTCGTCACCGGCGGCGCCTCCGGCCTCGGCGAGGCCACCGCCCGGGCGCTTTCCGCGCGCGGCGTAAAGGTCGCCATATTCGACCGGGATGCCGACAAAGGGGAGCGGGTCGCGTCGGAGATCGGCGGCGTCTTCGCGCAGGTCGACGTTACCTCGGACGAAGCGGCGGATGCGGGGTTTGCCAAAGCCCGGGCCGCGCACGGGCAGGAGCGAATCCTGGTCAACTGCGCCGGCGTCGCCAATGCAATGAAGACGGTCGGCCGCGACAAGGCGACGGGCGAGCCCAAGGCATATCCTATTCACCAGTTCGAACTCGCCATCCAGATCAACCTGATCGGCACCTTTCGGATGATCTCCAAGTCGGCCTTCGGGATGGTCGGCCTCGATCCGCTGGAGGATGGCGAGCGCGGCCTGATCGTCAACACCGCCTCGGTAGCCGCGCAGGATGGGCAGATCGGCCAGGCGGCCTATTCGGCTTCGAAAGCGGGCGTGCTCGGCATGGCGCTGCCGATCGCCCGCGACCTGATGAACGACGGCATCCGGGTGAACACCATTCTTCCGGGCGTGTTCAAGACGCCGATGGTCGCGATGATGCCGCAGAATGTGCAGGACGCGCTTGGCGCGCAGGTGCCGTTTCCAAAGCGCCTTGGGCAGGCGGACGAATATGCGCGGCTGGCGCTGTTCATGGCTGAGAACCCGTATCTCAACGGCGAATATGTGCGGCTGGACGGCGCGATCCGGATGGCGCCTCGGTAAGCGTAAGATACCTCCCTCTCCCCTTGCGGGAGAGGGGCAGGGGAAAGGAGTGCGAACGGCGCGGCTCGATACCACGGCGGGCACCTTTTCGAAGGGCGAGGGCGCTTGGAAGCACCCGCACCGGCATCGAGCCGGCGCTGGTGCTCCCCCTCTCTCTCGACGACCCCTTCGGGGTCGTCCACTCCCGCAAGGGGAGAGAGGCTTTAGCTCAGTGCATCCCGTGCATCTCGTGCTTTTCGCCGGCCGCGTCGCGCACTTCGGCGTTTACCGTCACCGGGGCGGCGGTGTTGAAGGAGAAGGTCAGGGGGAGGGTGCTGCCCGGCTTCACCGATTTGTTGATGGTGAACAGCATCGCGTGCCTCCCGCCCGGCTCGAACACCAGGGCTCCGCGATAGGGGAAATCGATTTCCTTGCGTTTCTCCATGCGGGTGACGCCGTTCTTTTCGACGCTTTCGTGAAGCTCGATGCGGCGCACCAGCGGGCTGGTGATGCCGGTGAGGCGCGTGCCTTCGACATTTCCCTCGAGGCGGAAATAGGCCGCGCCGGGCTGACCCTTGGCGGCGGGAAGCCGCACCCAGGCTTCTTTCACGGTCGGATCGCGGGGGCGGCTCCCGCAGCCGCCGAGCAGCAGCAAGACGCCCGCGGCGGCGGCAAGGAAAGTGTGTCGCAATGGCATCGTCTTCATCTGCGGTGTGGCACTAAGGCCGTACGCACTTCTTGTCGCCTCTGAATCGGCCCCTATATCGCTTCCGAAACACTCGCATTGCCCAGTTCCGGGGGTGCGGGGAAAAATTTCGTTTGGGGCATAAGAGGTTCGCTCATGGCAAAAGTTATCGGTATCGATCTTGGAACCACCAACAGCTGCGTTTCCGTCATGGAAGGCGGCAAGCCCAAGGTGGTCGAAAATGCGGAAGGCGCGCGCACCACGCCGTCGATCGTCGCCTTCGCCAAGGACGGCGAGCGGCTGGTCGGCCAACCCGCCAAGCGCCAGGCCGTTACCAATCCCGACAACACCATCTTCGCGGTGAAGCGCCTGATCGGCCGCCGCTTCGACGATCCGATTACCAAGAAGGACACCGAGCTGGTTCCGTATCGGATCGCACGCGGCCCGAATGGCGATGCCTGGGTCAATGCCGGCGGCAAGGATTATTCCCCGTCGCAGATTTCCGCCTTCACGCTTCAGAAGATGAAGGAAACCGCCGAAGCCTATCTCGGCGAGACGGTCACCCAGGCGGTGATTACCGTTCCCGCTTACTTCAACGACGCGCAGCGCCAGGCGACCAAGGACGCCGGCCAGATCGCCGGCCTTGAAGTGCTGCGCATCATCAACGAGCCGACTGCCGCGGCGCTTGCCTACGGGCTTGAGAAGCAGGACGGCAAGACCATCGCGGTCTACGATCTTGGCGGCGGCACGTTCGACGTGTCGGTGCTGGAAATCGGCGACGGCGTGTTCGAGGTGAAGTCGACCAACGGCGATACCTTCCTCGGCGGCGAGGATTTCGATGCCAAGATCGTCGAATGGCTTGCCGACGAGTTCAAGAAGCAGGAAGGCATCGACCTGCGTGGCGACCGGCTTGCGCTGCAGCGCCTCAAGGAAGCGGCCGAGCGCGCCAAGATCGAGCTCAGCTCCGCGCAAACCACCGAGATCAACCTGCCCTTCATCACCGCCGACGCAACCGGGCCGAAGCACCTCGTCAAGTCGCTGACCCGCGCCGAGCTGGAGCGGCTGGTGGAAGAGCTGATCAAGCGCACGCTCGAGCCCTGCCGCAAGGCGCTGGTCGATGCGGGCGTAAAGGCCGACGACATCTCCGAAGTGGTGCTGGTCGGCGGCATGACGCGCATGCCGCGGGTCCGCCAGATCGTTCAGGATTTCTTCGGCAAGGAGCCGCACACCGGCGTCAATCCGGATGAGGTCGTTGCGATGGGCGCCGCAATCCAGGCCGGCGTGCTACAGGGCGATGTCAAGGACGTGCTGCTGCTCGACGTGACGCCGCTGAGCCTCGGCATCGAGACTTTGGGCGGCGTCTTCACCCGGATGATCGACCGCAACACGACGATCCCCACCAAGAAGTCGCAGACCTATTCCACCGCCGAGGACAACCAGAATGCGGTGACCATCAAGGTCTTCCAGGGCGAGCGCGAGATGGCCGCGGACAACAAGATCCTCGGCCAGTTCGATCTCGTCGGAATTCCCCCGGCGCCGCGCGGCGTGCCGCAGATCGAGGTCACGTTCGACATCGACGCCAACGGCATCGTCAACGTTTCGGCCAAGGATCGCGGCACCGGCAAGGAACAGCAGATCCGAATCCAGGCCTCGGGCGGCCTCACCGATTCCGACATCGAGAAGATGGTGCAGGAAGCGGAGAGCTTCGCCGAGGAGGACAAGAAGCGCCGTGCTTCGGCCGAGGCGAAGAACAATGCCGAGAGCCTGATCCACACGACGGAGCGTCAGCTTTCCGAGCACGGCGACAAGGTCGATGCCTCGCTGAAGGGCGAGATCCAGTCGGCGATCGACGAAGCCAAGGCGGCTGTCGAGGGCGGCGATCCCGAAGCGATGAACGCCAAGGCCCAGGCCCTCGCCCAGGTGGCGATGAAGCTTGGCCAGGCGATCTACGAGAAGGATCAGGCCGCGGGTGCCGCCGCCGGTGGAGCCGAGGGCGGCGCCGCGCAGGGCGCGCAGGCGGGCGGCAGCGACGAGGAAGTCGTGGATGCCGAATTCTCCGAGGTCGACGACGAAAACAAGGCGTAAACCGCGATGTGGAGGCTCCCGCTCTTCCCGATAAGCTTCGAGGAAGAGCGGGAGCCTCTGCACGTCAGACGCCGAGGCACTCATGGCTGAAACCGATTATTACGAACTGCTCCAGGTGGAGCGCGGCGCGGACGACAAGACGATCAAGTCGTCTTACCGCCGCATCGCCATGGAATGTCACCCGGACCGCAATCCGGGCTGCAAGGAGTCGGAAGCGCGCTTCAAAGCGGTGAGCGAGGCTTATGACTGCCTCAAGGACCCACAGAAGCGCTCCGCGTATGACCGCTTCGGCCACGCCGCCTTCCGCAACGGCGGCGGCGGTGGTGGCGCGGCCGGCGGGGCGCAGGATTTCGGATCGTTTTCCGACATCTTCGAAAACATCTTCGGCGAGTTCATGCAGGGGCAGCCGGGCGGCGGCCGCTCCAACGCACTGCGCGGTTCGGACCTGCGCTACGACCTCGAGATCAGCCTCGACGAGGCTTATGCCGGCAAGGAAGTCGAGCTCCGTATCGACACCAGCGTCAAGTGCGAGCCGTGCGAAGGAACGGGCGCAAAGTCAGGAACGGCGGCGCGGACCTGCACCACCTGCAACGGCCGCGGCCAGGTACGCGCGCAGCAGGGCTTCTTCGTGGTCGAGCGCGTCTGCCCGGCCTGCCGCGGCATCGGCGAGGTAATCGCCGACCCGTGCGAGCGCTGCCGGGGCGAGGGCCGCGCCGATAAGGTGCGCAGCCTGGAAGTGCGCATCCCGCCCGGCGTCGACGAAGGCACGCGAATCCGCCTGTCCAGCGAAGGCGAAGCCGGCGTGCGCGGCGGGCCGAACGGCGACCTCTACATCTTCGTCCACCTGGCGCGGCATTCCGTCTTCCAGCGCGACGGCAACACGCTTTTCACCCGCTGCCCGGTGAGCTTCACGACGGCGGCGCTCGGCGGCGAGATCGAGATTCCGGGTCTCGACAAGACGGTGCACGAAGTGAAGATCCCGGCCGGCATCCAATCCGGCAAGCAGCTTCGAATCCGCGGCGCCGGCATGCCGGTCCTCTCCGGCCGCGGCCACGGCGACATGGTGGTGCAGGTGGAGGTGGAAACGCCAACCAAGCTCAACTCCCGCCAGAAGGAGCTGCTTGAGGAGTTCCGCAAGACGGAGACGGGAAGCGAATGCCCCGCCTCCCAAAGCTTCTTCGGCAAGCTCAAGGCAATGTTCGACGGCTGACGCGCAGGCAGGTGAGCGTGCCTCCCTCTGGTCGGACTGGTGCCGAGCGCCCTGCCGGTGCTCAGCCTTTCTTCTTGCCCGTGCCCCATTCAAGGCCCGCGACATCGAAGCTCATCTGCTGGCGGCCGGCTTGGTACATGTCGGCCTCGATCACGACGCGCTTGGCCTTCCGAAGCTTGGCCAGGAACCGCTCCGCCGCCGTGATGAAGATGATGTCGGACGATCCGCTTTCCGCATCGGCGCAGGCCCAGCTTTCGATCGGCCCGTCGTCGAACTTGACGCTGATCGTGTCGTCGTCCCAAGAGCGGCAGAGGAACTGGCCGTTAGCGCTCAGGTAGATGTCAAAGCCATATTTCGGGTCTTGGCGAAGGGCCAGTTCGGGCGTGCTCGCGCCATAGGGAAAGTCGAGGTGGATCTGGTCGCGTGCGCTCAGGCGGGCGAAGCGAGCGGTGTTGCCCCGCATCTCGTCCTTCTTCTCGGAATAGCTCCAGCCGGTCTGCGGCGCTTCGGGTGGAGCCTGCGCCAACAGGTTGTCGATCGACGCGTCGAGGTCGTTGAGCGCAGTAGCGTCGAGATTGGACATCATCGGATCTTCGACGGCCGTGGCCGCAACATTCGACTGGGGCTGCGCTTCACAGCCCCCAAGCAGGATCAGCAGCGTTGCCGCAGCTCTTCTCATAACAATACGCCCCCCGGTGTGACTCAAAGGTGCCGCCTGGCCGCGGAGAGGTCAAGCGCCCGCTGCGAAACGCTTTTCAGGCGCCGAAGACGCGCTCGAAGATCGTGTCGACATGCTTCAGATGGTAGCCGAGGTCGAACCGCTCCTCGATCTGTTCGGAGGAGAGAAGGGCGGTAACTTCGCCGTCCGCCTTGAGCAGTTCGAGCAGGGATAAAGCGCCGTCACTTTCCCACACCTTCATCGCGTTGCGCTGGACCAAGCGGTAGCTGTCCTCGCGGCTTGCGCCGGCCTGGGTGAGGGCGAGGAGCACGCGCTGCGAGTGGACGAGGCCGCCCATGCGGTCGAGGTTCTTCTGCATCCGCTCGGGGTAGATGAGCAGCTTCTCGACGACGCCCGTCAGCCGCGCCAACGCGAAGTCGAGAGTCACCGTTGCGTCGGGGCCGATGTAGCGCTCCACCGACGAGTGGCTGATGTCGCGCTCGTGCCACAGCGCCACGTTCTCCAGCGCGGGCGTCACGTATGCGCGCACCATGCGGGCAAGGCCGGTGAGGTTCTCGGTCAGCACCGGGTTGCGCTTGTGCGGCATCGCCGACGAGCCCTTCTGGCCGGCCGAGAAATATTCCTCCGCTTCGAGCACCTCGGTGCGCTGGAGGTGGCGGATTTCCGTCGCCAGCCGTTCGATCGAGGAGGCAATCACGCCCAGGACGGCGAAGTACATTGCGTGCCGGTCGCGCGGGATCACCTGGGTGGAGATCGGCTCGATCGTCAGGCCCATCTTCTCCGCGACGTAGGCTTCCACCTTTGGGTCGATATTCGCGAAGGTGCCGACTGCGCCGGAAATCGCGCAGGTGGCAATCTCCTTGCGCGCGGCGACCAGCCGGTCTCGGCAGCGGTCGAATTCGGCATAAGCGAAAGCGAGCTTGAGCCCGAAGGTCACCGGTTCGGCGTGGATGCCGTGGCTCCGGCCGATGGTGGGGGTAAGCTTGTGCTCGAACGCGCGCGTCTTGAGGGCGGCGAGCAGCTTGTCGAGGTCTTCAAGCAGCAGATCGGTGGCGCGGGCGAGCTGGACGGCAAGGCAGGTGTCGAGCACGTCCGAACTGGTCATACCCTGGTGCAGGAAGCGCGCTTCGGGTCCGACATGCTCGGCGACGTTGGTGAGGAAGGCGATGACGTCGTGCTTCACCTCCGCCTCGATGGCGTCGATCCGCTCGACTTCGAACGCACCGCGCTCCCAAACCGCGGCGGCGGCTTCCCTGGGCACGATGCCGAGTTCGGCCATCGCGTCCATCGCGTGCGCCTCGATCTCGAACCAGATCCGGAAGCGGGTCTCGGGCGCCCAGATGCTGGTCATCTGCGGCCGCGCGTAACGGGGGATCATGAGGGCGTCCTAACCTGCATTGGTGGAGCCGCGCTCTAGCAAGGCCGGTCCGGGGCGGCAACGAGACGAAGCCGGGGAACGGGCGAATTCCGGCGTTCGTTCTAGGCGCATCGCCCTGCTTTGCTTTCGCTTCGGGCAGGGCCCGTAAAACACAACATCATCCGGAGAGACTGCAATGTTGAAACCGATCCTGCTGGGCAGCGCCCTGTTGTTCGCAATCCCCGCTTTGGCGCAGACCAACGGCACCCAAGACAGCGGCACCGCAACCACGACAAACGACCATGATCCGACAATGGAGGATGACGGCACGGCCGAAGGCACGGGCAACGCCGCCGTGTCCACCCAGGTCAATGGCGGCATGACCAGCTCGTCCACCGGCACCGGCACCGGCACCGGCACCGGAACGGGAACGGGCGCCGCTGCGACGCAGGGCGCAAGCCACAACGCCATGAATCACGGCAACATGGACCATGGCACCATGAACAATGGTGCCGCCCCCGGCACGACGTCGGGCGGCACCATGTCCGGCGGCACGATGTCGGGCGGAACGATGTCCGGCTCTAGCGGCGCGCAGAGCGGCGGCGCTTATGCGGGTACGGGAGGGCCGATGCAGGCCACTGGCAATTATCCCGCCTGCAGCCGCACTCGCACCGACAGCTGCGTCCAGACCTACGAACGCGGCCGCCGCCGCTAGGCCCCGGCAAGCCTCTCCCGCTCTGCGGGAGGGGCTTTGTCGCCGATCCACTGGCAGGCGGCCGCGCGTTCGGCTATGGCATGGCCATGGCCGACAATCCCCTGACTCAGCACCTCGAGGAAACCGGCGAAAGCTACGGCGAGCATTTCGCCGTCGCCTCCGGCTTCGGACTGAAGATGATTGTCGGGGGGCTCGGCTGCCTTGTTCACGCGGTCCTGCCGTTTTTATGCCAGCGGGCGGGAAGCGACACGGTGCGCAGCCTCAACAAGACGCTGTGCAAGCGCGCCGACAAGCCCAATTGGGAACGCCACCCGATCATCTAGCCGGGGCGGCTTAGCGGCCCCAGGCGATGAAGTGCGGGTTCAGAAAGCCGCGCTCGGGATGGCCATAGGTGAGGCGGGCTGCCTCCTGCCCATCGGCACCCAGCTCCATTACTCGGCCACCCGCGGACTCCAGGATCGCCTGCCCGGCCGCCGTGTCCCACTCCGAAGTTGGGCCGTAGCGGGGATAAACGTCGGCCGCGCCTTCCGCGACCAGACAGAATTTCAGGCTGGAGCTTGAGGGGAGATAGTCGCTGATCCCGAGCGCGGCGTTGCGCTCGGCCGTGCCGGAGGCCGCGTGGTTGCGGCTTCCGACGCCGGTCAGCAGGCCGGCGATCGGCTCGCGGGTAGTGATTGCCTCGGCCTCGCCTTCCTGGGCCTTGAAGGCGCCTTCGCCGCGCGCCCCGTAGTACAGCACCCCGGTCACCGGCACGTAGATCACCCCCGCAACGGGAACGCCGTTTTCCACCAGAGCGATGTTGACGGTGAACTCCCCGGTGCGCTGGATGAAGCCCTTGGTGCCGTCCAGCGGATCGACGCAGAAGAAGCGATTGCCGAGTTCGGGAATCCGCCCCTCCGCCGCTTCCTCTTCGGCGAGCACCGGCACCTTCGGGTATGCGCGGCGCAGGTGATCGAGGATGATCTCCTCGGCCGCGCGGTCCGCTTCGGTGACTGGCGAACCGTCCGGCTTCTCCGATTGCTCGCAGCCTTCGTCGTAGAAGCGCTCGATCTCCTCGCCCGCTTCCAGCGCGGCTTCGATCATCGTGGCGAGGAGGGGGCTGGTCATGCGCTCAGCCGCTCGGCGTGCCAGCGCAGGTGGTCGTCCATGAAGCTGGCGATGAAATAATAAGAATGGTCGTAGCCTTCCTGGCGCCTGAGCGTCAGCGGGATGCCGGCGTCGGCGCAGGCTGCTTCAAGCAGCTCCGGCCGAAGCTCGCGCTCCAGGAAGGTGTCGGCCGTGCCCTGATCGACCAGCAACTCCGGCAGGCTCCCGCCGTCTTCGATGAGCGCGACGCTGTCGTAGCGGCGCCAAACGGCGCGATCCCCACCCAGGTAGCGCGACAGCGCCTTTTCGCCCCACGGCACCTGCGAAGGCGCAACGATCGGCGCAAAAGCGGAGACCGAGCGGAAGCGGCCGGGGTTCTTGAGCGCAATGGTCAGCGCGCCGTGGCCGCCCATTGAGTGGCCGGTGATTCCCTGCCGCGCCATATCGGCGGGGAAGCTTTGGGCAATCAGCTCCGGCAGTTCAGCCATCAGATAGGAATACATGCGGTAATTGGCCGAATAGGACGCCTCGGTGGCGTCGAGGTAGAAGCCCGCGCCTTGGCCGAAATCGTAATCCGGCTCGTCCGCCACTTCCGGCCCGCGCGGGCTGGTGTCGGGCGCCACGAAAATGATGCCGAGTTCGGCGCAAAGGCGCTGGATGCCGCCTTTCTCCATCACGTTGGCGTGGGTGCAGGTCAGGCCGGAGAGGTACCAGAGGACGGGCAGGGGAGCGCCCGCCTCGGCCTGGGGGGGCAGGTAGACGCCGAGCACCATGTCGGTGCCGGTCTCGCGGCTGGCATGGCGAAGCGCAAGCTGGGTGCCGCCGAAGGAGCGGGCGGAGGAGACGGTTTCAAAGGTCATTCTAATCTCCTCCCCTCCCGGACAGGGAGGGGCCGGGGGTGGGTCGCGGGCGAGGGGCCTCGACGGCCCTGAGCTCGCCCCTTATGCGGCAGGGCTCGCTTGCGCTCGCACCCACCCCTAGCCCCTCCCCCTCAGGGAGGGGAATAGATTCAATACACCACCACGCTGCGGATGCTCTCGCCCGCATGCATCAGGTCGAAGGCCGTATTGATGTCGTCCAGCTTGAGCGTGTGGGTGATCAGCGGATCGATCTCGATCTTGCCGTCCATGTACCAGTCGACGATCCGCGGCACATCGGTGCGGCCGCGGGCGCCGCCGAAGGCGCTACCTTTCCAGACGCGGCCGGTGACGAGCTGGAACGGCCGCGTCGCGATCTCCCGGCCGGCTTCCGCAACGCCGATGATCACGCTCTCGCCCCAGCCACGGTGACAGCATTCCAGCGCCTGGCGCATAACCTCGGTGTTGCCGGTGCAATCGAAGCTGTAGTCGGCCCCGCCATCGGTGACGTCGAGCACGGCCTGCACGACCTTGTCGTTGCCGACCTCCTTGGGGTTGATGAAGTGGGTCATGCCGAACGCCTCGGCCATGGCGCGCTTCGACGGATTGATGTCGACACCGATGATCTTGTCCGCGCCGACCAGCTTGGCGCCCTGGATAACGTTGAGGCCGATGCCGCCCAGCCCGAACACCACCACGTTGGAGCCGGGCTCCACGCCCGCTGTCCAGATCACCGCGCCAACTCCCGTGGTGACGCCGCAGCCGATGTAGCAGATCTTGTCGAACGGCGCGTCCGGGCGGACCTTGGCGACCGCGATTTCGGGCATCACCGTGAAGTTCGAAAAGGTCGAGCAGCCCATATAGTGGTAGATTGTCTCGTTGCCGAGTTTGAACCGGCTCGTCCCGTCCGGCATCAGCCCCTTCCCTTGCGTGCCGCGGATCGCGGTGCACAGGTTGGTCTTGCGGCTGAGGCACGATTTACACTGGCGGCATTCGGGGGTGTAGAGCGGGATCACATGGTCGCCGACCTTCACCGAGGTGACGCCAGCCCCGATTTCGCGAACGATGCCGGCGCCTTCATGGCCGAGGATCGACGGGAAGATGCCTTCCGAATCTTTGCCCTCCAGCGTGTATGCGTCGGTGTGGCAGACACCTGTCGCCATGATCTCCACCAGCACTTCGCCGGCGCGCGGGCCATCGAGATCGACCTCGTGGATCTCGAGCGGCTTGTTGGGGGCGACGGCGATGGCTGCACGGGTCTTCATGGGATCACTCCAGCGGGTTCGTGGACCGGCTAAATGCGGAGAATGGCAGGCGCAACCTTAATCCTCCCCTGCATTTGCAGGGGAGGGGGACCGCACGCAGTGCGGTGGAGGGGCCGGAGCGAAGCGGAGGTGCTGCTCGCTCGCTTAGCTCACGCCCCTCCACCGTGCTCCACGGGCCCCGCCAAAGTACTACTTTGGCGGGAACCCTCGCATGGTCCCCCTCCCCGGAAAGCCAGGGGAGGATTTACGCCGCCCGCTTCCACTTCCGGCGATCCGCC
The DNA here is from genome assembly GCA_036386875.1 of Allosphingosinicella sp. Lineage (GTDB taxonomy): Bacteria > Pseudomonadota > Alphaproteobacteria > Sphingomonadales > Sphingomonadaceae > Allosphingosinicella. The sequence goes on from DASVUV010000062.1 coordinate 21,472, forward strand.
AGAATCGCCTTGGCCGCATTGTGCCCGGGCGCGCCGGTTACCCCGCCGCCGGGATGAGCACCGGAGCCGCAGAGGTAGAGCCCGTCCAGCGGCATTCGGTAATCGGCATGCCCAAGCATCGGCCGCGCCGAGAAGAGCTGGTCGAGCCCCATCTTGCCGTGAAAGATGTCGCCGCGCGGCACGCCGAAGCGCTGCTCCAGGTGCCAGGGCGAAAGCGCGAGCCGCCCCACCACCGACGCTTTGAAGCCGGGCGCGTATTTATTGACATGGGCGATGATGTGGTCCGCAGCCTCGTCCACCCGCGCCTCCCAGCCCCCTTCTACGTCGTAGGGAAAATGCTGGCAAAACAGGCTTGCGACATGCCCGCCTTCGGGCGCCAGGCTTTCGTCAAGAGTGGAGGGGATCAGCATCTCGACGATCGGCTCGCGCGCCCAGCCTTCGCTCCGCGCGCTGGTGTAGGCGCGGTCCATGTAGCCCAAGCTTGGCGCGATGATGATGCCGGCGGTGAGGTGGTCCCCCGGCTTCGGCAGCGACGTGAAGCGCGGCAGTTCGGATAAAGCAACGTTCATCCGGAAGGTCGCGCTTTCCGCGCCCCAGCCGGCCATGCGCCGCTCGATGTCCGGCGCCACTGCGCCCTTTGGGACCAAAGCGGTGAACAGGTGGTGCGGATTGACGTTCGCCGCCACCGCCTTGGCGCGGTACGCCTTGCCGTTCGCCACCGCGCCGACCGCCCGGCCGCCCTCGACGATCAGTTCGGAGACGGGCGCATCGAGCACGATTTCCACGCCCTTGGCCTGTGCCGCCCGCGCCATTGCCTGAGTAATCGCCCCCATACCGCCGATCGCGTGGCCCCAGGCGCCCGGCACGCCCGCAGCCTCCCCGAACAGGTGGTGGAGGAGGACGTAGGCCGATCCGGGCGCGTAGGGGCTGGCGTAATTGCCGACCACCGCGTCGAAGCCGAACAATGCCTGGACGATGTCCGTCGTGAAATAGCGGTCGAGGATTTCGCTGGCCGGTTTGGTGAAGAAGTCGAACAGGTTGCGCTGCTCCTCCGCCGTCATGCCCCGCACGCTGTTGCCGAGGCTCAGCGCCGAGAAGATGTCGCCAAGCCCGCCTCCGGCATTGGGCGGCGCGCGCAGAATCCATTGCTTCAGGATGCCGACGACGGATTCCAGCGCCTTCGAGTAAGCATCGTAGCCTTCCGCATCCTTGGCGCTGTGCCGCGCGATCTCCCGCCGGGTCAGACCGTCGCGGCCGGAGAGAAGATGATCGGCGCCGAGCGTCGGCAGGAAATTGTCCATGCGACGAAGCACCACCTTCAGCCCATGGTCGTAGAGGCGCATGTCCTCGATGACCTTGGGATTGAGCAGGCTGACGGTGTAGCTCGCCGTCGAATTGCGGAAACCGGGCGCGAATTCCTCCGTTACGGCCGCGCCGCCGACGACGTGCCGCCGCTCCAGCATCGTGACCTTGAGGCCCCGGCTGGCGAGGTAGAATGCGCAAGCGAGGCCGTTATGGCCCGCGCCGATGACGAGGACATCCGTGTCGGTACGTGAAGCTTCCCCCATGCGGGAGAGCTAGCGCGGGCGTTCGGCCAGCGCCAGAGTGCTGGGCGTTATCCGCGTCCGAAAAGCAGCCACAGGATGAGGATCACGAGGAGAAGGCCGCCGAGGCTGATACCCATACGCATGAGACTTGCTCCTGTTTTCAGTGCGCAGGCGTAACGGTACTGGGCGGCTTCCGGTTCCGGAGGGCAGGTGCCGATGAATCAACACCGAGGTTTGTGGGTTTCAGGCTAATCAGGCCCGGTCAGGCCGGGGGCAGTGTTGCCTTGGGAAACCCGCCCCAGGCCGAGTCATAGCCCTCTTGCAAGGCGTTCGAGCCCATTGCGAACGCCGTCGGGCGGAAGGGCCAGCAGCTTTCCACCATGAAGGCCATCGTGCCTTCGATCTTGTGGGGCTTCAATTCCGCCTCGCTCGCCGCCTGCCAGCTCGCCACATCGGGGCCGTGGCCGGACATGAGGTTGTGGAGGCTGATCGCGCCCGGCGCGAAGCCGTCCGCCTTGGCGTCATAGGCGCCTTCGATCAGCCCCATGCACTCGCTCATCGCGTTGCGGTGGAACCAGGGGGGGCGGAACGTGCCTTCGGCCACCATCCAGCGCGGCGGGAAGATGACGAAGTCCGCATTGGCGCGGCCCGGCGTCTCCGACGGGCTGGTGAGAACGGTGAAGATCGACGGATCGGGGTGGTCGAAGCTTACCGTGTTGATCGTGTTGAAACGCGCGAGGTCGTATTTCCACGGCGCAAGGTTGCCGTGCCAGGCGACCACGTCGAGCGGCGAGTGATCGAGCGTCGTCGTCCACAGTTTGCCGAGATACTTCTGGACGAGCTCCACCTCCCCTTCGGCATCTTCGAACTGCGCCATAGGCGTCAGGAAATCGCGCGGGTTGGCAAGGCCGTTGGAGCCGATCGGGCCAAGGTCCGGCAGCCGGAACAGCGCGCCGTGGTTCTCCGCAACATAGCCGCGCGCGCGTCCGTCCGGCAGGGCTGCGCGGAAGCGGACCCCGCGCGGCACCAGTGCCACTTCGCCCGGCGCGATGTCGATGCGCCCCATTTCGGTGTGCAGGGTCAGCCGCCCTTCCTGCGGAATGAAGAGCATCTCGCCATCGGCGTTGAAGAAGCAGCGGTGCTGCATATCCGCCGTGGCACGGTAGACGTGCACCGCGACTCCGGAGAGCGCCTCCGGGCCGCCGTTGGCCATCATCGTGGCCAGCGAGTCGATAAGATCGACCGAGCCCTCAGGGTAACCGAGCGGGCTCCAGCGCAGCCGGTTCGGCGGCAGCGGCGTCAGCAGATCGTCGGCGCTGAACTCCGGCGCGCCTTCGAAAGCGCGAAACGGTGGATGCTCCGCGGAGGGCCGCATCCGGTACAGCCAGGATCGCCGGTTCTCATGGCGCGGCGCGGTGAAGGCGGTGCCGGACAATTGCTCCGCATAAAGTCCGAACGCCGGCCGCTGCGGCGAATTCTGCCCCTTCGGAAGCGCGCCGGGCACCGCTTCCGTCGCGAAATGGTTGCCGAAGCCGGGCATATAGTGCGGGTCGATCATGGGATGCCCTTAGCTTGCCGGCGGTGTCCCTGCAAAGCTGACGTGCCGCCGCGAGAGCGTAGCGGCGCCGGGCAATTACATGCTACACAATCCGTCTCGACCGAACTGCGAAACACGCGGGACGGTCAAGCACGGGGAGATTGGATCATGAAAGCGATGCTTACAGCGCTTGCGTTGCTCGGAATGGCTGTTCCTTCAGGGGCGCAGACGCTTCGGTCGGCCGAGGGTGATTGGAGCGAAATGCCGGAGCTTAACTTTGATCGTTCGAAGAGCATCAGCATGGAAGTGCCGGAGGCCATTCAGCGGCTCGTCCAGAACGGGGAGTGCAGCGTCGCCGGCGTCACCAAGCGCAGGGTCCAGATGAGCGTACCCTTTTTGGTCCGCTTCTCGTCGGCCAAAACGGTTGAAGAAGTGGTCGTCCGGAAGCTCGGCTGCGAGAGAGCCGAGGCCATTCTCGGGGCCGCCATCATCCGGCTTGCAAAGGCAGGGGCGCTGAAGCCCACGGGCGAGAACGTCACCGGATGGTATCGCAGCCGGCTGAGCTTCGTGACGAGCTGAGATTTGGCCCGTAGCGCCAGGAAAGGGTGACGCGGCGACTCAAACCGACGCCGGCTAGCCTAGCGCATCAGCACCATTTTCTCGGCCATGCTTGGGTGAAGAGCGACGCCCTCGTCGCTTCGCAGTCCGTCACCCCGAACTTGATCCGGGGTCCACCTTCTTTCCTGCGAGCGGCCGCAAGAAGAAGGTGGATGCCGGATCAAGTCCGGCATGACGAATTTTCAATGGGCACCCAACTCGTTGGTGCGGCCCAATTAACGCATCAGCACCAGTTCTTCCGCCATGCTGGGGTGGAGGGCCACGACCTCGTCGAACTGGCTCTTCTTGAGCTTGGCCTTGACCGCGATCGCCGCCGCCTGGAGGATTTCGGGCGCGTCCGGGCCGATCATGTGGATGCCGACCACCTCCTCGGTCTCCGCATTCACCACCAGCTTGTAGAGCGCCCGCTCGTTGCGTCCGGCGAGGACGTTCTTCATCGGCCGGAAGTCGGACGTGTACGTCTTGACCGAACCCAGCTTGTTGCGCGCCTGGCTCTCCGTCATTCCCACGCCGGCAAGCGGCGGGTGGCTGAACACGGCGGAGGGGATATTCTCATAATCCACCCGGGTCGGCTTGCCTCCGTAGGTCGAGTCGGCGAACGCCTGGCCCTCGCGGATCGCGATGGGGGTGAGTTGCACCCGGTTGGTGACGTCGCCGACCGCGTAGATGCTTTCGCAGGTCGAGCGATTGTCGGCGTCCACCACCACCGCACCGTTGGCGTCGAGCTCCACTCCGGCCGTCTCCAGCCCAAGCCCCTCGGTGTTCGGCACGCGGCCGATCGCGAAAAGGACGAGGTCCGCCTCCAGCGAATCGCAGCCCTGCATGTGGACGATGAAGCCGCCCGCCTCGTTCTTCTCGATGCGGTCGAAAGTGACGTGGAAGCGGAAGTCGATGCCCTTCATCATCGAGATGGTGAGCAGGCGGTCGCGGATCTGCTCGTCATAGCCGCGCAGGATCACGTCGGAGCGATTAACCAAGGTCACATGCGCACCGAACTGGTGAAAGATACCGGCGAATTCGTTGGCGATATAGCCCGCGCCGGCGATTACCACGCGCTTGGGCAAGGTCTCGAGGTTGAACACCTCGTTCGAGGTGATGCCATGCTCGCTTCCCGGGAATTCCGGCACAACCGGCCGCGCGCCGACGGTGATCAGGATCCGCTCCGCGGTGACGGTGCGCCCGTCGGCAAGCCGCACCTCGTGCGGGCCCGCAACGGTGGCGCGCTGCTTGATGATCTCGACCTTGTGGTTGCCGAGCGTCTCGCCATAAGCGCCTTCAAGCCGGGTCACCTCGGCAAGCACGCTGTCGCGCAACACCGGCCAGTTGAAGTCGCAATGGGGGACGTTCCAGCCGAAACGCCGCGCGTCGGCCAAATCCTCGGCGAAGTGCGCTCCGTACACGAGAAGCTTCTTGGGCACGCAGCCGCGGATCACGCAGGTGCCGCCGACCCGGAATTCCTCGGCGATGGCGACGCGCGCGCCGTGCGCCGCCGACACCCGCGCCGCCCGCACCCCGCCCGATCCGGCGCCAATAACGAAAAGGTCGTAGTCGTAGCTGTTGGACATCGAAGGGTTCCCATCGGGAGAGTAGAAGGGCAGTGGGTTTTAGATGCTCAGCTTCGCGACCAGCGCCAGCCGCTCCGGCGTGGCGTTCTTGAAACTGCCGGCGGCAAAGGGCGGCTGGGGGTCATATTCCATGCTGAGCTGGACCGCTTCCGCCATCTCCCGGCCGGCGATTTCGGCGCACAGGCGAAGGCCGAGATCGATCCCCGCCGAAACTCCGGCGCTTGTCAGAAACCTGCCGTGTTCCGTCACCCGCTCGGGCGAATAGGTCGCGCCGAAGGGACTGAGATAGTCGCGCGCGCCCCAGTGGGTCGAAGCGCGCCGTCCTTCCAGCAGGCCGGCGGCGCCGAGGATCAGCGATCCGGTGCCGACCGCGCAGGTGCGCTTCGCCGTGGCATCCAGGGCCGCCAGCCATTGCAACACCGGCATATCAGCCATCACGCGCTGCACGCCCGCGCGCCGGCCGCCCGGAACGATCAGCATATCGGCTGCCTGCTCCTCCTCGATGCCGGTGTCCGCGCTCAGGCCCAGGAAGCCATCCCCGGTGGTGACGAAGCCGGGGCGGCGCGCGACGAAGCCGATCTGCACCCCCGGCAGCCGGCTCAGCGATTCATAGGGGCCGACCGCGTCAAGCGCGGTGACTCCGTCGTACAGGTAGATCAGGATCCGCATCGTTCAGTCCATTCCGTTCAGAGCGCGGGCGATCAGCGCCTCGGTGGAGGGGTCGAAATCGAGTCCGCCGTCTCCGTCCATGGCGCGCGCCATGTCCTTGCCGAGCTCGACCCCGAATTGGTCGAACGGATTGATGCCGAGCAGCACCGCGTTGGCGAAGGTGCGGTGCTCGTAGAATGCGATCAGCGCGCCAAGCGTCGCCGGATCGACCCCGTCGAGCAGCAGCGTCGTCGACGGCCGGTCGCCCGGATAGGAGCGGTGCGGATCGTCGGATTGCTTGCCCGCCATCAAGGCGGCGCCCTGGGCGAAGCAGTTGATCAGGAGCTGGCGGTGATGCTCGTCGTCGAAGGCGTGGCCGGGCTCGACCGAAGCGACGAACTCCACCGGCACGAGGTGCGTGCCCTGGTGAAGGAGCTGGAACACCGCATGCTGCGCGTCGGTGCCCACACCGCCCCAGGTGATCTGGGAGGAAGCGCGGACGACCGGGGAGCCGTCGAGCTTCGCGCTCTTGCCGTTCGACTCCATCTCAAGCTGCTGGAGATAGGAGGGAAGCAGCCGCAGCCGTTCGTCATAGGCGAATACCGCCCGCGTCTGGCAGCCGCGCAGGTTAGCGTAATAGCGGTCGACAAAGGCGGCGAGCACCGGGGCGTTGCGGTGCAGCGGGGCGAGCCGGAAGTGCCGGTCCATTGCGGCGGCGCCTTCCAGCATTTCCTCGAACGCCTCCCAGCCGAGCGCCAGCGCCGCCGGAAAGCCGATCGAGGACCATAGCGAATAGCGCCCGCCGACAGTCTCGGAGAAGGGGAGAATGCGGGTTTCGTCGACGCCGAACTCGATCGCCTTTTCCGGGGCTGCGGTTAGCGCCACTACCCGGCCATAGGGATCGGCGACCCCGCCCTGCTCCATCCACGTCAGCGCCGAGCGGGCGTTGAGCAGCGTCTCCATCGTCGTGAAGGTCTTGGACGCGATGGCGATGATCGTGAACTGGGGATCGAAGCCGGCCAGCGCCTCCTCAAGCGCGCTCGCATCGACGTTGGACACCACCGCCGCGTCGTAGCGGTCGGCATCGCGGCCAAGCGCGTCGATCAGGAACTCCGGCCCAAGCGCCGATCCGCCGATGCCGATGTGGAGGATGTGACGAACCTCGCCGAACGCGCCGGCCTCGATCGCATCGATCAGCGCCCGCATCCGCGCGTGCAGCCCGCGCGCGCGGGCGACGCTCTCGGGATCGCCCGAGCCGCGTTCGGCAAGGTGCTCGGCGGCGCGGCCCTCGGTGGGGTTCACCGTCTCGCCGGTGAAAAGCGCCTCTCGAGCCGCGGCGAAACCCTGCGCATCCGCCAAAGCTTCGAACGCCGCGACGCTCTCGGCGCTCAGATGAGTCTTGGAAAAATCGAACCGGATGCCCGCTTCCTCAAGGGTGAGACGCGGCAGGCGGTCGGCTTCCGCCGCGAAAAGCTCTTTGAGCGTTTGGCTTTCAACCTGCTCCACGGCCGCCCAGGCGTCGCTCATCCCGTCACTCCTAATGTCGATGTGCGGCCTATCTAGGGAGGGGGGGCGTTAAAGCCAAACCCGGACTCACTCCACCCAGTCGAGGCCGATGTCGCGGTACAGGCCGCGGTCGTCTTCCCATTTCGGGTTCACCTTGACGTGGAGGAAGAGGTGCACCTTGCGGCCCATCAGTTCGCTCAGTTCCTTGCGCGCCGCCTCGCCGATGGTGCGGATTCGGGTGCCGCCCTTGCCGAGCACGATGGCTTTTTGCGTGTCGCGCCCGACCAGGATCTGCTGGTGGATGGACACGGAGCCGTCCTTGCGCTCCTCATACTTCTCGGTCTCGACCGCGCTTGCATAAGGCAGCTCGGCGTGGAGCTGGAGGTAAAGCTGCTCGCGCGTGACTTCGGCGGCCAGCATCCGGTCGCTTGCGTCCGACACCTGGTCCTCGGGGAAGTGCCACGGCCCTTCCGGCACCCGCGCCGCGAGCGCCGCCTTGAGCTCCGCCACCCCGTCGCCGGTCGTCGCGGACACGAAGTAGATTTCCTCGAAGTCGAGCCGGTTGTTGAGCTCGATGGCGAGCGCCAGCAGCGGCTCCTTGGCGGTTGCATCGACCTTGTTGAGCACCAGGATCTTGGGTTCGCGGCGGTCCTTCAGCCGGTCCGCCATTTCCTCGATCTTCCGGTTGAACCCGCGTTCCGCGTCAACAATCAACGCGATCAAATCCGCATCCGCCGCCCCAGCCCAGGCCGCGGCGACCATTGCCCGGTCGAGCCGGCGCTTTGGCTCGAAAATGCCCGGCGTGTCGAGCAGGACGATCTGCGCTTCGCCGGCAATGGCGATGCCCATCATGCGGGTGCGCGTGGTCTGCGCCTTGGGGCTGACGATCGCCACCTTCTGGCCAACGAGCGCATTGACCAGGGTGGACTTGCCGGCGTTTGGGGCGCCAACGACGGCGACCATGCCGCATTTTTGGTTCACTGTAACTGCTCCATCAATTTTGCCGCGGCTGCCGTTTCCGCTTCCTGCTTGGAATCGCCCTCGGCACTGGCCGAGCCGATGCCGCGTATCTCCACCTCGACAACGAACTTGGGCGCATGGTGAGGCCCGGATCGGTCGGTAAGCTGGTAGGCCGGGGGCTTGCGGTTGTTCGCAGCCGCCCATTCCTGGAGCGCCGACTTGGGATGCTTGGGCGCCTTGTCGTGGGTGTTGACGCGCTGGCCCCACGCCTTGCGCACGAACGCCGCCGCCGCCTCATAGCCGCGTTCCAGGAACAACGCCCCGATCAGCGCCTCGACGACGTCGCCGACCACATTGTCGCTGTCGCAAGCGCCGTCGTCCCGCGCCTGCTTGCCGAGCCGCATGTGATCGGGGACGCCAAGCTCCCGGCCCACCTCGGCGCAGGTCTCGCCCGCCACCAGGGCGTTCAGACGGCGCGAAAGCTTGCCCTCCGGCTCGGCGGGGAACAGCTCGAACAGCCAGGCTGCGACGGACAGGCCGAGCACCCGGTCGCCGAGATATTCCAGCCGCTCATAATCGTCATGGTCGCTGTGGCTCGAATGGGTGACGGCGCGGCAGAACAGGGCCGGGTCTTTCGGCGCGTGGCCGAGGGTCTCCTTCACCCAGGCGATAAGGGCGTTCATCAGTAGGTGCCTCCCACCCGGTCCCAGCGCGCCGCCGTGAACCAGGTCCAGGGCTTCAGCCATTCGGCGGATCCGTCGGTGGAAAAGAACACGATCAGCGCCCGTCCGACGATATTCTCGGCCGGCAGCAGGCCGACGCCGTCGCGCTCGACGCCGTAGCGGCTGTCGGCGCTGTCGTCGCGATTGTCGCCCATCATGAAATAATGTCCCGCAGGCACCGTGAAAACCTCCGTCTCGTCTCCTTCGCCGCTGCTTATCTGGTCGAGGACTTCGTAGGAGCGGCCTTCCGGAAGGGTTTCGCGGAAGCGCGGGTAGCGGCAGAAGGTTTCGCCGCCTTGGGTGACCCGGGGCAAAGCCGCGTCGGGCGAAACGTAGCGGCACGGGCTGTTGGGCGTGCGCGGCATCAGGTAATCGGCGATGCGGGTCTTGGGGATCGGCTTGCCATTGAGGATCACCTGACCGCCTTGCATCCGCACCGTGTCGCCGGGAAGGCCAATCACCCGTTTGACGCAATCCTCCTCTGCCGAGGGGCATTGGAACACCACCACGTCGCCGCGCGCCGGGTCACGGCCAAGGACGCGGCCTTCGAAGCCGCCGATTCCGAACGGCATCGAATAGCGGGAAAAACCGTAGGGCCATTTCGCGACAAACAGGTAATCGCCGATCATCATTCGGGGCAGCATAGAACCCGAGGGGATGAAGAAGGGCGTCACCACGAACGTCCGAAGGATCAGCGCGAACAGGAACAACAGCAGCAGGAAGCGCGTGGTCTCGCCGATCCCGCCTTTCTTCGCCGTGGCGGGCGCCGCTCCGGCGTTCGTGGCCGCCGCGGGCGCGCCGCTCTTGTCCTCATCGTCCATCCGGACTGCTTTCGCGTGGGGCAGCCACCGGGTCAAGCGGCGGGTCAAGCGGCGCGCTGGATCAGCCTTCCAGCATCTCGGCAACCCAGTCGGGGACGAGGCTGCCCGCCGGGCCGGTGCGCGTTTCGCCGAAATAGACGCTGCCCAGGCTCGGATCGAGGTTCATCTCCAGCGTCCGCGCGCCGCAGTAGCGCGCAGTCTGGACGAAGCCCGCGGCCGGATAGACCGCGCCCGACGTGCCGATCGACACGAACAGGTCCGCGTCCCGCACCGCCGCGTCGATCCGCTCCATGTCGTACGGCATCTCGCCGAACCACACGATGTCCGGCCTGAGCCCGCCCGGCACGCCGCACGAAGGGCAGGGGGGACCGCCGGACAGATCCGCTTCCCAGTGTGTCCGCGCATCGCAGGCGAGGCACCAGGCGGAGCGCAGTTCGCCGTGCATGTGGAGCAGCCTACGTGCCCCGGCACGCTCGTGCAGATCATCGACATTTTGGGTGACGATGAGCAGCCCGCCCGCCCATTCCGAATCGAGCCGCGCCAGCGCCCGGTGCGCCGCATTGGGCTCCACCTGATTGAGCTGCGCGCGTCTCAGGTCGTAGAAACGTTGCACAAGCGCCGGGTTGCGCTCGAACGCCTCCGGGGTTGCGACATCCTCCACCCGATGCCCCTCCCACAGCCCATCGGGGCCGCGAAAGGTGGCAAGCCCGCTTTCCGCCGAAATGCCGGCTCCGGTCAGAATAACAATGTTCTCGATGTCGCGCATGTCCCGGGCCTTAGCCGATGGCCTCGCGCGCTAATATGGTCAGGTTGCGGATCGCGCTGCTCTGCTCAGCTCTTTTCGACCGGACCGCCGCTCGCGAGCCAGATTTTGTTGGGCTATTACCTCGCCAAGCGGCGTGTCGGAAGCTTTCGTCCATCCGCCGATGCGTTCAAGATCTTGAGTAAGGGTGCTTTCAAGTAGGTCGAGAGCGCCCTCGTCAAGCTGCTCGACCATTGAGATCGCTTGAACCGCTCCCCTGCGCGTGCGTCGGCTTTCCTGAGCTTTGCGAAGAGGAATCAACTTGCGCCTCGCTTTGTCATTCCCACCGTACGAGTCGCGGCAGTCCCGCTCCAGGCTAAGCGCCTTCTTCTCCCGGGGAGTCTTGCTGGGCAAACGGGGCATCGCCGCAATATGCGCCAGGGGCGCAAGCACGGCAATGCCTACGTCTTTGGCCTTCAGCCCAGGTCAGCCGCCTGCGGGCCGTAATCGGTGATCGCTTCGAAGATGGTGGTCAGCGCCCGGCGCTCCCCGTCCCCGATCTCCGGGCGCCATATTTCAAACAACAGGATCACGCGAAGCTCCTCGCCTTGGTTCCAGGCTTCGTGTTCGATGCTGTCGTCGAAGATCAGCATCTTGCCTTCTTCCCATTCGCGCACTTCGTTGCCGACGCGGATCGCACAGGCGGGCGGGACGATCAGCGGCAGGTGGCAGATCAGCCGGCAATTGAGCAGCCCGTTGTGCGGCTTGATGTGCGCGCCCGGCCGAAGCAGCGAGAACAACGCCATCGGCGAGCGCCCCCTGATCGCCGGCAGCGGGGCATGGCGCAGCGCTTCAAGCGTTTGCGGGCACTTCTCCGCATGGCCGAGCACCGGCGCGCCGCTCTTCAGGATGTGATACGCGCTCCAGCTCGGGTCGCCGAGCATCGCGTGCAGCGGGCGGGGTCGATCGGCATCCGCCTCGACATAGGGCGTGAAGGCGCCTTCCTCCTCCAGGGTAGCGAGCAGTTCCCCTCGGATCGCCGGGGCCGCCTTTTCCACCTGCGCCACCCACTCGAATTCGGAACGCTCGTAGAACTGCCTTTGCGGCAGCCCGGGGAAGTAAAAGGCGGTCGGCTCCTGAAGGAACACCTGCTTCTTCTCGCACAGGATATCGAGTGCGTCGCGCACCCGGCCGGACAAATCCTGCGGAGCGAGCTGCTCCCGGGCCAGGCTGGCGTGGAGATGCTCTTCAAGCGCGCCGTTCGATTGCCGCCACGCGGTCTCCGCGCGCTCCAGCGCCTTTTGCGTCTGGGGGGGATGCGGGCCGGAATTGGCGCCTGTGTTGAGGGCGGTGCGGTAATGCGCCGCCGCTGCGAGCCGTTCGCCCTGCCGTCCGTACCAGTCGCCCTTCATAATCAGAGCGTTGAGCTCCCGCGGATTCACGGCGAGCACCTGGTCCAGCGCCGCGCCTTCGCCGGGCGAGTCCCCGGCGAACTTGCAGGCCTGCGCCTGGAGCAGCCAGAGGGGAGGAGTCGCGAAGCCGGCGGCGATCGCCTGCTCGAACAGGCCCTGCGCCTTGCAGGCATCGCCGGACTGCAGCGCGGATATCCCCGCCTGCACGATCGTCTCGGCCTGTGAAATGCTTAGCTGCACGGTGGCTCCCTTTGGGCAGGGCCGGAATGATGTCGTACTTCCCGCGGCCGGTCCAGCGGCGGCGGCGGCGCGTCTAGCAGCAGCGCCCGATCCGGTCCGGCCCGCCGCCGAACCGCCGCTCCGCCCGCTCGGCGACGAACGCCTCGGGGCTCAGCACCGGCTCGCCCGGATGCGCGCGGGCCCGGTGCGCGGCATAGGTCTGGTAATCGGGGACGCCGACCATCAGCCGCGCCGTCCGCGCCGCCTGGGCAAGCGCGTCACGCCAGCGCATCGGTCACCTCCCGGCTGGTCGGGCGGGCGCTGCGGCGCGCCTCCGCCACCGAGCGCACGCCATAGAACAGCATCGCCACCACCACCGCGATAAACAGCGCGCACAGCCCGGCATTGACCCAGTCGTTGATCATCACCTGCCGCATCTGCCCGGCGCTCTTGGCCGGGGCGAGCAGCTCGCCGCGGGCCAGCGCATCGGCATATTTGTCGGCGTGGGCGACGAAGCCGATCTTGGGATCGGGGTGGAACATCTTCTGCCAGCCCGCGGTCAGTGTGCAGATCAACAGCCAGGCGAGCGGCGCAAGCGTTACCCAGGCGAAGCGCTCCTTCTTCATCCGGAACAGCACCACCGTGGCGAGGGTCAGCGCAATCGCCGCAAGCATCTGGTTGGCTATTCCGAACAACGGCCAGAGCGAGTTGATGCCGCCCAGGGGATCGGTGACTCCCTGGTACAGGAACCAGCCCCAGCCGCCGACCGCGATGGCGGTGGCGATGAGGTTGGCGGTCCAGCTCTTGGTTTCCTTCAAGGGCGCGACAAAGGTGCCGAGCAGGTCCTGGATCATGAACCGCGCCACCCGAGTACCAGCATCCACGGTGGTGAGAATGAACAGCGCCTCGAACAGGATCGCGAAATGGTACCAGAAGGCCATCATCCCCGGCCCGCCGATTACGTTGGACAATATGTGGGACATGCCCACGGCCAGCGTCGGCGCGCCTCCGGTTCGGCTCAGGATCGTCGTCTCGCCGACCTGCCGGGCGACTTCGTCCAGCATCAGGGGAGTCACCGTGTAGCCCCAGCTGGACAACGCAACCGCCGCCTCGCTGGTGCTTGCCCCGATCAGGGCGGCCGGGCTGTTGAGCGCGAAATACACCGCCGGGTCGAGCACGCAGGCGGCGATCAGCGCCATGATCGCGACGAAGCTTTCGGTCAGCATCGCGCCGTAGCCGATGAAGGGCAGATGCGCCTCGCTCTCGACCATTTTCGGCGTGGTCCCGGAAGCGACCAAGGCGTGGAAGCCCGACACCGCTCCGCAGGCGATGGTGATGAACAGGAAGGGGAAGAGGTTGCCGGCGAATACCGGTCCGCTGCCGTCGATGAATTTGGTCACCGCCGGCATCTGCAGCTCCGGCCGGACGATCAGGATGCCGATGGCGAGGCCGACAATGGTGCCGATCTTGAGAAAGGTGGACAGGTAGTCGCGCGGCGCGAGCAGCAGCCAGACGGGGATCACCGAAGCGATGAAGCCGTAGGCGATCAGCATCAGCGCAAGCGTCTCACCCGAATAGGTGAACGCGGCGGCCCAGGGGCCCTCGGCAACCTGCTGGCCGAGCATAATGGCGGCGAAGAGGCCGATCAGCCCGATCACCGAGACTTCGCCGATCCGGCCGGGGCGAATGTAGCGGCCGTAAAGGCCCATGAAGAGCGCCACCGGAATGGTGGCGAAGACCGTGAAGGTGCCCCATGGGCTGCCCGCCAGCGCCTTGACGACGATCAGGGCAAGCACGGCGAGGAGGATGATCATGATGGCGAGGATGCCGACCATTGCGATCACGCCCGGCACATGGCCCATTTCGGTGCGGATCATCTCGCCAAGCGATTTGCCGTCTCGCCGGGTGGAGAGGAACAGGATCACGAAATCCTGCACCGCGCCGGCGAACACCACGCCGACCAGCAGCCACAAGGTGCCGGGCAGATAGCCCATCTGCGCGGCGAGCACCGGCCCGACCAGCGGCCCGGCCCCGGCGATCGCCGCGAAATGGTGGCCGAACAGGACGTTGCGGTGGGTGGGCACATAATCGAGCCCGTCATTGTGCCGCACCGCCGGCGTGCGGCGGGCGGGGTCGATCTCCAGCACCTTGTTTGCGATGAACCGACCGTAGAAGCGGTACGCGGTCAGGTACACGCACACCGCCGCGACCACGATCCACAGGGCGTTGATCGTCTCGCCGCGGTGAAGCGCGACCACGCCCAGCGAAACCGCGCCGAGGAGGGCGAGGAGCCCCCAGCCGATCCGGTTCAAAGTGCCGCTGTTCGCGCCGGCCGCCATGGTCATCCTTCCTGTTTTGCCGGCAATGCTACAAAGCGGCTGTGGCAGGGGCTAGTGCGAAAAGGAGCATCCCAGTTCCTCCCCGCGCGTCAGCGGGGGGAGGGGAACCACCCGAAGGGTGGTGGAGGGGTAGATGCCGTGAGTTCAGCGGTTACGCGCCGGATACCCACGGGCCAGAGCAGTTACCCCTCCACCATGCTTCGCATGGTTCCCCTCCCCATCTTGTGATGGGGAGGAACTCGCGACATCGCGGCGCTTGCGAATGCGCACGCGCCCGCCTTAAGCGTGTGGTCGACACAGAGGGGCCAAACGCGTGATCGAAATCCACGTCTTCGGAGACACGGGCCGGATGGGCAAGGCGATCGCCGAGGCCGCCGTCGGGCGCAGCGACCTCCGCCTCAGCGACGGCGGCGCCGATGTGTTCGTCGATTTTTCCGCCCCCGAGGCGCTTGAGCAGAACCTCCAGGCGGCGCTTGCGGCGAACAGGCCGATCCTGATCGGCACCACCGGCCTGTCCGACGCGCAGGAGGAGCGGATCGCGGCCGCCGCCGGCCAGATCGCCGTAATCCAGGCCGCCAACACCTCGCTCGGCGTCAACCTCCTCTCCCACCTGGTGCGCGAGGCGGCAGCCCGGCTTGGTGATGACTGGGACATCGAAATCGCCGAAATGCACCACCGGATGAAGGCCGACGCGCCCTCGGGCACGGCGTTGATGCTCGGCCGCGCCGCCGCCGAAGGGCGGGGCGTGGATCTCGACTCCCTCTCAGATCGCGGCCGCGACGGCATCACCGGGCCGCGCAAATCGGGCGACATCGGCTTCGCCGTACTTCGCGGAGGAACCGTTGCGGGGGAGCACCAGGTGATCTTCGCGTCCGAAGGGGAGCGGATCGAGCTTGGCCATCGTGCCGAAAGCCGGGCGATCTTCGCCCATGGCGCACTCGCCGCCGCCCTTTGGCTCGCCGGCAAGCCGGCCGGCCGCTACACCATGGCCGATGTCCTGGGCCTGCGATGAGCCCGGAGGAGATCGCCGAAGTCTACCGCCGCCTGGCGGATCGCACGCCCAATCCCAAGACCGAACTCGAATCGGTCAACCATTATACGCTGCTGGTCGCCGTCGTCCTTTCCGCGCAGGCCACCGACGCGGGCGTCAACATCGCCACCCGCGCCCTGTTCAAGATCGCCGACAACCCCGCCAAAATGGTGGCGCTCGGCGAGGATGCGCTGAAGCAGCACATCAAGACCATCGGCCTGTTCAACACCAAGGCGAAGAACGTCATCGCGCTCAGCCAGGCGCTTCTCGACAACCACAATGGCGAGGTGCCCGCGGACCGGGACGCGCTGCAGGCGCTGCCCGGAGTCGGCCGCAAAACCGCCAACGTGGTGATGAACTGCGCCTTCGGGGCGGAAACCTTCGCCGTCGACACCCACGTCTTCCGGGTCTCCAACCGCATCGGCCTCGCTCCCGGCAAGGACGTCCTTGCCGTGGAGCGTATCCTCGACGCCACAACGCCGCAGCCCTACCGGCGCGATGCCCACCACCTTTTGATCCTTCACGGACGCTATGTCTGCAAGGCCAGAAAGCCCGAATGCTGGCGCTGCGTGATCGCCGACATCTGCCGGTTCGAGCCCAAGACTCCGCCGCCGGCTGAAGCGGTCGTTGCTCGGCCAAACCGAGCGAAATAGTGTCGCCATTCCCCAAACGTACCGCCCTTTGTTGAGGGTCGGTTCAACTTTTACGCAAACTTTTCCGTGATTTACCGTGTTGCAATTCCTCGTGCGCGCTCTAGGCTCCCGTCGCTTGAGGGGATGTGTGCGTATCTTGGGTAGCCGCAATTCAGCGTTGATGTGCCGTTTCGCGGCGTTGTTTACCCTGCTCGCCGCTCTCTGCGTGGGCGCCCCCGCTTTCGCTCAAATTCCTTCGGTTCTCGAAGAAATGACTGTGGTGACTCAGGATGCCGAGCAGGCGTCCTTCGTTCTGCGCTTTTCGCCCGCCGAGCCGCAATTCGCCGCCGTGAACAACAATCCGCGCGCCCCCGAACTGCTGATGCGCGCCACGGTGCGCGCGCCGCGGGTGCCGCAACAGCGCACGTCCAACAGCCTGGTCCGCCGGATCAGCTTCGAAAATCCGAATGGCGAGCTGGTGCTGCGCTTCGACACGTCGGAGCCGTCCAAGGTAAAGGCGGAGCCGGCGGGGCCTCGCCTTGTGCAGGTGACGGTGACCCGGATTAGCAGCGAGGAATCGACCGGCAGCCGCCCGCTCGGCTCGACAGGCGAGGTCGTTGTCCCCGCCACGGAAATCCCGGCCTATACCCAGCCCGCCGCCACCTTCGACTCGTGGGTGCCCGGCGATTCGTACGAGCTTGTGCCGCTCAAATATGCGGACGTTTCGGAAGTGATCGGGCTGCTGGTGGAAGGCGAGACGATCCAGCCCAATAACGTCTTCATCCGCCGGGAGCCGGGCTTCGGCTCGCCGGCGTCCAGCACCCAGCCAAGTTATGTCAGCGCCCAGAACCAGGCGCAGCGCGAAAGCGTGCCGCTCGGCCAATCCTTCCCCGGCAAAGGGATCGCGATCGATCGCCGCCTCAACGCAATCTGGATCACCGGCTCGCCGGAGCGGATCGCCAGGATCAAGGACCAGATCGCGCTGATCGACATTCCGGTCGATTCGGTGATCCTCGAAACCCAGTTCGTAGAGCTCACCGAAACCGGCGCCCGCAACCTCGGCATCGATCTTTCCAACGCCAACGGCCAGATTGCGGTCGGCACGCTGACCACCGGCGCCAACCTACCCTTCGGCACCAACCTTTCGCGCATCCTGCCGTCGGCCGGGCTGCAGGCGGCGATCTACGCGCAGGTGCAAAAAGGGGAGGGGCGAATCGTCTCGAGACCGCGGATCGCCGCGCAGAGCGGCTCCACCGCCAAGATCATCACCGGCGACGCGCTGCCCATCCTTACCTCCATCGCGTTGTCGGGCGTCAACGCGGTGTCGCAGCAGGTGCAGTACGTGAATGTCGGCGTCACCCTGCAGATCGCGCCGCGGGTGAGCTCGGACGGGTTCGTCACCTCCCAGATCTACGGCGTGGTTTCGTCCGTGACCGGCTTTTCGCAAGGCTATCCGACGATCAGCCAGCGCGAGGCGGAAACCTCCGCATCGGTGCGTGACGGCGAAACCTTCGTGATCGGCGGCCTCACCCAGGAGAACAACCTCACCTCCAAGTCCAAGGTGCCGCTGCTCGGCGATCTTCCCGCCGTCGGCAACCTGTTCAAGGTCAACCGCTCGACCCGGTCCAAAACCGAACTTTACATCGTTATCACCCCGCACATCGTGCGCCACCGCCGCTTCGAGCAGCCGCCGGTTAGTGAAACTACGGTAACGAACCCGAATAACGTTGCGCAGCCGCAATAAAGATTAAGTGACAGCGGTGTGTGATAAACACGCCGGTAACAATAAACCGCTCAGAACGTTCATTTTTCCTATCGACAGTTCCGAAATGTTCGATATCATCCCTGTTGTCATATGAGGCGGTTTGCCTCCAGGCGAATAATAACACAGGGAGTCGAAGGATGAAGAAGTCAGCTTTCTTAGCCATTGCCGCTTTGCCGCTGGTTGCCGTGAGCATGCCGGCGCAGGCCCAGGTCGCCGGAGACAAGATCCCGGGCAGCTACATCTGCGTCTTCAAGAAAGGCAGCGTGTCGCGCGGCAATGCGCAGGCCGAAGCCAACCGCGCCGCACAGGCCGGCGGTGGCCAGGTGAAGCACGTCTACAGCGTCGCCATCCAGGGCTTCGCGGCCGACCTTCCCCCGCAGGCGCTTGAGCGCGTCAAGGCTTCCAATCCCAACATCGCCTATTGCGAGCAGGACCAGGTCATGGCGGCGCCGCCGGTTCGCGCCGAAGCCAAGCCGGGCGGCGGCGGCACCGTTCAGCCCGCCCAGGAAACCCCGTGGGGCATCGCGCGCGTCAATGGCGGCGGCGCCGGCACCTTCGCCACCGCCTGGATCATCGACACCGGGGTTGAATTCACCCACCCCGATCTCAACGTCGACACGGCCCGCAGCCGCAACTTCGTCGCCAACGAGACGTCGCCGAACGATCTTAACGGCCACGGCACCCACGTTGCAGGCACCATCGCGGCCCTCGACAACGCGATCGGTGTGATCGGCGTTGCGCCCGGCGCCCGCGTCGTCGCGGTTCGCGTTCTCAACCGCCGCGGCAGCGGCACCAACTCAGGCGTCATCGCCGGCGTCGATTATGTCGCGCAGAACGGCCGTGCCGGCGATGTCGCCAACATGAGCCTCGGCGGCGGCGTGAGCGATGCGCTCGACCAGGCCGTAATCAACGCTTCGGCCAGCGGCGTCCGCTTCGCCCTTGCCGCTGGCAACGAGACCGACAATGCCAACAACCACTCGCCGGCGCGCGCCAACGGGCCGAACGTGTTCACCATCTCGGCCTTCCAGAACGGCGACCGCTGGGCGAGCTTCTCGAACTACGGCAACCCGCCGGTCGATTTTGCGGAGCCGGGCGTGGCGATCAAGTCGACCTGGCTTTCGGGCGGCTACAACACGATCAGCGGCACTTCGATGGCGACGCCGCACTTCGCCGGCCTGCTCCTGCTCGGCGCCGTCCGGGCCGACGGCACGGTGTCGGGCGATCCCGACGGCAATCCGGATCCGATCGGCGTTCGCTGATCCGATCCGAAGCTGAACGAGGGACGGAGCGGCTCGAAAGGGCCGCTCCGTTTCCTTTTGCGGCGCCTGCGCGTTGGGACCGGGCGACGGCCGGTGAGAACGCATTGAGCGATACGGAAGAGCAAAGCTGTTTTCTGTGCGGCCGCTCGCTCGGCCGTCGCACCGAATGGCACCATCCGGTGCCGAAAAGCCGCGGCGGGCGCGACACCGTGCCGGTGCACCCGATCTGTCACCGGACGATCCATGCCGCGCTGTCTAACAAGGAGCTGGAGAAGGACTATGCGACGGCCCGGGCGCTGAGAGCGCAGCCCGAGCTGGCGAAGTTCGTCGCCTGGGTGAGCGACAAGGATCCCGACTTCCACGCTCCGACGCGGCGGAAGAAGCGCTAGCGTCCTGCCGGGGGCGAGGTCGGATTCAAGCCTCCAGCTCGATGTCCCAGTAGAGATAGTCGCGCCACGTCTGGTGGAGGTAGCCGGGCGGGAAGCTGCGGCCGTTTTCCTGGAGCTGCCAGCTGGTCGGCCGGAACGGGCGGTGGTGGAGGCTCATATGGGCCTGGGCGGGGGTGCGGCCGCCCTTGCGGAGGTTGCAGGGC
>DASVUV010000063.1:0-47234 GCA_036386875.1 Allosphingosinicella sp.
GGCGAGCTTCGCCTATGACGATCTCGGCCGTCGCATCTCGATCACCCGCGGCAACGGTACGGCGACCAGCTACAGCTTCGACGCGGTTTCGCGCCTGTCGCAGATCATCGACAATCCCGCCGGCACGACCCACGACCGGACGCTCGGCTTCGGCTACAATCCGGCAGGGCAGATCGTCGGCACCACCCGCTCCAACGACCTGTTCGCCTGGGCGGGCCACGGCAGCGGCACGACCGGCTCGACCGCCAACGGCCTGAACCAGCTGGCGGCGATCGGCGGCACCGGCACCAGCCACGACGCGCGCGGCAACATGACGGCTGACAGGCTTGGCAAGACGTTCGGGTACAGCTCGGAGAACCTGCTGACCAGTGCATCGGGCGGCGTTACGTTAAGCTACGACCCTGCGCTGCGGCTGTTCCAGGTGGCCGGCGCGACCACTACGAGGTTTGCCTATGACGGCGTGGACCTGATCGCCGAATACAACACCGGCAACGCACTGCAGCGCCGCTTCGTCCATGGTCCCGGCACCGACGAGCCACTGGTCTGGTACGAAGGCACCGGCACAACCGACCGTCGCTTCCTCCATGCGGATGAGCGCGGCAGCATCGTGGCGGTGAGCAACGGCTCGGGCAGCGTCACCACCGTCAACACCTATGACGAGTACGGCAAGCCCGGCTCGGGCAACCTCGGGCGCTTTCAGTATACCGGCCAGAAATGGATCGGCGAGGTGGGGCTATACGACTACAAGGCGCGTATGTACCACTCGACGCTGGGGCGGTTTCTGCAGTCCGACCCGATCGGGTACGGCGCGGGCATGAACATGTACGCTTATGTCGGCGGCGATCCGGTGAACCTGGTAGATCCGACAGGGCTGAAGGATGCAGTGCCTGGTAGCGGCGGTTGCAATCCCGGGAACCTTGATGAAAACACTGCCTACGTTTGCGGTCAAAGGCCGCCGCCCGACACGATGAGGTCGTTGATGCTGCTCGACAGCTTGTTCGCAAGGCCCACCGAGTTGCTCCCCTACGACGGCCCCCAGCTTCCGGGAAATCCGGCGGAATGTGCGGATGAAGCTTGCGAAGAGGCTATTGTCACCTCGCGCACAAGGGCACCCTGCGCGCCAGGGGTTAACTGTAGACTTCAATACACGCTGCCACCAAAACTCCGATTTACCGATTTTCCCGTGCCTACTTATACGGCGGACCCGAGCTTGCCAGCGGACTACTGCGGAGCTGGATCATCACGTGGCATACCTGATAACATTGGCCCAATCGATCTTCGGGGTGCCTGCGCTACGCACGACAACTGCTATTCCACAGCCCAGGCCGATAAAACTGGTTGCGACATGGCGCTGGGCCGCGATGTGACACTCTCCTGTGCTGGAGCCAATGTCCCTATTGGGATATGCATGTCGATCGGATCTACATATTTCTGGGGTGTGATTCTCGGAGGAGCAAGACCCTTTCGCGATGCTCAATATCAAGCTCGCCGTAGATGATGAACTTAAGGGAGTTAGCTATGATGATCGCCGCTTGGTACAAGCAAATGTTGATAATATGGGTTCTCGTTGCAACACCCTGTCTCGCTCTCGCCTATGGGTTTGGCGGGGGTTCCATTCAACCGTTTGATGTGCGCGGGATTGGATCTAGCGCTGCTGCTCTTACGATATTTGCTTGGCTGGCCGTTTTCTCCCCCCTAATATGCCTACCCTTTGCCATTCGACGAAAGAGTCGTTCTGCGAAGTCCGATAAAGAAGAAAGTGTTTAAGAGGAGTTCAGTGATAGTGGATTTGCGGTCGACTATCCATGCTCCGAGGCACGAATTTAGTTTAGAGACAACGAAGGGGCTGGTGCAATGTGCCGGCTCCTTTGTTCTTCCGCTGTCGCCCCGCAAACATCCTAGAAGCGCAACCGTGGGCTTGATCGTTGCGGCGCCTTCGACCGTATACAGCTAACCGGCGTCTCCGCCTGCCGTCCCCCCCTCCCCGCCGGCACCACCCACGACCGGACACTCGGCTTCGGCTACAATCCGGCAAGCCAGATCGTATCGAACAGCCGTTCCAACGACCTGTTCGCCTGGGCGGGCCACGGCTCCGGCACGACCGCTTCGACCGCCAACGGCTTGAACCAGCTCGCGACGATCGGGGGCACGACCACCGCGCACGATGCGCGCGGCAACATGACGGCGGACGGGCTCGGCAAGACGTTCGGCTACTCGTCCGAAAACCTGCTGACCGGCGCGAGCGGCGGCGTGACGCTGGCTTACGATCCGGCGCTGCGGCTCTACCAGGTGGCCGGGGCAACTACGACGAAGTTCGCCTATGACGGAGCGGACCTGATCGCCGAGTACAACGCCTCAAATGCGCTGCAGCGGCGCTTCGTGCACGGTCCTTCGGTGGACGAGCCCCTGGTCTGGTACGAAGGCGCCGGCACCACCGACCGCCGCTTCCTCCACGCCGACGAGCGCGGCTCGGTAGTAGCCGTGAGCGACAGCACCGGGGCCGTCATCAACGTCAACGCGTACGACGAATACGGGAAGCCGGGAGCGGGCAACGTCGGTCGTTTCCAATACACAGGCCAGAAATGGATCGCCGAACTCGCCCTCTACGACTACAAGGCGCGAATGTATCATCCGAACCTTGGTCGGTTCCTGCAGGCCGACCCGATTGGCTACGGCGATGGCATGAATGTTTACGCCTATGTTGGCGGCGATCCGGTGAACCTCGTTGATCCACTGGGTTTGCAAGATGAGCCCAACGACGACGCTGATGGCGACGGATTGCCTGACCCGGACATCGTGGTGACGGGCAGATTAGGGTCGTCCTCATGTGGAATGTTCTGCAGGATAGGACGCGCCATTGGCATTGGGTCCGGGGGCTCGAATAAGGGTCGCCCTGGAGACGCCGTTCCACCCGCTTGTCCGGCAAACAAAAGCCTCTTAGCGTCTATTGCGAACGGCGCAGATAAGGTGGGCGATGTCGCCGACGGTGTGGCGGTTGGTTCGGCAATGCTTGGGATAGTCACCGCGCCAACCGGTGCTGGGTTTGTGATCTTCGAAGGCACTGCAATCGTGGCGGCTGGCACAGGTCGCGTCGCCTCTGTCGTGTCAATCCTTGCTAATGCTGCGGACGGCAACTATCGTAAGGCGGGATCCGGCTTTGCCGGCTTGGTAGGCGGCCATTTCGTTGGCAAAGCTGTGAGCAAAGTGGCTACCAGTGCATATGCCAGGAATAGAATGTTTAACGACTTAAGTGCTGGTCAGACTCGCAGAGTGAAACTGTACAGCGAAACTGGCAGCGCCGCCGGGACGAGAATAACGTCGCGAATTGTGTGTTAAGAATATGAGCAGCGCGTTATTGTGCATCCTGTTCTTTCTAGCCGGGATCAGCATCGACTGGGTGATGGTTGACAGCTTCAGAGCATCTTTGAGCGCATTCCGATATGTACCGAAAGAGTACAATCATCGAACATTTCTGTTTTCCCGGTACATAGTGATTCTGCTGTCAACGACCATGCTGTATTTTAGCTCTCATACGAGTGCTTTTGGAAGATATGGCGTTACTGTTAGCATTATCTCTATAGGTATATTTTTATTGTCATCATTACACCTTCAAGTTCTGATGTTTCGTCGATCAAAAAAATACTAAGCTTGAGCCACGGGAGCCGGTGCGATGCGCCGGCCCCACTACTTCTAGGCGTAGCGACCTTCTCGAGGACGCGCGATAATGGCGGGCAAGCAACAGCGCGGATTATGAGCAGCTCGGCTATGACGCGGGTTCCAACGTCACCAGCTTCCGCAACCGCGCGAACGAGACGATCGGGTTCACCTACGATGGGCTGAACCGGATGACGCTGAAGGACCTGCCGGGGTCGGAGCCGGACGTGACCTACACGTACGACCTCGCCGGCCGGATGACGGGCGCATCGCAGACCGGCAACGCGCTGAGCTTCACCTACGACGCGCTGGGCCGCAACCTGACGCAGACCGGCCCGCACGGCACGATCACCTCGGCCTTCGACCTGGCCGGGCGGCGGCTTCGGATCACCCATCCAGACGGCTTCTACGTCACGCAGGATTATCTGGTGACGGGCGAGATGAAGTCGATCCGCGAGAATGGCGCCGCGTCGGGCGTGGGGGTGCTTGCGACCTTCGTTTATGACGATCTCGGCCGGCGAACGGGCCTGACGCGCGGCAACGGCACGACCAGCACCTATACGTTCGACGCGGTGTCGCGGCTTGCATCCCTCGTGGACAATCCTGCCGGTACGACGCACGATCTGACGCTGGGCTTCGGCTACAACCCGGCAAGCCAGATCACGACCAACACCCGTACGAACGACCTGTTTGCTTGGACGGGTCACGGCACCGGCACGACCGCTTCGACCGCCAACGGCTTGAACCAGCTCGCGACAATCGGCGGGACAAACACCGCGCACGATGCGCGCGGCAACATGACGGCGGATGGGCTCGGCAAGACGTTCGGCTACTCGTCCGAAAACCTGCTGACGGGCGCGTCAGGTGGCGTGACGCTGGCCTACGATCCGGCGCTGCGGCTCTACCAGGTGGCCGGTGCCACCACGACGCGGTTCGCCTATGACGGTGCGGACCTGATCGCCGAGTATAATGGGTCGAACATCTTGCAGCGCAGGTTCGTTCACGGCCCGGCGGTGGACGAGCCGTTGGTCTGGTACGAAGGCTCCGGCACCACCGACCGACGCTTCCTCCACGCCGACGAGCGCGGCTCGGTGGTCGCCGTCAGCGACAGCACCGGCACCGTAACCAACGTCAACATCTATGACGAATATGGGAAGCCTGGGAGCGGCAACGTTGGCCGCTTCCAGTACACTGGCCAAAAGTGGATCACCGAACTCGGCCTCTACGACTACAAGGCTCGAATGTACGATCCTAAGCTCGGCCGGTTCCTGCAGTCCGATCCGATCGGTTACGGCGATGGCATGAACATCTATGCCTATGTCGGGGGGGATCCAATTAACTTCACTGATCCTACAGGCACTCAAGTTGGTGTAACTGATATACCTCCGCCCGCTCCTGAAGGCGAAATAGTTGTTAATGGAAAACGATTAACCCGCAAAGCGGTTGAGGAAATCCTCGCACGATTGAATGAGTCACATAACGGAGGCGGAACGATCACGATCACAGGTAGACGAAAGTCGGGTACTAAAAACAACTCCTTAGACAGCTTCGATTATTCTTATCCGATTACTATCGTTTTCACAGAGCCTCTGAAGAAAATTGATTGTGCTTCATCGGCAAGGCAGTTTGCAAGTTTCACTGAGGATTTAAGTGCATCCTTAGCAGGCTCAGCTATTGTCTTTGGGGTATTGGGAGCTGAGCCCGTAGCCGTCTTCCTTGGAGGTGCAGCGGTCTTCTCTGATATAGCAAACTTTGCGGCTGGCGTATATATTTACAGAACCGAGGGGGATGCGGGGCCATTAGGCTCGTCCGTTACCGGTACTGTCCTCAGCTCTGCAGCCGGATTGGGCGCAAAGGTTTTCGGAGGCCGTGTCACCAGCCCGTTTTCAGGAACGAGGGTTTCAATAGGGCCCGGCAGAGCTACCATTGATTCAGCAAAATTGGGTGGTACCCTGGTTGCCGGGATGCTAGGAAATCAAATCTGTCCGTAGGATTATTTATGGAAAAGTTCAGCTTTTTGCCCATTCTAGGAGCCTTAGCGATTTACCTGAAGTGGAACTACGCCTCGCCCGTTGGTGGGATGGCTGAGCGCCATAGTAGATTTTGGCTGATTAGGTCACTGCCGCTTTTAATGGTGCTGTGCTCAGGGATTTTATTCACCATTTCGCTGTATGTTCGAGAGTTTTTGTGGTTTTACTTCTTTGTTATGGGCGTGGTTACCTTACTGACAGTGCCGTTTATCGTATATATTACCAGAAGGACTTAAGTTTGACATTGTCAGTTCTTAGGCCTTGCTTACAAGATGCCGAGCCGCCGGGGAAGCACTGGAAATGACAGGAATAGGAGGGAGCCGGTGCAACGCACCGGCTCTTTTCGTTATTTCTCTGCCGAACGGACGGGCTTGATCATTTGCGCACGACGGACGTTTGTTACAGCTGTCATTATCGCGAGCTTCAAACCCGGTGCAGTTCGGCTCCGCGATCACCAGCGAATATGAGGGTCTCCGGGCACAGTGGCGCGCCCTAGCATTAGCTCACTGGCCGTTCTCCGGTGACAGGGACGCAGCACGCCTAAGGGTAACCTCACCCACGATGCGCTTGGCCGCAACCTGACGCAGACCGGCCCGCACGGCACGATCACCTCGGCCTTCGACCTTGCCGGGCGGCGCATTTCGATGGCGTGGAAGGACGGCTTCAAGATCGACTATGGCTATCTCGTCACCGGCGAGGTGAAGACGATCACGGAAAATGCGGCGGCGGTGCCGGGGGCGATCACGCTTGCCACCTTCGACTATGACAATCGGGGCAACCGCACCAAGCTGACTCGCGGCAACGGCACGGTGACCGACTATACGCCGGATGCGGTGTCGCGGCTGGGGACTCTGGCGCAGATGTTTCCCAACGCGGGCGCCAGCACCTTGACCCTGGGCTTCGGCTACAATCCCGCGGGCCAGATCGCGTGGAACACGCGCTCCAACGACCTGTACAGCTGGACGGGCCACGGCAGCGGTACGACCGGCTCCACCGTCAACGCGCTTAACCAGATCGCCACCCACGGCGGCGTGAGCTTCGCCCACGACGCCAAGGGCAACCTCACGTCGGACGGTACCCGCAGCTACACGTACGACGCGGAGAACCGCCTCAAGACCGCGGGCACGGCGAGCCTGATGTACGACCCGCTCGGCCGGCTGAGCTGGTACACGAACGCCGGCGGCGTGCTCGACTATGCGGGCAGCCGAATGGTGACGGAGCTCAACGATGCGGCGAATTACGCCATCCTGAAGCGCTACGTGCACGGCCCGGGCACGGACGAGCCGCTGGTCAGCTACGACGGCACCGGCACCGCGAACCGCCGCTGGCTCCATGCCGACGAGCGCGGCTCGATCATCGCCCAGAGCGACGCATCGGGCGCGGTGACAAACACGCTACGCTTCGACGAATACGGCATCCCCGCTTCGACCAACGTGGGCCGGTTCCAGTATACGGGCCAGATGTGGCTGCCCACGCTGGGAATCTACGACTACAAGGCACGCGCCTACGATCCGCGACTTGGCCGGTTCCTGCAGCCCGACCCGCTCGGGTATGGCGATGGATGAACCGGTACGGCTATGTCGGCGGGGATCCGGTCAACTTCGTCGATCCGCGTGGGCTAGAGGATGATCCTCGTCCGATCGTGGTCAACGGTGATCCCTGCCGCGGCGGTTGGGTGTGTGGCGGTTTCAACATGTTCAGCCTAAGCGAACTGGTTCGTGGCCCCGGACCGTTCGATATAACCGATTGGGGCGCTGGCAACGTAAGTCCGGTGAAATGTACGTTAGGTAATGGTGCCATCGACGTCAGTTTCGACGGTACCAACCTATCCATCACCGCTAGGATGAACCTGGTTGGCCCAGGAGCCCCAACGAGCGGCGCCTATCCCGCCGGGATCGCCAAGGCCTGGACGACATCGCCTGGCCGCATCAATTCGACCGCCAACATATCCGCTGGCCCTGGTGGGATAACAGGAGAAGTTTCAAGTGGAATTTTTCCTCCTGGTGGAGCCCGATCGGTCCTGGGCGGCAACTACATGTGGATCGGTAATCTCGGGGCCATGACTGACCTGCAAATGGCTTATGCTACACAGCATGTTGTCCCGCATGAGTTCGGGCATTCGCTTGGGATCCCTAATATGCCCCCGATAGGAAAGTGGGCGAACTCCATCATGGCGAACTCCGGTAACAAGGTAAGCGAGGTGGATTTGGAGGCCGTTGTTGAACTGTGTCGCGCGGCAGCGCAATAATTCAAGTGAGGAGATGAACATGATGCGATCAATCTATCTGTTCCTTTTACCCGCCCTTTCGCTCGGGACACTGGATATTGCGGTGGCGCGGCCAGCCACCACAGCGGCGCACGATTGGTGCGAGGTAGGGCTCGATAGCGCCCGCGGCTTGACACCCCTCGATCCGCCTCTCGAGATTGTGAGACTCGGGGGACTAGCCGAGGCGATGAGGCTGTTGAAGAACCGCACTATCCTGCCGATCACGTCGCGAACGGCCAAGCGTCTGGCCGGGAGCGTACTCCCAGGGCCCGGCAAGCTCTATCTAGTGCGTTCCGGCATATTCGCTCAGCCTGGTACAAGTCCCGCCCAGTATCTACTCCGTGCGCGGAACGCGCCTTTCAGGGAGACGCTTTGGGACTCAGAGAAGGGGATGCTGGTGATTTATACGATGCAAATGCAAGAAGCACGGGAAGATAAGTTCCCCGCACCGTTGATCATGCGGCTAAGAGTCTCCCCTGTAGGGGCTCGATCCTTTTGCGAGTTCCATTATTAATAGTCACTGCAGTTCGGTAGTAAAGCGTCAATTCGACCGCCGACATTTCCGCTGGTCCTAGTGGAGTGACGGGCTACGTCTGGAATGATGCTCTTCCTCCCGAAGGACAACCCAACCCTGTGCTGGGCGGCAATCAGATGTCGCTCGGGAACCTCGGGGCCATGGATCCTGGGCAAGGCCTTATGCTACCGACCATGTTGTTCCGCATGAGTTCGGACATTCGCTTGGAATCCCCACGACGCACGATTTCACGCGCGGCTTCGGCTACAATCCGGCGAGTCAAATCACGAGCAACACGCGCTCGAACGACCTGTTCTCCTGGGCCGGACACGGCTCCGGCACGACGGCTTCGACGATCAATCCGCTCAACCAGATCGCCACCCACGGCGGCGTGAGCTTCGCCGACGACGCAAAGGGCAACCTCACGTCGGACGTTACCCGCAGCTACACGTACGACGCGGAGAACCGCCTCACGGACCGCGGGCACGGCAAGCCTGATGTACGATCCGCTCGGCCGGCTGAGCTGGTATACGAATTCGGGCGCCGTGCTGGATCATGAGGGCAGCCGGATGGTCACCGAGCTGAACGATACGGCGAACTACGCCGTCCTGAAGCGCTACGTGCACGGGCCGGGGACGGACGAGCCCCTGGTCAGCTACGACGGGACCGGCACCGCCAACCGCCGCTGGCTCCACGCCGACGAGCGCGGCTCGATCATTGCGCAGAGCGACGCATCGGGCGTGGCGACCAACACGCTGCGCTTCGACGAATACGGCATCCCCGCCTCGACCAAACACCCGGCCGGTTCCAGTATACCGGCCAGATGTGGCTGCCGACGGTTGGGATCTACGACTACAAGGCGCGCGCCTACGACCCGCGGCTTGGGCGGTTCCTGCAGCCGGACCCGATCGGCTATGACGATGGGATGAACCGGTACGGCTACGTCGGCGGGAATCCGGTGAACTCAACCGATCCCACCGGCACCATGGGAAACAATGGCGACAGTATTTGCAGAGCGGGCGATATTTGTACCAGAAACGGAGTCGATCATGAAATCATCAGAGCTGACGCGCAGCGTTATGCGGCGCAGACCGTGGCCAAGATGGCTGAGATCGCCGCGCTTTGCAGTGGGGCCAATCCGGACAGCCGGTGCGGAATGTTTCAAGATAACAGCCCCAGAACTCTAGCAACAATACAGGAGTTTTTGAAAGACCCTGCGCTGCGAAGGGCCATCGCTTGGGCAATATCTGAGTCGGCCTACAACGCCTCCACTTCGGAAAAGAACGAGGCCGGATTTTGGGCGGGCGAAAAAAAACGGACATACTGTTGTACTGGAATTGCGGCAGGGATTTGGCGCGAATACGCCGTTTATGCCCATACCGCCAGTTGGAACTATATTCTTTCATGTTCACCCGTTTCGGATGGCAGAAGGACGAGGGTACTGGCCGGGACTTTCCCAGCCACCGGGTATCGGCCGAATGATTTAGGCCTTGCGGCTAGGCATAGCGTTATGATTATAGTTCGTAACACGGAGCAGAGACGTCTATATTGGAAGGATTACAGAGGAGCACGGAGAAAATGAGAACTTTTCCGACCACCATAATGGTGATTTCGTTCCTCACGGGATGGACTTCAAAATAGACCGCCTGAAGAGCCTCGCGATGCTGCGCGACGTGTCGCTAATTCATACCTAGAGTCAAAGTCTTGGCAGGACCCGAAGAAATCTGTGAGAGTTCGCGACGACGGCGCGAAGTGGCTTGTGGTATATTATGACGAGCCGGTAGATGCTAATGGCGGGGAATTCTACGTGTGGGTTGATAAGTGTACCATGAAGGTCGTAGGTACGGCCGCCGCGCAGTAGCGGTTATTCGAACTGACTGTCTTGTATTTGCCGGAAGCTTACTCTTCAGGAGCCGGTGTCACACACCGGCTCCTGCTGTTGTGGGGGTGCTTGCGACCTTCGTTTATGACGATCTCGGCCGGCGAACGAGCCTGACGCGCGGCAACGGCACGACCAGCACCTATACGTTCGACGCGGTGTCGCGGCTCGCATCGCTCGTGGACAACCCCGCCGGCACCACGCACGATCTGACGCTGGGCTTCGGCTACAATCCGGCCGGGCAGATCACGAGCAACACGCGCTCCAACGACCTGTTCGCTTGGACCGGCCACGGCACGGGCACGACCGCTTCGACGGCCAACGGCCTGAACCAGCTCGCGACGAACGGCGGGACAAACACCGCACACGATGCGCGGGCAACATGACGGCAGACGGGCTTGGTAAGACGTTCGGCTACTCGTCCGAAAACCTGCTGACGGGCGCGACCGGCGGCGTCGGCCTAGCCTACGATCCCGCCATGCGGCTGTACCAACTCGTCGGCGCGACAACGACGAAGTTCGCCTACGACGGAGCGGACCTGATCGCCGAGTACAACGCCTCGAACGCACTGCAGCGGCGCTTCGTGCACGGTCCTTCGGTGGACGAGCCCTTGGTCTGGTACGAAGGCTCCGGAACCACCGATCGCCGCTTTCTCCACGCCGACGAGCGCGGCTCGGTGGCTGCGGTGAGCAACGGCACCGGCGCCGTCACCAACGTCAACACCTACGACGAGTATGGGAAGCCGGGAGCCGGCAACGTTGGGCGGTTCGGGTACACAGGCCAAAAGTGGATCGCCGAACTCGCCCTCTACGACTACAAGGCGCGCATGTACCATCCGAGCCTCGGCCGGTTTTTGCAGCCTGATCCGATCGGCTACGGCGACGGGATGAACATTTACGCCTACGTTCGCGGGAACCCGGTCAACCTGGTGGACCCGACGGGGCGCGACGGTCAATCTGGCCCCGGTTGTTACCCATCCCTCTACAACGTCGTGCGTTATTACCGCGACACCGATGGAAACGGCAAATGGGATCCTGAGGAACCCGTCGACTCAGCTAGTAGCACGGCGATCGAGTACACCTGCCTTCAAGATATGACTTCGGAAGGCGAGTTCGAACTAATTCTAGCAGGCGCTGGATTTAAGGGCCCGAGTTTTTGCGCCGGTGCGAGGCTTGGCAGGAGAAATTACTTCAACCCGTCTGGTAGGATTGTGTCAGGAAAATCAGGAACTTTCGACACGGCCCTAGCTGATCTTGATGATATAGCTGCATTGAATGACTTATCTCCGTTCGGCAATCAAAACGCCATTCGAGTGGTAACTGGAGAAGCAGCAGCCTCCTGGATCCCGGTTCCCGTTGGAAAGGGGTGGTGGGTAACGAAAAATACCTCAGCGGCGATATATCCGTGTCGAATCGGGGGCTCACCTTGAGAATAAACCCGGCGCAAAATAAAGTGAATATTGATATACCTAGTGGCTTTAAAATTCCCAATGCGGGCATGCCGCTTCTGATGAATGAAACATGTCACTATAAGGTCAAGTAAAATGCAAACGGAAAAGGATTTTTTTCAGAGTATGCTTCTTGACCTACAAGGCATGGAAGATGATCTTGTGGCGAATAGCGCACCGGTGGAGGCAATAAGACACGTGCAGGAGGCAATAAGAATCTGCAAGGAGCATTCGGAGCGCAAGTTTGGTGATTAACTTAAACCGAACGAACCTTCGAGAGGACACTTAATCGACCGGCGCAGGCCCCGCACTCCAGAGGAGTGGGTGGTCTGCATCGGCTACAGTTCGGCGTCGCAGATCGCGTCGAACACACGCTCGCGCGACACCTATAGCTGGACGGGCCACGGCTCCGGCACGACGGCTTCCACCGCCAATCCGCTCAACCAGATCGCGACGCTCGGCGGCGTGAGCTTGGCCTTTGACCTGGTCGGGCGGCGGCTGCGGATCACCCAGCAGACCCGCTCCAACCTGTTCGCGAAGGTCGACGCGCTGTTCACGCGCGATCCACGATCTCCGCGAGTGTCACCGGCCGCCATTGCCAGGCATCGACGCCGACATCGTACTGGCGGGGCATGCGCTTCAAGCGGCCGTGGCTGTGGCCGTGGAGGTTGAGGGCGCCGCGGTGCTGGCCGTTCCAGGAGCGGAAGGGGTAGTGGCAGAGGATGAGTTTCTTACCGTCCTGCTCGAGCTCGAGGTAATCGTGGACGCTTGCCCAGCCGGGCGCGGCGAGGGTGGCGGGGGGATCGTTGTTGCCGCGGATGAGGTGCTTGGTGCCGTGAAGGCGGGCGAGCAAGGCGGGGACGTCGGCGGCCTTCCGGGCGACATCGCCGAGGTGCCAGACCTCGTCTTCGGACGCGACGGCGGCGTTCCAGGCGGCCACCAGCGTTTCGTCCATGGCGGCCGTGGAGGCGAAGGGGCGTTTCCAGATGTTGAGGGTGCGGTGATCGCCGAAATGGCTGTCGCCGGTGAAGAAAGTGGCCATTGCGGGGGGAACGCGGGAGGGGCGCGTGCGGTGCCCTCCCCTGCTCGTCCCCGTCTTATTCGGCGCGATCGACCGAGTTGAAGAAGCTGTCGATGCGGGGTGGCGGTGCGTCGCTCTTGCGGGGCCGCGGGGGCGGCGCGGCGGCAGGCTCGGGCGGCGCGGCGGGGGTTTCGGCCAGCACCGGCGGAAGCGGGAGGTCCGGCCCTTCCGGAACCGAAACCGCGGTCGCGGCGGAGTTGGCGGCGGCGCTTTGCAGGCGGGGGCCGAGGCGCTGCAGCTCTTCGGGCGTCGCACACCAGCGGATCCAAGCGTCCGCCATGAAATCGTCGGGGTCTTCCCAGTCGATAACGGCGCCCTCGGCGACCACGGCCAAGCCATCGGGCGTGACCACGAAGGGGCGGAACACGCCCGCGAGCGGGCTTTTGCCGGCGGTGGCGACTTCGCCGCACGCCGAGCCGCCGGTGCCGGGGCGGAGCGCGCGATATTGGGCGCCCGCCGCGCCGGGGAGCGCAACGGCCATGGCGCGGACGACCCTGGCCTGGAGGAGGGCGGGGTCTTCGCCGGCGGGAAGCACGGGCGCGGCGACGTTGGGGAGCTCGGCCGCTGTTTGGGCGAACTCCTCGTTTTCGCTGTCCTTGGAGCCGCAGGCGGTGGCGAAAAGCAGGAGAATCGGGAGGAGCGTCTTCATGGACGCGACTTTGACGGCTACGGGGGCTTGTGGAAAGGTCCCGCCGCGGTTGAGATGGGCCGGACGTTGAAAGGAATCGAACATCGTGCGCCCTGCCTTGCTGCTTCTCTCCTGCCTGACGCTCGGCGGCTGCGCCGGCTATGCGGCCGATTACCTGAAGCCGAAGGGCAAGCTGATCGCACCCCAGCTTGCCCGCTACGGCTTTACCGGGCCGCAGGGCGAGTGCGTCGAGGCGCAGCTCACAAAGAGCCTCAGCGTGTGGCAGCTGCGCCAGCTTGGCGACCTTGCCGGGCGGCTGCAGACCGGGGGCAACAATCCCGCGTCGCTGGGCGCGCGCGAATTCCTGTCGGTCGCGGGGCTGGTGGAGGACGCGAAGGTGAAGCCGGAGGCGGTGAAGGCGCTGGCCGCGTGCGATGTTGGCGGGGCGCAGGTGGCGGCCGCGGTGCCTTCACCGGTGACGGCTCCGGCGGTTTCAGGAGGGACGCCTGTGTCGCCGGGGGTTCCTGGCCCGGCGCCGGCGGCGGCGGCGGGTCCGACGCCTTTGTGGGTGAATTTGGGCGCGGCGCGGACCGGCCAGGGGATTGCGGTCGATGCGGTAAGCGTCAGCCGCGGGCCGAGCTGGCGCCAGGCGTGGTTCCGGCTGCTCAACACCGATCAATCCAATGTCGGCGATGTCGGCTACCTGCTGCGCATCGACTGCCCGGCGAAGACGATCACCGCCCATTCCGGCCGCAAATATGCGCCGGACGGATCGCTTGCCGAGCAGAAGGACTATCCGGCGCCCGAGGGGCCGATGGGGATCGAGCCGGGAACGGTGATCGAGGTCGCCTATCACGCCTTGTGCGACGATCCTCGGTGATTGGCCGCGCCGATCGGCTCCTCGGCTAAGCGGCTTCAGCGCAGGCGGTAGAAGCCGGCAAGGCGGTCGAGCGCCATGACGAGGACGAGCTTGCCGGCGCGGGCGGGCCAGCCGAGCGCTTGTTCGGCATCGCGCATCGCCTCGCCGGAGCAGACCAGCCGCCACAGGATGTCGGTCAGGCCCGGGCCGACCTCGGCAATGGCGGCGTCGAAGCGGCGCCGGGCGGCGATCTGGGCGGTGGTGGGATCGCTGGGGGTGGGCGCGCCGCGGGCGGTGCGCGAGCTGGGCGTGCCCTCGTAATCCATCGTGACCCGGGGGGCGAGCTGGGCGCGTTCCCAATCGGCGCGGAGCTGCTCTCCGGCGGCGAACTGGCGCTCGCTGACGTGGCCGCGGGCGAGCAGCCACCCGAGCGGCGATTCGGCGAGGTTCTTGACCACCGAGCGGGAGACCTTGCGAATCCTGCGGCTGCGGATGGGGCGGTAGGCGGCTGCGCCCCCGGCCCCCTGCCCTTCGCGTTCCTCCCCTTCGCGTTCCTCGCCGTCCCGCGGTGGCGCGACGTCCGCAAGCAGCCTGTTCCCCACCCGTTTCGCCTTCATTTCACGTCCTTTCGAATCACTTCGGGAACGGCTTGCCACCGGCGCCGGCATGTAGGAAAGTGAATAACCACATTGGTTAGGAGAGCGCGTTCGTGATCACCCGCATCCGTGAAGTCCGGCGCGCCAGGCGCATGACCCTGCAGGACGTGGCCGACCGCTGCGATCCGCCGACCACGCCGCAAACCGTCGGGCGACTGGAGACCGGCATGCGCACGGTTTCGATGGGGTGGCTGAACCGGATCGCCGGCGCGCTGGGCGTCGACGCCACCGATCTGGTGACGGTGCCGGACCGCGGCAACGTGCCGGTGGCGGCGGTGCTTCACCATAATGGCGCGCAGGCGCCGCGCCGGACGGAAGTATCGCTGATCCCGCAAGCGGACGAGGAAACGATCGCCATTCAGGTTCAATCCGGCGTCGGCGAGTATCGGGCGGGCGACGAAATCTGGCTGGAAAAACTGGAGCCGGCGGGGTTCGGCGGAGCGATGAACCGCGACGTGCTGGTGCCGCGTTCGGGCGGGCGGTTCATCTTCGGACGGCTGATCGGGCGCGACGGCGGCAAGCTCCACATCCTGCCGCTGGGCGCGGGGATGCGGCAGGTGGTGGTCGGCGACCCGCCCTGGGCGGCGGTGGCGTCGCGGCTCATCCGGGCGCTTTGAGCCCCCGTCCCGGCGCGCGCGTATATGCGCGGGCGCGCGTGCTTCTGGACGCAAGGCGCGCGGGCGCGTAAAAGCCCGACGGGCAAAGGACATTCCAGATCATGCAGAAATTCCGCCGGGGCCTTGCGGCCGCCGTTCTCCTTGCCGTTGTGCCGGCCGTCAGCGCCGTTGCAGCGCAGGCGCCTGCAACGACCCAGGCGCAACCGACGCCGGCACCCGCACCGGCGCGGACCCAGACCCCGCCTCCCGCGACCGGCGGCGTCGGTCCGGCCGAGCTTCGCAATTTCACCCTGCCTGGCGAGCGCACCACCCCGCCGGCGCCCGTGCAGCAGCCCGCGCCCAGGGCCGAGACTCCGCCGCCCGCAAGCACCAGGCCGACAACCACGCGGCCGGCCGAGCAGCGTCCTGCCCAAACCCGTCCCGCCGCCGAGACGCCGCGCGCCGCGGCGCCCGCGCCGGTCAGGGACGCAGCGCCCGCGGCCGGCACGCCGCCGCCGGCCTCAGAGACGCCTGCAGCGACCACGTCCGAGCCGTCCGCCGCCGCGCCGGTGGCGGTTGAGCCGCTTCCCACCACTGTCGAACCGCAGCAGCAGCCGGCCGCCCAAGCCGCGCCGCAACCTGCCCAGGGCGGCGGCTGGAGCCCTTGGTGGCTTGCGCTTCCGGCGGTGCTGGCGCTTGCCGGTTTCGTCGCGCTTCGCCGCCGCCGGAGCGCGGATGAGGATTATGCCGAATCGACGGTCGAGCCGGAGGCGGAGGAGCCTGAAGCGATGCCCGCCGAAGCGCCGCGTGCGGCCGCCGAGCCTGCGCCGCGCAGAAGTGCCGAGTCGATCCCGCCTGCGCCCAGGCCCGCCGCCAAGCCCGCGCTGAAGCTTCCGCCCAAGGTTCGGGTGGTGCCCGCCGCGCCGGCCGCTCCGCCCGAGCCGGTCGGGCCGCGGGCGGTGCTGGAAATCCAGTTCATCCCGGCCCGCGCTTCGGCCACCGAGGACGCCGCGGTGGTGGAGTTCGAGCTGGTGCTGAAGAATGTCGGCGACGCGCCGGCCGGGAACATCCGCATCGACACGAGGATGTTCAACGCCAGCGCGACCAAGGAGATGGCCGACTTCCTCAAGGGGCCAATCCACGAAACGAGCGGATCGCCGCACGTGCAGATCGCGCCGGGCGACGAGCTGCGGCTGCAAAGCGCGATGGCGATGCCGAAGCAGGATGTTCGCGAGATCATGATGCAGGGCCAGCGGCTGTTCGTGCCGGCGGTGGCATCGGTGTTCGCCTGGGACTGGGGAACGGACGGACGCGGACGTGCTACGATGTCGTGGCTGGTCGGGCGCGAGACGGAGAACAAGGCGGCGAAGATGGGGGCGTTCCGGCTCGATCTGGGGCCGCGGATCTATCGGCAGGTTGGGGTAAGGCCGCTTAAGCTGGTGGCCTGAGAAATAGGCGTTACCCCTCCTGAGCTGCACCAACCTCGCTCATCCTGAGTAGCCGCTGAGGAGGAGAAGCCGTCTCGAAGCGGCGTATCGAAGGACGCACGGCGTCTGAGCGAACCGTTACGGTCCTTCGATACGGGCCTTCGAGGGAGCCCATGAAAGTAGTACTTTCATGGGAACCCTGCCAAGCTCAGTCCCTACTCAGGATGAGCGTGTGGTGGTGTGTAGAGAGAGAGGGCTAGGCGGCGAACGCTTCCGTCGGCACGGTCCACGCAGCTACCGCGCCATCCAATGCTGCGGCCTTAAGCCCTGCTGCCTCCGGCACCACGCACGCCAGATAATAGCGCGCCGCCGCGATCTTCATGCTGAGGAAGAGGGGATCGCCTTCCCCTGCCTCGAGCTGGCGTTCGGCCTCCACCTTCTGGCGGTGCATGAGCCAGCCGCAGGTGGCGGCGGAAAGCATGGTCAAGAACGGGTAGGAGCCGCCGAGCTTCGCGTCGGGCGCGGCGGCGGCGAGGTGGGCGGCGACGTCTTCGATCGCGTCGAGCAGGGGCGCGAGGGGTTCCCCGGCCTCGGCGCGCATGTCCGCAACCAGCGACGCGAAGACCGTGCCGCCTTCGAGGCCGAGCTTGCGGCCGACGAGATCCGCGGCCTGGATGCCGTTGGTGCCTTCGTAGATCGGCGCGATTCGGATGTCGCGCAGGTGCTGGGCGGCGCCGGTTTCCTCGACGAAGCCCATGCCGCCGTGGATCTGGACGCCGAGGCTTGCGACCTCGCAGCCAATGTCGGTGCCGTAGGCCTTGACGAGGGGGGTGAGGAGATCGGCGCGGGCCTGGGCGGCGGAGTTGCCGAGGCTGCCTCGGTCGGTCTGGCCGGCGGCGTAGTAACAGAGCGCGCGGGCGGCCTGGGTGAGCGCCTTCATGCGCAGCAGCATGCGGCGAACGTCGGGGTGATCGACGATCGCGGCGGGGCGGCCTTCGCGCGCGCCCTGCACGCGGCCGGCGGCGTAGGCGAAGGCGGCCTGGGTCGCGCGCTCGCCGATCGAGACGCCCTGCAGGCCGACGTTGAGGCGGGCGTTGTTCATCATGGTGAACATGGCGCGCATGCCGCCCATTTCCGGGCCGACCAGCCAGCCGGTGCAGCGTCCCTCGTCGCCATAGGACATGACGCAGGTGGGGGATGCGTGGATGCCGAGCTTGTGCTCGATCGAGACGCAGCGAAGGTCGTTGGCGGTGCCGTCGGGCAGGATTTTGGGGACCAGGAAAAGCGAAATGCCGCGGGTGCCGGGCGGCGCGTCGGGGGTACGGGCGAGGACGAGGTGGACGATGTTGTCGGCCATGTCGTGATCGCCGAAGGTGATGAAGATCTTGGTGCCGGTGATCGAGAAGCTGCCGTCGCCGTT
The DNA here is from genome assembly GCA_036386875.1 of Allosphingosinicella sp. Classification (GTDB taxonomy): domain Bacteria; phylum Pseudomonadota; class Alphaproteobacteria; order Sphingomonadales; family Sphingomonadaceae; genus Allosphingosinicella. The sequence continues at coordinate 18,458 of DASVUV010000063.1, forward strand.
GGGCACGGCGCGGGACTTGAGCGCGCCGACGTCGGAGCCGGCCTGCGGCTCGGTGAGGTTCATGGTGCCGCTCCACTCGCCGGTGACGAGCCTGGGCAGCCACTGTGCTTTCAGTTCGTCGGAGCCGTGGTGCTTGAGCGCTTCGACGGTGCCGGGGGTGAGCATCATGATCAGCGAAAAGGCCATGTTGGCGGCGCCGAGATCCTCCATCACCACGGTGGCGAGGGTGAGCGGCAGGCCCTGGCCGCCATGTTCGGCGGGGCCGGCAAGCGTGCCCCAGCCCGCTTCGACATAGGCGCGGTACGCTTCCTTGAAGCCGGGCGGCATGGTGACGCCGTCCGGGGACCATTTCGCGCCAACCGAGTCGCCGATGCGGTTCAAGGGCGCGAACTCGCCGGCGGCGAAGGCCCCTGCCCCTTCGACGATGGCCTCGACCAGATCGGGCGTCGCATCGGCAAAGGCGGCGTGTTCGGCGAGTTCGTCGATGCGGACGATGTGGCGGAGCACGAACAACTGGTCGGCGACGGGCGGCGTATAGGTCATTCTCGCTCCGGTGGTGCAAGGGGTGTGCGGGGGCTATAGCGCGGTGCCGTGAACCCGCCAAACGCCCCTTCCGAATACCAGACGCGCGTGCTGCCGCTCAGCAAGGCGGCGGTGGCGGAGGCGGCGCTGCTGATCCTCGAGGGCGAGCCGGTCGCGGTGCCGACGGAGACGGTTTACGGGCTCGCCGCGGATGCGACGAATGCGGACGCGGTGGCGCGGATCTACGCGGCCAAGGGGCGGCCGAGCTTCAATCCCCTGATCGTGCATGTGGCGGATGTGGCGGCGGCGGAGCGGCTGGCGATTTTTTCAGAGGCGGCGCGGGCGGTTGCGGCGGCGTTCTGGCCCGGGCCGGTGACCTTGGTGATGCCGCTGCGTGGGGGTGCGGGGCTTGCCCGGGCGGTGACGGCGGGGCTCGGCACGGTGGCGCTGCGCTGCCCGGCGCACCCGGCGATGCGGGCGCTGCTGGAGGCGTGCGGGCGGCCGCTTGCCGCGCCTTCGGCCAATGCCAGCGGGCGGATCAGTCCGGTAAGCGTGGAGCATGTGCTGAGCACTTTAAGCGGGCGCGTGAAGCTGATCCTGGACGACGGCAGGTCGGAGGAGGGGCTGGAATCGACGATCGTCCGAATCGATGAGGCCGGCGTGGCGCTGCTTCGTCCGGGGCCGATGGAGATCGGCGATATCGCCGCGGTGGCGGGGCTTGCCGAGGCCGGGGCGGGGGGAACGATCCAGGCGCCGGGGCAGATGGCCAGCCATTATGCGCCGGCCAAGCCGGTGCGGTTGAATGTGCGCGAGGCGGCGGCGGGGAACTGGCTGATCGGCTTTGGCGCGGTTGAGGGCGACGAGAGCCTGAGCCCGTCGGGAGACCTGCGCGAGGCGGCGGCGAATCTGTTCAGCGCGCTGCACAGGGCCGAAGCCAAAGCGCCGGAGCGGATCGCGGTGGCGCCGATCCCGGAGGAGGGTATCGGCCGGGCGATCAACGACCGGCTGAGGCGGGCGGCGGCGCCGCGCTGACGGAACCCGGCGGACGCCGAAGAAACGCCGCGGCCCGGGCCGCTTCGTCAGGCCAGCTTGTCGGCGTAGAGCAAGCGGCCGGGGCCGAGGCGCTCGAGCACTTGCTGAAGGCTGTTGTAGGACATTGCGAAACAGCCTTCCGAGCGGCCGAGCTTGCCGGTTTCGGCAATCACCTGGGGCTCCGCATACCAGGCGGAGTGGACCACGATGGCGCGGCCTTCGGCGTTGCTGTTGCGGTTCTCCAGGCCCTTGAGCTTCATCGAGCGGCCGTATTTGCCCTGGTAGTAACTGCCGGTGAGGTAGGCGCCGGCCGACGAAGCGTTGGAGCCGTAGGCGTTGGAGAAATGCTCGAGGTGGCCGCAATGGGCCGGATCGGAGCCGCGGCCATGGGCGACGAAGTGGCTGGAAACGCGGCCGCTGGCGGTGTCGAGCAGGAAGAACCGCTTTTCGCCCGAGGCCTTTGAGAAATCGGTGATCCCGACGGTGTCGAGGTGGCGCAGGTTGCGGCGGTTGGCGTCGAACGCGGCGCGGGCGCGGGCGAGGAGCCTGGGATCGATTGCACCGTCGACGAGAATGCGCGGCTGGGCGGGGACCCGGGCGGCTACAGCGGCGGGGGCCGGAAGGGGCGCGGCTTTCGGCTCCTTGCCGAGGCCGGCGACGATCTGTGCCAGGGTCTGGGCCTGGGCGGTGGAAGCGAGCACGCCGGCGGCAGCACCGGCGCCAAGCAATTGCCTGCGCGAGTAAATCACTGTGTGGAACCCCTCCGCTATGGCCAAGCTATATAGGGGAAAAAAGGTTAAAACTGAATGAATTGATGGGCGTAAACGGGGTGAGAACGGGCGGTTTGGCCCGGGTGGCGCACGGTTCGTCGGTAAGTGGCTGCTGGAGCGGGAACCAAGGTGATTCGCGCGGGACGGCGGCGGCTTGCTGGCAGGAGAAGAAGAAGCGGGATTCCCGCTTTCGCGGGAATGACGGCTGGGCGCGAAAGCGCGGCTAGATCTTCTCGGCGTAGAGGAGGCGGCCGGAGCCCAGGCGGGTCATCGCTTCGGCGTGGCTGATGCCGGGGAGCGCGAAGCAGCCTTCCGAGCGGCCGAGCTTGCCGAACTGGGCGATCATCGAGGGCTCGGCGTAGCGGGCGGAATGGACCACGATGGCGCGCGCTTCGGCGTTGTAATTGGTGTGATCGAGGCCGCTGAGGCGCATCGACCAGCCATATTTGCCTGTATAGGCGTTGCCGGTAAGGTAGGCGCCTTCCGAGGTCGCTTCCGAGCCGAAATCGTTGGAGAAATGCTCGAGCCAGCCGCTGTGCGCCGGATCGGAGCCGCGGCCGTGGGCGCACAGATGCTCGGTGGTGAAGCCGGAGCGCAGGTCGACGATGTAGAAGCGGGGGTCGCGCGAGGCGCGGCTGAAATCGGCGATCCCGATCACGTCGGCATGGGGAATGATGCCGCGGCGCGCCTCGAGCGCGGCCATGGCGCGGGCGCGCAGGGCCGGATCAATGTGGGGCTGGAGCGGCACGGCGGCGGCGAAGGCCCGGGCCGGCAGGACGCCCGCGGCCCCTGCGGCGGCGGCGATCGACAGAAACGAACGGCGTGTAAGCGACACTCAAGCAACCTTTCGAACAAGCCCGATCATTACAGGCTCGCCCTCATGTCTCAACGTGCTCGGGGCCGGTTCCGATCCGCTCGCCCCGCCAGGGAATCGGCTCGCCGCTTTTCGTTACGGAACCGCAAGGCCGGAACGCGCGTCTTTGAACGTATGGGCGCCTTTGACCGACTCGCCGTGAAGCCTGGATTGCCGCCGATGGAGGCGAAATCGGTCGATTCGCTGCCCGACGGCGGCGGGTGGCAGTACGAGCCGAAGTGGGACGGCTTCCGCTGCCTGGTGTTCCGCGACGGGCCGGAAGTGCATCTCCAGTCCAAGGCGGGCAAGCCGCTGGGCCGCTATTTCCCGGAAGTGGTGGACCTGGTGCTGCAGATGGAGGCTGACCGCTTCGTGGCGGATGGGGAACTGATCATTCCCGTCGACGGCGCGCTGAGCTTCGATGCGCTGCAGCTTCGCCTGCATCCGGCGGAGAGCCGGGTGAAGAAGCTGGCGGCGGAGACGCCGGCGCAGTTGATGCTGTTCGACCTCCTTTTCTATCGCGAGACGAGCTACCTTGCGGCGCCGCTGGAGCTGCGCCGCTCTTCGCTGGAAATCCTGCACAGGGGGGAGGAAAGCGAGGACCTGCTGCTCTCCCCGTTCACCGAGGACCGGGACGTGGCGCAGGGCTGGCTCGACATGGCGGGCGGGGCGCTGGACGGGGTGGTCGCGAAGCGGCGGGACGGGGTTTACGAGGCCGGCGAGCGGGCGATGCTGAAGATCAAGCAATTGAAGAGCGCCGACTGCGTGGTGGGCGGCTTTCGCTATGGGACCGGGAGCAAGACGGTGGGCTCGCTGCTGCTTGGCCTGTTCAACGACGAGGGCAAGCTCGATCATGTCGGCTTCACCTCCTCGTTCGGGAATGAGGACAAGATCGCGCTGACGGCGCGGCTGGAGGCCCTTGCGGGTGGGCCGGGCTTTACCGGCGATGCGCCGGGCGGGCCGAGCCGCTGGGCGACCGAGCGCAGCGTCGAGTGGCAGCCGCTTCGGCACGAACTGATCGCCGAGGTGCGTTACGACCATGTCAGCGGCAACCGCTTCCGGCACGGGACGAAGTTCCTGCGCTGGCGGCCGGACAAGGCGCCGGAGCAATGCCGGATGGACCAGCTCCAGCCCGAAGCGGCGGCGCTGGCGACGGCGCTTGGAGGCGGGGCATGAGCGAGGAACGGTTCGTCGAGGGCGTCCGGCTGAGCAATCCCGACAAGGTGCTCTACCCCGAGCAGGGGATCACCAAGGGCGACCTTGCCGATTATTACGTAAAGGTGGCGGAGCGGCTGCTGCCGCACGCGGGAATGCGGCCGATCACCATGGTGCGCTGCCCGACCGGGACCGGCAAGAAGTGCTTCTACCAGCGCCATGCGGGTTCGGGCGTTCCGGAGCAGTTGGGCGAGGTATTGGTGCCCGGCTTCGACGAGCCGTACCTTTACATCAAGGACGTGCCGGGGCTGATCGCGATGGTGCAGATGGGGGTGCTGGAGATGCACCCATGGGCGGTGACGGTGGACCATCCCGACCGCGCCGACCGGATCATCTTCGACCTCGATCCGGACGAGGGGCTCGGCTTCGGCGAGGTGATCCGGGCCGCGCTGGAGGTACGGGAGCGGCTTGCCGCGCTGGGGCTGGTGAGCTTCGTCAAGACCACGGGCGGCAAGGGGCTGCACGTGGTGGCGCCGGTGGAGGCGACGGCCGAATGGCGCGACGTGAAGCTGTTCGCCAAGGGCGTGTCGGCCGAGATGGCCGCGGACTCGCCGGAGCGGTTCCTGACCAAGATCTCCAAGGCGGAGCGGGCCGGGCGGATCTTCATCGATTACCTGCGCAACGACCCGACCTCGACGGCGGTGGCGCCTTATTCGACCCGGTCTCGCGCGGGGGCGCCGGTGGCCATGCCGATCCGGTGGGACGAGGTGAAGGAGGGGCTCGATCCCTGCGACTACACGATCGCCACGGTGCCGGGGCTGATCGCGGGGCAAAAGGCGGATCCCTGGGCGGAGATGCTGGCGGTGAAGCAGGTGCTGCCCGACGCGCCGCGGGGGTGAAACACCGTGTGCGAATATGCTGTGCGTCCTTCGAGAATGGACAGGTGAAACATGCCCCCGGCATGTTTCAGGATTGCTGGGGGCAATCCGGCCTGTCCATGGTTCGACAACGGGACCCCGCCAAAGTAGTACTTTGGCGGGAACCCTGCTCGTCGGCTCCTCAGGATGAGTGGGTGGGTATACTCGCGCATGGGCTCGTCTTCGTTGCTCATTCTTGAAGGTCCCCCTCCCGCTCATCCTGGGGAGGGACTGAGCAGGGTTCCCATCAAAGTACTACTTTGATGGGGTCCCGTGTCGAAAGCACGTCTCGAAGGACCGGCACCCCTGGGTCCTTCGAGACGCCGCTTCGAGACGGCTTCGCCTCCTCAGCGGCTCCTCAGGATGAGCGGGGTGGTGGTGGGAAGGTCCGTGCCTCCTTGCCCCCTGCCCCCGCCGCATTATCTCCTACCCGAAGGAGATTACACACATGGCGCAGGAACAGGCGACGCTTGCGGGCGGGTGCTTTTGGTGCACGGAAGCGGTGTTCAAGGACGTGATCGGGGTGAGCCGGGTCGAGAGCGGCTATATCGGCGGGCACGTGCCGAACCCGACCTACAAGGCGGTGTGCAGCGGCACGACGGGGCACGCGGAGGCGATCCGGGTGACGTTCGACAACGACCAGATCAGCTATGCCGACATCCTGGAGATGTTCTTCGCGACGCACGATCCGACGCAGCTCAACCGCCAGGGCAATGACGTCGGCACGCAATATCGCTCGGCGGTGTTTCCGCACGATGTCGAGCAGGAAGCGGCGGTGAAACAGGCGATTGCGCGGAACGCCGGGGATTGGCCGGGACCGATCGTCACCACCGTCGAGCCGTTGTCCGACTGGTGGCCGGCCGAGGATTACCACCAGGATTATTGGGAGGGCGAAGGCCGGAGCAATCCGTATTGCATCGCCATCATCCCGGCCAAGCTTCGCAAGCTCAGGAAGAGCTTCTCGGACAAGGTGAAGAGCGCGGACGCCGCCGCCTGACCCCCCCGCCCCTCCCCCTGATCAGTGCAGCGGCCACGTTGCAAGGATCAGGGGGACGCCGAGGACGATGACCAGCAGGCTCAAGGGCGCGCCCAAGCGGGCGTAATCGCTGAAGCGGTAGCCGCCGGGACCCATCACCAGGGTGTTGCACTGGTGGCCGATGGGGGTGAGGAAATCGCAGCCGGCGCCCACCGCCGTGGCCATCAGGAAGGCTTCGGGGCGGTAGCCGAGGTCGCTTGCGAAGGTGGCGGCGATCGGCGCCATGACCAGAACGGTTGCGGCGTTGTTGAGGAACGGAGTTACCGCCATCGCCGCCACCAGGATCAGGCCGAGCGCGCCCCAGGCGGGGAGCGTGGAGGCGACCTGGGAGAGCCAGGCGGCAACGACGTCGGTCGCGCCGGTGGTGCGCAGCGAATCGGAGACCGGGATGAGGGCGCCGATCATGATCAGGATCGGCCATTCGATGCGGTCGTAAGCCTCGCGTGCGGGCAGGGCGCCGGCGAGCATGATCAGCGCGGCGGCACCGAAAAAGGCGACTGCGACGGGCACGTAGCCCAAGGCGGTGAGCGCCATCGCGGCGGCGAGGATGCCGACGGGGATGAGGCCGCGCCGCGCGCTGCCGAGACGAAGGGTGCGCTCGGCGAGCGGAAGGCAGCCGAGCTCGCGCAGGCGCTCGGGCAGGGTGTCGAGCGTGCCCTGGAGAACGATCACGTCGCCGGGGTTGAGCACGATGTCGCGCAGCCGGGAGGTGATGCGCTCGCCGCGGCGGGAGACGGCGATGAGGTTGACGCCGTGGCGGTCGTGGAGGGCCATCCGGCCGGCGGCCTGGCCGATCAGCGCGCTGTCGCGGCCGATCACCGCCTCGATCACCCCGACGTTCGAGCTTGCGGTGGCGGCGGCGGCTTCGCGGTGCTGGCCTTCGAGCTCGAGGCCGGCGGCGGCGATGGCGCGTTCCAGCGCGTCGGGGTCGCCCTTGAGGGTAAGGACGTCGCCGGCGTTGATCATCGCGTCGGGCAGCGGCATCGCGCCCGGCTTGCCCCAGCGGTGGATGGAGGTGACGGTGATTTCCCCCTCCACCATGGCGCGAAAGGCGGAGACGGTGATCCCCTCGGCGGGGGAGTTGGCGGGGACTTCGGCTTCGGTGGCGTAATCCTCGATGTCGAGCGCTTCGCCCAAGGTGGGCGCGGCGCGGCGGCTGGCGGGGAGAAGCTTGTAGCCGAAGCGCAGGAAAATAAGGCCCGCGCAGGCGAGGCCGAGGCCGACGGGGGCGTAATCGAACATGCCGAACGGCTCGCCGGTCATGTCCTCGCGCACCTTGGAAACGATGATGTTGGGCGAGGTGCCGACCAGGGTGATGAGGCCGCCGAGCAGACTTCCGAACGCCATCGGCATCAGCATGCAGGACGGCGAGGAGCCGGACTTCTTGGCGAGCTGGAACGCCGACGGCATCAGCATGGCGAGCGCGCCGATATTCTTGACCATGGCGGACAGGAAGGTGACGGAGCCGACCAGGACGGTGAGCTGGCTGCCCATCCTGGTCATGCCGTTGGTCAGGCGGGCGATCACCGCCTCGACCACGCCGGAGCGCTCGACGGCTGCGGAGATGACGAGGGCGGAGGCGACGATGATGACGATGTCGTCGGAAAAGCCGGTGAACGCCTCGTCCGGCTTGACGATGCCGAGCAGCAGACTGACCAGCAAGGCCAGGACGGCGACCAGATCGAAGCGGATCCGGCCCCAGATGAAGAGCAGCATCATCCCCGCGAGGACCGCGAAGGCGAGGGCTTGGGGGGTGGTCATGGACGGCCTTGGGGCATGAGAGGAGTTTGCGTAACGCCGCGGCGGGCGCGAGGGTCCACGGCCTGCGTGCCCATAAAGAAGGCGGCGACGGCGGGGCTTAACTTGCCGCAACCATTGTCTTTCGCGCGTCTGTTGTGCCATGCGCTTTGCCGGAGGCGCTCGAGGGGGGCGCCAGGGAAAACACACAGTTGGAGACGCTCCCCTGCCGGCACCTTGCGTGACCTTGTGGATCGGCCCGTCGCTGGGCGCGGTTGAGCGGGCGTGCCTGAAATCGGTGCTTCGCCAGGGGCACGCGCTTGCCCTCTATTGCTATGCGCCGCCGGCCGGAGTGCCGGACGGGGTGGAGCTTCGCGACGCCGCCGACATCCTGCCGGAGAGCCGCATCATTCGGCACAAGACGGGCAGCGTCGCCTTGTTCGCCAACTGGTTTCGTTATGAGCTGCAGCGGCGCGGGCTGGGGACGTGGCTGGACACCGACGCTTACCTTCTGAAGCCGCTGGAGAGTGAGAAGCCGTATCTGCTCGGCGAATATGAGCCGGGGAAGATCAACAACGGCTTGATCCGGATCCCGGCGGACTCGCCCTTGCTGCCGCCGCTGATCGCGCTGTTCGAGGAGACCAGCGTGCCGCCGTGGCTTCCGTTGCGGGCCAAGGCCGCGGCGTGGTGGCGGCTGAGGACGACCGGCAGGAGCGGGCTGTCGCAGATGCCGTGGGGCGTGGCCGGGCCGCAGGCGCTGACCGCCGTCGCGATCCGCCACGGGCTTGGGCACCTCGCCGAGCCGCCTGAGGTGCTCTATCCGGCGGCGTGGCAGAATGCCGACTGGGTTCGCGATCCTGCAATCCGGCTGGAGGATGTGATCACCGAGCGCACGGTGTCGATCCACCTTTGGAACGAGCGGATCAAGCATTTCAAGGATCAGCCGGCGCCGCGCGGAAGCTTCCTTGCCCGGTTGCAGGCCGAAGGCGCACCCGATGCCATCGAGGCCGCGGCATGAGCCCAACGAGCGGCACGCCGACGGTCAGCGTCATTCTCCCCGTCCACAACGGCATGCCCTATGTGGAGGAAAGCGCACAATCCATCCTCGGCCAGAGCTTCGCCGATTTCGAGCTGGTGATCGGTGACGACGGATCGAGCGACGGGACGAGCGAAGTCGTGGCGCGGCTCGCGGCGCGTGACGAGCGGGTGCGCGTGGTTCGCCGGGAGCAGGCGTCCGGGCTTGCTGCAAGCGCAAACTGGGTGATTTCGGAGACGCGGGCGCCGCTGATCGCCATCGCCCATGCCGACGACCGCGCCTACCCCGAGCGGCTGGAGCGGCAGGTGGCGGTGCTGCGCGGCGAGGCGGATATCGATCTGGTCGGCACCTTGTGGGACGGCATGGACGAGGAAGGCCGCAAGGTGCGGCCCGGCGACTTCTGGCGGTTGCTGCGGCGATCGAACTTCGCGCCCTTCTCCCACAGCTCGATCATGTTCCGGCGAAGCGCCTTTGAGCGCGCGGGTGGTTACCGGCCGCAGGCGGAATATTGGGAGGATCTCGACCTGTATTACCGCATGGCCCGCGCCGGGCGGATCGTGGTGATCCCCGACGTATTGTCCACCGTTCGCCACGCGCGGATCAGCACGCGGCTTCGCAACAGCCAGATCCGGGTGGAAAATGCCGTCGACCTGATGTTTCGGTCCACCCAGGCGCATGCGGAGGGCAAGGATCATACGCCCTTGCTGATGGCGCACGCGCCGCTTGCCGAGCACCGGCTTCACCCGATGACCTTCGTGTCGTGCGGATCGACGCGTTTGTGGTCCGGCCGATCGCCGCGCATCTGGGGGCGGATGCGGGCGCGGGCGCTGCTTCGCTTCGATGCGGCGACCCTCCATGCGCTGTTTTGGGTTGCATGGGGGACGGCAAGCCCCAAGACGCTGCGCATGTTCCTGCGCACCCTGCTCCACATCCGCAACGTCTTCGCCAAGCCGCTGCTCAAGGGGCGGGCCTATGTCGAGTGGCGGCCCGAAGCGGACGAGCACGCGCATGCGCCCGATTTGGCTCCAGAGGCGGGACGCCGCTGATGCCGCCGTCGCTCAGCGTCGTCATGCCGGTGCACAATGCCCTCCCCTATCTGGACGAGGCGATCGGCAGCATCGTCAAACAAAGCTATCGCGACTTCGAGCTGGTGATCCTGGACGATTGCTCCACCGACGGATCAAGCGAAGTTCTGAAGGGCTGGGCGGCGCGCGAGCCGCGAATCCGCGTGGTCACCGCGGAGAAAAGGCTTGGGCCCGCGGGCAGCTCGAACCGCGTGGTTGCGGAATCGTCCGGCGCGCTGGTGGCGCGGATGGACGCGGACGATATCGCCCACCCCGACCGGCTCGCCAGCCAGATTGCCGTGTTGGAAGAGAATAGGGACGCGGTGCTGGTCGGATCGCTGCACGACACGATCGACGGCTCCGGCGTGCGGGTGCGGGAGCCGGACATGTCCCGGCTGGTGCGCCACTCCCCGTTCGCGCCGTTCGTGCACGGATCGATCACCTTCCGCCGGGCCGCGTTCGACCAGGCCGGCGGCTATCGTTCGGCCTGCGATTATTGGGAGGATATCGACCTGTTCGTCCGGCTGGCGCGGGTGGGGCGGATCCTTGTCGTGCCCGAAGCCCTTTACAGCCATCGCATCGCGGTAACGAGCACGCGCCTCACCTCGCGCCGCGATACCGTGGCCGGGGCTTATGGCCGGATGTACCAGTGCCTGGAGCGGTATATCGGGGGCGAGAGCTATGAGGACCTGCTCGACGCGCCGGCCCCCGGCTCGGTTGCCCCCGGGACCTTTACGCTGCTTGGATCGCCCGTGGTCTGGGCCGGCGGCTCGCCCAAGCTGCTTCGGCCGCTGCTGACCGGAGGGCACCTTTCGGCCAATCTGGAATCGGCGGCGGTGCTTGCCTGGACCGCCTGGGCCGATATCAGCCCGCGCAGCCTTCGGCTGTTCCTGCGGGGCTTCCTGCGGCTCAGGAACCGCAGGGCGCGGGGGCAGGTGAAAGGCAAAGCCTGGATCGAGTGGGCACCGCCGCACGGCTAAAGGCGGTCGGCGAAGATCCAGTCTGCGTCGACGTTCTTGAGGCGGAAGCCAGCCGCGCCGAGCCGCGCTTCGACGCGGGCGCGGGTGCGGAAATGCTCGCCTTCCCCGCGGTCGGCGCGGAAATCGTGGATGTTGACGATCACCCGCTCGACGGGCGCGAGATCGATATGCTCCAGCAAGGGACCCTCGGCGCCTTCGATGTTCATCTTGAGGAGGTCCACGCGGGTGATGCCGTGGCGGGCCAGAAAGGCTTCCCAGCCTATTCCTTCCACCGGGACGCGGCCGCCGCCGAGGATCGACGCATCGACGCCGTCGCGGGTCGGCTCGATGCGGACGCAGGGTTCGGGGCCGATCGCCAAACCGTAGGGCTCGAACCCCGCCGGGAGCTGGGCCAGCGTCAGGCACAGGCACTCGTAGGTCCAGGGATCGATCTCGACGGCGATGTAGCGAAGCCCGGGCGCTTCGAGGGCGAGCGGGATGATCTCCGTGCCGAGGCCCGCGCCGATATCGACCACCACGTCTGTCCCGCCCGGGCGATATTCGCCGAAGTAGATCTGCTCGAAAGCGGCGCGGCGGTAGGCCTGGCGGATCGCTTCCTCGGGGAAGCGCACGAAATGGCGAATGCCATTCACCGGGTAATAGAGATGCCCGGTGGCCCGGTCGCGGCGCATGCCGACCGCGAGGGGTTTCAAGCGTTTCAGGAGAGCGCGCATGCGGGGAGGCTTAGCCCCGCCGCATGCGCCTGTGCAAACCCGCTCTTGCGTTGCCGGCCCGACGCTCAGTTGCTGGCGAGCGCGGTGCCCTTGGCCGTGTCGTTCAGCGCGGCGATCACCTTTGCGTCGCGGCTGTAGAGATCGGCATATTTGGCCGGCGGGCCGTCGCTGGTCGCCGCCACGGTGAAGTAGACGATGTAGACCGGGATCGGCGCCGCGGTATTGGCCTGCACCGTCTTGCCCGACGCCACCGTCTGATTGACCTTTTCGCGGCTCCATTCGGTGCCGTCGAGAAGCGTTGCGGCAAAGCCGACCGCGTCCTCGGTGCGGATGCAGCCGTGGCTATAAGCGCGGAGCTGCTTGTTGAAGAGGTTCTTGGCGTTGGTGTCGTGCAGGTAGATGGCATAGGGGTTGCCCATCACCAGCTTCATCTTGCCGAGCGCGTTGGACGGCCCGGGCGGCTGGCGCCAGCGGAACTTGCCCTCGCCCGCCGGCACGCGGACATAGCCTTTCTTGCCGGCGACATCCCCGGCGATGCTCTGCGGCACTTCCCACCACGGATTGAAGATCGCGCCGGTGATGGTTGCGCTTAAGGACGGCGTCGGCGTCTTGAGCGCGCCGGCGACGGCGCGGCGGCGGTCCAGGGTCTGGCCGTTTTCGACCAGGGCGACGGTGTACGCCGGCACGTTGACGATGACGTATTTCTTGCCGAGATCGCGCGGCAGCCAGCGCCAGCGGTCCATGTTGAGACGGATCTTGTCGGCGGTTGCCTTGTCGGAACCGTCGAGCATCGCCTTCAAACCCGCATATTGCGGGTGGGTGGGGAGCAGGCTTTCCAGACTTGCGGCAACGCCCTCGCCGCCGACCGCGCGGTTCACCAGCGCCTGTTGATCGTAGACGTTCCAGCTATCGTCCTTGACGTGCCAGTCGATGCGGTCGTCGCCGCGGACGTGGCCGAACATCAGGTCGGACGCGAGCTTGAGGTAAGTCTGGGTCGCAATGGCGCTGAGATCTTCGGCCTTGGACGAAAGCGCGAGGCGGAGGCGCGAGACGTCATAATCGGCGGGGCTGAGACCCTCGCCGCCGACGCCTTCGATAAAGGTGAGGAGCTCTTCAACCTGGCGGCGCTTCCATTCGGCGGCGATTGCGGGCGCGGCGGGCTGTGCGGGCGCGGCCGTTGCGGCGGCGGGCGCCTGCTGGGCCGCCGGAGCGGCGGTTTGCGCCAAAGCGGCGGTGGCCGCGGGTATCAGCAAAAGCGGTACAAGGTAGCGGCTATACATCGGCGTTCCCTAAACAAGGCGGCGGCCGCACTCCACGAGTGCCTTGGCCAGCTCCATCCGCTTTAAGCCTTTATCCTGCCTGCGCGACTCCGGCAAGCTACGCGCAAGCCATGGAAAACAAAAATAAATCGGCCCGGCGGGTGCGCCGCCGGGCCGGTGTTCACAATCCGCTCAGCTGCGGTCGCTGGCCGTGTCGCGGTTCATCCAGCCGAAGTAGGCGCCGCCGAGCGCCAGCACGGCATGGAGGCCGATGTCGGCGCCGTAGAGCGGGATAAGGCCGAACGTGGTGCGCAGTCCCGGGATCAGGCCCATCACCGTGAGCAGGGCATAAGCGATCGCCACGGTGCGGAAGTAGCCGCGCGAGCCGGAATAGCTTTTGGCGGCGAGGATGCCCCAGACGCCGAACAACAGGTGGACGATGTTGTGCAGCACGTTCACCGGGAACATGCCGAGTTCGTAGCCGAAGAAGCTGCGGACGTTGACCTCCGCGTCGGCGGCGTGGCCGCTGTGATCCATCATATTAAGGCCGGGGATGAAACCGCCGGCACCGATGATCAGAAAAACCACGCCGAATATCATGGCGAAGGTACGGGTGTTCATTGAATGTCTCCCTTGTGGTTGCCTTCACGCGGAACTGGCGCCGTTTACGGGCGCGACATTGAACCCGCCGGCTGGGAGCGGGCGATGACGCTAGAGCGAGCCTCGCCTTCGGAAGTTCCCGCAACGAAACGAGCAATGGCGGCCGAAATCTTCTCTCCGCCCGCCACCGAAGGCTCGATGGGGTTGGCGTAATCCTCATCCTCGTCGCAGATCAGGCGGAGATCGATCAGGGCGGCGCCGCGGGCGAACACGGCGCGGGTAATGACGTCGTTGAAGATGGCGAGCGCGGTGCGGATGATGCGCTGATCCGGACTGGACGGCGGCGTGTCGTAGATCGTGCAGAAGGCGGTCGGGAGCCCGCGGGCAAGCACCGCGTCGGCCATTTCGGCATAATCGCGGGCGAAGCGGCTTTGCGCGTTTTCGAGGAGCGACACCGCTTCGGCGACGCTGCCGACGCTCTGGTGCAGCAGCCCGCTGGAGCCGAGTGCGTCGTTGCCGCCGGCGCTGACGACGAGGTGGGTGGCATCTGCGGGGACGCGGGTGAGCTGGTTGAGAACGCCGCGGGTGACTGCGCCGTCGATCGCGAGCAGGGTCGCCCTGCCCTGGAACGGCAGCTTGGCGCGAAGCTGCTTCACGACATCGGGGCCGCCGGGGACGTAGACGCCGTTGTCGAATATGGAGTCGCCGAGGAGAACTGCGTGGGTCATGCCAGGCGGAAAGGCTCAGCGGGCGATGAGTTCCCTGACGGCGGCGGCGAAGGTGGCGCCTCGGTCGGGGGCGTAGCCGAGGTAGAGGTCGGGCTCGATGGCTTCGAGTTCGATCAGCTGGGGTTCGTCGGTGAGGCCTCGGACGAGGTCGATGCGGGCGTAGAGGAGGGGTTCGTCGACTGCCGCGAGGACGCGTTGGGCGGCTTCCCGTTCATCGGGCACCGGGTCGTGCGCCGCGATGATGCCCTGGAATTCGGGCTGTACGCGGAAGTCGCCGGGCTGGGGGCGCTTGCTGATCGCGTGGCTGAAGCGCCCGTTGAAGTAGAGCAGCGAGACTTCGCCGGTCTGCTCGATGGCGGGGAGGTAGGGCTGGACCATGGCTGGGCCTTCGGGGCCGCCGTCGAGGCTTTTGCCGGGGCGCCAGCGGATGGTCTGCCAGGCGGTGGAGGAGACTTGCGGCTTGGCGACCAGCGCGTCGGTGGCGAAGCGGGCGCGGGCTTCTTCCATGATGTCGAGGGTGAGGCGGTCGGCGTAGAGGGTCGGGACGACCGGGGCGCCGCGTTTGCCCAGGCGGCCGACATAGCGCTTGTCGGCGTTCCAGCGCAGCACGGAGGCGGGGTTCTGGAGGCGGACGCCCTGCCCTTCCCAGCTTGTGACCGCTTCGACCCAGCGGTCGTGCGCGTGGGGATAGCCCCAGGCGAGGAGTGGGAGGACGAGGGCGAACTGGGTGAGATCGTCGGTGCCGGTCCAGCTTCGGCCGACCACCTCCATCCCGGCGGCGCGCAGGGGAGCGGCGTTGCGTTCGAGGACGTCGCGCCAGCGGGTCTCGTAGGCTTCGTCGGCGGGATCGGGGGTGAGGATGCAGATCGTGTCGGTCATGACTCAGGGCATGTTGAAGTTGATGCCCTGGGCGAGGGGCAGATCGCGGCTGTAGTTGATCGTGTTGGTGGCGCGCCGCATGTAGGTCCGCCACGCGTCCGAGCCGCTTTCGCGGCCGCCGCCCGTTTCCTTTTCACCGCCAAACGCGCCGCCGATCTCGGCGCCGGAGGGGCCGATGTTGACGTTGACGATGCCGCAATCGGAGCCGGCGGCGGAGAGGAACAGCTCGGCCTCGCGAAGGTCGTTGGTGAAGATGGAGGAGGAGAGGCCCTGGGGCGCGCGGTTGTGCGCCTCGATGGCTTCGTCGAGCGTGGAATAGCGCATCACGTAGAGGATCGGGGCAAAGGTTTCGGTGAGGGTGATCGGAGTCTGGGCGGGCATCTCGACCAAAGCGGGGCGGACGTAAAAGGCGCCCTCGGCGCTTTCGAGGCGCTCGCCGCCCTGGACGGTGCCGCCCTGCTCCCGCGCGGCGGTGAGCGCGGCCTGCATGGCGTCGAAACCCATGCCGTCGATCAGCGGGCCGACCAGGGTGCCGTCTTCCAGCGGATTGCCGACGGGGACGCCGGCCCAGATCTGCTTCAGGCGGGGGACGAGGGCGTCGTAGATGGCGTCGTGGACGAACAGGCGGCGCAGGGTGGTGCAGCGCTGGCCGGCGGTGCCGACGGCGGCGAAGGTGATGCCGCGCTCGGCGAGGTGGAGGTCGGCAGTGGGCGCGACCACCATGCCGTTATTGCCGCCGAGTTCGAGCAGGGTGCGGCCGAAGCGGGCGGCAACGCGGGGCGCGACCTCGCGGCCCATGCGGGTGGAGCCGGTGGCGGAGACCAGCGCGACGCGGGGGTGGTCGACCAGAGCCGCGCCGGTTTCGCGGGCGCCTTGTACGACCTGGCTGAGATCGGCGGGGGCGTCGCCGAAGCGGGCCACGGCGCGCTCGAACAGCGCCTGGACGGCACAGGCGGTGAGCGGAGTCTTCTCGGACGGTTTCCACACTACGGCGTCGCCGCAGACGAAGGCGAGGCACGCGTTCCACGCCCAGACCGCGACCGGGAAGTTGAAGGCGGAGATCACGCCGACGACGCCGAGCGGGTGCCAGGTTTCCATCATCCTGTGGCCGGGGCGTTCGGTGGCGATGGTGAGGCCGTAGAGCTGGCGCGAGAGACCGACGGCGAAGTCGCAGATGTCGATCATCTCTTGAACCTCGCCGAGACCCTCCTGGAGAATTTTTCCGGCTTCGAGGCTGACCAGACGGCCGAGCGGTTCTTTCTCGGCGCGGAGCACGTCGCCGAACAAGCGGACGAGCTCGCCGCGGCGGGGCGGCGGGACGGTGCGCCAGGCGAGAAAGGCGGTGTGGGCACGCTCGACGGCGGCGGCGACATCGTCGACCGACGCTACGGGAACGCCGCCGATCGGCTCCCCATTGACCGGCGAGCGGGAGACGAGCGCGCCTTCGGGCGAAGGCATGTCCAGGCGCTCGAACAAGGCGCGGGCTTCCTGGGTGGCGTTGAACGGCAAGGCAGCGCTCCGGCTGGGTAAAGCGTCTCGCCCTACCCGGCGGACGCGGCGGCTGTCGAGCGCCGCCGCCATACTGTCGGCTTCCGGACAGACAGGCCGTTTCGCTGGCGCTATGAACAGCGCCGGGGATTGTCTGCTGTGCAGCCTGGGGGTGGATTATGACTGGGGAAGCTCGAACCGCCGCGCCCGCCGGCCAGCCTCTTTCGGGTTTCGCATCCAATCGATTGCTCGCCACCTTCAGTGCCGGCGATCGCGCCGCCATCGGCGGTGCCGCGCAACTCGTTCACCTGAAGCGCAGGGCGATCCTGTGGGACCAGGGCGCGGACGTGGATTATGCCTATTTCCCGGCGCCCGGCACGATGATCTCGCTTGCGATAGACCTGGAGGACGGGTCGAGCGTCGAAGTGGCGAGCATCGGCAAGGAAGGCTCGGCGGGCGGGATCGTGAGCTGCGGCAGCGCGCGGGCATTCGGGCGAGCGCTGGTGCAGATCGGCGGCCCCGCCTACCGGATTTCACTGCCCGCGCTGGAGGCGGCGAAGGCGCGGTCGCCGTCGATCCGGTCGCTGTTCTGCCGCTATTCGGACGCGCTTCTCGCGCAGGTCATGCAGTCGGTGGCGTGCAACGCCGCGCATCCGATGGAGGCGCGGCTGTGCCGGTGGCTGCTGACTTCGCTCGACCGGGTGGGATCGCAGGACCTGCCGCTGACCCAGGCGATGCTGGCGGAAATGCTGGGCGTGCAGCGCACCACGGTGAATGCGGCAATCCAGTCGCTGCACGGACAAGGCGTGATCGCGACTTCGCGCGGGCTGCTCCACGTCCTCGACCGGGCGGGGATCGAGCGGCGGGCGTGCGAATGCTATGGCCGGGTGGAGGACCATTTCGCCACCTCGTTGCCCGAGGTGCGGCCGCAGGCGGTGGACGCCACCGCATGAACTGGTACCGCCTCTACCGCTGGAACGACCGGGGCATCGCCCAGGTGTGGGACCTGGAAGCCGACGGCGAGCCGCAGGCGATTTCCGACGCCGCCGAACGGCTGAACGGAGAGCGCGGTGAATTGTGGCAGGGCAAGACGCTGGTTCAGCGCTTTCCGGTCGAAGTGTCCGCCTAGCCGGCGAACAGCGCCTTGGCGGCGCGCAGCCTTTTGACCCCTTCCTCCAGCGTTTCGCGCTTCTTCGCGAAGCACAGGCGGATGACGTTGGTGACGGGGTTTTCCGCGTAGAAGGCCGAGAGGGGGATGGCGGCGACGCCCGCCTCGCGCACGGCGCGTTCGCAAAAGGCCATGTCGTCGAGCGCGATGCCGGACGCGGCGAGATCGACGTTGAGGAAGTAGGTGCCGTCGGCGCGCAGGGTGACGAAGCCGGCGTCGCGCAACGCTGCTTCGAGCCAGTCGCGGGCGGCGGCGAAATCGGCGCGCATGGCCTGGTAGTAATCGTCGCTCTTGGCGAGGCCGAAGGCCACCGCCGCCTGGAGGTTGGGCGGGGTGGCGTAGGCGACATATTGATGCGCCATGGAGATCGGCCCGCCAAGGTGCGGCGGCGCGGCGATCCAGCCGACCTTCCAGCCGGTGAGCGAGAAGACCTTGCCGGCCGAGCCGACCTTCACCGTCCGCTCGGCCATGCCGGGAAGCGAGGAGAGCGGGATGTGGGTGAGGCCGTCGAAGACGAGGTGCTCCCACACTTCGTCGGTAAGCGCGACGCAATCGTGGGCGACGCAGCGTGCCGCGAGGAGGCTGAGTTCGGCGTGGCCGAACACGCGGGCGCTGGGATTGTGCGGGTTGTTGAAGATGACGAGTTTCGTGTTGGGCGAGAAGGCGGCGTCGAGCGCTTCGGCGGTGATCTCCCAGTGCGGCGGCTCGAGCCGAACCAGCTTGGGGACGCCGCCGGCCCGCAGAACGAGGGGGAGATAGGCGTCGTAGACCGGCTGGAGCAGGACCACTTCATCGCCGGGGCTGACCAGCGCCATGATGGCCGCCGCAAGCGCTTCGGTGGCGCCGGAGGTGACGGTGATCCAGTCCGGATCGAGGGTGAGGCCCTGGTGATGGGCGTAATGGTCGACGACTGCCCGGCGAAGCTCGGGCAGGCCGCGCATCGGGGCGTATTGGTTGGAGCCGGCGGTGAGCGCCTGTGCGGCGCGGGCGACCACGTCGTCGGGCCAGCCGAAGTCCGGGAAACCCTGGCCGAGGTTGACCGCCTTGTGCTCCACCGCGAGCGCCGACATGTGGGCGAAGATCGAGGTGGGGAGGTTGGCGAAGAGCGGGTTCATCGGCGCAGCCGCTCGATCATGGCGGTGGCGGCGGCGGGGTTCTTCTCCTTGGCGCCGGAGATGAAGAAGACGTAGGTTTCCCGCGGTGCGAGCGGCGGTGGGGCGGCGTTGTAGGGGAGACCTTCGGGGCTTTCGCCCCGCGACCAGGCTTTGGCGATGTCCGTCCAGCGGTCGAGCGCGTCTTCGGGGTAGCCGGTGAGGACGTCTTCGCGGGCGCCCATCAGGCGGGCGTAGGCGAAGCCTCCGCTGAGATCGGCGACGCAGGGGAAGTCGTCGGAGTCGCCGTAGACGATGGCGACGTTCGCCGCGCGGGCCATGGTCACGAAGGCCGGGTTGCGGAAGCTGTCGTGGCGGACTTCGACGGCGTGCTGGAGGGGCATTCCGGCCTGGGCGCGCGGCAGGAGGGCGAGGAAGGCGGCGAAGTCGTCGGAGTCGAAGCGCTTGGTGGCCATGAACTGCCACAGGATCGGGCCGAGCTTGTCGCCAAGCTCGGTGAAGCCCTGGCCGCAGAAGCGCTCCACCGCCTCCCCGCCCTCGCCCAGCACCTTGCGGTTGGAGCAGTAACGCGAACCCTTGATGGCGAATTTGAAGCCGTCCGGCACGGTCTTGGCCCAGCGGGCGAAGAGATCGGGGCTTTGCAGCTTGTAGTAGGTGGCGTTGATCTCGATCGCGGTCAGGCGCTCGGACGCGAAGGCGAGCTGCCTGGTCTTGGCGAGGCCGGGCGGATAGAAGGTGGTGCGCCAGGGATCATAGTCCCACCCGCCGATGCCCACCCGGATCGCGCCTGCCGTCATGGCCGCGGAGGTAGACGCGGGGGGCGGCGCGCACAAGCGATTGAGCATTGCGGGCGGGGGCGGTAGCGTGGGGTGTATGACCATGCTTCGCTTCCTTCTCCTGTTCGTCCTCGCCTTTGCGACCGCCGCTTCCGCCGCGCCTGCGAAGAAGAGGGTTCTGATCTTCAGCGGCACTACGGGGTATCGCCACGCCTCCATCGACGTGGCGGTGCCGGCGGTGGCGCGGCTGGTGCGGGCGCAGGGGATGGAGCCGGTGGAGAGCGAGGCGCCGGCGGCGTTCGACGATCTTGCGGGCTATGCGGCGATTGTTCTGCTCAGCAACTCCACGGACCCGAAGAAGCCGGAGAGCGAGTGGCTGGTGGGGGCGCGGCGCGAGGCGTTGCAGCGGTTTGTTCACGGCGGCGGCGGCGTGGTGGCGATCCATGCGGCGGCGGATTCGCATTACGGCTGGCCGTGGTACACGAAGATGATCGGCGGGCGGTTCGCAAGCCATCCGCAGGGCACGCCCAAGGGCACGCTTCGGCGGGTGACGCGGGCGCATCCGGCGACGAAGGCGATGCCGGAGCGGTTCGATCGCACGGACGAATGGTATTATTTCGACGATCAGGATTCGGAGGCGCAGTTGCTGGTGACGCTCGATCCCCAGTCGATCGGCGCGGCGGATGTGAATGCCAATCCGGTCGCGTGGGCGAAGGAGTTCGAGGGCGGCCGCGTGTTCTACACGGCGATGGGGCACACGGCGGAAAGCTATTCCGAGCCATTGTTCCTGGCGCATGTCGCCGGCGGGCTGCGCTGGGCAACGCGGCGCTGAGCTTTGCGTAGCGCGCCGCGCGCGTTTATGCACCGCGCCGACTCTACCAGCCGAAGGACAGACCCGTGACCGACATCGACCGCATCCTCGACGCCGCGCCTGTGATCCCCGTGCTGGTGATCGAGCGGGAGGAGGATGCGGTGCCGATCGCCCGGGCGCTGGTTGCGGGCGGGCTTCGGGTGCTGGAAGTGACGTTGCGGACGCCGGTGGCCTTGGGCGCGATCCGGGCGATGAAGCAGGTTGAGGGCGCGATCGTCGGCGCCGGGACGGTGCTCAACGCGCGCCAATATGAGCAGGCTGTGGAGGCTGGTTCGGAGTTCGTGGTGAGCCCGGGCTTTACGTCCGCGGTGGGCGAAGCGGCGGCGGCATCGGGCGTGCCGCTGTTGCCCGGCGTTGCAAATGCGGGCGACATCATGCGGGTGCTGGATTTCGGAATTTCGCGGATGAAGTTCTTTCCGGCGGTGGTGTCGGGCGGCGTGCCGGGGCTGAGGGCGTTCAGTGCGGTGTTCGGCGGGGTGCGCTTTTGCCCGACGGGCGGGATTACGCTGGAGAATGCGCCGGAGTGGCTGGCGTTGCCGTCCGTGGCGTGCGTGGGCGGGACCTGGCTGGTGCCTTCGGGTGCCGGGGTGGATGAGGTGGCGATTACGGAGCGGGCGCGAGTGGCGGCTGCGCTGAAGCGGTAAGGCGGACCTCCTCCACCTCAGCCCCTTACCCCGTTCGTTTCGAGCGAAGTCGAGAAACGAGGGCTCCGGACTCTCCGTAAGCGTCTCTCGACTTCGCTCGAGACGAGCGGATGGTGGGGAGCCCCCGGGGACCTCTTGCATAACTATGCACAGACGCGCATAGGCGCCGCCCCATGATTCGTGTTGCGATCCTTGGAGCCTCGGGCTTCGTCGGTGCCGAGCTGCTTCGGCTGATGAGCGGGCATCCCTCGCTGGTGCCGGTGCGGCTGTTCGGCGACAGCCAGGCCGGGCAGGCGCTCGACGCGGTGCATCCGCAGCTTGCCTTGGCCTATCCGGGGATGACGGTGGAGCGCTTTTCGCCTGAGGCGCTGGACGGGGTGGATTTGGTGTTCGCCGCCCTCCCCCACGGCCATTCGCAGCGTCTGGCGGGCGAGATCATTGCGCGGGACATCGCCTTTGTGGACCTTGGCGCGGACTTCCGGCTGGACGACGCGGCCGACTATCAGCGCTGGTATGGCGAGCCGCACGGGGCACCCGAACTGCTCGGCCGCTTCGTTTATGGGCTGCCCGAATATTATCGGGACGAGATCGCGGGATCGCGCACCGTGTCGGCGCCGGGCTGTTATCCGACGTCGGCGATCCTGGCGCTGAAGCCGCTGCTGCCGCTGATCGATGCGTCCACGATCGTCGTCGATGCCGCGTCGGGCGTCACCGGGGCCGGGCGCGGGCTGAGCGAGACGACGCACTTCAACAGCGTGGCGGAGAGCTTCAGCGCTTATGGGCTGCTCGGGCACCGCCATACCGCCGAGATGGAGATGGCGCTTGGCGGGACGGTGTTGTTCACGCCGCACCTCTTGCCGATCAACCGCGGCATCCTGGCGACCTGCTATGCGCAGGCGAAGGGGCCGTGCGATCCGCTGGGTGCGCTTCGGGAGGCGTATGCCGACGAGCCGTTTGTGCATGTGTCGGAGCGGCCGCCCGCGACCAAGTGGACGCTTGGATCGAACGCCGTCCACCTCACCGCCCGCTACGACGAACGCACCGGCCGGGTGCTTGCGATCGCGGCGCTCGACAACCTTGTTAAAGGAGCCGCCGGACAGATGATCCAGTGCGCCAATCTGATGTTCGGCCTCGATGAGACGGCGGGCCTGCCGCGCGTGGGGGTGTGCCCGTGACGCTTTGTAGCTTTCTAGTTCCTCCCCAAGCACCGCTTGGGGAGGGGAACCAGCCTTTGGCTGGTGGAGGGGTAGTTGGCTCGGCCTGCGCCATTTGCCCCTCCACCATGCTTCGCATGGTTCCCCTCCCCACGATAATCGTGGGGAGGAACTGGTTGTGAGCGTAACCGCAGCGGAAGGGTTCGTTGCGGCTGGCTGCCATGCCGGGGTGAAGCGGCGGCGCTATGATATGGCGCTGGTGGTGACCGAGGACCGCAAGCCGGTGGCAGCGGCGGCGGTGTTTACGCAGAACAAGTTCTTCGCGCCTCCGGTGGCGGCTAGCCGGGAGCGGCTTGCAGCGAATAACGGGCGAGCGGCGGCGATTATCGTCAACTCCGGCAATGCCAATGCGGGGACCGGCGCTCCGGGCCGGGCGGATGCCGAGGCGATGTGCGCCGCAACGGCCGAAGCGCTGGGCGTGAATTCGGGCGATGTGCTGGTCTGCTCGACCGGGATCATCGGCACGCCGCTGCCGATGGACAAGATCCTGCCCGCGACGCCCAAGCTCGCCAGGAAGCTGTCGGTGGAAGGCGGGCAGGATGCCGCCAAGGGCATCCTCACCACCGATCACCAGGAGAAGCAGGCGCTGGTGCGCGGCTCGACCTTTACGCTTGGCGGAATGGCCAAGGGCTGCGGCATGATCGCGCCGAACATGGCGACGATGCTCGCCTTCCTGACCACCGACGCGGATGTATCGGCGGAGGAGATGACGGGGATCCTGCGCGATGCCGCCGACCGGACGTTCAACACGCTGAACGTCGATGGCGCGACGTCCACCAACGACACGGTGATCCTGCTCGCCTCGGCGCGGCGGGGGCGGCCGGACATGGGGGAGTTCGCCGATGCGGTGCATGCGGTGTGCGAGGACCTGACCTACCAGATGGCGCGCGATGCCGAGGGGATGACTAAGATGGTTGCGCTTTCGGTGACCGGCGCGGTTTCGGACGAGGAAGCGCGGATTGCGGCCAAGAACATCGCCGAGAACAACCTGGTGAAGTGCAGCTGGTACGGCAGCGATCCTTACTGGGGCCGGCTGCTTGCGGCGGCGGGTTCGTCGGGGATCTCGTTCGAGGCGGAGAAGACGAGCGTCGCTTATGGCGGGGTGGTGGTGTCGCGGGCCGGCACCAATGCCGAACATGACGGCGATGCGGTGCGGGCCCACATGACGAACGAGCGGATCGAGATCGAGGTCGCGCTCGGCCTCGGCTCGGGGCGGGCGCAGGTGATCGGCATCGATCTTGGGCCGGGCTACATCAAAGAGAATTCGAAAACGTCATGAGAAGCCCGACCGAAACCGCGCGCGTTCTTGTCGAAGCGCTGCCCTATATTCGCGGCTTCACCGGGAAATCGGTGGTGGTGAAGCTTGGCGGCGCTGCGATCGACAAGGAGGTGGATCGGGCGCTTGCGCAGGACGTGCTGCTGCTTCGCTCGGTTGGCGTGCGGGTTGTGCTGGTTCATGGCGGCGGGCCGCAGGTCGACGTGATGATGCGGCGGATGGGCAAGGAGCCGGAGTTTCGCGGCGGGTTGCGGGTCACCGACGCGGAGACGCTGGAGATCGTCCGCATGGTGCTGGTCGGGAAGATCAACCGCGATCTCGTCGCCACCATCAACCGCGAGGCGCTGGACGAGCCGGTCGCGGTCGGCATTTCGGGCGAGGATGCCGGGCTGCTGACGGTTACGCAGCGCGATCCGAGCCTCGGCTTCGTCGGCGATGTCAGCCTGGTGCGCGAAAGCGTGCTTCACCGCTTGCTCGACGAGGGGCTGGCGCCCGTCGTTTCCACCATTGGCGCGGACGACACCGGCCAGCCGTTCAACATCAACGCCGATGAGGCGGCGCGGGCGATCGCGGTGGCGATGGGGGCGGAGAAGATCGTCTATCTGACCGCCGCGCCCGGGCTGCTGGAGGACGTGAACGACGAGGACAGCCTGGTGCCGCGGCTTACCTCGGCCGAGCTTCGGGAGCGGATCGAGGACGACAGCGTCAGCGCCGGCATGATCCCCAAGCTGCGCGCCTGCGCCGATGCGGTGGATGCGGGCGTGGGGACCGCGCACATCATCGACGGCCGCGTGCCGCACGCCTTGCTGGTGGAGCTGCTCACCGACGAGGGCATCGGCACCATGGTGCGGCGGGAGAAGAGCTGGTGAGGGATCTGCTGACGATCGCCGATCTCGGGCGCGACGGAATCGAAGCGATTCTGGCGCTGTCCGAGCGGCGCGACCTTGGCCGCACGCTGGCCGGCAAGGGTGTGGCACTGGTGTTCCAGAAGCCGAGCGCGCGGACCCGAAACTCGATGGAGATGGCGGTGGTCCAGCTTGGCGGGCACCCGATCTACATTCAGAAGGACGAGGTCGGCCTCGGCACACGCGAGACGGCGGAGGACGTGGCGCGCACTTTGGCTTGTTATCACGAGGTGATCGCGGCGCGGGTGATGGATCACCGGGACCTGGTGCGAATGGCGGGCGCGACGGACACGCCAGTGCTCAACATGCTGTCCGACACCGCGCATCCGCTGCAGGCGCTGGCCGATTTGAAGACGGTGAAGCAGTTGCTCGGCGGGTTTGAGGGGGCCCGGATCGCCTATGTCGGGGATGCGGACAACAATGTCTGCCGTTCGCTGGCCGAGGCCT
Organism: Allosphingosinicella sp.; assembly: GCA_036386875.1. Taxonomy (GTDB): domain Bacteria; phylum Pseudomonadota; class Alphaproteobacteria; order Sphingomonadales; family Sphingomonadaceae; genus Allosphingosinicella. Next base: position 43,640 of record DASVUV010000063.1, read on the forward strand.
GTTCGCTGCTCGGCGTCGAGATGCGGATTGCGAGCCCGGAGGGCTATGCGCTTCCCGAGCTGCTGGAGCATGTGACGCAGACGCAAGATCCGGCCGAGGCCGTGGCCGGGGCGCAGATCGTCTACACGGACGTCTGGGTGTCGATGGGCCAGGACGGCGAGACGGAGGCACGGATGCGGGCGCTTCAACCTTACCAGGTCAACGAGGCGCTGATGGCGCGGGCGCCGGATGCGCACTTCCTTCACTGCCTCCCCGCCCGGCGCGGCGAGGAAGTGACCGACGGGGTGATGGACGGCGCCAGGAGCGCGGTGTGGTTGCAGGCGGAGAATCGCATGCACACGGCGCGTGGGGCGCTGGCGTGGATGGTTGGAGCGTGAGGGGGTTGGGCCTTCCCTTGTTCCTCCCTGTTCGCGGAGCGAATGGGGAGGGGAACCACCTGAAAGGTGGTGGAGGGGTAGAGGGCCGAGGACCCTGCCGTCTTGAGCCCCTATTGAGCACGCTTCGGCAGTTACCCCTCCACCATGCTTTGCATGGTTCCCCTCCCCATCGCTTCGCGACAGGGAGGAACGGGTTGTGATCGAGGGGCGGAGCCGGCGGCAGAAGGCGATTGCCGAGCTGATCCGGGAGGAGGCGCTGGGCAGCCAGGAAGAGGTGACTTGCCGGCTCAAGGCGCAGGGCTTTTCGGTGACTCAGGCGACGGTGTCGCGCGACCTCGATCAGATGGGGGCGGTGAAGGTTAAGCGCTCCGGCGTGATGACCTATGCCTTGCCCGACCAGATCGGCGACAGCGACTGGGCGGCCGCGCGGCTGGCGCGGATCCTCTCCGACTGGGTGCAGTCCGTGGAGGCGGCGGGCACTATGCTCGTGCTGAGGACGCCGCCCGGATCCGCGCATCTCGTCGGCCTTGCGCTCGACCAGGCCAGGCTTCCCGAAATCGCCGGCACGATCAGCGGCGACGACACCCTTTTCATTGCCCTTCGCGACGGCGTCGTGCCGGGCATCATGGCGGAGCGGTTCCGCAAGCTTTCCCAGGAGTGAACATGTCCGTCTCCCCGCCCCCCAAGAAGGTCGTCCTCGCTTATTCGGGCGGCCTCGACACGTCGATCATCCTGAAATGGCTGCAGACCGAATATGGTGCGGAGGTGGTGACCTTTACCGCCGACCTCGGTCAGGGCGAGGACATCGCGCCGGCGCGGGCGAAGGCGGAGCTGCTCGGCATCAAGCCGGAGAACATCTTCATCGAGGACGTGCGCGAGGAGTTCATGCGCGACTACGTGTTCCCGATGTTCCGGGCGAATACGGTGTATGAGGGCCAGTACCTGCTCGGCACCTCCATCGCCCGGCCGCTGATCGCCAAGCGCCAGATCGAGATCGCGCGCCAGGTCGGTGCCGATGCGGTCTGCCATGGGGCGACCGGAAAGGGCAACGACCAGGTCCGGTTCGAGCTCGGCTACTACGCGCTGGAGCCCGACATCCGGGTGATCGCGCCGTGGCGGGAGTGGGAATATGGCAGCCGCGAGGCGCTGATCCGCTTTGCCGAGGAGCACGGAATCCCGATCAGCAAGGACAAGCGCGGCGAGGCGCCGTTCTCGATCGATGCCAACCTGCTGCACTCCTCCTCGGAGGGGAAGGTGCTCGAGGACCCGTCGATGGAAGCGCCCGAGTACGTCCACCAGCGCACCATTTCGCCGGAGGACGCGCCCGACAAGGCGACGACCATCCAGATCGGCTTCGAAGGCGGCGATCCGGTGTCGGTGGATGGCGAGTATTTGTCGCCGGCGGCGCTGCTGACCCGGCTCAACGAACTTGGCCACGACAACGGCATCGGGCGGCTCGACCTTGTCGAGAACCGCTTCGTGGGGATGAAGTCGCGCGGGGTTTACGAGACGCCAGGCGGCACGATCCTGCTGGCGGCGCACCGGGGGATCGAGTCGATCACGCTGGATCGCGGCGCGGCGCACCTCAAGGACGAAATCATGCCGCGTTATGCGAGCCTGATCTACAACGGCTTCTGGTTCTCGCCGGAGCGCGAAATGCTGCAGGCGCTGATCGACAAGAGCCAGGAGCATGTCTCCGGCACCGTCCGGATGAAGCTCTACAAGGGCAATGCGACGGTGATCGGGCGCGAGAGCGCGCTGGCGCTGTACGACCAGGACCTGGTGACGTTCGAGGAAGGCTCGTCGAGCTATGACCAGCGCGACGCGGCCGGGTTCATCAAGCTCAATGCCCTTCGGCTGCGGATCGGCGCCGCGCGCGCCCGGCGGGGTTAGCCGGGCGCAATCCCCGCGCAGGGCTTGGGCCCGGCGGGGATAGCCAGGCTCAGCCCCCGCGCATGGCCTCTTTGGCCATCAGCATGCGCTTGCGCTGAGACCCGCACTGCTTGGCCGCGGTGGCCAGGCCGCCCTGCCCCATCGCCCGCTGGCGGCACGTGCGATATTGTTTGGTGGCAAGCTGGTAATCGGCTTTCAGCAATTCCGCATCGCTCTCCTCGGGCTCCGCTGCCGCTGCTTCCGGCTCGGCAGCCGGAACGGCCTCGGATGTCTGCAACTCGGCAGGGTCAGCCACTTCCTCGGCAGGTTGGGTCACCTCTTCGGCAGCTTCGGTCATCTCTCCGGCCGACTCGGCGACGATTTCCTCGGGCGGCTGGGTTTGCGCCTGTGCGGACGCGGTTCCAGCGATTGCCAGCAACGCCAGTACGTACAATTTCGTGACCACCACTCACTCCCGTTGTGTGCCGGCAGAACAGGCCGGCCGCAGAGGATAACACGGGTTGAAAACTTTTCAGCGCGATTTTTTCGCAGCCGCGATCTGCTCGCGAACCCGCTCCGGAGCGGTGCCGCCGTAGCTGGTGCGGCTTCGCACCGAGGCGTCCACCGTCAACACCTCGTAGACGGACGCGTCGATGCGGGGGTCGATCTCGCGCAGGTCTTCGAGCGGCAGTTCGGCGAGGCCGACGCCGCGGTCCTCGGCGAGCTTCACGGCGCGGCCGGTGATGTGGTGCGCCTCGCGGAAGGGGACGCCGGCGGCGCGGACCAGCCAGTCGGCGAGGTCGGTGGCGGTGGCGAAGCCGGCTTCCGCAGCGGCGCGCATCCGCTCGCTGCGGAACTCGCTCTTCTCGATCATGCCGGCAAGCGCCTGGAGCGAGAGCATCAGCAGGTCGTGGGCCTCGAAGACCGGCGGCTTGTCGTCCTGCATGTCCTTCGAATACGCGAGCGGAAGCCCCTTCATCGTCATCACCAGCGCCGTCATCGCGCCAGCGATCCGCCCCGAATGGCCGCGCACCAGCTCGGCCGCGTCGGGATTGCGCTTCTGCGGCATGATCGACGAGCCGGTCGACCAGGCATCGGAGAGCGCGACAAAGCCATAGGGCTGGCTCGCCCAGATCACGAACTCCTCAGCGAGCCGCGACAGGTGCAGCGCGCATTGCGTGGCCGCCATCAAATAATCGAGCGCGAAATCGCGGTCCGACACCGCATCGATCGAATTGGCGCAGGGGCGGTCGAACTCCAGCGCCGCCGCGCTGGCATCGCGGTCGATTTCGAAGCTGGTGCCGGCCAAAGCGGCGGCCCCCAGCGGAGACTCGTTCAACCGGTCG
>DASVUV010000064.1:0-2205 GCA_036386875.1 Allosphingosinicella sp.
TGGTTGTGCCCCAGTCGACCGCTACGAAACCTTCAGCCCAGCCCATGCCTGTCCTCTTCCCCTCGCCGCTTCCTTTCCTAACCGCCGACGCTTCGCAAGGCTCCGTCGTGAAACTTATCGCGCCGCCGCTCTTTGGAAGGCCAAGCGCCTTTGTGCGGGTGGCGCCTGCTTCTCCCGCACGCTAAATCGCCACGCGAAGAGCGAATGCCACGGGAGGGCGCCATAGCCAATTTCATGTTCGCGACCGGGATCGAAAACAGCATCCCGACGATCAACAACGGCCGCACCCGCGTCGACCAGATGGACGCCTGCGGACACTATACCCACTGGCGGACCGACTTCGACTGCGTCGAGGAGATCGGCATCCAATACCTGCGCTACGGCCCGCCGCTGCACACCACCTTCCGCGCGCCCGGCCTCTACGATTGGGAGTTCGCCGACGTCACCCTCGCCGAAATGAAGCGGCGCAACCTCATCCCGATCATGGACCTGTGCCACTTCGGCGTGCCGGACTGGATCGGCAATTTCCAGAACCCCGATTTCCCCCAGCTCTTCGCCACCTACGCCGCCGCGTTCGCCGAGCGTTACCCCTGGGTGCAGGTCTACACGCCGGTGAACGAGATGTTCATTTGCGCGGTGTTCTCGGCGAAATACGGCTGGTGGAACGAGCAGGCCACCGACGACCGAAGCTTCGTCACCGCGCTCAAGCACATCGTCAAAGCCAATGTGCTTGCGATGATCGAGATCCTGAAGCGCCGCCCCGATGCGATCTTCGTCCAATCGGAAAGCTCGGAATATTTCCATGCCGACAGCCCGGCGGCGATCGGCCTCGCCGAGTTCATGAACGCCCGCCGCTTCCTCAGCCTCGATCTCAATTACGGCCGCCGGGTCGAAAGCGAGATGTACGAGTATTTGATGGACAACGGGATGACGCGGGATGAGTACCACTTCTTCCTCACCCACCGGCTGAAGCAGCACTGCATCCTCGGCAACGATTATTACATGACCAACGAGCACCGCGTGTACGCCGACGGCCACACCGAAAGCTCGGGCGAGGTGTTCGGCTATAGCGAGATCACCCGCCAATATTATGAGCGCTACCACCTGCCGGTGATGCACACCGAAACCAACCTGCGCGAAGGCCCCAGGGGCGACGAAGCGGTGCAGTGGCTGTGGAAGGAATGGGCCAACGTCCTGCGAATCCGCAACGTCGGCATCCCCACCGTCGGCTTCACCTGGTATTCGCTGACCGACCAGGTCGATTGGGACACGGCGCTTCGCGAGCAGAACGGCAATGTGAACCCGCTCGGCCTGTTCGATCTCGACCGCAACATCCGCGCGGTCGGCACCGCCTACAAGAAGCTGATCCGCGACTGGCGCGACGTGCTGCCCGCCTCCAGCCTGTGCCTCAGCGTGCCGATCGTGCCGCCGCAGCAAACCGGGCGCGGCTACGCGCAGGAACAGCGCGCCGAAGCCGCGCGGCGCGACGACACGCCGCCGGCCCAGCCGCACAACGACGCCTGAGGAGCACGCAATGAAGATCGCCCGGATCGAAACCTTCTATGTGCCGCCGCGCTGGCTGTTCGTGCGCGTCGAATCGGACGACGGCGCCGTCGGCTGGGGCGAAGCGAGCCTGGAAGGCTGGGCGGAAGCGGTGGACGGCGCCTTCGAGGCGCTGCGCGACCGCTTCATCGGCCACGATCCCTTCCGAATCGAGGACATCTGGCAGATCGCCTATCGCGGCGGCTTCTACCGCGGCGGGCCTGTGCTGATGTCGGCTCTAGCCGGGCTCGAGCAGGCCCTCTGGGACCTGAAGGGCAAAGCGGTGGGCCTCCCCGCCTGGGAGATGCTGGGCGGGCGCGTGCGCGACCGAATCCGCGCTTATGCCTGGATCGGCGGCGACCGCCCGAATGAGATTGGCGAGGCCGCCGCGGCGCGGCGCGCGCAGGGCTTTTCGGCGGTCAAAATGAACGCGACGGCCGAGCTCGACTGGATCGGAACGCCCAGATTGTTCGACGAGGTGATCGCTCGGGTCCAGGCGGCGCAAGGGGAGGGGATGGACGTCGGCCTTGACTTCCACGGCCGGGTCCACCGCCCGATGGCCAAGCAGCTCGCCAAGGTGCTCGAACCCTACGGCCTCCTGTTCATCGAAGAGCCCCTGCTCAGCGAGAACCACGAAGGCTTGGCCCAGCTCTCCCAGCTCGT
>DASVUV010000065.1:0-49650 GCA_036386875.1 Allosphingosinicella sp.
GATGAAGTCGCGCCGGGGCGCGACCTCGGCCCCCATGAGGAGCTCGAAGACCTCCTCGGCGGCGGCGGCGTGGTCGGCGGTGACCCGGCGCAGCGTGCGGTGGCGCGGGTCCATCGTCGTCTCCGCGAGCTGGTCGGCGTCCATCTCGGCGTCGTCCTTGAGGTAGCGCGAGCTCTTGCCCTTGCTGGCGCGGTAGAGCGGCGGCTGGGCGATGTAGAGATAGCCGCGCTCGATCAGCTCCGGCATCTGCCGGTAGAAGAAGGTGAGGAGCAGCGTGCGGATGTGGGCGCCGTCGACGTCGGCGTCCGTCATGATCACGATCTTGTGATAGCGAAGCTTCTCGATGTTGAAGTCGTCGCGGCCGATGCCGGTGCCCATCGCCTGAATGAGTGAGCCGACTTCCTTGGACGAGAGCATCCGGTCGAAGCGGGCGCGCTCGACGTTGAGGATCTTGCCCTTCAAGGGCAGAATCGCCTGGGTGCTCCGGTCGCGGCCCTGCTTGGCCGAGCCGCCGGCGGAATCGCCCTCGACCAGGAACAGTTCGGACTTGGCGGGATCGCGCTCCTGGCAGTCGGCGAGCTTGCCGGGGAGGGAGGCGATGTCCATCGCGCCCTTGCGCCGGGTGAGCTCGCGCGCCTTGCGGGCGGCTTCGCGGGCGGCGGCGGCGTCGATGATCTTCTGGACGATGGTGCGGGCGTGCTGGGGGTTTTCCTCCAGCCAGTCCGACATCTTGTCGGCCATCAGGCTTTCGAGCGGCTGGCGCACCTCGGAGGAGACGAGCTTGTCCTTGGTCTGCGAGCCGAACTTCGGGTCGGGCAGCTTCACCGAGACGATGGCGGTGAGGCCTTCGCGCATGTCGTCGCCGGTGAGGCTCACCTTCTCCTTCTTCAGGGCGCCGCTCTTTTCGGCATAGCCGTTAAGCGTGCGGGTCAGCGCCGCGCGGAAGGCGGCAAGGTGCGTGCCGCCGTCGCGCTGCGGGATGTTGTTGGTGAAGCAGAGGACCTGCTCGTAATAGCTGTCGTTCCACTCAAGCGCGACTTCGATGCCGATGTCGTCGCGCTGGCCGGTGACGGAAATCGGCTCGGGGATCAGCGCGGTCTTGGTGCGGTCGAGATAGCGCACGAACGCGGCAATGCCGCCCTCGTAATAAAGCTCGACCGCTTTCTCCTCCTCGTGCCGGGCATCGGTGAGGATCAGGCGCACGCCCGAGTTGAGAAAGGCAAGCTCGCGAAAGCGATGCTCGAGCTTGTCAAAGTCGAACTCCAGGATCTTGAACGTCTCGGCGCTCGGCATGAAGGTGACGCGGGTGCCCTTCCGGCCCTCGGGCGCCGGGCCGGTCATCTTGAGCGGCGCTTCGGCGTCGCCATGGCGAAAGCGCATCCAATGCTCCTCGCCGTCGCGCCAGATGTTCAGCTCCAGCCATTCCGAAAGCGCGTTCACCACCGACACGCCGACGCCGTGCAGTCCGCCCGACACCTTGTAGGCGTTGTCGTCCGACGTATTCTCGAACTTACCGCCGGCGTGGAGCTGGGTCATGATCACTTCGGCCGCCGACACGCCTTCCTCGGCATGGATGCCGGTCGGGATGCCGCGGCCGTTATCCTCGACCGAGACGGAGCCGTCGGGGTTCAGGACGATGTTGATCAGGTCGCAATGGCCGGCAAGCGCTTCGTCGATCGCGTTGTCGGAGACCTCGAACACCATGTGGTGGAGGCCCGATCCGTCGTCGGTGTCGCCGATATACATTCCCGGCCGTTTGCGGACCGCGTCGAGGCCCTTCAGCACCTTGATGGAATCCGCGCCGTAGCTGTTTTCGTTCGATGATGTTGCCATGCGGAAGATATAGCCGCGCGCGCGCCGAAACCCAAGGAAATTGGTAGATTCCGGCGCCGCTCAGGCTGGGAAAACCGCACCGTCGCGCACTTCCAGCCGCGAGGCGTGCGCGCCCACCGACTCGAACAGCGACGCTTCGGTGCCCGTCATCCACACCTGCCCGCCCGAAGCCTCCAGCCGCTCGAACAAGGCGGCCCGGCGGCGCGGGTCGAGATGGGCCGCCACTTCGTCCAGAAGCAGGATCGGCCGCCGCCCGGCGCGATCCGCAACCAGATCGGCATGGGCAAGAACGATGCCGAGAAGCAGCGCCTTTTGCTCGCCGGTCGAGCAAAGCGCCGCCGGCTGGTCCTTGCCGCGGTGGGTGACCAAAAAATCCGTGCGGTGCGGACCTGCCAGCGTTCGCCCCGCCGCCGCGTCCCGTGCCCTTCCGGCACCGAACGCCGCCGCGAGATTCTCCTCCTCACCGCCCTCGAGCGCCAGCCCGGCACGGGCGAACGGCCCCTCCGGCGCGCCAGCAAGCTGCTCCGCCAACGCAGCGACCGCCATGCGCCGCGCCTCCCGCATCGCGGCGCCATGCTCCGCCATCCGTGCCTCCAGCGCCGTCAGCCAGTCCGCGTCCGGCCGCTCCTCGGCGAGCAGCTTGTTCCGTGCCCGCATCGCCGCCTCATAGCGCGCGGCGTGAACGGCGTGGCCGGGCTCCAGGGCAAGCACCAGCCGGTCGAGGAACCGCCGCCGCCCGCTTGCCCCCTCCTGGAACAAGCGATCCATCGCCGGCGTCAGCCAAAGGATCGACAGCCATTCGGACAGGGACGTCGCCGACGCCGAAGCCCCGTTGATCCGCACCTGCCGCCGCTCCGGCGCGGACGCCAGCGTGCCCGTGCCGATCTCCACATCCCCGAGATGCGCGGCGACCGCGAAACCGCCCGGACCCGGGCCGCGCGCCATCTCCGGCAACGCGGCGCCTCTCAGGCCCCGGCCCGGCGAAAGCAGGGATATCGCCTCCAGGATATTTGTCTTGCCCGCGCCATTCTCGCCGGTGAGGACGACGAGCCCAGGTCCCGGGGCGAGCAATGCTTCCCGGTAGCAGCGAAAGTCGACAAGCGAGAGGCGGCTGACTGTCACCCCGTCCGGCATGGCGGCGCCCGCGCGTGAGCGCAAGGGGAACGCCGAGCTCTACTTCTTGGCGTCGGCCTCGGCCATGAAGCGCTCCATCCGCTTCCCGATCAACGTGTCCAAGCGGGCATCGAACACCGGATCGGGCTCGTTCATCCATTCAAGCGTCACCCGCTGCACCTGCGCGCCCAGCGCATAGAGCTTTGGCAGGGAGATGGATTTCTGCAATCCGGTCAGCGCGGCCTGGTCCTGCGGGGTGATCTGACGCACGACTGCCGCCCTCGCAGGGGCCAGGGACTTTCGCATCACCTCGGTTGTAATCGGCGCGTCCGGAGACTTCGTGATGGCTTCCACCATTGGAGCCAGGTCCGCTTCCTCGTCCATCGTCCGGACCATTCTTTGCCCCGTCGGCGTGGCGTAGAAGCGGCGCAACCCCGCAATCTCCGCCGGGGTAAGCCGCTCCGTATAAAGGCGGGCCAGCCTGTTCCAAAGCTTGGGCATGTCGTCGTCGACCGACTTCAGAATGACCGGCTCCATGGCCTTCCACACGTCCTGGTAGATGCCCGGATACTCACTCTCCAGCGCCTTTGAGTCGGGGTCTTCTTTGAGAATTGCAAAGAAGGCCTCCCGGGACGCGGCAAGGGCGGCATCCATGCTCGCGTCGGCGGGCTGAACGAGACGCGCAAGTGCCAGTGCCTCGGCGCTGATTTCCTGCGTCTGCGCAGCGGGCGACCCCGCGGGGGCCTTTCCTGCTGCGGGAGCTTGGCCTGCCGCGGGAGCTTGGCCCGCCGCGGGAGCTTGGCCCGCCGCGGGAGCGGCGCCAAGTGCCGCAGCGGCAAGGAACCAGGCAATGCGCATCGTCACACCCGCATCGGCATCAGGACGTACAGCGCCTGTGCCTTGTCGTTTTCGCGCAGCAGGGTGGGCGCCGCGGCGTCGGCCAGGTGCATTTCCACCGTGTCGCCCTCGATCTGCCCCAAGATGTCGAGCAGATAGCGGGCGTTGAAGCCGATCTCCATGCCGTCGGCGCTGTAATCGCCCGAAACTTCCTCGGCCGCCGTGCCGTTTTCCGGGCTGGTGACGGACAGCGTCACCCGGTCCCGGTCCAGCGACAGCTTCACCGCGCGGGTCTTCTCGCTGGCGATGGTGGCGACGCGGTCGACGCCTTCCTCGAAGCTGCGCGGATCGATGCGCAGCAGCTTGTCGTTGGCCGTCGGGATCACCCGGCTGTAATCCGGGAAGGTGCCGTCGATCAGCTTCGAGGTCAGAATCGCGGTGCCCAGGCCGAAGCGCACCTTGGTTTCGGAAAGCGAGATCTGCACGGTACCTTCCAGCTCGTCGAGCAGCTTCCGGAGCTCGGCGACGCATTTGCGCGGAATGATCACGTCGGGCATGCCCTCGGCGCCGGCGGGGCGGGGCACCGTTACCCGGGCGAGCCGGTGGCCGTCCGTGGCCGCCGCCTTGAGCACCGGCTGGGCTTCGTCCGAGACGTGGAAGAAGATGCCGTTCAGGTAATAACGCGTTTCTTCGGTGGAGATGGCGAAGCGCGTCTTGTCGACGATCTGGCGCAGGGTCGCCGCGGGCAGCTCGAAACGGGTCGGCAAATCGCCTTCGGCGATCACGGGGAAATCGTCGCGCGGCAGGGTGGACAGGTTGAAGCGGGCGCGGCCGGCATTGACCTGCATCTTGCCCTCGGCCGCATTGAGCTCGACCTGGCTGCCTTCGGGGAGCTTGCGGGCGATGTCGAACAGGGTGTGCGCCGAAACGGTGGTGGCGCCCGCCTGAGTGACGTTGGCCTCGACCGTTTCGTTGATCTGCAGGTCGAGATCGGTGGCCATCAGACGAAGCCCGCCGCCTTCCTGCGCTTCGATCAGCACGTTGCTCAAGATGGGAATCGTGTTGCGGCGCTCCACCACGGACTGGACGTGGCCGAGGCTCCTCAACAAGGTAGCCCGTTCGATCGTCGCCTTCATGAGAAACCCCCGGATTGGTACTTTGAAGGGGGTTGTAAAGCGGCCCGCGAGGGAGGGCTAGGGGGTTGTCGCGGCCCATAAAAAAAGGCCGGGGATAACCCCGGCCTTTCTCTTCGGGCGATTTGGAGGCGGCTTAGAACTTGAAGCCGACGCCGACGAGGCCCTGATGCTTGTCGAAGCCCTGCTCGTAGTTGGAGTAGCGATACTCCGCCTTGGCGTAGAGATTCGGGCCAAGGCCGAACTGAATGCCGCCGCCGACGCGCACGCCGTCCAGGTCCGTGCTGGTGCTGACCTGGGCGGCACTGGCGGAGGCCTGATAGGACGCCTCGAAGCGGGTGTTGGTATAACCTGCCTTGGCGTAGACCAGGGCATTCGAGCCCACCGCCGCGCCCACGCGGCCGCCGACATAAAGGTCGCGGCCGGCCTTGGCGCAGAGCGTGTCGCCGGTCACGTTGACGCCATTCACGCACTCGCCGATCTCGGATTCCATCGCTTCGGCTTCGACGCCGAACACGGTGCTGCCGGCCTGAACGTCGTAGCCGACGCCGACGCCGTAGGTCAGGCCGTCTGCGCCTTCGTCCTCGATGTCGGTGGTCTCGTAGCCGACCAGGCCTTCGATCCGGAAGCCGCCGAGGTTGGTTGCGGCGGCGTCGGCGGTCTGGGCGAGGGCCGGGGAAGCGGCGGTTGCGGCAAACAGCGCGGCGATGATGTACTTACGCATGAACTTACTCCATTTGTTACGGCCGGGGACGGCCTTTGGTGAACGGCTCCCCCAGCGCTTCGCACTTGCGAAAGGTTTCATGAACCGTACCTAAACAAAACTTATCGTTGCAAAAGTGCCACAATTCGGGTGTTTTCCAGATCCATGCGCAGGCCGGTTTTTCTCCTTTTATCACTGGCGCTTGCCGCTCCTGCTGCAGCGCAGCAACGATCCTTGGGAATTTTCGGCCTGTGGGGCGCCTTTGCCGAAAAGAGCCGCTGCTTCTCGATCTCGGAGCCGATGAAGCCGCGCCGCGACTCGAAGGCGCGTGCTTTCGCGTCGGTCGGCTGGTTTCCGGCGCAAGGGGTGCGCGGCCAGCTCCACATCCGTCTGGCCGAGCCGAAGCGCCAGGGCTCGGCGGTGCTTCTGCGCATCGACCAGCGCACCTTTCAGCTCGCCGGCGGCGGCGCCGATGCCTGGGCGCCCGATGGCCGCGCCGATGCCGAAATCGTGGCGGCAATGCGTTCGGGCCTCGAAATGACGGTGGAAACCCGTAACGTTCGCGGCGGCCTGATGCGCGACTCCTACCAGCTTCGCGGCGCCGCCACCGCGCTCGATGCCGCCGCCATTGCCTGCGCGCCCAGGCACTGACTGGAAAAACCTGCGGGTTTCGCCTACATGGGGCGCCTCATGACAGCTCTTATGACGATCCCGGGGCTAATCGACCCCGTCACCGTGCCGCGCCCAACCGTCGCGTCCGAGGACTCGCGCGTCGATCTCGTCGGTCTTTCCCGCGACGCGATCCGCGATGCGCTTGCCGAAGCGGGGCTTGAGCTCAAGCAGGCGAAGCTGCGCGCCAAGCAGATCTGGCACCAGATCTACAATCGCGGTGCTTTGGGCTTCGACACCATGAGCGACATCGCCAAGCCCCAGCGCGCCTGGTTCGCCGAGCGCTTCAAGGTCGGCCGCCCCCGCATCGAGGTCCAGCAGGTCTCCACCGACGGCACCCGCAAGTGGCTGCTCCAGACCGACGATGGCCATGATTTCGAGATGGTCTTCATCCCCGATGCGGATCGCGGCACCTTGTGCGTCTCGAGCCAGGTCGGCTGCACGCTCAATTGCCGCTTCTGCCACACCGGAACCATGCGCCTGGTGCGCAATCTCAACGCGTCGGAAATCGTCGGACAGGTGATGCTCGCCCGCGACGCGCTCGGCGAGTGGCCGAGCCAGCCGGAAGGCCGGATGCTCAGCAACATCGTGATGATGGGCATGGGCGAGCCGCTCTACAATTTCGACAATGTCCGCGACGCCTTGAAGATCGTCATGGACGGCGACGGCCTCGGCCTCTCTCGCCGCCGCATCACCCTGTCCACCTCCGGCGTGGTACCGCTGATGGCGCGGGCGGGCGAGGAGATCGGCGTCAACCTGGCCGTCTCGCTCCACGCGGTGACCAAGGAGGTGCGCGACGAGATCGTGCCCTTGAACCGTAAATACGGGATCGAGGAGCTGCTTCAGGCCTGCGCCGATTATCCGGGCGCCAACAATGCGCGCCGCATCACCTTCGAATATGTCATGCTCCAGGGCAAGAACGACAGCGACGACGATGCCCGCGAGCTTGTCCGCCTGATCCGCAAGTACAAGCTTCCGGCCAAGGTGAACCTCATTCCGTTCAACCCCTGGCCCGGCGCTCCTTACGAATGCTCCACCCCCGATCGGGTGCAGCGTTTCTCCGACATCGTCTACGAAGGCGGCATTTCCGCGCCCATCCGCCGGCCGCGCGGGCGCGACATCATGGCCGCCTGCGGCCAGCTCAAATCCGCCGCCGAAAAGAAGAGCCGGGCCGAGCTCGACCGCATCGCCGCCGAAAAGCAGGCCGAAATCCCCGCCTGAGCCCCGGCCCCGGGGGGGGCGCTCACTTTTTATCAAGGCTTTCTGTTCCACGCCCCAGCCGTTAAGGCTGAGGCCGAACAGAAAGCTTAGATGGCCCTTCACGCTCCCAAGATGCCCACTGCCCGGCCGTGCCGCACAAGCGAGCTCGTCCGCCTGTTCGATTGGAGCCTGACGCCGCTCGGCGCAATGGACACCTGGCCCGAACGCCTCCGCGCCGCCGTCGATCTCTGCCTCCGCTCCGCCATTCCCGCCGCCCTCTACATCGGCGACACCCGCATTCTGCTCTACAACGATGCCTGGGCGGACCTGATCGGCGGTGAGGATGCCCTTGGCCGCCCAGCACCCGAAGTCGCCACCTCACTGTGGCCGATCGTGGAAACGCTGGTGCCCGGCATCGTCCAGGGCGGCGAAGGCGCCTTCGTGCGCGAACAATCGCTCACTCTGGCCCGGCAAGGGGTGGACGAGGAGAGGTGGTGGAATTGCCACCTCGTCCCGGTGCTCACCGAAGAGGGCCGCCTGCTCGCCATCCTCAACCAGGCCAACGAAGTCACCCGCATGGTGTCGGCCGAGAAGCGCCTGTCCTTTCAGGTGCTGCTCGCCGACGCCCTGCGCGGCGCGAACGACGCGGACTCCGTGAAGCACAGCGCCACCCGCCTGCTTGGCGAATATCTCGGCGCCGCCCGCGTCGGCTATGCCGAAATCGACGAGGAAACCTCCACCGCCTGGGTGCAAAGCGATTGGACCGCCGATCCGGACGTGCTCAGCCTCGCCGGCCAGCGCACCGATCTTGCCAGCTTCGGCGACGACGCGCTCACCTGGCTCCGCCTGGGCGAAGTGCTGACGATTGCCGACATCCGCTCGATGGGCCTCGGCGACGAACGCACCCAGGCGTGGGAGGCCGTCGGCCTGCGCGCCCTGATCACCGTTCCCCTGGTCCGCGACGGCGCGCTCAAGGCGATGCTCTACGTTCACGAACCGCACGCGCGCCTTTGGAAGCGCTCGGACGCCGCCATGGCGCGCGATGTCGCGGAGCGGACCTGGTCCGCGATCGAGCGCGCCCAGGCCGAACAGTCGCTTCGTGAAAGCGAGGACCATTACCGGCACACCGTCGAATCCAACCCGCAGGTCACCTGGACGGCCCTGCCCAACGGCAAGCTCAACCGCGTCTCCGGCCGCTGGAAGGACTGGACCGGAACCACCGGCTTAGGCTCGGCCTGGGCGGAGGGCCTGCACCCCGACGATGTCGAGCGAAGCCTTGCCGTCTGGGCCGATTGCCTCGCCACCGGCGAGACTTACGACATCGAACACCGGCTCAACATGGTCGGGGGCAGCTTCCGCTGGGCCCGCTCGCGGGCTTTCCCGAGGCGGGGCCCCGATGGCGAGATTCTGCTCTGGTACGGCTCGACGGAGGACATTCACGAGAAAAAGGTCGCGGAGGAGCATCAACGTCTGCTGATCAACGAGCTCAACCACCGGGTAAAGAACAGCCTCGCCACCGTTCAGGCGATCGCCTTTCAGACGTTGCGCGGAAACATCTCTCTGCCCGAAGCGCGGGCGCGTTTCGAAGCCCGGCTGATCGCTTTATCGAAGGCGCACAACCTCCTCACCGAGCAGAATTGGGAACGCGCCGCGCTCGAGCGGGTGGTGCGCGACGCGACCGAGCATCTCGGCGGCGAGCGGCGCTTCACCGTCTCCGGCCCCGAAGTCTGGCTCAGCCCGCGCGCCGCACTCGCGCTTGCCCTCGCCCTCCACGAACTCGGCACCAACGCCGCCAAATACGGCGCGCTCTCCGCCGATGGCGGGCGCGTGGACATCGCCTGGACCGACCAAAACAGCACACTTTGCCTCGACTGGAAGGAGCACGGCGGCCCGCCCGTCACTGCGCCGGTCCGCCGCGGCTTCGGCTCCCGCTTGATCGAGCAGGGCCTGGCCGGCGATCTCGGCGGCGAGGCGCGCATCGCGTTCGATCCCGACGGCCTGCGCTGCACCGTCGAAGCGGCGATCGACCGGATAGCGGCGCGGGAGGGGGATTTTGGGTGAACGGCTGCGCGTGCTGATCGTCGAGGACGAGATGCTCGTTGCGATGAACATCGAGGATATGCTTCTCGACCTCGGCCACGAAGTCGCCGGCCTTGCCACCCGCCTTGCGCCCGCATTGGCGCTTGCCGGCGAGTCGGAGATCGACGCCGCCGTGCTCGACGTGAACCTTGCCGGCGAGCACTCCTTCCCCGTCGCCGACCTCCTCGACAAGCGCGGCATCCCGTTTCTTTTCGCCACAGGCTACGGCCTCGGCGGCATCGAGGAACGCTATCGCGGCCGCGTCGTGCTGCAAAAACCGTTCCGCCTCGCGGACTTAGGGGCCGCGTTACGGAGCGCTGTTCAGGGCTGACGCCACGCGGGCCCGCCCGCTTGCACTTGGGCCGCGCCTGGTTATTCTCCACCGCCATGTGGCTCCTCGACAAAATGCTTCGCAGGCTCCTCAAAAAGGGTGAGCTCCTCGTCATCGACCATGACGGAAAGGAGTATCGCTACGGCGCGCCCGACCCTGGCATCAAGTCGGTCCAGGTCCGCCTCACCGATCGCGGCGCGGCCATGGCGATCGCCAAGGACCCCCGCCTCGGCGCCGGCGAGGCCTATATGGACGGCCGCCTGGTGGTCGAGGGGGACGCCGACGTGCGCGACCTGATCCTGCTGGTCCGCTATAACGCACCGTTTGAAAAAGGCGGAGCGCTCAAGAAAAAGGGGCCGATGCGCAAGTCGCTGTCGGTGATGGCCGGCCGCCTCGACCAGATCAACTGGAAGACACGCTCGCGCCGCAACGCCGAGCATACCTACAACCTCACCCGCAAATTGTACGAGCTGTTCCTCGACGAGGACCGGCAATACACGATGGCCTATTACCGCGACACCGCGAACAGCCTCGAAAAAGCGCAGCTCGACAAAAAGGCGCACCTCGCCGCCAAGCTCCACCTCAAGCCCGGAATGAAGGTGCTCGACATCGGCTGCGGCTGGGGCGGCTTCGCGCTCTACATGCACCGCCATTACGACGTCGACGTGCTCGGCGTTGCGCTTGCCCCCGACCAGGTCGATTTTTCCAACGAGCGCGCCAAGGCGCTCGGCGTCTCCGACCGCGTCAAGTTCAAGCTGATCGATTATCGCGACGTCGAGGGCCCGTTCGACCGGATCAGCAGCGTCGGCCTGATCGAGCATCTCGGAACGCCCCATTATCCGGGCTTCTTCGCCAAGACCCGCGAGCTGCTCGCGCCCGACGGCGTGATGATCTCCCACTGCTGCGGCCGCGCCGGCGGGCCGGGCATCACCGACAAGTGGACGCGCAAGTACATCTTCCCGGGCGGCTACATCCCGGCTCTGTCGGAGCTGGTCAGCGAGGCCGAAAAGCACCGAATGATCGTCACCGACGTCGAAACGATGCGCTTCCACTACGCCCACACGCTCGAGGAATGGTACCGCCGGACTTGCCGCGCCGAGGCCGACATAACCGAGATGTACGATCCGCGCTTCTTCCGGATGTGGCAATTCTACCTTGCCGGCGCGGAGGCCGCCTTCCGCTACGGCGGGCTGGTCAACCTCCAGCTTCAATATGTGAAGCGCCGCGACGCCATCCCGATGACCCGCGATTACATGTACGAGGAATCGCAGCGCCTCCGCGAGTCCGAAGACCCGCCCAAATGGCACCTCGCGGCCGAGTGAAACGCGCTCGCCGCACCCGGCAGAGGCGTTGCGTGGTCGTGGCGTTGATGGCGGCGCTCCCGTTGTTCGCCTGCGGCCACCCCGACGAAATGGCCGGGAACGAGCCCATCCGGCCAGAGCCGCAGACTTATTCCGAATTCCCGTGCCACATCGACGTCGCTGGCACGCCGCTTGCCGACTGCGCTATGTGGGAGCCGTCAGGCACGACCACGCCGCCAAACCGGGCCGAAATGGAGAGGCAGCAGGCTTTGGAGGGGGAAGCCAAGTGGATTGTCGGGACACCGCCCCAACGCCGCGGCTGAGCCCGCACGACACAAAAGAGGGCCGGGCGCATCGCTGCTCCCGCCCCTTCTTTCTCCAAGCTAAAACTTAGCCCTGGCGGCGGCTCTGCCGCTGGCTGCGCATGCCTTCGCGGGCGGTGCGGCGCTCGTCGGCGCTGATCGCACCGTCGCGGTTGGCGTCCACCCGGGCGAACAGCGCGAGCGCGCCGTTGCGTGCCTCGGCCCGCGAAACGCGGCCATCGTTGTTCACGTCGGCGGCCTGGAACGCGCGGCCGCCGAAGCGCGCGAACATGCCGCCGCCTCCGCCGCCACGGCGCTCGCCGCGCATGCCACGGCGCTCGGCACGATCCTCGCGGCGCTCGGCGCGTTCTTCGCGGTCGAGGCGCTGGCGGTTCTCGAATTCGCTTCGGTTGATCACCCCATCGCGGTTGGTGTCGAGGCGCGCAAAGGCTTCCGCCCGGCGCTCGCCGCGCTGGCCGGCGCGGTCGCCGCCACGATCTCCTCGTCCGGCACGGCGAGCCTGGCCGGCCGCGCGCGCTTCGTCCTGGCCGATGAAGCCGTCGCGATTCGCATCGGCACGGGCGAAGCCGGCGTCCACGCGTGCTTCAAGGGCGGCGCGGGTCAGCGGCTGTGCGAAACTGCCGCGCTGAGCGGGCTGGGCCGAAGCGGCGGTTGCGGTAAGCGCGGCAAGTGCCACGCCTGCAATCATGAGTGTCTTCATTGGAAAACTCCTGGAAACTGAAGGAAGCCTCGCTTCCACATTCCAGAGGTCTAGCTCGCCGGCCCTGTATGGCCGTTGAACGGTCTCGTGACCGCCTAAGATACCAAGAAGTCAGCGAATATTCGCTCGGCTTGGCTCAGGAGCCCGTTCTCTCACCATCCAGCCGATAGTGCCGAATACCGATCGGCGCGAATGCCATTCCCGAACCTGCATCGCCGGTTCCGAGAGAGGCAGCGAGCGCGCCGCCAGGATCGAACAGATTGGGAAAGCGGCTCACCACCCAGACGCCCCGCGCACCGCGGCCCCGCGCCTCGCCGATCAGCTGGCGAACGTCGGCGTCGGTCAACCCGGGCACCGCCGGGGTGCCGGAGTAACGCGGCCCGCGGTGCTGCGGCGCCGGGAAATCGGCGGGGATGCCCCGCGGCTTCAACCGGCTTATTGTCTCCGGGGCAGCGAACCCGAGCGGCAGGACGATCTCGTTGGGCAGCAGCCAAAGCTCGTCACCGGGCGCCAACCGCGGCTCGACCCAGGCGGCGATCAGGTCCCATTTCTCCTCCGGCGGGCGCTGCGCCTCACCGGCCGAGGCAATCCCGGCAAGCAGCAGCATGGTGCCAAGCGCCGCGCCGCGCAGCGCCGCCGAGCGAAGTTGCGCAAGTCCGGCCGCCGCCAGCAGGATCAAGGGCAGCGCCGAGGGCACCAGCGTGCGCGGCAGAAACACCGGCGACGAGACGGTCGAAATCGCCAGGGCAAGCACTGCGGGAAGGAATGCCGCCGCCGCCAGAACCAGTCCGGCACCGAGGTCGCCCTTGCCGCGCAGCATGGCTGCGGCGCCGAACCCTGCCGCCACGAACAGCAGCAACGCGCCCACCCCTGGCATCGCCAGCCCTGTGGCGAGCCCCTCTGGAACCTCGCCGGGCGCGAAACGCAGCCAGCCGGACTGCCAGGCGCGCCGCTGCTCGATCATCGCGGCGAAGTGCGGCAGGAAAGCCAGGCCGCACAGGAGGTGGACGCAGGCCATCGGCGCGAAGTGCCGCCGCAGCCGGCCCTCGCGCCACAAGGCCACGAACAATGCGCCGCTCAGCGCGGCCGCGAACAGCATCCCCAAATTGTGCAGCCAAAGCACTGCCTCCAGTGCGAAACCGAAGCCGATCCACAGCGCCCAGAGGCGCCGCGCCCGCCCCTCGTCCGCCGTCAACAGCCGCAGGGCCGTCCACAAGGCCAGCGCGAACGCCAAAGCGAACAGCGCATAAGGACGCGCCTGGTGGGCCGCCACGACCAGCGGCGGCGAAACCGCAACCAGGGCCGCGCTCGCCACCCGCAACGCCGGCGCTCTCCGCAGCGCCTCGATCCGCGCCGCGCAGACCCAGGCCAGCGGCAGCATCGCAAGGCCGGCAAGCACCGACAGCAGCCGAAGCCCCTCCGGCGTGTGCGGCGCGACCTCCAGCCAGAGCTTCAGCAGTGAATAATAGAATGGCGGGTGCGTGTCATATCGCGCCGTGCTGTCCCGCAACCCCTGCCAGTTCATTTCGGCAAGCCAGCGGCTCCAGCTTTCGTCGAGCCACAGCGGCCAAGCGGCGATCGGCAGGGCGCGCAGCGCAATCGCCGCGACGACGATCAGGATCAGGCCGGCGGCAAAAGTCAGCCGCCGCTTGGCAATCAGCATAAGACCGGCCGAAGGGGCTGCTGCTCGTCCGGCCCCTCGCCGCGCCACAGCTTCAGCGCCACGAGAAGCTGCATGCCGATCAGCAGCGGCGTCAGCGGCACGCCGTAACTGTTCATGTACAGGATGCTCATCGGTGCAAGCGCGGCGAGCATGAGCAGGAGCTGGAACGAGCCCGGCCGCCGCTGCGTCACCGCCTTGTGGAACAGGATAAGGGCGCCAAGGCCAACCACCGTCATGTCGTAGGAAAAGGCATAAGGAAGAACAAGAAAGGTCGCGGCGGCGGCGGCGAAACCGGCCTGGCCGCTATCTTTCGGCAGCTTCCAGAGCAGCAGGCCAACAGCGGCGATCCCGACCAGCGCCTGAACTGCCATGCCCGCGCCGACCTTCATGCCCAGCAGCGCCATGGACGGCGTCACCGTCGGCATCATCATGATGAAGAAGCTCTCCGTATCGTCGACCATCGCCGCCTGGAGGCGCGCCGTCTCCGTCAGGTAGGTGATCCACAGATCGGCGCCGAACAGCGCCACCGAAAGGGCGATCAGGCCCCCCGCGGTCACGCCGGCGGCGGCGATCGCCACCCATTCGCGGCGCCGAGCAAGCACCAGGGGCGCGAGAATGGCGAGATGCGGCTTCACCACCATCAGGCCGATCAGCACCCCGGCAAGCACCGGGCGGCGCGGAAGCACGTGCCAGGCGCCGAGCCACAGTGCGCCGATCAGGAACCCGTAATGGCCGGCCCAGATGTTGATCAGGGACGCCGGGGCAAGCACCGCAAGCCAGATCGGCAGCCCCGCCTCACGCAGATAAGGTCGCGCCGCCAGCACGAACAACGCGCCCGTGCCGCCGAGCCAGCTCAGCAAGGCCACCGGATATGGCACCAGCGCGAACAGCCAGGTGTAGAGCAGGCTCACCGGCGGATAGGAGTAATTGTGATACTTCATCCCGCTTTCGAAGAGCCCGAGCTGGAAGGCGCGATAGGCGTCGACGTTGTACAGGATGTCGAGGCCGCCGTTCAGTGTCAGGGAACCCGACGTGTAGACGTTGACGAAGTCGCGGCCCCATTGCGCCACGTCGGCGATCGATCCGTCGCCGCTCCAGCGCGTCAGGGCGAGGTCGCGCGCCAGGATCTGCGTGGCAATCAGCGCCGCAAGGATCCACATTGCCGGCCAGAGCCTGACCGCCAGAGACGAGGCGGCCGGTGTCGGAGCCAAAGCGGCGGCGAACTGCTCCTGCGGGATCGGCGCGCTCATGCCGCGAGCCTCTCGCCGGCGGCGGCGCGCTTCGGCTGGGCGATGACCGCCAGCGAGACGCCGAACGGCAGGGACATAAGCGGCAGGAGGTGACGCTCGGCGGCGAACACGGCGCGTAAAGCGCCGTTGACCGGCGCCGCCGGAATGGCGTCGTCGCCGCCTTCGCGCCCCGTCACCTTGCCCAGGCCGCGCGCGGCGGCGATCAGCGGAAACAGCAGGCTGTTGAAATGGGTGATGAAGCGCAGCTCGAACCCGGCTGCCTCCAGCGTGTGCCGAAGGCTTGCGGCGGTGTAGCGGCGGTGATGATGGTGGGCGACATCGTGGCCGCTCCACATCCACGGCATCGCCGGAACGGTGAGAAGCAGGCTTCCCCCGGGCGCAACCTTGCGCGCGAGTTCTTCCAGCGCCCCGGCATCGTCCGGGATGTGCTCAAGCACGTCGAACAGGGTGATGAGATCGTAGCGCCCGTCGGCCAGGTCGGCGCCGCCCGGCAGGGTGCCGCCCGCGACGGCGACTCCGCTGCGTCCGGCCGCAAAGGCGCGGGCTTCCGGATCGGGCTCGATCGCATCCACCGCGCCGAAGCGGCCAAGCAGCTCCAGGTTCGATCCGGTGCCGCAGCCCACTTCCAGGATTCGTGCGCCGGACGGCGGCTGCACCCGGTCGCGGATCAGCGCGCCGATGATCTGGCGGCGGGCGGCGAACCACCAATGGCGGGCGTCGATTTGCGCCATATTGTCGAAAACACTGCGTTCCATCAGTCTTCCAGCCCCAATCGGGCGCGGATCACATAAAGCGGCCGGCGCTTGGTTTCGGTGAGAATGCGGCCGACATATTCGCCAAGCACGCCAAGGGAGATGAGCTGCAGGCCGCCAAAGAACAGCATGGTGACCATCAAGGAGGAATAGCCCGGCACATCGACCCCGTACAAGGCGGTGCGGGCGATCAGGAAGCCGGCATAAGCCAGGCCGGCAAGCGCCACCGCGACCCCGACATAGCTCCAGATCCGGAGCGGCGCGGTGCTCGCCGAGGTGATGCCGTCGATGGCAAGGGTCCAAAGCTTCCAATAGCTGAACTTGCTGTACCCGCTGGTCCGCTCGGCGCGGCAATAACCGACGGAGGTGCTTCGAAAGCCCGCCCAAGCGAACAGGCCCTTCATGAACCGGTTGCGCTCGGGCATCGCCTTGATGACTTCGATCACGCTTCGGTCGAGCAGGCGGAAATCGCCGGCATGTTCGGGAATCTTGTCGTTCGAAAGGCGGTTGTGCGCCCGGTAGTAGAGGTCGGCGGTAAGCCGCTTGGGCAGGCTGTCGCTGGTCCGGTCGAGGCGCACGCCGTAGACCACTTCATGGCCTTCGCGCCACCGCGCCACCATTTCCGGCAGCACTTCGGGCGGGTCCTGGAGATCGACGTCCATCGGCACGGCCGCCGCGCCCGCGACATGATCGAGACCGGCGGACAGGGCCGCTTCCTTGCCGAAATTGCGCGACAGGCACAGCGCGCGCACCCGCGGATCGCGAAGATGGGCCAGGCGGATCGCGGCCATGGTCGCGTCGCGGCTGCCGTCGTCGACGAACAGGATTTCCCAGCTTTGCGCCGGAAAGGTTTCGGCGATGATCGCGTCGAGGATCGGCGCGACGCGGCGCACGAACGGCCCGATCGCCTCTTCCTCGTCCTTCACGGGCACCAGGATCGAAAGCGCTACGGGGGTTCGTCCGGCGGGCGGCGCCGGGGCCAAATCCCAAGCCGAGACAAGCTCCTCGTCCGGCGAAAGCGCTCCAGAACTTGCGTAATCCATCGCCACCCTCCTGCCAGACGAGGGCTAGGGCAAGAAGGTTAACGAAGGTTTACCATCATGCGGGCGTGCCGCCGCCGCCGCCCCGTCCAAGATTGTGGTTGAATTTCCTGATGGGAGGGGGAAGGCAGCGTATAACCGCCACCGCCCTGGACACGATGACCTCCACCCCCGCCGAACGAGAAAGCGCAAGCGCCAAGCAGCCGCGGGACTGGTGGGATCATCCCCTCCTTATCCTCGGCGCGATCCTGCTCTGCGCGCTGCCTCTGCTTTGGCCGAATATTCCGCCGCTGGTCGATCTGCCCGGGCACCTCGGCCGCTACCACGTGCAGATCGCCAGGGACGACGTGCCGGTTCTTCGCGAATTCTACGATTTCAACTGGGCGCTGATCGGCAACCTTGGCGTCGATCTGCTGGTCGGGCCGCTCGCCGCGGTGATCGGGCTCGAAGCGGCGGTGAAGTTTATCACCATTCTCATCCCCGTGCTCACCGCAGGCGGCTTCCTGTGGGTAGCGCGTGAGGTTCACGGCCGCATCCCGCCGACCGCCTTTTTCGCGCTTCCCCTGGTCTATTGCTACCCGTTCAACTTCGGCTTCGTGAACTTCGCCCTGTCCATGGGTCTCGCCTTTCTCGCCTTTGCCTTCTGGCTCCGGCTGGCGCGGCTCGGCCACCTCAAGCTGCGTGCGGCCTTGTTCGTGCCGATCTCCATCCTGCTCTGGGTTTGCCACGCCTTCGGCTGGGGCACTCTCGGGGTGATGGCTTTCTCTGCCGAGCTGGTCCGCCAGATCGATCTCAAGCGCGGCTTCTTCAAGGGCGGGTTCAAGACCGGCCTCCACGTCCTCGCCCTCACGCCGCCGGTGTTGCTCATGCTGTTGTGGCGAAGCGGCGAGCATGTCGGCGGCTTCACCGGAGTGTGGTTCCGCTGGAAGCTGAAGCTCGATTGGGTGCTGATGATCCTGCGCGACCGCTGGCAATATTGGGACGAAGGTTCGCTCGCCGTCATCGGCCTGGTGCTGCTGCTGCCCCTGTTCCTGTTCCGGCGGCTCGAATATTCGCGCAACCTTGCCGCCTCCGCCATCTTCCTGGCGATCGTCTTCATCTGCCTGCCGCGCATCGTGTTCGGCTCCAATTACGCCGACATGCGCCTGGCGCCGTTCGTGCTCGCCACCTTTGTGATCGCGATCCGCTACCGTCCGGCCTGGACCGGCCGCGCCGGAGGCGCGCTGGCCGTCATCGGCCTGCTGTTCTTCACCGCTCGCATCGGCGGCAACACCGCAAGCTTCTGGATGTACGACCAGGCCTACGACCGCGAACTCGCCGCCGTGGCGCACATTCCCGAGCAGGCGCGCGTCGTGTCCTTTGTCGGCGTGCACTGCCGCAAGCAGTGGGCGCAGACGCGGCTGGAGCACCTCCCCGCCCTCGCCCTCGTCCGGCGCAACGCTTTTTCAAACGACCAATGGTCGATGAGCGGCGCGCAATTGCTCACCGCCCGCTATCCCGCGCCAAACGCCTGGTTCTCCCGCGATCCTTCGCAACAGGTCCTCGGCCGCCGCTGCCGCAACGAGAACTGGGTCACGCTCGACCAGTCCCTCGCCGCCTTTCCGCGCGACCGCTTCGATTACGTGTGGCTGATCAGCCCCCCACCCTTCGATCCCGCCTTCGCGAGGGGCCTGCAAGAGGTGTGGCGCAGCGGCACGAGCGTGTTGTACCGGGTTGCCGACCGGCGCCCGCTCGCGCTCGCCCCGAAGGTAAGTAAATGACCGCGCCTGCTCTTTCGATCGTCGTCCCCTGCTTCAACGAGGAAGCGTGCCTCGGCGCGCTGCACGGCCGCCTCAGCGCCGCCGCCCGCGCGGTCGCCGGCGAGAGCTATGAGATCGTCTTCGTCAACGACGGCTCCCGCGACAAAAGCTGGGAAATGATGCAGGCGCTGTCCCACGGCGATCCGCACCTCGTGGCCATCAACCTGTCGCGCAACCACGGCCACCAGCTTGCCCTTACCGCCGGCCTCGACCTCTGCTCCGGCGAGCGCATCCTGATCATCGACGCCGACCTTCAGGACCCGCCCGAATTGCTGCCCGACATGCTCGCCACCATGGAGCGGCAGAAAGCCGACGTGGTTTATGCGGTGCGCCGCCAGCGTGCCGGCGAGACCGCCTTCAAGCTCGCTACCGCCAAGATCTTCTACCAATTGCTCTCGCGCCTCGCCGAGATCGAAATCCCGCGCGACACCGGCGACTTCCGCCTGATGAGCCGCCGCGCGCTCGACGCCTTTCTGGCGCTGCCCGAGCAGGCGCGCTTCATCCGCGGCATGGTCGCCTGGGTCGGGTTCCGCCAGGTGCCGATCGTCTACGACCGCGCCGAGCGCCTTGCCGGCGAAACCAAATATCCGCTGTCCAAGATGGTGCGCTTCGCGCTCGACGCGGTGACCGGCTTCTCCACCGCCCCCCTTCGCATGGCCAGCCATATCGGCCTGTGGCTGGTCGCCGCCTCCGCGCTGATCGTCCTCTACATCGCCTTCGGGTTCTTCACTGGGCGCACGACCCAGGGCTGGACCTCGCTGATGCTGGTGGTCGTCGTGCTCGGCGCGGTCCAGATGTTCGTGCTCGGCATGATCGGCGAATATATCGGCCGGCTTTACATCGAATCGAAGCGCCGGCCGCTCTACATCGTTTCGGACATAGCCGGCCACGCGGGCGGGCGGCCGCAGCTCGGCCACGTCGCCCACGAAGCGGAAGAGCTAAGCGCCGCCGATCACCGCCTGGAAACGATCGCCACCAGCGACACGCCGGGCGGCAGCGGCATCCTGCCAAGCGCATAGCGCTCCCACCCGAAGATCGTCTCGAACAGGCCGTTCACCGCCTTGGGCGGCATCTTGTCGTCGCTGTCCTTGTTACCAGTAAATCGCCCGGCGATCCGCGCGGCGGCGGCGAGCGGGAAGAGCAGGCTGTTGAACCAGCTCAGCAGCTCCACCTTCAGCCCGGCGTCGGCGATCACCTTGTTCAGCGTCTTGCGCGTGTAGCGGCGCTTGTGGTGGTTCACCTCGTCATGCGCGCTCCACATCCAGGGGTGCGCGGGGACGGTGATCAGGATCCTGCCGCCGGGCTTCAGCTTGCGCGCGATACTTTCCAGCGCTGCCTGGTCCTCTTCGACATGCTCCAGCACATCGAGGAGCGCGACCATGTCGTAGGCGCCGTCCTCCACCCCGGTGAGCTGCGGCAACGGGGCGCTGCCGATCGAACGGCCGAGCCTGCGCTCCGCCAGCTCGCGAGCAGCCGGGTCGATCTCGATCCCGTCGGCGCGGCCGAAGCCTTGCAGCATCTCCAGATTGTGGCCGGTGCCGCAGCCGATCTCGAGGATACGGGCACCCTCCGGCAGCGCGATCTTGCGGCGGATCAGGTCGGTCAGGATGCCGCGCCGCGCCCGGTACCACCAGTGGCGCTCGTCCAGTTCCGCCATGCGGTCGTAAACCCGGCGATCCATCAGTTGAACACCCAGCGGCGGTTGAGGGAAAAGGTCACCAGCGGCGTGAAGGCCATGATCGGGATCACCGACCACCAGATCGGCCCGCCGAGATGCTTCACGAAAAACCAGACGAAGAACTGGTTGAGCAGGAAGCCGGAGGTGTTGACGGTAACGAAGCGGATCGTGCGGGCGCCGGCGCGCTCGCGGCTGCCATGGCCCTTGAAGCTCCAGCGGCTGTGCAGCAGGTAGCCGACCGGCGTGAACAACAGGTAGCTCAAGGTCAGCGCCACCATTGGATGGATATCGGTCAGCGCCGCGACGATCCAATAGCCGCCCGCGACGAGCACGGTGAGCAGCCCGCCGGTCAGCCCGAAGCGGATCATCTGCCAGATAAGCGGGGCATGCTCCGGAAAGTGCCGCTCAAGTGTACGTTGGATCGGCATTCTGATTTTTTCGGTCCGCTTGCCCTTTGAGGCCCAGCGACTAATGCGCTTGGGCAGGGTTGGAAAGGGGCGACGGGAGAGCATGGAGGCGCTGGACAGGCTTGAGAAGCACTGGCGCTGGTGGCTGCTCCTCTTCTGGCTCCTCGCGGCCGGGCTGATGATCTACACCCGCTGGGCCCAGATCCGCGGCTTCGGCTTAAGCGACACCGACGACAATCTGCGCATCATGCAGGTCCGCGACCTGCTCGCCGGCCAGGGCTGGTACGACTTGCGCCAATACCGCCTGAACCCGCCCGCGGGCGCCGACATCCACTGGTCGCGGCTGGTCGACCTGCCGATCGCCGGCATCAAGCTTGCCCTCGCACCGCTGATCGGCGGCGCCGCGGCCGAGCGCTGGGCGGTGACGATCGCGCCGCTGCTGCCGATGCTCGCCGTTTTTGGCGCGCTCGCCGTAACGGTCCGGCGCCTCGTTTCCCGCCATGCTTATGCACTGGCGGTGGCGCTGTTCCTGTGCGGCAATTCGGTCCGCGGCCAGTTCCTGCCGCTGCGCATAGATCACCATGGCTGGCAGCTCGCGTTGCTGGCCATCGCGGGGATGGCGCTCACCGATCCGAAGCGCGCGCGCGGCGGCGCAACCCTCGGTATCGCCACGGCCTTGTCGTTGAGCATCGGGCTCGAAATGCTTTTGTACCTCGCACTTGCGGGCGCCGCGTCGGTGCTGATGTGGGTGCGCGACGGCGGGCAGTCGCGCCGCCTTGCCGCCTATGGCGCGAGCCTCGCCGGCGGCTGTGCCCTCGGCTACCTGCTCTTCGCCTCCTACGCCAACCGCGCCCCGGTCTGCGACGCACTCTCCCCGGTCTGGCTCTCCTCCATGGTCGGCGCCGGCGCGGTGTGCGTGATCCTTTCCCTGCTTCCGCCGCGCAGCACCGCCATCCGTTTCGCTGCCGCCGCGCTGGGCGGGGTTGCGCTCGCCGCCTTTTTCGCGCTCGCCTGGCCGCACTGCCTCGGCCGGCTCGAGGGCATCTCGCCCGAGGCCGAGAACCTTTGGCTGAGCCACGTCCGCGAGGCGCGGCCGCTCTACCTCCACGGCTGGCGCACCGCGCTCAGCATCGTCGCTTTGCCCGCCGCCGGGCTGGTCGGCTATGCGCTGATGCTGTGGCGCAGCCGCGGCGACATGGCGCGCTTCACCCCCTGGGCCGCGGCCGCCGCGCTTGCTTTGCTCGCCGCCCTGCTGCTTCTTTGGCAAAGCCGCGCCGGGCCCGCCGCCCAGCTCCTCGCCGTGCCTGGCGCTACCGCCCTTGCCTGGCTGCTGATCGGCTGGCTGCGCTCGAGCCGCCTCCTTCTCATCCGCGTTCTGGGCACGGTTGGCGGCTTCCTCCTGGTCTCCGGACTGCTGGTTCAGGAAGCGGTTGAGCGCATCCCCCAGGCCAAGGGCAAGAGCTCGCCCGCCGTCGGCCGCGCCAATGCCGCCTGCCCCACCCTTGCGGCGCTGCGGCCTATCGCGTTGCTGCCCAGGGGCTACGTCCTCACCCATGTCGATCTCGGCCCCCGCCTGATCGCCGTCACCCACCACAGCGCGATTGCGGGGCCGTACCACCGCAACGACCGGGACATCGTCGACACCATGCGCGCCTTTCGCGGCACGGCAGGGGAGGCGCACCGCACCGTCGCCGCGCGCGGTATCGATTACGTGCTGATCTGTCCGTTCATGTCGGAAACAACGATCTACGCCAGCGCCGCGAAGAACGGCTTCTACATGCAGCTGATGCGCGGCAAGGTCCCGGCCTGGTTGGAACCGATCCCGCTGCCCGCCAAGTCGCCCTACCGGATGTGGCGCGTCAAACGCTGAAGCTGACCGAGATGCCGTCGATCACGAACTGCGCGGCAAGCGCGGCGAGGATCACGCCAAGCAGCCTCGTCAGCATCGCCTCCATGCGGTGACCCAGGAGCCGCATCAGCGGCCCGGCGGCGAGCAGCGCCAGCAACGTCAGCAGCAGCACCGCGCCGAGCGCGGCGAACACGGTCAGCGTCTCGGTCAAGCCGTCGCTGCGCGCAACCAGAAGCATCACGGAAGCGATCGAACCCGGCCCGGCGATCATCGGGATCGCCATTGGAAACACCGAAACATCCTCATGCTCGGTATCTGCGCTGACTTCCTGGGCGCGGGTCTCGCGGCGCTGGGTGCGCTTTTCGAACACCATTTCCAGTGCGATCAGGAACAGCATGATTCCGCCCGCGATCCGAAAGGCGGCCAGGCTGACGCCAAGCGCCTTCAGCAGATCCTCGCCCAGCAGGCCGAAGAACAGCAGTATGCCGGCGGCGACGATCACGGCGCGGATCGCCATCGCCCGCCGCTCCGCCGGAGGGCAGTCGCGGGTCAGGCCGGCATAGATCGGCGCGCACCCCGGCGGATCGATCACCACCAGCAGCGTGACAAAGGCTGAAAGAAAAAGGGCGAAGAGTTCGTTCATAGCCCCTCCGGTGCCGGCAGCCCGGCCCGCGCGTGCGCGGCAACCAGGGTGTTGCGCAGCAGCACGGCGATCGTCATCGGCCCGACGCCGCCCGGCACCGGCGTGATCGCGCCGGCAACCTGGCTTGCGCTTGCGAAATCGACATCGCCGACGAGGCGCGTCTTGCCCGCTTCCGCCGCCGGAACGCGATTGATGCCGACGTCGATCACCGTCGCGCCCGGTTTCAGCCAGTCGCCCTTGACCATCTCCGCCCGTCCCACGGCGGCGACGACAATGTCGGCGCGGCGCACCACGTCGGGCAAGTCGCGGGTTCGGCTGTGGGCGACCGTCACCGTGCAATTTTCCCCGAGAAGAAGCTGCGCCATCGGCTTTCCGACAATGTTGGATCGCCCAATCACCACCGCGTCCAGGCCGGAGAGGCCGCCAAGCTGATCCTTGAGCAGCAACAAGCAACCGAGCGGAGTGCAGGGCACCAGCGCATCCTCGCCAACCGCGAGCCGCCCGGCATTCTCGTGGTGGAAGCCGTCGACGTCCTTGCGCGGATCGACCGCGGCGATCACCCTTTTCTCGTCGATGTGCGCGGGCAGCGGCAATTGGACAAGGATGCCGTCCACCGCCTCATCCTCGTTGAGCCGCCCGACGAGCGCCAGCAACTCCTCCTCCGTCACCGAATCGGCCAAGCGATGCTCAAAGCCCGCCATGCCCGCCTCGGCAGTCGCCTTGCCCTTCGACCGCACATAGACCTGACTCGCCGGATCGTCGCCGACCAGCACCACCGCAAGCCCCGGCGCGCGCCCCGCCTGTTCGGCAAATACGGGAACCTTCGCCCCTACCTGCTCCCGCAGCCGCGCGGCGAAGGCTTTGCCGTCGATCAGCGCCGCGGTCATGCGTAGCTTCGGGAAACGTCGAGGTAGAGGCCGCCAAGCAACTGCTGAAGAATCATCACAATGATGATCAGAACCATCGGGCTGAAATCGACCCCGCCGAAGTCGGGCATGAATCGGCGGATGGGCCGGTAAAGCGGCGCGGTCATCCTCTCAAGCGCACCGTACAATGTGCGGACGAAATCGTTGTGGGTGTTGATCACGTTGAAGAGGAGCAGCAGGCTCACCACGAACTGGATGATGATCACCCACCGCACTACGTTAAGCAGCAGCATCAATACCGAGATCAACGCCAGAACCATCACACACTCCCGCCAAGCTCCGGTCCATGTAGGCAAGAGGCGCAGGTGGGGCAATGGCGGGCCGCTGGCGCGAAGAGCGAAGTGGGGTTAGTCTCCCCGAAATGATCCTCACCGCCCTCCTGCTCGCCGCCGCCGCACCGCAGCCTTCGCCCTTGAAAGGTTTCGGCGACTGGGCGGTCGGCTGCGACAATGGCCGCGCCTGCCACGCCGTCGGCCTGATGCCGGAGAACTTCCCGGAAGACGCCCTGACGATGAGCGTCCGGCGCGGCCCCGAAGCCGGCGCGCGTGCCGCCATCGCCTTCGAAACGCGCGGGGAGGCCAAGGCCGCTACCTTGGTGGCCGACGGCAAGCCGCTCGCGGCCCGGCTGGCCGAGGATCAGGAGGGATCCCTGGCGGTCGCCGCCGCCGATGCACCCGCCGTCCTCGCCGCCATGCGCGGCGCCGCCGAGTTCGAGCTTCGCAAGCCCGACGGCACGGCGCTCGGCCGCGTGTCGCTCAAGGGCGTGAGCGCGGCCTTGCTCTACATGGACGAGCAGCAGCGGCGGATCGGCACGGTGACCGCGCTGGTCCGGCCGGGCTCGAAGCCGGCATCCGCCGTGCCGCCGCCACCGCCCTTGCCCCGGATCGCCGCGCCTGCCGGAAGCAGCCGCAAGGCGGGCCTCGCCGCGCGCGATCTGGCGGCGCTGCGAAAGCGCTTCAAATGCACGATCGACGAAGTCGGCGGGCCCGACGAACAGGATGTCCAGCCGCTTGGGCCCGACAAGCTGGTCCTGCTCGCCTGCGGCTCCGGCGCCTACAATATCAGCTATGTGCCGATCGTCGTGCCCGCCAGGGGCGGCTTGGCGGCGGCGCGGGTCGCCCGGTTCGACGCGCCCGAAAGCTGGTGGGAAGGCGAGGGCAAGCCGATTCTGATCAACGCCGGCTTCGATCCGGCTTCGGCGACGCTTGTCAGCTTCTCAAAAGCGCGCGGCCTTGGCGACTGCGGCTCCACCCGCTCCTACGCGTGGGACGGCGCCCGCTTCCGGCTGGTTGAACAAGCCGACATGGACGAGTGCCGCGGCTCGACCGACTACATCACTACCTGGCGGGCCGAGGTCCGCCGCTAGGGCGCGAAGCGCAGCGGCTCCGCCTTGGCGAGGAGCAGGCAGAAGCGCTCCTCCGCGTCGGTCCATTCCTCCTGAACCGTCCAGCCGCCGGCGGTGAGCAGCAGGCGCGCGTCGCGCGGCCCGTATTTGTGGCTGTTCTCGGTGTGAATGGTCTCGCCGGCGCGCATCTCGAAATGCTCCCCGTCCACCTCGAACCCGACGTCGCGCACCGCCTCCAGATGCATCTCGATCCGTGACAGCTTGTCGTTCCACACCGCGCGGTGGCGGAAATGCTCGAGGGGGATCGTGCCGCCAAGCTCGCGGTTGATGCGATGGAGGAGGTTCAAGTTGAACGCGCCGGTCACCCCCGCCGCATCGTCATAGGCGGCGAGCAGGGTGTCGACATCCTTGGCCCGGTCCATGCCGATCAGCAGCCAGGCGCCGGTGCCCAGCGTTTCGCGCATCGAGCGGAGCAGATCGACGGCGGACGGTGGCACCAGGTTGCCGATCGTTGACCCGGGGAAGAAGCCGAGCTTCGGCACGTCCGCATAGGCTTGCGGCAGCTTGATCGGCCGCATGAAGTCCGCCTCGATCGGGTGGACGCGCAGATCGGCGAACTCGCGCGCCAGGGCATCCGATGAATCGCGCAGGAATTCGCCTGAAATGTCGATCGGCAGATACACCGAGGGCTGAACGCAGCGCAGCAGGATCGGCGTTTTGGCGGACGAGCCGGAGCCGAATTCCACCACCGCGCGGCCCCGGCCCACGATCTCGGCAACCTCGGGGCAATGCGCCTCCAGCGCGGCGGCATCGGCGCGGGTCAGGTAATATTCGGGGAGGCGGGTAATGTCCTCGAACAGCTCCGATCCGCGCAGGTCGTAGAGCCAGCGGGCCGGGATCGCCCGCACCGGCGCGGCGAGACCCGCAAGCACGTCGCGGCGAAAGGCGGGATCGGCCTCAGGTTTGACGGCGATGTCCATCACAGGTCCCGCGCCAGGCGCAGGCCGCAAAATTGCCAGCGCTGGTGGGGATAGAAGAAGTTGCGGTAGCTTTGCCTCAGGTGGCCGCGCGGAGTCGCGCAGCTCCCGCCGCGCAGCACGAACTGGTTGGCCATGAACTTTCCGTTATATTCGCCGACGGTGCCCTCGGCGGGGCGGAAGCCGGGGTAAGGCGTGAAGGGGCTGGCGGTCCATTCCCAGACGTCGCCGTACATCTGGCGAAGGCCTTGGCCGGGCGGCGCCGCGCGGGGGCGGACCGGGCCGGCTTCGTCGAGCTGATTGCCCGAGGCGGGGTCGAGGCCGGACGCCGCGATCTCCCACTCCGCTTCGGTTGGGAGGCGGGCGCCGGCCCAGCGGGCGAAAGCGTCGGCTTCGTACCAGCTTACGTGGCAGACGGGCTCGGCAAGGGCGAGCGGCTGGAGTCCGTCGAGGCCGAAGCGCGCCCATGCCTCGCCGTTACGGCGCCAGTACAGTGGTGCCTCCACGCGTTGCTCTTTCACCCAGGCCCAGCCGTCGGCCACCCAGTGGCCCGGCGTTGTGTAGCCCCCGGCCTCAATGAACTGCAGCCACTCGCCGTTGGTCACGGCACGGTCGGCAAGCTCATAGGGCTGGACCAGCACGCGGTGGCGCGGCCCCTCGCAGTCGAAAGCGAAACCGCCGCCCGTGTGACCAATCTCGGCCACGCCGCCGCCGCCGAAGCGCACGCTGCCGATCGGCCCCGCCTGGGCCGCCGTTTCGGGCGTGGTCTCCCAAATAGCGGGCAGCAGCGGGTTTTCGGCAAAGGCAGCAAGAATGTCGGTGAGCATCAGCTCTTGGTGCTGCTGCTCGTGGTTGAGGCCGAGCTCGACCAGCGCCAGCACCTCGGCGCCGAGCCCAGGAAGCGCCCGCACCAGCGCCTCGTCCACCGCGTCCCTCCAGGCGAGCACCTCGTCCAGCGAAGGCCGCGACAGCATGCCGCGCTTCTCCCTTGGGTGCCGCTCGCCCTCGCCTTCGTAATAGGAATTGAACAGGAAGCACCAGCGCGGGTCGTGCACCTGATATCCGGGCACGTGGTCGCGCAGAACGAAGGTCTCGAAAAACCAGGTGGTGTGCGCCAGGTGCCACTTGGCCGGCGAGGCATCGGGGCAGGGCTGCAGGGTCGCGTCGGTGTCGCTCAACGGCGCGGCGATCGCGCGGCTGAGCGCCCGCACCGCCCGAAAGCGGGGCGCGAGGCTCCGATCGTCCGCCGCTGCCGCCCGTGTCGCCATCGCAATCCGCTCCCATGTCCCGCTAACCAGGATTAGTAACGCAGGTTAGCCCCTGGTAGCTCCCGGCTTCCAGAGCACATCGCCGCCGCCGGCCTTGGCCGCAAGCCGCGCCGCGACGAACAGGTGGTCGGAAAGGCGGTTCAAGTAGATGAGGGCGAGCGGATTGAGCACCATTTCGGTGCTCGCCGCCACCGCAGCCCGCTCGGCCCGGCGGACGATGGCGCGGGCGAGGTGGAGATAGGCCGCGGCCGGGCTGCCGCCGGGGAGAATGAAGCTGCGCAGCGGCTCAAGCTCCTCGTTCATGGCGTCGATCTCGCGCTCAAGCCGGTCGATCTGCGGCTGGACGATGCGAAGCGTCATCTCGGAGGGCGCGAAATCCTCGCCCGGTGTTGCGAGGTCGGCGCCGAGGTCGAACAGCTCGTTCTGGATGGCCTGGACGATCCGCGCGGGCTCCCCCTCAAGGTGAAGCAGCGCGATGCCCAATGCGCTGTTCGCTTCATCGACGTCGCCGATCGCCTGCGCGCGCGGATGGGCCTTGGAGATTCGGGAACCGTCGACAAGGCCGGTGTCGCCGGAATCGCCCGTGCGGGTGTAGATCTTGTTGAGCCGGACCAGCGCCTCAGCCCTTGCCTTTGGCCACAAGCAGGAACAGCACAACGAAGACGATGGCGATCGCCTGGTAAAGGACTCGCTTGCGCATCAGCGCCTGGGAGCGGGCGCCGTTCAGATCCTTCTGCTGGGCCATGCCGATCACGCCCTTTGCGAGCACGAACAAAGTCGCGCCGGCGGCAATGACGATGAGGACGAAAAGGAAAGTATCCATGGAGCCTATCTAGGAGGCCCGGGCGGAATATCCACCCGGCATTTGGCCCATGCGCAGCCCCGCCAGCAGCGCCGCCGGATCGGCCCCGCCCTCACGCAGCGCCGCCAGGGTGCGCGCACCGTTCCGCTTGGCGAGCCGCCGTCCTTCGGCATCGGTGAGCAAAGCGTGGTGGTGGTAGGTGGGCGTCGGCAGATCGAGCAGCGCCTGCAGCAGGCGGTGAACATCGGTGGCGGCGTAGAGATCGCGCCCGCGCACGACGTCCGTCACCGCCTGCGCGGCGTCGTCGACCGTAACGGCCAGGTGGTAGCTCACCGGCGCGTCCTTGCGCGCCAGCACCACGTCGCCGAACGCCTGCGGCTCGGCATGCACCTCGGTATCGCCGTCGTGCCAGTAAAGCGGCCCCACCGCGGCGACTGCCTTCGCCACGTCCAGCCGCCAGGCGTGGGGCTCGGCGTCGGCGCGGCGTGCCTGCTCCTCTCCGCTCAATTGGCGGCAGGTACCCGGATACAGCGCCCCGTCCGGCCCATGCGGCGCCGAGGCGCTGGCCGCGATCTCGGCGGCGATCGCCGAGCGGGTGCAGAAGCAGGGATAGACGAGCCCCTTCGCCTTCAACCGTCCGAGCGCCTCCGCGTACAGCGCCAGCCGCGCTGACTGAAAGACCACCTCGCCGTCCCACCGCAGCCCCAGCCACGCCAGGTCCTCGACGATCCCATCGACATGCTCCGACCGCGCCCGTCCCGGATCGATATCCTCGATCCTCAGCAGGAACGCCCCGCCCGGCTCGCGCGCAAAGTCGTGCGCCAGCATCGCCGAATAAGCGTGGCCGAGGTGCAGCCGCCCGGTCGGGCTCGGCGCGAAGCGGGAAACAAC
This sequence comes from Allosphingosinicella sp., assembly GCA_036386875.1. GTDB lineage: Bacteria > Pseudomonadota > Alphaproteobacteria > Sphingomonadales > Sphingomonadaceae > Allosphingosinicella. The sequence continues at coordinate 29,513 of DASVUV010000065.1, forward strand.
CTGCATCAGCGCCGAGACTCTTGACGGGCGCTTGCGCTCCATGCTGTCATGGCGGCGTCACCTTCTCGCCCGAGAAGGGGGCTGGACAGGGGAGCCTCCTCCTTTCGTCCTGGGTGCGAACAGGCCGGATCGTTCGGGAGAAACCTCCTCGAGGGAAATGGAGGCCGCTCGCCGTCTATGTACCACCCCGATCTCATCCGGCACCCCGACGCTTGCCCTGCCCTGGTCCTGAACGCGGATTACACGCCGCTCAGTTACTATCCGCTCAGCCTGTGGCCGTGGCAGACCGCGGTCAAGGCCGTGTTCCTCGAGCGGGTCGACATCGTCGCCCAATATGTCCGCGAGGTCCACAGCCCGACTCGAACCCTTCAGCTGCCCTCCGTGATAGCGCTGAGGCAATATGTGAAGCCGAGCGAGCATCCGGCCTTCACCCGGTTCAACCTCTTCCTTCGCGACCGCTTCGAATGCCAATATTGCGCGTCTCCCGCGGAGCTGACCTTCGACCATGTCGTCCCGCGCGCACAGGGCGGCCGCACGACTTGGGAGAATGTCGCCACCGCCTGCGCGCCCTGCAACCTGCGCAAGGGCGGTCGCACTCCGCTCCAGGCGCATATGAACCTCAACCGCCGTCCCTACCGGCCCACCAGCTGGCAGCTTCAGGAGAACGGCCGGAGCTTCCCGCCCAATTACCTGCACGAAAGCTGGCGCGACTACCTCTATTGGGACATCGAGCTGGAGGCTTGATTTGCCTCCCCATGCGGATCGCATGGGGAGGGGGACCAGGCGAAGCCTGGTGGAGGGGTAAAAGGCTGGGCATCCGGTGGCTCTCTCAACAACCTCGAATGCATCGCCAATTACCCCTTCACCGCCAAAAATTGACGGTCCCCCTCCCCGTCGCTGCGCGACGGGGAGGAAACTGAGGCGCCCACCACCTCGTTACGCCCGCGATGCGCGAATTCTCACAGCTCCTCGACGGCCTCGTCTACACCCGCTCGCGCAACGCCAAGCTCAAGCTGATCGGGGATTATCTGAGGCGCACGCCCGATCCCGACCGCGGCTATGCGCTCGCGGCCCTCACCGGCGAGCTCGACCTGCCGGGCGTGAAGCCGGCGGCGATCCGGGCGATCGTCGAGGACAGGATCGACCCGATCCTTTTCCGGATGAGCTGGGACTATGTCGGCGACATGGCCGAGACGGTGTCGCTGCTCTGGCCCAAACGGATCGACCAGCCCGCGGAGATTGACGACGGATCGCTTCGGATCGGCGCTGTGGTCGAGCGGCTCCAGACCCTCGGCCGGGCCGAGGCGCCCGGCGCCCTGGCGCGGATGCTCGATCATCTCGACGCCAGCGGCCGCTACGCGCTCCTCAAGCTGGCGACCGGCGAGCTTCGTCTCGGGGTCTCGGCCCGGCTGGCCAAGACGGCCCTGGCCCAGGCTTTCGGACTCGACGTCGATTCGGTCGAGGAGGTGTGGCACGGGATCGATCCCCCCTATCTTCCGCTGTTCGACTGGGCGGAGGGGAGGGGCGCCCAGCCGACCGCCGAGAACGTCCCGGTCTTCCGCCCGTTCATGCTCGCCCATCCGCTCGAGGATCTGCGGCTGTCGCTCGACGATTATGCGGCGGAGTGGAAATGGGACGGGATCCGGGTCCAGATCGTCCGGGCCGGCGGCGAGACGAGGCTCTACAGCCGGGCCGGGGACGATATCAGCCGGAGCTTCCCCGAGATCGCCGAGAGCTTCAGGGAGGACGGTGCCGTCGACGGCGAGCTTCTGGTCAAGGGCGAATTCCAGGGTGCGGACGCCCATGGCGGGGCGGCGGCGAGCTTCAACGCGCTCCAGCAGAGGCTGGGCCGCAAGCTCGTCTCCGCGAAGATGCTGAAGGACTATCCGGCGTTCGTCAGGCTCTACGACATCCTCTTCGACGGAGCGGAGGATCTGCGGGCCCTGCCCTGGCAGGAGCGCCGGGCCCGGCTGGCTGCCTTCGTTCCGAAGCTCGAGCCGGACCGCTTCGACCTCTCCGCCCTTATCGAAGCCTCGACGTTCGACGAGTTGGAGGAGATTCGCGCGGGCGCCCGCGACTCGGCGATCGAGGGAGTGATGCTGAAGCGGCGCGACAGCCCCTATACGGGCGGGCGCCGGGTCGGCCTGTGGTACAAATGGAAGCGCGACCCGCTCACCGCCGACTGTGTCTTGATGTACGCCCAGCGGGGCAGCGGCAAGCGCTCCTCTTATTATTCGGACTTCACCTTCGGCTGCTGGACCCCGGACGGCGAGCTGCTCCCGGTCGGCAAGGCCTATTTCGGGTTCACGGACGAGGAATTGCTGTGGCTCGACCGCTTCGTTCGAAACAGGACGGTCCACCGTTTCGGCCCGGTGCGCGAAGTGGAGAAGAGCCTGGTCCTCGAAGTCGCCTTCGATTCGATCCACTCCAGCAAGCGCCACAAATCGGGCCTCGCCATGCGCTTCCCGCGTATCTCGCGGATCCGCACCGACAAACCCGCCGCCGAAGCCGACACGATCGAGGCCCTGGCCAACCTGGTCACGTAATCGATAATTGGATGCAAATCGGTAATTGGTGCCAGGCACCAATTTCTAACTGTTTGAGATTATTGCCCGTCCGAAAGAGGGGGCAAATTGGTGCCTGCCACCAATTAACTTTTGCCGCCTGCGAATCCCCTTTTGAAACAATGGATTTTGAGGGGCTGACAGAAGCGTCCGCCGGGCGCACGCGGCAGGCTCGGTGGAGCGCCGGTAACGCGCTTCGCCCCTTTGAAGGGATAGGATCATGGCCAGTTTCAGTCTTGAGCCGAAGGAAGAGAGCTTCGCCCACGACCCGCAGCATCGCGGCTACAGCGTCGTCTATCGTGAGAACGAGGTGAACCACTGCCCGGGCTGCGGCCGCACCCACTGGTACGTCGGCCGTGTCTCGGCCGAATGCGGCTTCTGCGCGACCGCCTTGCCGCTGGCCGCAGCGACTGCCCGGGGGGCCGGCACCCACAGCCGCGGCCATCGACCCCTCACGCTCAGCGAAGCGGCCTGACTTAATCCTCCCCGAGATTTCTCGGGGAATGAGCAGGCACGCCATGCCCCCGGCATGGCTGGCCCTTGCGGGGCAAGGCCCACCTGATCATGACCGCGCGAAGCGCGGTGGTGGGGTTCTTCGGACTCAGCAAGCCGCCTCCACCAGGCTTCGCCTGACGGCTGCTTCGCAGCCGGGCCCGGCTCTCGGCATGCCCCCGGCATGCCGACCCGCCTACACCCCCCTCCCCAGCAAAAGCAGGGGAGGATTTAAAACGGAAGCCACTTGCTCTTCTGGCTGAAGCGCATGTAGCCGGCGTTGATCCCGAGCCGGGCGCCGACTCCGAGGCGGATCGGGATCAGCACGACGTCGCCGCGCCTCAGGTAGCTGGCGGTGAACCCGCCCACCACATAGGCCTTGCCCTCGCCGGCCGGAAAGCGGCGGAAGAGCCGCTCGCTGTCGTGGAGATTGTAGACCAGGACGAACACCTTGTCGGCATTGGCCCCGAAATCGAAGCCCACCGAAGGCCCCGTCCAGTGGACCTTGCGATCGCCCTCCACCTGATGGTGGAGCATGCCCGAGCCGTACCGGACCCCGGCGATGAACGCGCCGCCCGCCTCGCGGCCGGTAATGTAGCCGGTCGGGTCGCCGCGCTCGCGCAGCACGTCCTCGATGAGATCCGCGAGCCCTTCCGCGCCCTTGCCGAACACGCCCTCGGCCGCGCCCAGCACCCGCTTCATTCCGATAGTCTCTCCCTTGGCCGCCTGGCTGGCGCGCTGGCTCGCGGAGCCCGCCGGAGCGTCGGCCCCGGAGCGCCCAGGCTCGAGTGCCTCCTCCTTGGGCGCCGCTTCCTGAGAGCCCTCGTCCACCGGCTGATATTCGGACTCTTCGGCCTCCCAGGCCGGCTCGGCCGGAGACGCCTGGCCGGCGGCGCCATTGGGATCGATCGTGGCGACCTGCGCCGGCGCGGCCGCGGCGGTCAGTGCCAGCGCAGCGGCGGCCGCGAGCCTCAGGAAAACGGGCCTCAACATGTCTTCAACTCCCCCTCCTACTCCTCGCGAAAGTAAATGCTTTCAGGCCTTTCGCCGCAATGAACGGGCGACGAGCCGAGTCGCTGGCGCGGCGGACCGGTGGGCGCAGCCGGATTTTCGGTCGACTGCGGCCGCCTTACCGCAGGACTCCGGGCGCCCTTGCCGGTATTAACCGAACAGAGGTCGCCCGCTTGATGCCGGACTTTTTTCTCGCGCCCGGCCGATTGCTCATACGAGCCCCCCTGGGCGAAGCATCATTCAGCGGAACGGCCGATACCACGGGGAAGGTGCCGCAAAGGCCGCAAGCATGTGGGCGTAAGGCGAGACGGTCGCATACGCAGATTGGCGGAGACGGAGGGATTCGAACCCTCGGTAGGAGTAATCCCCCTACGGCGGTTTAGCAAACCGCTGGTTTCAGCCACTCACCCACGTCTCCAGGCGCCGAAGCGACGAGCCTATATAGGCGGGAATCCAATCGTTCAACCGAGGCTTTGCCGTCCAGCCGGCGCCTGCTAGGCGCGGTTCATGCTCAGCCTCCAGTTCATCCGAGAAAATCCCGACGTCGTGCGCAGGGCCGCGGCGGACAAGAACGCCAGGCTCGATCTCGACCGGCTGCTCGAGCTGGACGGGGAGGTGCGCGGCCTGAAGTCGCGAATCGACGAGCTGCGCAGGCAGCGCAACGAGATCAGCGCAAGCTTCAAGACCGCCGACCCTTCGGAACGGCCCGCTCTCGGCGTCAAGGCCAAGGCGTTCGGCGCCGAGGCCGCCGAGGCGGAGACCGGCCTTGCGGACAAGTCCGCGGAGCTCGAGGCGCTGATGCTCCGGGTCCCCAACATCCCCTGGGACGGGGCGCCGGTGGGGCCCGACGAAAGCGCTAACACGGTCGTGCGGACCGAAGGCGAGCCGCCCCGGTTCGATTTCGAGCCCCGCGACCATGTCGCCCTGGTGGAGATGAATGACTGGGCGGATCTGTCGCGTATCACCCAGGTGTCGGGCTCGCGAATGTATGCGCTGAAAGGCCGGCTGGCCCTGCTGGAGCAGGCGCTGATGTTCTGGGCCCAGCAGATCATCGCCGAGGACGGCTTCACCCTGATGACGGTGCCCGCGCTCGCGAGGCCGCAGGCCTTCGTCGCCACCGGCCATTTCCCGGGCCATGAGGAAGAAGCCTATGAGATGCCGAAGGACGGGCTCTACCTCGCCGGGACCGGCGAGATCGCCCTGACCTCGCTCCATTCCGGCGAGATACTCGAGGCGGCGCAGCTTCCGATCCTCTATGCGGGCTATTCTCCCTGCTTCCGCCGGGAAGCGGGAAGCGCCGGCCGCGACGTCCGCGGGCTGCTCCGGGTCCATCAATTCTACAAGCTCGAGCAATATGTGCTGTGCGCGGACGACGAGGAGGAATCGGCGCGCTGGCACGCCCGGCTGCTCGCCAATGCCGAGCGGCTGCTGCAGGGGCTGGAAATCCCCTACCAGGTCGTCGAGACCTCGACCGGGGACATGGGGCTGGGCAAGTTCCGGATGAACGACATCGAGAGCTGGGTTCCGAGCCTGGGCAAATATCGCGAGACCCACAGCTGCTCGACCCTCCACGAATGGCAGGCGCGGCGGGCGAACCTGAGGTGGCGCGACGAGGAGCGCAAGGTCCGCTTCGTCCACACGCTCAACAACACGGCGCTCGCCAGCCCCCGGATCCTCGTTCCGCTGCTCGAGAACCATCAGCAGTCGGACGGCAGAGTCCGGCTGCCCGAGGCCCTTCGGGGCCTGATGGGGAGCGACTATCTCTGAGTCCGATTACCGGCCGCCGCCGCGGTGGCGGCTGGTGCTCGAGGGCACCGCGCTCATCCCGCGCCTCTATCGCGGCTTCGGCCGGCTCGGCGAGAGAGGGCCGCCGGACGGGCGGAAGCTGATGGTCCTTCCCGGCTTCCTGGCCACCGATCGCACCACGCTCGGGCTGCAGCGGGCGCTCGCCCGGGCCGGCTACCGGGTCAGCGGGTGGGGCCTGGGGATCAATCGCGGAGTCCGCACCGACACCCTGGACCGGATCGCGCGCCGCCTGGAGGCGTTCGGCGCTGGGGAGCCGGTCATCCTGCTGGGCTGGAGCCTTGGCGGGATCTATGCGCGGGAGGTGGCGAAGGCGAGGCCGGAGCTGGTCGCCAAGGTCGTCACGCTCGGCACCCCTTTTTCGGGCGACCGGCGCAACAACAATGTCTGGCGCCTCTATGAAGCTATCGCCCGCCATCCGGTCGACCGGCCTCCGGTGGGCGGCGATCCCGCGGTCAAGCCGCCGGTGCCCACCCTCGCACTGTGGTCGAGGCGCGACGGCCTCATCGCTCCGGCCGCGGCGCGAGGCGAGCCGGGCGAGCGCGACCGCGAGCAGGAGCTCGGATGCCGCCACATGGGCTATGCGGTCAGCGGTCGGGCCTTCCCCGCCATCATCCGGGCGATCGCGGATTTCTGATTCGAGGGCGGTCCGGGAGGATCATGTCCGAGCGGGTCTTGTCGCACCTCACTTTTCTAATCCTCGTGGTCAGCCAGGGGGGAACGCGGCTGAGTGGGCATGCTTGGCGACCGCCGCCGCCTCGACTACCGCCAGGGCGGTGCGCGATAGTGGAAATTCGCGGCGGACTTGCGGCAGTCCAGCGCGCTATCGGCCGGTCGGGCGGCACGGGCCGACCGGTCGGCGGTTCGGATCGGGCGGACTACCTCCGTCGGGAGCCCTGGCGGGCGGCCTCCTAGGGTGATTGCCACGCGGAGGCTTCCAACCATCGCCGGGTGCGTGTAGGTCGCGCTGGAGGCAGGCATGCCGCAAATCCAGCCGCAGGGGCGCACCCCGATGCGCCGGCGAGCCTTCTGCGAATCGAACGGAGAGACTTCGGGCATGACGGTTGAGAATCAAAGCGGGTCTCTTCGGGCACCGGCCGTCTCGGGTCCGCGCTTCCCCGCCCGAGTCGCCGACGTCTTGCGCGCACCGCGGCGGCGGATCGAGCTCCCCGTGCGGCGGAGGGCGGGCGAATGACGATCGTGGGCCTCTTCGGCATCCTGATCTCGCTTGCGGGCTTTCGATTCGCGCGCGCGAGCTCGTCGCCATCCCGCTTCCTCCTGTTCGCATTGCTGCTCCCGGTCCATATCGGCGCTTCCGTTGCCGGCTACTATCTCTCTCTGGAGTCTGGAAGCGATGCTCAATTGTATTATTATGATCCATGGAAATCCTACGGCAGCGGCACCGGCGTAAGCACTATTTTTATCATCAACCTCGTGCAGTTCCTAAAGAGTTACGTTGGGGGGAGCTTTCTGGACTACTTCCTGCTGTTCCAGGCGGCAGGCTTCTGGGGCATATTATTCATTATCCGAGCTTTCGACGATATTCATCAGGAGCTTGGGCGGCCAATATTCAGTGGCGTCTATTTGCTTCTGTTCCTGCCTGGGCTTCACTTCTGGACGAGCGCTATCGGCAAGGACGGGCTTATGTTCCTGGCAGTCGCGATGTGCGCCTGGGCCGCGTTCCGCCTGAAGAGCCGTTACCTAGTCTTCGGCGCCGGGATTGCGATCGCTCTGCTGGTTCGTCCGCACATCGCCCTCGTGGCGCTTGTCGCCTTTGCGCTCGCCCTGCTGGTGGGGCGCGGCACCTCCTTGCTGACTCGAGCGGCGCTGCTCGCAGTCGTGCTGGCCGGGATCAGTTCAACGGTCGGAATCCTCGAGGAGGTCGTAACCGGCCTCAACTTTTCGAGCACCGAGTCGATGGCCGAGGTTTTCGAAAGCAGGAACCGGATCTCCGAGGAATCGGGAGCCGATGCCACCATTACGGGAGCCTCTTTCCCGGTCAGGCTGCTCAGTCTTCTCTTCAGGCCCTTCTTCTTCGATGCGAAGGGCCTGCTCGGCTATGCCGCGTCGCTGGAAAATCTGCTGCTGCTGGCGGTGATCGTCATCCTGCTTCGTCATTTCGGGACGGCGCTGGCGTTGGCTCGAGCGACGCTGTTCGCGCGTTTCGCCTTTTTCTTCTTCATATTGGTCGGCGCCCTGCTCGCGACGGTGAACTACAATGTCGGTCTGGGCCTGAGGCAGAAAATGATGATGATGCCCGCTCTCCTCACCTTTTTCGCGGCGACGCTGGCGGTGCGGAGCGCCCGCAAGCGGACGGTTTACGACCCGGGTCCGCCCGCTTATGCGGCCACCACGGGGGCGGTACAGGGCTTTAGGCGCGCCTGAGGCGCTTCGCGGGCCGCAAGGTTGGGATCAGGATGCTGAACGTTAAGGAAATGACCGAAGCGCCGGTGTCGGCGGACGACCTGCGGCCGGGGCAGGACGAGCATTGGCCCTTTTACGCCGAGGATGAGATCGAGGCCGTCGCCGAGGTGCTCCGCTCCGGGCGGGTCAACCAGTGGACCGGCGGCGAGGTGTTCGCCTTCCAGGATGCGCTCGCCCGCACCTTCGGAGGCGGGCATTGCATCGCCCTCGCCAACGGCTCGCTCGCGCTCGAGCTCGCGCTCAGGGTCTTCGGAATCGGGCCGGGGGACGAGGTGGTGACGACCCCGCGCACCTTCGTCGCTTCGGCGACCTCCGCCATGCTCCTGGGCGCGACCCCGGTCTTCGCCGATATCGATGCCGACAGCGGCAACATCACCGCGGAAACCATCGAAGCGGTACTGACCGAGCGCACCCGTGCGATCATTCCGGTCCATCTGGGCGGCTGGCCCTGCGACATGCCGGCGATCATGGAGCTGGCCGAGCGCCGGGGCCTGTTCGTCATCGAGGATTGCGCCCAGTCGCACGGAGCCGAGATCGGCGGCCGTCCCGCCGGAAGCTTCGGCCACGCCGCCGCCTTCTCCTTCTGCCAGGACAAGATCATCTCCACCGGAGGCGAGGGCGGCGCGGTCATTTTCAAGGACGAAGCGGCCTTCGAGCGAGCCTGGAGCTTCAAGGACCACGGCAAGAACCGCAGCAAGGTCAACACGCCGCCTGCCGCGCCGGGCTTCCGCTGGCTTCACGACAGCGTCGGCACCAACTGGCGGTTGACCGGCCCGCAGGCGGCGATCGGCCTGAGGCAGCTCGAAAAGCTTGCCGAGTGGCGCTCCGCCCGGACCCGGAACGCCGGCATCTGGGTCGAGGCTCTGGCGAATTCGCCCGGCGTTCGGGTGCCTCTGCCGGACGAGCGCTTCCTGCATGCCTATTATCGGCTCAACTTCTACCTTCGGCCGGGCGCCGAGGGTGCCCGCGAGGAGATATTGAAGCGCGCCGGGGAGTCCGGGCTCCGGCTTTTCAGCGGCTCATGCTCGGAAGTCTATTTGGAGGAGGCGTTCAGCGCTCTGCCGAGGCCCGACCTCCCGAACGCCCGGGCCATGACTCGAACCAGCCTCGCTGTCGAGACCCATCCGACGCTTCGGCCGGACCGCCTCCGGCTCCGGGCCGCGAAGCTGGCCCAGCTTATCCGGGATGTGGTGGGTTAAGCTTCCAGAAAGCGGCGTTTTGGTCTAAGGACCGCCATTCCCATGATATTCCAGTTTGTCAGACGAGTGTCCTCGGCGGACCGGGCGCAGAAGCGCCTGATCCTGGTGGCGTACGACGCCGCCGCGATGGCGGTCGCCCTCATCGCCGCCTTTTCGGTGCGTTTCGGCGAGCTCTATCTGCCGGTCGATCCCCTCGTCCTGCTGGCTGCGGGCGTTTCGATCGTGGTTGGCCTGGTCGGGCTCTTCCAGCTGCGAATCTACCATATCGTGCTTCGTTTCTTCGACCTCGGAACGGTCAGCCGGATACTTTTCGGGGCCGCGATCGCCGCGACCGCCTGGGTGATCCTCGTCTATTTCATGGCCGCCTCGATGGTGGTCGAGGGAATCCGGATCATGGTCCCTCGATCGGTGGGCTTCATCTACGGCGGCTTCCTGTTCGTGCTTCTCTTCATGGGCCGCTACGCGATGGCGGCTCTCGTCATCGGCGCCGACCGCAAGCATCCGACCAACCGTGCCGGGCGTCGAAACATCATCATCTACGGCGCCAACAGCGCGGGCATCAGCCTCGCCGAATCGGTGCGCCGCGACCGCCATTTCCGTCTGTGCGGCTTCGTCGACGACGATCCGGCGCTCAGGGGCCAGATTATCGCCGGCACCCAGATCTTCCCGCCGCGGGCGCTCGCAGACCTCGTCCAGGACAACGGCGTCAAGGAAGTGTTCCTCGCGATGCCGAAGGCGACCCGCTCGCAGCGGCTGAGCGCGATCGAGCGACTGAACAAGCTCAATGTGCAGGTCATGACGGTTCCGGCGCCGGAGGAGATCGTCTCGGGCCGCTTCACGGTGAGCGACGTCCGCCCGATCGACGTGAACGACCTTCTTCGCCGCGACCCGGTCGAGCCCCTGAGCGATCTCATCAAGGAAGCCGTGGACGGCCAGACCATCCTCGTCACGGGCGCCGGCGGCTCGATCGGCTCGGAGATCTGCCGCCAGATCGTCCGGGGCCGCCCCGCGAAGCTCGTCCTTCTCGACCACAGCGAGTTCGCGCTCTACTCGATCGAGCAGCAGCTGCTCGAGCTGATGAGGGACCGGGACCCGAGCGACCGGCCGGGCGTGGTCCCAATCGTCGGCTCGATGCTCAACGAGCTGCTGGTTCGCGACATCATCCGGGTTCACGGCGTCGAGACCATCTACCATGCGGCCGCCTACAAGCATGTGCCGCTGCTCGAGCATAACGAGGTGGTCGGGGTCGAGAACAATGTCATCGGCACCTGGGTGCTCGCCCGGGCCGCCTTCGACGCCAAGCTCACCCGCTTCACCATGATCTCGACCGACAAGGCGGTCCGCCCGGAAAGCGTGATGGGGGCGAGCAAGCGGGTCGCGGAGCTCGTCATCCAGGCGCTTGCCGAGCAGGGCGAAACCCGCTTCGGGATCGTCCGGTTCGGCAACGTGCTCGACAGCTCGGGCTCGGTCGTCCAGACCTTCCGCGAGCAGATCCGCCGCGGCGGCCCGGTCACCGTGACCCACCCCGACGTCACCCGCTTCTTCATGTCGATCCCGGAGGCGACCCAGCTCGTCCTTCAGGCCAGCGCAATGGCCCGGAACGGCGAGGTGTTCGTGCTCGACATGGGCGAGCCGATCCGGATCGCGGAGCTCGCCCGCAACATGATCTCACTCTCGGGGATGACCGTCCGGGAGGAGGGCAATCCGGCCGGAGACGTCGAGATCGCTTATGTCGGGCTTCGGCCCGGAGAGAAATTGTACGAGGAGCTGTTCGTCGGCGAGGGCGCTCTCGACACCGCCCACCCGCGGATCAAGATGGCCAAGGAGCGCTTCATCTCCTTCGCCGAGCTTCGGCCGCATGTCGACAAGCTGCGCGCCGCCATCTTCGCCGGGGATGCCGTCGCGGTCCGGGAGAAGCTGCAGGAGCTGATCGCGCCCGATCAGGGCGAACTCGGATCGTTCGAGCCGATCGAGCGTCCGGAGGGCGTTCCCCGCGACACTCGGGCGGTCAGCTGACTCCTTCAGCTCTCGCTCAGGTCGGATGTCGCAGGATAAGCCTATGATCAGCCACCGACGCGAATTCCTGATGACCGGCGCGGCGGCCTGGGCAATGGTTGCGGGATGCGGCTTTGCCCAGACTCCGCAGCGCATTCTCTCGCCGGAATCCTTCGGAGCGAAGGGGGATGGACGCACCGACGATACGCGGGCGCTGCAATTCTGCCTCGACTCGGCCGGTCCCGGCGAGATCGTCAGACTGCGCCGGGGTGCGGTCTATCGAGTCGACACCAACTGGAAGCCGTCTCACCAGGAATTCGGCGGCCTCCAGCTCAGGTCCGGCCAGATCCTGGAGCTCGACGGGGCCGAGCTTCGAGCGTTTCCGACCAGATCGGGCCGCGGTGCGGTCGTGCAGGCTTTCCACACCCATGGCTGGAAGCTTCGCGGGCCGGGTCGGATTACCGGCGAACGCCAGATCCATCTCGGCACGGGCGGGGAATGGGGATTTGGAATCGCTTCTTTTTCAAGCAGCGGCTGGGAGGTGAGCGGGATCGAGATCTCCAGCTGCTGGGGCGACGGCTTCTATGTCGGCTCGGCGGGCCCCGAAGAGTCGCGAGACTTCGTCATCGACTCGGTGAAGATCCGGGATTGCCGGCGCAACGGCATTTCGGTCGTTCACGGCAGCGACGGAATCATCCGCCGGGTCGACATCGGAAGGATAAACGGCACGAGCCCGCAAGGCGGAATCGATCTCGAACCGGATGACCCCAGGCGGCCCAACCGCAATATCGCGATCAGCGACGGCAGGATCGGCGGCGACGTCAAGGTGGGACTCTACGTCACCGTGGCCAACGAGGACATCGCCATCTCCAACATGGAGATTTCGGGTTTGAACAGCGGCGTGATCGTGGCGAGCCACCTCAGGCGGATAAACATCAGCAACTGCCGGATCCATGCCGAGGTCGGGAGACAGGAGGGGGCCGCGATCAGGACGGTCGGAGATACTTCGGCAATTGCGGGTCTGCACATCCGCAACAACCTGCTCACCGGTGGAGGCTACTTCGTCGTTGAGATCTGGGCCGACGGCACTCGCGACATCGTCGTCGCGAACAATCGCATCCGCGCCAGCAATCCCGGCACTCAAGGCATCGCGCGGGTTCACGGCGCCGTCTTCACCGACAACGACTGCTCGATCGAGCCGGGGGCAGGCCCGCGCGGGCCGGGGGCAGGCCCGGACGGGGATTTTTTCCTTCACCTGCGGGGGACCACCCACGGGCGCAACATCTATCGAAACCGGTCCGGACAAAAGATGCGCCCGGTGATATATGACGGCCGAAACCTGGGCGGTGACAGCTATATCGGCCCCGACTTTACGGGCCTGCCGGGCCGATCCTAGGCTACGTCCCGAAGCGGCACCTCGCCGCCCTGCGCGGACGAATTGTCGAGCCAGGCCTGGAACATGAGGATCGCCCAGAGCCGATATTGCAAATTGGCCTGGCCGCTCTGGTGCGCGTCCCAGGCGGCCCGGATCGGACCGGGGTTGAAATAGCCTTCGGCGGCCAGCCGCCGCTCCGAGATCAATTCCTCCGCCCAAGCCTTGAGAGGGCCGCGCAGCCAGGCCCCGATCGGAATCCCGAACCCCATCTTGGGCCGGTCGATCAGCGCGCGGGGCACGTGCCGGTAAAGCAATTGGCGGAGCACCCATTTCGATTCGCCGCCGCGAAGCTTGAGGTCGAGCGGCAGCCGCCAGGCGAACTCGACCACCCGGTGGTCGAGCAGCGGCACCCGGGTCTCGAGCGACACGCTCATCGCCGCCCTGTCGACCTTCGCCAATATGTCGTCCGGAAGATAGGTCAGCATGTCGAGCGCCATCATCCGCTCGCATGTGCCAAGGCCGCTCAGGCGCGCCAGCACGTCCGGTCCGAGAGTGGCCGGCTCGGAGCCGCCGATTACCACGTCCCCTGGGTTGGTCCAGCTCGACACCAGCCCCTGGTAAAGCTCGTCGGCCGAGCCGCTGGCTATTCCCCGGGCGGCCTTGTGGATCTTCTCGCCCGGTCCGCGAAGCGAAGCGGGCAGGACGGGCGCAAGAATCCTCGCCACCTTGTTCCACTGCTCCGGCGAAAGCGCCTCGAGGCCCTTCGCCGCGACCCGCCGAAGCGGCCGGGGCACCCGTGAGATACGCCGCCAGTTGCGCGCCGCGAGGTGGTAGCGGTTGTAGCCGGCGAACACCTCGTCGCCGCCGTCGCCCGACAAGGCCACGGTCACCTGCCGCCGTGCGAGCCTCGACACGAGCAGTGTAGGAACCTGCGAGGCGTCCGCGAACGGCTCGTCGTAGATGGACGGAAGGGACGGAATGACCGACAGCGCATCCTCCGGCGTGACATAGAGCTCGGTATGATCCGTGCCGAGGTGGTGGGCTACCGCGCCGGCATGTTCGGCCTCGTTATAGCCGGGGTCGTCGTAGCCGATCGAAAAGGTCTTCACGGGCCGCGAGGACTGCGACTGCATGAGCGCGACGACGGTCGAGGAATCGATCCCGCCCGACAGGAAGGCGCCGAGCGGGACGTCCGAGATCATCTGCTGCGAGACGGTCTTCGAGAGCAGCCGCGAAAGCTCGTCCGTCGCCTCCTCAGGCCCGATGTCGAGCGGAGCCGCCGCCCCGGCCGCGGCCACCTCAGCCGCCGACCAGTAAGCCGTGACCGTGGGGTTCCGGTCGCCCGACCGGAGCGTCAAAAAGGTGCCGGGCGGAAGCTTGGCGATGCCCGAATAGATGGAGTTGGGCGCAGGCACGTAGTTGAACCGGGTGAACGAGGCGAGCGCCTGCCGGTCGATCTCGCGCTCGAAAGCGGGATGGCGGCCGAGCGCCTTCAATTCGGAGCCGAACAGGAAAGCGGCGTCCGCCCCCCGGCCCTGCCAGCCATAATAAAGCGGCTTCTCGCCGAGCCGGTCGCGGGCGAGGACCAGGGCCTTCTCCTCCCGGTCCCACAGCGCCAGGGCGAACATGCCCGCGCATTCGCCGAGCGCCTTCCCGACCCCCCAGGCCTCGATCGCGGCGAGCAGGGTCTCGGTGTCGCTATGGCCGCGCCACGGCCCGGAAAGCCGCTCGCGAAGCTCGAGATGGTTGTATATCTCGCCATTGTAGACGGTGACGTAGCGGCCGCTCGGCGAAGTCATGGGCTGCTCGCCGGCCGGGGACAGGTCGAGGATGGCGAGCCGCCGATGGCCGAGCGCCACCGCCTGCTCCGGATCCAGCCATGCCCCGGCGCTGTCCGGGCCGCGATAGGCGATCGCCCCCGTCATTCGCGACAGCACGGCGCGCGCGCCCTGTCCGCCATGGTCGAAGCGCCCGCCGATGAAGCCGGCAATGCCGCACATGATCCGTTCCTATCCTGCCTCCGGCTCCCTTAGCCCCGTGCCGAAGTCGTTGCAATTGAACGGCAGGACGGCAATGGGCCTCCCCATGCCGCGTTTCGACCCCAAGAGGCCCACCGACATCCTGCTTTCCGCGCTCGGCCTGGTGGCGCTTGCGCCGGTAATGGCGGCCGTGGCCGTCGCGGTGGCAGCAGCGCTCGGGCGGCCGGTCTTCTTCCGCCAGGAACGGCCCGGCCTCCACGGCAAGCCCTTCCGGCTCATCAAGTTCCGAACCATGCTGGACGCCGTCGATTCGGACGGCAACCCGCTCGACGACGCCCGCCGCCTCACCCGCTTCGGCCGCTTCCTTAGGGCGAGCAGCCTGGACGAGCTGCCCGAGCTGTGGAACATCCTGAAGGGCGACATGAGCCTGGTCGGCCCCCGCCCGCTCCTCATGCAATATCTGCCGCTCTACACGCCGGAGCAGGCCCGGCGCCACGACGTGCGCCCGGGCCTCACCGGCTGGAGCCAGGTCAACGGCCGCAACGCGCTCGGCTGGCCGGATAAGCTCGCCCTCGACGTATGGTATGTCGACAATCGAAGCTTCCGTCTGGACTTCAAGATCCTGCTTATGACCGTCGCGAAGGTCCTTTCCCGAGCCGGGATCGCCGCCGAGGGATCCGAGACCATGCCGGAATTCCGGGGCGATGGGGACTCGCGCGACGGCAGCGACGTCCAGCGAAGCCGGACCTGAGAAGCGAGGCGTGGATTCGGAGCTGATCAAGGCGGCGATCGCGACGTGGACCGAGCTCGAACGGGACGCCCTCCACATCTATGCCGCGTTCATCATCCAGCTCGGCTCGGCCGCCTTGCTCAGGCGGACCGTGGCGAGCCCGTGGCCCTGGCTCATCGTTCTGGCCTTTGCTTTGACCAACGAATGGCTCGACATGAGCGGCGACAAGCTGATCGAGGACTGGGAGAAGGAGGCCGCGCTCCATGATCTGTGGAACACGATGCTGCTCCCGACCCTTCTTCTGCTGGTGGTGCGGTTCATGCCGCGCCTGACGACTCCGCCGCCGCCACCGGCGCTTCCGCCGTCAGAGTGAAGGAAGCAGCTTTCCGGGGTTCATGATCCCGGCGGGGTCGAGCGCGTTCTTGATCGCCCGGAGCGCCGCAAGCCTCGCCGGATCGGCCGTCCGGGCGAGCTCTTCGAGCTTGGACTGGCCGATGCCGTGTTCTGCGGATATCGACCCGCCCGAATCCCCGACACGGTCGTGGACGAGCCGGGTCACCTCCCGGGAATGGGCGGCCAGCCAGTCCGCCGCTTCCGCCCCCGCCGGGGGCTGGACGTTGAAATGGACGTTGCCGTCGCCGAGATGGCCGAAGGCGACCACCCGGGCGCCCCGGAAACGGGCCTCGACCGCGGCGCGGGCTTCCTCGATGAAGGCGGGCATGACGGAAACCGGAACCGAGACATCGTGCTTCACCGACGGCCCCTGCACCCGCTCCGCTTCGGCGATCGACTCGCGAAGCCGCCACAAGGCGGCCGACTGAGCCTCGCTGGCGGCGACGACGGCATCCTCGGCGAGGCCTTCGTCGAGCGCCGCGGCCAGCGCCTCCTGAAGGGCCTCGGCGCCCTCGCGCGCCCCCTCCGGGGCGACCGACTCAATGAGGACGTGCCAGCGATGGCTTGCCTCGAGCGGCGGCCGGGTACCGGCGATCCCGGCGAGGACGAGGGCGAGCGCGTCGTCGGGGACCAGCTCGAAGCTCTCGACCGCCTCGCCCAGCCTCGCCTCGAGCCGGCGAAGCAAGGCGAGCGCGGCCGCGGGCGAGCCGAGCCCGACCCACGCCACCGAGCGGGAGCCGGGGGCCGCGACCAGCTTGAGGGCGGCGGCGGTGACGATCCCGAGCGTTCCCTCCGCTCCGATCAGAAGCTGCTTCAGGTCGTAGCCGCGATTGTCCTTGCGGAGCGCGGACAGCCCCTCGAACAGCGATCCGTCGGGAAGAACCGCCTCCAGCCCGACGACCAGCGAGCGCATCGGGCCGAAGCGAAGGACCTGGGTCCCGCCGGCATTGGTCGAGACCAGCCCGCCGACGGTCGCCGAGCCCTTGGCCCCGAGCGAGAGCGGGAATCGCCGGCCGGCCGCGGCCGCAGCGTCGTGAAGGTCGGAAAGGATCACCCCGGCTTCTGCCACGGCGACATTGTCCTCGCGGGAGACGCTTCGGACCGAATTCATCCGGCGCAGCGACAATAGCAAGGCACCGCCCTCCGAGTCCGGCGTCGCGCCGCCCACCATCGACGTATTCCCGCCCTGTGGCACCAGCGCCACCCGCGCCTCGGCGCAATGGGCGACGATTTCCTGAACCTCCGAAGTCGACGCCGGCGAAAGCAAGGCCGCAGCACTGCCGCGGTACCGCCCCCGCCAGTCGCTCAGCCACGGCGAAATCGTGTCCGGATCGCGATCGAAGCCCCGCGGTCCGAGCAGCGAAGCGAGCTTGTCGAGCAGACCGGGCGAGGGAGCGCTGAGCATTGCTTTCACTGGCCCACAACGGCCCGCCGATCAATTCGGCACTCTCCCCTCCCTGGAAGGGAGGGGTTAGGGGTGGGTCCGCCGAAGGCGGCCGAAACTCGGAGTTCGAGAAGTCTCGCTTCGCTCGCCTACCCACCCCCGACCCCTCCCTTCCAGGGAGGGGAGAGCCTGTGGAGAGCTGATCCAAGCCGTGGCCCACAGGTCACACGCGCCGTCCCTTACGCATCCGGAACAAATGCAAGCTTTTCCAGTTGAAGGTTTTTCAGCGTAAGGGACGGGGTTCAGAACCTCCGGAGCGGCGGCAGTTTGAAGAAGGCGGGTATTTTGATGGGAGCGGTCGCTGCCGGCGCCTTGGCGCTGGCCGCGGCCACGCCCGCATTCGCCCAGACCGCTTGCAACGCTTCCGATCCGCCGCAAACTCCGGCCGCCGACGAGCCGATCGTCACCGACAGCCAGTTCGAGAAGGAGCTGCCCGCGCTCGACCCGGAGCTCGGCAGGCCGCTCGAGCCGCTCGAGGATTTCGCCGGCCCTCCGCCCGCAACCACGCCCGAAGGCGAGCTGATTCCCGACGCCGCCGTGCCGGACCCGGAACTGGAGCGCCCGCTCACCCCTATTTCCGAATTCGACGTCACGACGCCGCCGGCGACGCCGGGCGATGACGACGATTCGAAGAAGGTCGAGCCCGTCCGCTACACCCTTGTCGTCGAGGGGCTCGAGGAGATTGGCCTCGAGGGCCGCTTCCGAGAACTTTCCGCGCTCGAGGATGCCGACGGAGAGGCGACCAACGGCGCCCAGATCTCAGCTCGGGCGAAAGAGGACGAGCTGCTCGCCGTCCGCCTGCTCCGCTCGGAGGGCTATTACGATGCGACGGCCTTGTCCTCGATCGAGCAATTGCCCGAAGCGGGGCAGATGCGGGTGGTGGTGAGCACGGTGCCCGGCCCCCGCTATCTGTTCGGCGCGATCAAGATCGACGGGGCGCAGACCGAGCCGGCCGACCTCGCCCGAGAGGCTCTTCCGCTCAAGGTCGAAGATCCGATCGTCGCCATCAACGTCGAGGCCGCCGAGGCCAACGTCCGGCTCCGGCTTCCGCAGCAGGGCTATCCGTTCGCGGAAGTCGGCCTTCGCGACATCCTGCTCGACCCCGAGACCCGCCACGGCGACTACACCTTGCCGGTAAACCCGGGCAACCGCTCGCGCTTCGCGGGCTTCACCACCGAGGGCGACCTCGCTTTCGGAGCCAGGCATGTCGAGGTCCTCTCCCGCTTCAAACGGGGCGATCTCTACGACAGCCGCAAGGTCGACGACCTTCGCGAGGCTATGATCGCGACCAACCTGTTCACGACCGTCGCTGCGGAGCCGGTGGCGACCGGGGAGATGGCCGAGGACGGCACCGAATATGTGAACATCCGGGTCCGCCAGGACGCGGGGCCGGCGAGGTCGCTGTCGGGAAGCGCCGGCTATTCGACCGGCGAGGGCTTTAGGGCCGAGGCGACCTGGGAGCATCGCAACCTGTTCCCGCCGGAGGGTGGCCTGATGGTCAACGCCATCGCCGGAACCCAGGAACAGCTGCTCCGCGCGCGCCTGCGCCGCAACAACTGGAAGAAGCGCGACCGGAGCATCTTCGTCCAGGCCGAAGCCGGCCGGCGTGATCTTCCGGCCTTCAAAGGCTATACCGTCCGGCTGAACGCAGGGGCCGCGCGCGAGTCCACTCCGATCTGGCACAAGGTCTGGACCTATGCCCTCGGCGCCGAGGTGATCGCGACGAACGAGGCGCAGACCGGCTTCCCCCGGCTCTCGATCGCCGACGCATTCTTCCTCGCGGGATTGAGCGCCCAGGTCGGCTACGACCGCTCCAACAGCCTGCTCGACCCGACCAAGGGCTTTCGCCTCAAGGGCTTCGTCAACCCGGAGACCTCGCTCCGCGAGCCTGGCCAGCCCTATATCCGCAACATCCTCGACGGCAGCGTCTACTATCCGGCGAAGGAGAATATCGTCGTTGCCGCCAGGGCCCGGGTGGGCTCGATCTACGGCGCCGAGCTCAGCGAGCTGGCGCCGTCGCGGCGGATGTACGCGGGCGGCGGCGGGTCGGTCCGCGGCTTCGGCTTCCAGGAGCTCGGGCCGAAGGTCGAGGTCGCGAACCCCAAGTTCGACCCGACCGACCCCGACGACAAGTCCGACCCGACAATCTTCATTCCGACCGGCGGGCGAAGCATGGTCGAGTTCGCACTCGAGGGCCGCTACCGCTTCGGAAATTACGGCGTCGTCGGCTTCGTGGACGCGGGCCAGGTCTATGAGAGCCAGAGCCCGCGCCTCAACGACATGCGCTTCGGGGTCGGAGTAGGCGGCCGCTTCTACACCAATTTCGGGCCGCTCCGGGCCGACATCGCGGTCCCGCTAGGCCGCCGCAAGGGCGAGTCGAAGTTCGCCGTCTACGTCTCGATCGGTCAGGCCTTCTAGATGGCGAGCGCGGCCGAACCCGCACCCCATGTGCACCGCGGTCGCCAGCGCGCCAGAACCGCCGCCAAATGGACCGGAATCGGCCTCATCGGGCTGGTGGTCGCGATCCTCCTCTTCTTCGTCTGGCTCAACTCGTCGCTCGGCCACCGCTTCGTCGTCAAGCAGATCAACCAGCTCGAGACCGCGTCCGGGCTCGACATCGACGTCGGCCGGATCGAGGGCTCGCTGTTCGGCGCGCTCACGCTCCACAACCTCACCCTGAAGGACCCCAAGGGCACTTTCTTCGTGGCGCCGAGGGCGACGCTCGACTG
>DASVUV010000066.1:0-87671 GCA_036386875.1 Allosphingosinicella sp.
ATTCGGCTGGGCTTTCCCTGCACGGAGGCGTCGGTGGCCTTTGCGGTTGCAGCTATCACCGCCGATATGAGCCGGCCGCGCTGACGGGAACAGAATCGGAACATCGCCGTTGATGCGGAAACCTCCACCGCAAGGGAATGGCGACATGTCCGACAACAACGACAATTTCGATCCGCAGGCGAACGCACAAAAGGACCCGAGCGATTGGGTCACCGGCGGCGAAGCAATGACGGGGCCGCAGGCCTCTTACCTGAAGACGCTGGCGCGTGAGGCGGGCGAAGAGTTCGATCCAGAACTCACCAAGGCGGAAGCGTCGGAAAAGATCGACGAGCTTCAGGAAGAAACCGGGCGCGGCGTCGATCACTGACGCCGCTCGCTCTCCACCGGGGCAGCGCTTAGGGTATCTGCCCCGCCGCCCGGGCTTTCTCGATCATGGAGAGCTGTTGCTCCAGCCCGGCGCGGTAGGGCGCATTCGGCGGGGTAAGTGCAAGCGCTTGCTTCCAGACCCGCTCGGCATCCGGGATGCGGCCGGCGGTGAGCAAAGCCATGCCGTGGAAAAGGCGCGGTGCGGGATGCTGTGGAGCAAGGGTTTCGGCCCGGCGGAAGGCGAGATCGGACGCTGGGCTCAGCGATCCGCCGGCGTGCAGCATCAGGGCGTTGCCGTAGCCGGTCCACAATATCGCGCTGCGGGGATGGGCCCTCAAGGCCGAGCGGAGCACGCCCGCCCCGCCCGCCGTATCGCCGCGCCGTTGGTAGCTTTCGGCGATCACCAGCCACCGGTCCGCCGCATCGAAACCGCCGAAGAGGTCGCGGCGTACCTCCGCAAAGGGGTTGGGCGGGATGCGCGCCTGGGCGGCGTCGCGCGGCGCGCCTTCCAGGTTCGGCCGCCCCTGCCAGGCATAGCCGGCAAAGGCCGCCAGCAGGGCGGCGAGAAGGAACTGCAGCGGCCCGGTCTCAAGCCGCGCAAAACGCCAAAGCGCCGCAAACATCAGTAAAGCCAGCAGGAGGAGTATGATCCAGCCCATCAGCGCGCCTCTCGCGGCCGGCGCCTGAACCGCCCGCGCGCCAGCCACAGGCCGATGCCGAGCAGCAGCATCGGTGCGCCCCAGAGCGGCCAGGTGACCGGCGACCCGGACGGCTTGTAGCTCACCCAGTTGCCATAGCGTTCGACCAGCCAGGCGCGGATCGCCTCCGGCTCCTCGCCCTTTGCGATCCGCTCCCGCACCAGCGAGCGCATGTCGCCCGCCATGGTCGCGTCGCTGTCGGCGATCGACTGGCCCTGGCAGACCAGGCAGCGAAGGGTCTCCATCAGCGCCTTGGCGGCCGCTTCCTGGCGCGGCTCGGGAAGCTGCTTGTAGGCATAAGGCGCATCGGGCGTGGTCGGCTGGGCAGCCAATGGTGCGGCGGCGAGCAGAGACATTGCAGCAACCGCCCAAGCCACCACGTCACCCCCGCAAAAGCGGGGGTGACGCTTCTTCTTTCCGTGGAGTTCGCAAGTAGAAGAAGCGGGATCCCCGCTTTCGCGGGAATGACGGGGGAGGTTGGGTGGGCGCATCACTTCGCCGCTTCCCAGGCCGCGATCAGTTCGGGCACGTTTTCCGGGCGGATCTCGCCGATATGCTGGTGGCGGATGACACCTTTGCCATCGATCAGGAAGGTCTCCGGCACGCCCGACGAGCCGAGCGCGAACTGGACCTGGCTTCGCGGATCGTCGCCGATGCGGTCGAATGGATCGCCATATTGGGTGAGAAAGCCCGCGACGTCCTCCGGTCTGTCCCGAATGGCGATAGCGTCGACCGGTACCCCCCTCGCCTTCAGCGCCATGAGCTGCGGCGATTCGACGCGGCACGGAATGCACCAGCTTCCAAAGATGTTGACCAGGCGGGGCTGCCCGCCTTTCAGGTCTCCGCTGGTCAGCGCCGGGTGGCCGGGGACCGCCTGCTTCAGGGCGAACTCCGGCATCGGCTTGCCGATCATTCGGGAGCGGATGTTGGTGTCCTGCTCGCCGCCGAGCCGAAAAGCGAAGAAGCCGAGAAAGATGGCGAACACAGCGAGCGGCAGGAAAAGGACCAGGCGCTTCATGCCCAGGCCTCCTCGTTGCGTGCCTTGCGCCCGCCGCGGCGAACGCGGCCGATCAGTGCAAGCAGGCCGCCGAACGCGACAAGGGCGCCGCCAAGCCAGATCAGAGTAACAAACGGCTTCCACCAGAGGCGAAGCTGCCAGCGGCCGCCGTCATCCTCCTTGCCGATCACGGTGTAGAGCTGCCCGTCGAGGCGGGTGGCGATGGCCGCCTCGCTGGTCTCGGTGGGTGGCGCGGTGAACATGCGGGCCTGCGGGCGAAGCACGAAGGCGCGGCCGCCCCGGTTTGCCGTGAGCCTGGCTTCGACCGCTGTCCAGTTCGGCCCCGCCACCGGCTCCACCCCGTCGAAGCGGAGGGCGTACGGGCCGATCCTGACAGTTTCGCCTGGGCGGGCGGCGACGAGCACTTCCTTGCTGAACGCCGCTTCCGACGCCATGCCGCCGAGGCTGACGGCGATGCCGAGATGCGAGATCACCATGCCCCAGGTGAAAAGCGGCGTCCGGCGCAGGTTGCGCTTCCACAAGGGCGCAAGGCTCGCCGCGCCGACGCCGAGGGCGAGAACCAGGCCGAGCAGCGGTAGCAGGCGGATGCCCGGCGCGAGCGCCAGTACGGCACCGGCAGAGGCGGCAAGGATGGCCAGCGGCACGATCAGGCGCCGCACAAGCTCGCCAAGGCGGTCGCGGCGCCAGCGCAGCAGCGGGCCGGCGCCCATGATCAGCACAAGGAGCAGCGCGATCGGCCCCGCGGCGGCGTTGAAATAGGGCGGGCCTACGGACAGCTTCTCGCCCCCCAAGGCCTCGACCAGCAGGGGATAAAGCGTGCCGACCATGACTATGCCGAGAATGGCTGAAAGAAGCAGGTTGTTGGCCACCAGCGCGCCCTCGCGGCTGACCGGCTCGAAGGTCGTGCCCTCCTTTACCGTGCCCACGCGCAGCCCAAACAGCGTCAGAGCGCCGCCGATGTAGATGGCGAGAAGCGCAAGGATGAAGGCGCCGCGCTGCGGATCGACGGCGAAGCTGTGCACCGAGGTGAGGATCCCGGAGCGGACTAGGAAGGTGCCGACCATCGACATGGAAAAGGCCACAACCGCCAGCATCACCGTCCAGGCGCGAAGCCCATCGCGGGTGGCGAGCACCGTTACCGAGTGAAGCAGCGCGGTTGCGGCGAGCCACGGCATCAGCGAGGCATTCTCCACCGGATCCCAGAACCACCAGCCGCCCCAGCCGAGCTCGTAATAAGCCCAGTAGGAGCCGGCGGTGATGCCGAGGGTCAGGAATATCCAGGCACCAAGCACCCAGGGGCGCATCGCCTTGGCGAAGGCGGGACCCACGTCGCGGGTGACGAGCGCGCCGACCGCGAAGGAGAAGGCGATCGAGATCCCGACATAGCCGAAGTAGAGCGTCGGCGGGTGGAAGGCCAAGCCCGGGTCTTGGAGCAGCGGGTTGAGCCCCTGCCCGTCCAGCGGCGCCGGATCGAGGCGATCGAACGGGTTTGAGGCGAAGAGCAGGAACGCGTAGAAGCCGAGCCCGATCGCCGCCTGAGCAGTGAGCGTCGCCACTAGGGTGCGCTCGGCGAGCTTGCGCTCGAACAGGGCAACCGCGGCTCCGGCCAGCGACAACACCGATACCCATAGCAGCATCGAGCCTTCGTGATTCCCCCAGGTGCCGGAGAATTTGTAAAGCCAAGGCTTCGCCGAATGGCTGTTCTCGGCGACCAGCGCTACCGACAGGTCGGTGCGCAGGAAAAGCTGGATTAGGAGCAGGAAGGCGATGCCGACGAGCAAGGCCTGCGCCACCGCCACCGGCCGCACCGCGCGCAGCAGCTCGGCGCCGGCGGGGCGAAGCGCGGCGATTCCGAAGAGGAGCTGGAGCAGCGACATCGCGGCGGCAAGCCAGAGCGCCGCCAGGCCGGTTTCGGCGATCACTTCAGGCTCTCGCTCTTATGCTCGCCCGATTTACCGTCGAGCTGGGGCGGCATGTAATTTTCGTCATGCTTGGCGAGGATCTCGGTGGCGACGAACAGGCCATCCGGCTGGAAGCGGCCTTCGGCGACTACGCCGCTCTTTTCGCGGAACAGGTCGGGCACGATGCCGCGAAATCGGACGGGGATGGTGTTCGGAGTCTCGTCATGGACGACGAAGGCGATGGTTACCCCGTCGGGGGCGCGTTTCACCGAGCCCGCCTTCACCATGCCGCCGATCCGAACCGCGCGGTCCAGCGGCAGGCCTTGGCGGGCGACATCGGCAGGCGCGTAGAAATAGGCGGCTTGGTCCTTCAGCGCCGACATGGCGAGGAGTACCGCCGCAACCACGGCGGCAATTGCGAGGATGAGCAAGGACAGCCGCTGGTTCTTGCGCTTCACCGCTCGCTCCTCAGCGCGTCCGCATCCGCCTCGGCCTTGCGCATTGCGTGGTAGCTTGCCGCGACGAGGCCGAGCGTGCCCAAGGCGGTCAGCGCATACGCGCCGAGAATGAACGGCCAATGGTTCACGCCGCCATTCTCCTCAGCCGGGCTTCCACCTTCTGACGGGCAAGCGCGCCGCGCATCCGCATCAGCACCACCGCGCCGAACAGCAGGGAGAAACCGATCGCCGATACGAACAGGGGCCACAGCATAGAGGCATCGATCGAGGAGCCGCGCACCCCGATGCTCTGCCCCTGGTGAAGCGTGCGCCACCACAGGACGGAATAATGGATGATCGGCAGGTTGATCGCGCCGACCAGGCCGAAGATGGCGGCGAGACGCCCCTCCCCGCCTTTGTCCCGCTCCGCATCGGCGAGCGCAATGAAGGCGATGTAGAGGAACAGGAGGACGAGCATGGACGTCATGCGCCCGTCCCATTCCCACCATGTACCCCAAGTCGGCCGGCCCCAGAGCGAGCCGGTGGCGAGGCAGATTGCGGTGAACACCGCGCCGGGCAGCGCCATCGCCCTGGCGGCGACGCCGGCGAGCGGGTGACGCCAGACGAGCTGCATCAGGCTTGCAACGGCGATGCCAGCCCAGCCAGCCATGCCGAGCCAGGCAGCGGGCACATGGACGTACATGATGCGCACGCTTTCGCCCTGCAGATAGTCGCGCGGCGCCAGGAAAACGCCCCACACCAGACCGGCCACAACCAGCAGCCCGCCGCCCCACCCGAGCCAGGGTGTCAGCGGACGTGCGATTTCAAGGAAACGGGCCGGATTCGCGAAGATGTGCATGTGCGGTGCCTCTCTAGCCGAGCGCGCGCCGCCTTTCAAAGCCGGGACGCATCCACGTCGCCCTTGCCATTGCCGCCGCTCCGTTTCACTCGCGCCGGCGATGGCTTCCGACCGCCCGCACCAGAACCGCCTTCTCGGCATCGGCCTGCGCATTGCCGCCACCACCTGCTTCGGCTTCATGGCGGCAATGATCAAGCTCGGCTACGGGGCGGGCGTGTCGACGGTGGAACTGAGTTTCTACCGCTTCGCCTTTGGCCTGCCGCCGTTGCTCGTTTGGATCGCGCTGAGCGGCAATCGCGACGCGTGGCGGACGAAGCGGCCGATGGCGCACGTCTGGCGGGCGATCGTCGGGCTGACTACCATGGTGCTGGCGTTCAGCTCGCTTGCCTATCTGCCGCTCGCCGAATCGACCACGATCGGCTTTGCCGCGCCGTTGTTCGCGGTGGTGCTGTCCGCGCTTGTGCTGAATGAGCAGGTCGGCCGCCATCGGTGGGGCGCGGTTGCACTCGGACTGGTGGGCGTCCTGCTGGTGATGCGACCGCACGGTGCGGACTTGCCGCCGATCGGCCTAGCGCTTGCAATCGCCGCCGCGTTTGGAGTGGGCGTGGTCACGATCACCATCCGCCAAATTGGTAAAACCGAGCACCCGCAGACCACAGTCTTGTGGTTCACGCTGCTGTCGATGCTGGCGCTTGGCACGTTGATGCCGTTTCACGCGCAGGTGCATGACGGCAAGGCATGGACGATACTCGTCTGCCTGGGGCTGTTCGGCGGCTTCGGACAGCTTTTCCTCACCGCCTCGCTGCGCTTTGCGCCGGTGTCTGTGGTGGTGCCGTTCGATTATACCCAGCTCCTATGGGCGGTGCTGCTCGGCTGGCTACTGTTCGGCGATCATCCGCCGGCCACCACCTGGGGCGGCGCGGCGGTGATCATCCTGAGCGGCCTGTATACGCTCTACCGCGAGCACAAGCTCGGGCGGGACAAGGTGCGGGCTGCGCCTCCCTTGTAAAGGTAAGTTGCCGACGTATCGAAGCAGCGGTTCTTCAGCGTGCCGGCCGTGGTGCCAAAAAGACGGCACGTAAAAGGAGAAACCATGCGGCCCAAATACCGAGATACACATCCCACAGGTACTCATACCAGGCGAGTGCCGAAGCGATATCGATCGCAATCAGGCCTGCGATGCCCAGCGCGGGAGTTCCTAGCACAAGGGTCGCTGCAAGCGATCGCCACGGCCTCGCCCCGTCCCATTCGAGCAGGTCGGCGTCGCCTTCATAGCCCCAAGTACAGAGCCAGGTAATCGCGAGCACGAACGGCGCGACCATCATCGCAGCCATCGCGTTGCCGACGATCGGAATCGCAATCGAGTCCGCCTGCGGATTCAAAGTGCCGGATTTAAGCAGCAGCCTGTAATAAAGGATGCTGACTGGTACCAAGGCGAGTGGGAGCGCGGCTGTAGCGGCCCAAATCGGCCATTCGCGCTCACCCAGCGAAAGCCTTGAACCTCTTGCCTCTATTTCCATGGCGGCTCTCTAGCGCACGACGCAAGACAGCCGCTTGTCACTGCGTTGCAGATTCCAAGGAGATTGCGTGCACGACCCGGGTAAGACCCTCAACCCCGCCCGATCAGCCTCTTGGCCATGGCGTCGGCCACCTCCGCCGGATTCCGGCCGGTGGCCTCGCTCTCGGCCCAGATCTGCTCTAGGCGCACCGGGATCTGCTCGATGCGCGCCTTGACCCCGGCCGCATCGGCGTTGCGCAGATATTCGCAGCTCACGTTGATGATGCCGCCGGCGTTGATCACGTAATCGGGCGCATAGAGGATGCCGCGCTGGTGGATGCGCTGGCCATCTTCGCGCGTGGCGAGCTGGTTGTTGGCGCCGCCCGCAACCACAGGCACGCGGAGGGCGGCGATCGACTGCTCGCTGAGGATCGCACCCAATGCGTTGGGGCTGAGCACGTCCGCTTCAAGCGTCATGATCTCCTCCGGCGCGACCACCGCGCCGCCAACTTCCGCCGCGAGCTTCTCGGCGCGCGCGCTGTCGATGTCGGTGAGGCTGATGCGCGCGCCCTCGGCGGCCGCCTGGCGGGCGACTCCGCCGGCAACGCTGCCTGCGCCCTGCAGGGCGATGTGAAGCCCGTTGAGGCTGTCCTTGCGGAGCGCTCGGCGCACCGCGGCCTTGATGCCGAGGAACACGCCGTAGCTGGTGTGCGGGCCCGGATCGCCGCCCACTTCGCCTTCGCCTGCGGGCAAGCCGGCGATGAAGCGGGTGTGCTCGGCAACCTGGACGAGATCGGCGACGGTGATGCCGACGTCCTCGGCGGTGACATAGGCCTCGCCAAGCCGCTCAACGGCGCGGCCGTAGGCGGCGAGCATTTCGGGCGTCTTGGTGCGGTTCTCGTCGGCCAGAATCACCGCCTTGCCGCCGCCCATGGGGAGGCCGGCCATGGCGTTCTTGAAGCTCATGCCGCGGGACAGCCGCAACGCGTCGCGAAGGGCGTCGGCGCTTTCGGCATAGTGCCAGAAGCGGACGCCGCCGGCGCCCGGGCCGAGGTGGGTGGAATGAACGCAGATAACCGCCCGGAGGCCAGTTTCGGCGTCCGTGACGAAGTGGACGATCTCGTGATCGTCGAAGTCGGGATAATCCCAGGGGGAATGCATGGTGTACGGCCCTGATTTGAAGGGGGCGCGTGGGGCGACCGACGGGACTTGAACCCGCGACCCCCGGTACCACAAACCGGTGCTCTAACCAACTGAGCTACGATCGCCACGCTGAGTGCGCCGGGCTAATAGGAGCGGCCGCCGGGCAGCGTCAAGGAAGAACGCGGCGCGGAGGGTAACTTCCCGCTCAGGCGGTCCAGCTCACCAGGCCGAGCCGCTCGCGCCGCAGCCAGCGGGCGAGCATCAGGGCCGACACCACGGCAAGCCCCGCGGCGAGGCCGATCCAGATGCCGACACCTTGCCAGCCGACGCCGAACGCCAGACCTACCCCCGTGAGCAGCCCGACCACCCAATAGCCGAACGCCGCATAGATCATCGGCACCCGCGTATCCTGAAGGCCGCGGAGCATCCCGGCACCGACCGCCTGGGCGCCGTCGAAAATCTGGAAAAACGCAGCAACGATCAGAAACGACACGGCAAGCTTCATCACCGGGCCGTTGTCAGGGTTGGCGGGATCGAGGAAGAGGCGAACCAGCGCTTCGGGTGCTGCGAGCATGACCAGGCCGGTCAGCGTCATGAAGCCGACCCCCAGGGTGAAGCTCACCCAGCCGGCGATGGCGACTCCCGTGCGGTCCTGCCGTCCGTAGGCCAGGCCGACGCGCACCGTCGCCGCCTGCCCCAAGCCCATCGGCACCATGAAGGTCAGCGCGGCAAGCTGGATTGCGATGGCATGGGCCGCGATCGAGGCCTGGCTGATCAAGCCCATCAGGAACACGGCGGAGGCGAAGATCGCGATCTCCAGCGTCAGCGTGACGGCGATCGGCGTGCCTAAGCGCCAGACTTCGCGAAACCGCTCCCAATCGGGGCGCCAGAAGCGGCCAAACAGGCGGTAGCGGCGGAAGCGCGGGTGAAGGATGACTACCAGCGCCATGCCGCCGAACATGAAGAGGTTGGCGCTCGCGCTGCCGATCCCCGCGCCCCGGAGCCCGAGCTCGGGGAAGCCGAATTCGCCGAAGATCAGGGCGTAATTGATCAGGCCATTATAGACGACGGCGATCAGGCCGATGATCAAAGACCAGATCGGCCGTTCGAGCGCCGACACGAACGAGCGCAGGACGATGTAGAAGAGGTAGGGCAAAAAGCCCCATTGCAGCGCGCGAACGAAGCTTTGCGCGCCGGCGGCGAGCTGCGGGTCCTGGCCCAGGGCGACCAGAATCGCGCCAGTGTTCCAGAGGATGATCCAGACCGGCACCGAGATCGCCACCGCCGCCCACATCGCCTGGCGCACGGTGCGGCGCACATCGCGGACGCTGTGGCGGTGGGCGCCGAGTTCCTTGGCGATCATTGGTGCCGAAGCGGTGACGAGGCCAAGGCCGAAGATCAGGAAGACGAGGTAGACCTGAACGCCGAGCGTACCGGCGGCAAGCGCGTGCGGACCGGCGCGGCCGAGCAGGATAACGTCGGTGGCGTGGATCAACGACTGGGCGATATTGGTGAGGATCAGCGGCCAGGCGAGCGCCACCGTTGCGCGAATTTCCGCGCGCCAAAGGTTACGGCTGGTTGTCTCCCCATGCATGCGCGGGACCTAGGCAGACGGTGCTTCGGCGGCAAGGCGCCATTGCACCGGCGAGATGCGCCCCCATCTCGCAGCCATGGTACCCTTTTCAGTTCTCGATCTCGCCCCGGTCGCTGAAGGCAGCGACGCCGGACAGGCTCTGCGCAACGCGCTTGATCTCGCCCGCCTTGCCGAGGGACTTGGCTACAATCGCTTCTGGATGGCCGAGCACCACAGCATGCCGGGCATCGCGAGCGCGGCGACTTCGGTCGCGCTTGCGTATGTCGGCGCAGGTACCTCGACGATCCGCATCGGTGCGGGCGGTATCATGCTCCCCAACCACGCGCCTTTAGTGATCGCCGAGCAGTTCGGGACGCTGGAAGCGCTCTTCCCCGGCCGTGTCGACCTGGGGCTTGGCCGGGCGCCGGGCACCGACCGCGCCGCCGCCATGGCGATGCGCCGCAACCTCAATTCCGACGAAAACCAGTTCCCGCGCGATGTGGTGGAGTTGATGGATTACTTCCGCCACGATCCCGCTCGTCAGGTCCGCGCCATTCCCGGCGAAGGCCAGAACGTGCCGGTTTGGATCCTCGGCTCGAGCCTGTTCGGCGCGCAGCTCGCCGCCATGCTGGGCCTGCCTTACGCCTTCGCCTCCCACTTCGCGCCCGGGCAGATGATCGACGCCATCCGCGTTTATCGCGAGATGTTCCGGCCGTCCGAGCAGTTGGAGCGGCCCTATGTGATGCTGGGCTTCAACGCGTTCGCCGCGGACAGCGACGAGGAAGCGCAGCTCCTGGCCACGTCGGTGATGCAGGCATTCGTGAACCTGCGCACCGGCCGCGCCTCGAAGCTGCCGCCGCCGGTGGCAGGCTATGCCGAAACGCTTCCCCCCAACGGGCGGGCGATGCTGGACGAAGTGCTGTCCTGCTCGGCGATCGGCGCGCCCGCCAGGGTGAAGGCGCAGATCGAGGCGTTCGTGGAGCGCACCGGCGCGGACGAGCTGATGATCACCTCGCAAATCTTCGACCACCAGGCACGGCTGCGCTCCTACCAAATCGTCGCCGAGGCGTTTGCCTAAGCCCGGGCGTCGAGCTCCTTGACGAGCCGCCGCGGCGCCTGCGCGCGATAGCTTTCCTCGACCCATTCCCTGAGTTGCTCCGGCGGCGGCAGGCCCTCCTCGTCCGGCTGGAACGTCACCCAGCCGGACTTGCCGAGGCCGTAGCCGGTGGGGCACGCATAAGGCAGCTCCAGCGCCACCTCGCCGGTGAAGCGCAGCTTCACGGACAGGCGGAACGGCTGCCCGGCCAGGGTGAGATAAGCAAAGGTCTTGTTGTTGACGGCGAGGTCGTCATGGTCCGGCCAGGGCGACTTGGAATGGGTGCCGGGCAGCGTCAGACCCCAGCGCCTCAGCTCCGCGACTGCCTTGTCGATCGCTTCGCTCACCGCACGTCTCCGCTTGCTCAGGGAACATCGCCGCCGCTTTCGCCTTTGATGCGGGGACCAGAGGAGGAACGATCATGGCCGAAGACAGGGAAAAGATCACCACCGGAGCGAACGAGCGCGCGGTCAACGAGCCGATCGCCGGCACCGGGCCCGGCGTACCCGACGATGCGCGCGGCCCCGGCGAAGATCTGCCGGAACTGCCGAGCGATGAGGAAGTAGCGCGGATCGCACGAAAGCTCGGCGCGCCGGTTCCGGATCCGCTGTAGGCGCTGAGGAGAAGAAGGGCGTGGTGGGCGCGGCAGGGATTGAACCTGCGACCCCACCCGTGTGAAGGGTGTGCTCTACCACTGAGCTACGCGCCCACGCCCGAAAGGAAAGCCCGTGGGCCTTGCGTGCCGTGCCCTTAATGGGCCGCCTCCAGGCTGTCCAGCATGTGGGGGTGGAAAAACTGTCTTGGCTGCGAAGGAAATGAAGCGGTGCGCCCCCGCACCCGCGCTGCTCAGCGGCTGACCGAGTCCTTCAGCACCTTGCCGGCCTTGAACTTGGGCTGGGTCGACTCCTTGATCTGCATCGGCTCTCCGGTGCGCGGGTTGCGGCCCGTGGACGCCTTACGGCGCGAGCAGGAAAAGGTGCCGAAGCCGACAAGGCGGACCTCGTCGCCGCGCTTCAGCGAATTGGTGATCACTTCGAACACCGACTCGACCGCGCGGCTGGCATCGCTGCGGCTCAGCCCTGTTGCTTCGGCAACGGTGCCGATCAGCTCCTGCTTGTTCATCTTTCCCGAACCCCTGTTCGTTGGAATCGCGGCTCGCGCCAAATTTCATCTAAGGGCAGGAGCGAGCGCCGAGTCAAAAGGAAAGCGCGCCTCCCCGGTGAAAGGCGCGCCTCCTTTTGGAACGTTGCAAAGGTTGTCCACCCGATCAGTGGCGGATCGACACCTCGTCGGGGGCTGCGGCGAGATCCGGCACCGGAACGGTGGCGAGTTCATCCGCTTCGGTCCAATCGATCGGAGTGACCGGCGTAGCAAGCGCGTGGGTGAGCACCTGGTCGACGTGGGACACGGGCACGATCTCCAGCCCGTCCTTGATCGCCTGCGGGATTTCGGCGAGGTCCTTCTCGTTCTCCGCCGGGATCAGCACCTTCTTGATGCCGCCGCGAAGCGCCGCGAGAAGCTTTTCCTTGAGGCCGCCGATGGGCAGCACCCGGCCGCGCAGCGTGACCTCACCGGTCATCGCGACGTCGCGGCGGACCGGAATCCCGGTCAGGGTTGAGATGATCGCAGTGACCATCCCGACGCCCGCCGACGGACCGTCCTTCGGAGTCGCGCCCTCGGGCAGGTGGACGTGGATGTCCTTGCGCCCGAAAAGGCTCGGCTTGACCCCGTAGCTCGGACTCCTCGCCTTGACGAAGGCGAAGGCAGCCTGGATCGACTCCTGCATGACGTCGCCGAGCTTGCCGGTCCACTTGATCTGGCCTTTGCCGGGCACCGTGACCGCCTCGATGGTGAGGAGCTCGCCGCCGACTTCGGTCCAGGCCAGGCCGGTGACGGCGCCGATCTGGTCCTCTTCCTCGCCCATGCCGTGGCGGTAGCGGGTAACGCCGGAAAATTCCGACAGGTTCTCGGCGGTGACCTCGACCCGCTCGGCCTTGCCCTCCAGGATCCGGCGAAGCGCCTTGCGGGCGACCTTGGCGATCTCGCGCTCAAGGGTGCGCACGCCGGCTTCGCGGGTATAATGCTGGATCAGGCTCCTGAGGCCGCTCTCGGTCAGCTCGAACTCGCTGTCCTTGAGGCCATGCGCCTCGATCTGCTTCGGCAGGAGGTGGCGCTGGGCGATCTGAACCTTCTCCTCCTCGGTATAGCCTTCGAGGCGGATGATTTCCATGCGGTCGAGCAGAGGCTGAGGCATGTCCATCGTGTTCGCGGTGGTGACGAACATGATGTCCGACAGGTCGTAATCGATCTCCAGATAATGATCCTGGAACTTTGAATTCTGCTCCGGATCGAGCACCTCCAGGAGCGCCGAGGCGGGATCGCCGCGGAAATCCTGACCGAGCTTGTCAATCTCGTCGAGCAGGAACAGCGGGTTGGACGAACCAGCCTTCTTCAGGTTCGAGACGATCTTGCCGGGCAGCGACCCGATATAGGTACGGCGGTGACCGCGGATTTCCGCTTCGTCACGAACGCCGCCCAGCGACTGGCGCACGAACTCGCGCCCCGTCGCCTTGGCGATGGAGCGTCCGAGCGAGGTCTTGCCGACGCCGGGCGGGCCGACGAGGCAGAGGATCGGCCCCTTGAGCTTGTTGGTGCGGGCCTGGACGGCGAGATATTCGACGATCCGATCCTTGACCTTCTCGAGCCCATAATGGTCCTCGTCCAGGATCGCCTGTGCTTCGGCGATGTCCTTCTTGACCTTGGATTTCTTGCCCCAGGGCAGGCCGAGCAGCACGTCGAGATAGTTGCGCGACACGGTGGCTTCGGCCGACATCGGGGCCATCGCCTTGAGCTTCTTGAGCTCCGACGACGCCTTCGACTTGGCTTCCTTGGAAAGCTTGGTGCGCTCGATCTTGCGGCCGAGCTCGGCCAGTTCGTCGCCGTCCCCTTCCTCGCCCTCGTTGCCGAGCTCGCGCTGGATCGCCTTCAACTGCTCGTTGAGGTAATATTCGCGCTGCGTCTTCTCCATCTGCCGCTTCACGCGGCTGCGGATCTTCTTCTCGACCTGCAGCACGCCGAGCTCACCTTCCATGAAGGCAAAGGCCATCTCCAGGCGGCGCACCGGCTTCAGTTCGGCAAGCAGGGTCTGCTTGTCCGACACCTTGATGTTGATGTTGGCGGCGACCGCATCGGCGAGGCGCGAGGCCTCCTCGATCTGGCCGAGCTGGACGGCGGTTTCGGCCGGCAGCTTCTTGTTAAGCTTGGAATAATTCTCGAACTGCTCAACCACCGAGCGCATCAGCGCCGAGACTTCGGGGCCTTCCGGCTCCTCCCCTTCGACATCGTCGATTTCGGCGACGAGGTGCTGGCCGTCAACGCTCAACGAGGCGAGCGTGGCGCGGCGCTGCCCTTCGACCAGCACGCGAACGGTGCCGTCGGGAAGCTTGAGGAGCTGAAGGATGGTGGCGACGACGCCGAGATCGTAAAGCGCGTCGCGATCGGGATCGTCCTCGCCTGGATCGAGCTGCGAGACGAGGAAAATCTGCTTGTCCGCCGCCATCGCGCTTTCAAGCGCCGCCACCGATTTGTCGCGCCCGACGAACAGGGGCACGATCATCTGCGGGAAAACGACAATGTCGCGCAGGGGAAGGACGGGATAGGTGACGCTCATCTAGGCTCCGTGTGAACTTCGCGGCCCATGATAGGCCTTCTCACCCCATATGGAGGTTCGAGGCCCGCTCATCAATCATCCGCCATCCCTGTACGCCCGAATGCTCGGTGGGAGCACGGCGGAAGCAGGCTGCAGCACGCGCACGAGCGCCAAAGAGCCCAAAGAGCACCAACGCGGTCCGGCGCGAACGACGATATTGCGGAAGGCTTAAAGCAACAGCCGCCGGATCAACCGGCGGCTGCGCTTTACCCTACTTGCGATCCGCTTTTGCGGTTTCGCCGATCAGAAGCGCGAGCGTACGCTCGCGAAGAAGCGGCGGCCGAAGTAATCGTAATAGCTTCCCAACGTGGGAACCTGGCCGAAATTGCCGATGGGCGAGCCAACCGTGGAGACCAAGGGCGGCTTCTTGTCGAACAGGTTGGAAACACCCACCAGGAAGGTCATCTTCTTGTTGACCGCGATTTCCGCGGACAGGCTGTGGTAGGCGACCCTCGGCAGCTTGTAGACGGGGCAGTAAGCTCCGCCGCGAAGCGCGAATGCCGCCGCGGTTGCAAGGCAGTTGTCCGCCGTCAAATTGGCGCCACCGATATCCTGAAGGTCTTCAAGATCGTTGGTGCCGGCGATCACCTGCAGGCCGTAGGTGATGGTGAAGGGCTCCATGGACCAGCTGGCGTTGAGATCACCGACCCACTTGGGGTCGCCGACCTCGCCGTTGTAATTCTCTTCAAAGCCCTGGAACAGAGTGTACCGGTCCTTGAGCTGATAGGTCATCTGACCAAGCAGCGAGAACGAACCATACTTGCCAAGATTTTGACGGAACCGCGCGGTTACATCGAGGCTCTTGTTATGCTGCTGATCGATGTTGAGGAACGGATCCCGAACCTGCGTGATCGCAAAAGCGTTGGAAGACAGTGGATTGAGATTGCGCGTGATGAGGTCGCACAGCGGCTCGCTCGCGAAATTATCCGACGTGTAGCAACCGGCGAGGATGGATCCCGCGCCAAGCTGGGTGACTTGGTTAGAAACCTTGATATCGACATAGTCGACCGTCAGGCTGGCCGTGGCATCGCTCCACAACCAACCCGCGGGGGTCAGGATAACGCTGGCGGTGAGCGCTTTGGACGTCTCCGCATCGAGCAATCCTACACCGCCCTGAGAGAAAGACTCGAAACTGCTGCCGCCACCGGCAAAGGTTTCGGGGATGCCCTGGGACTTGCAGTTCGCCTTCAGCGTCTCGTTCTCCGAAAGCCCGTAGCGGATGCACGGATCGGCGCTTTGACCGACAAAGCCGGACTCATTGGCAAGGAATTGTTCGTACAAGGCCGGCGACCGGAAGGACGTTCCGTAGGTGGCACGCAGGCGCACAAAGTCGAAAACCTGCCAATTGGCCGCGACCTTGTAGGTCCAGTTGCCCTTGTCGGAGTCGCTCTCTCCATCCTGCCGTTCCGCGTAGGTGTTCGTAACGCGGGCGGCGCCGCTGATGGACAGCGACCGAATGCCGGGGATATCCTTCAACAGAGGGATTTCGATTTCGCCGAAGCCTTCAACCGTGCGCTGGAAGCCGGCGGTGACCCCGGAGGTGGTGCTGCCGAACAGGTTTCCCTGAAGAGTCGCCTCACCCGGAGTGTCGTTGATCGAGTCGCGGCGGAAGGTTGCGCCAAGCGCCATCTTTACCGCGCCCGCAGGGAGCCTGAAGATATCGCCGCCGGCGCTCAGTTCGCTGCTGGTCTGCTTGTACAGCGTGTTGCCACGATCGATGCCGAACAGGAACTGACGTTCCGCGTCGGTGAAATTGCCGGCGAGAACCCGCGGGTCCGTGTAGTTGATGTCGATGCACGGAACCCCGCGAATGGCGGTGACGGTGCCCGCGCACAGATCGGTCCGAAGCTCGGCGACGCCGAATTCGATCGCGTCGCGGTAGATGATCTGGCGATAATAATCGCCGTCGGAGCGGCTGTGCTGGACGTGGAAGTCCGCGAAACCATTGTTCAGGATGTTGTCGAGATTGGCGCGCAACCCGGCCACGCCGCGATAATAACTGACATTGGTGCCCGAATTGAACGGCGCATAGATGACCGGCTGGATCAAATTGGCCCCAGTGAAGCCCTTGTTCAGCGGATCGCCCACGGCGTTCGGGTCGCAGGTGGAGCCATCGCAGAAGAAGTAGGGAAGGTAATAACCTCCCCCATAGATCTCGGTGTAGATGGTGCTGGCAACGCCGGGGAACTGGTTGAAGAACAGCTGACGGGACGAGTCGGTCCTGGTCTTGCGGTTGTTGTACAGACCCTCAACGTACAGCTCGACGCGGTCGGTAAGCTCATACCCTGCTTCCGCGAAGACCGTGAAACGATCCGTTTCGGGAATAACCGAATCACCCAGGACGCGCGGATCGAAGGCATTCTGCAGGGCAAGGCCGGTCGCACTGAACGCACCTACCGGCAAGAAACCCGCAGGAGCGCCGAACTGCGTGGAGTTAGCCGGGGGAGCCAGGATCCCGCTCAAATATTGTTCAAGCCCGCCCCGGTTGAACTGCACGGCGGTGATCGGCCGGCGAGTCGTGCCGCCGGTGGCGGTGTTAACAAGCGGACCACGAAGGTTGTTGCCGATCATCAGGCCGAAGTCGCTGATCAGAATAACGTCGTTGAGGAACAGGCCGCAATATGGCTGGCCGGTGCGCGGATCGATCGGATCGGCGCGGCCGCCGGACTGGTTTCTTACATTTTCCTCCTCGCAGCCGAGGAAATCGCGATCGCCGCGCTCGAGCTCCCGCTGCTTCTGGTAATTGGCGCCGATCATGAAGTGGCCGCGGTCGCCAAGGCCGAGGCCGTAGGTGCCGGAAACGTTATACTGCTCGCCGCCATGCCCGCCGGGGATGGACACAAAGCCGCGAGCATCGAAGCCGCGCACGTCCTTCTTGGTGATCAGGTTCACGACACCGGCAACGGCATCCGAGCCGTAAACCGAGGAAGCCCCGGTCTTGAGGATGTCCACAGACTGGATGACGTCGGTGGGGATGACGTTGAGATCGAACGACGACACGGCGCCGCGGACGCCGGCCGGGCCGGCGCGCCGGCCGTTCAGCAGGACCAGCGTGCGGTTGGCGCCAAGGCCGCGCAGCGAAATCGTCTGAACGCCCTCGCCGCCGTTGGCGACGAAGTTGGTGGAGATCGTCGAGGTGATCTGCGTGGACCCCGCGGCGAGCGGCGAGCTCTGCAGCACTTCGGCAGTCGTGAACCGGCCTTCGCGCGCTTCGGAAGAGGGATCGATGATCGTGACCGGATCGGCGCTGGTCCGCTCGTCACGCCGCAGACGAGAGCCGGTGACGACGATCGGGCCGTCGTCCGCCTGAGTCCCTTCGGCCGAGGCCGGCACGGTGGGGATCGTAGCATCGCTTCCCGAATTGGCCTGCGGCTCAACGGCCTCGGCCGCTTCGGCGCAAGCCTGGCGCTCGCCTTCATCGGCAATGCCGGCGCAGCTCTGAGGAGCGGTTTGCGCGAAGGCTGGCGCGGCCAGGAGCGCAAGCGCGGAAACAGTACAAGAAAGGCTGAGATTCACGGTGAGGCGGCGCATCGGTTCGTCCCCTTTATGCAGGCGGGCAACGCCTAGCGTAGCGTATGAAAAAGGAAACAGGTTCAAGGCACCCCAAGCCAATTGTATGTCCAACTGTAACATTAATATCACATTCAGTTTGCCGGCTAGCCGTTGGGAACGTTGAGGAATTTGGAGCAGATTTTGACATCGGACAGGGTTTCGAGGGTGATACGAGCCGGGGCGACATCTCTCCCGAACCGCAGGTTGCTGCTGGCATTCGGCAAGCGCGACGGGCTAAGGCCGTTTCATGTCAGACGCAAAAAGTTCGCCCGATCATCCGCCTCGAAGCGCGGACGCGGCGGTTCGGCAAGGGACGTTCGAGGAAGCCCTCGCCAATGGTCGCCGGCTTCTTAGCGGGGATCCCGCCGCCGCGCTTCGTCAGGCGGAGGCATTGATCGGCGCGGCAAGGGACGCTCGCGTTTACCGGCTTGCAGCAGCCGCGTGCCGTGCCCTTGGGATGACGCGGGATGCGACGGGCGCCGAGCTTGGCGGCATCGAAGCCAGCCTCTCCAACCCGCAGCTGCGCTCCGCCGCCGCACTTGAGGCGGAGGGGCGGAGCGCGGACGCACTGAGGTTGACGGAGCAGTTCCTGCGGGCGGAGCCGGATGACCTGCTTGCACTGACGCTCGTGGCGGAAGCGTCGATCAGCCTGTGGGACCTTGAACGTGCCGAACGGAACCTGCGCTCCGTACTCGAGCGCGCCCCGAGTTTCCTGAGGGCCTCGATGCTGCTCGCGACCTGCCTGGCGCGGCAGATCAGGATGCGGGAGGCGATCGGAGTTCTAGATGCGGTCGTAGCGCGCAAGCCCGACAACATGCCGGCGTTGACCCTTCTCGGGCGCTTGCGGTCGGAAGTCGGCGACATCGACGATGCCGTCACCCTCCACGAACGGCTGGTGTCGCTCGACGACAGCGCTGAACGGCGGGTCAACCTTGCGCAGTTTTACCGGATCGCCGGGCGCCGCGACGATGCCATCGGTGCATTCCGCCGGGCGCTTGCGATGGACCCGTTCAACGGTTCGGCCTGGTGGAGCCTGGCGAACTATTACCCGGCGGAGCTCGGCGACGGCGACGAGGAGGCGATTCGCAAGGGGCTTGCCGAGCGCAAGGGCCAGCCAGCCGAGGGCGCATTGCGCCTCACGCTGGGTTTGATCGCCGACCGGAAGGGCGAACCGGCGCCTGCATTTCAACATTTCCTCGCGGGGAAGAAGATACGCCTTGAGCACCAGCCTTACGACCCGGAGCCTGTAACGGCGGCGGTGGACGGGATAATCGACCTCCTCACCCCCCAATTCTATGAGCGGCGGAAGTCGCTCGCCGAGGGTGATACCGCCCCCATTTTTGTGGTGGGAATGCCCCGGTCGGGAACCACGTTGGTTGAAAGGATCCTTGGCGGCCACAGCGCCATCGAAGGCACGGGCGAGCTGCAGATCATGCCGCGGCTGGCCGAAATCGCACGCCACAAGGCCGACGATCCGGCGCATTATGCGGGCCTGCTGGAGAGCCTGTCGAGCGCCGATCTTGCCGCGCTTGGCGGGCGTTATATCGGAGCCTCTCGCGATTATCGGCGAACCGAAAAGACGCGGTTCGTGGACAAGAACAACCTCAACTGGATGCAGATCGGTGTGATCCTGCTCGCCCTGCCGGAAGCGCGGATCATCGATGTCCGGCGCGACGCGGTCGATTGCTGCTGGGCGAACTTCAAGATGCTGTTCGCGGAAGGCTATCCGGCCGCGAACGACCTGCGGCACATCGCCCGCTTCTACCGAGACTATGCCAGGCTGATCGACGCGGTGAAGGTGGCGGCGCCCGGGCGCATACTCACCGTACGCTACGAGGATGTCGTGGACGACATCGCCGGGCAGACGAGGGGAATGCTGCGCTTCCTGGGCCTCGATTTCGAGCCCCAATGCCTGGAATTCCACCGTGCGCGCGGGGCGGTGGCAACCGCCAGCAGCGAGCAGGTGCGGCGGCCGCTTAACCGCGAAGGTTTGGGTTCCGCGGCTCCCTACCGGCAGTGGTTGGGGCCGATGCTGGAAGAACTGGGCCCGCTCGCATAGCGGGCATGGTTACGGACTCAGCATAGCCCTGAGCTCGAAAGACTCCGCGCCGGAGGGGTCTAGGCCACCCCCGGCGCGGATCGTTTTTAGTAGCGGTAGTGATCAGGCTTGAACGGACCTTCCACCGGCACGCCGATGTAGCCGGCCTGCTTGTCGGTGAGCTTGGAAAGCTTGACGCCCAGCTTCTCGAGGTGAAGCGCGGCGACCTTTTCGTCGAGGTGCTTGGGGAGGACGTAGACCTCGTTCTTGTACTTGTCGGCGCCGGTCCAGAGCTCGATCTGCGCAAGCGTCTGGTTGGTGAAGCTTGCTGACATGACGAAGCTCGGGTGGCCGGTGGCGTTGCCGAGGTTGACCAGGCGGCCCTTGGACAGGACGATGATCTTCTTGCCGTCGGGGAACTTGACCTCGTCGACCTGCGGCTTGATCTCGGTCCACTGCATGTTCTGCAGGGCGCCGATCTGGATCTCGCTGTCGAAGTGGCCGATGTTGCAAACGATCGCCATGTTCTTCATCGCGCGCATGTGATCGACGGTGATTATGTCGGCGTTGCCGGTGGCGGTGACGAAGATGTCGGCGCGGGTGGCGGCCTCTTCCATGGTCACGACCTCGAAGCCCTCCATCGCCGCCTGCAGCGCGCAGATCGGATCAACTTCGGTGACGAGGACGCGGGCGCCGCCGTTGCGCAGGCTCTGGGCGCTGCCCTTGCCGACATCGCCGAAGCCGGCGACGACCGCAACCTTGCCGGCGAGCATCACGTCGGTGCCGCGGCGGATGGCGTCAACCAGCGACTCCTTGCAGCCGTAGAGGTTGTCGAACTTCGACTTGGTGACCGAATCGTTCACGTTGATCGCCGGGAAGGGAAGCTTGCCCTGCTTGGCGAGCTCATACAGGCGGTGAACGCCGGTGGTGGTCTCTTCCGACACGCCCTTGATGGTCTGAACGGTCTTGGTGAGGTAGCCCGGACGCTCGGCGATGAAGCGCTTCAGCGTCGCGACGAAGATTTCCTCTTCCTCGTTGGTCGGGGTGAGCAGTTCCTCGCCGGCTTCGACGCGGGCGCCCCACAGCGCGAACATGGTGGCGTCGCCGCCGTCGTCGAGGATCAGGTTGCAGGTCTCATCCTGGCCCCAATCAAAGATGCGGGCCGCGTAATCCCAATATTCCTCAAGCGTCTCGCCCTTGACGGCGAACACCGGAACGCCGGTCGCGGCGATGGCGGCGGCGGCGTGATCCTGGGTGGAGAAGATGTTGCACGACGCCCAGCGGACCTGCGCGCCGAGCGCGGTGAGCGTCTCGATCAGCACGGCGGTCTGGATCGTCATGTGGAGCGAGCCGGTGATGCGCGCGCCCTTAAGCGGCTGCGACGCGCCGAATTCCTCGCGCAGCGCCATCAGGCCCGGCATCTCGGTTTCGGCGATCTCGATCTCCTTACGGCCGAAGCCGGCGAGGGCGATGTCCGCCACGATATAGTCGTCAACGCTGGTCTGGGGCTGCGTGGCCACGGACGTATCTCCTTGGGGTCGTGAAAAATGAAAAAACCGCCGTGCGAGGTGGCGGTCTTCGAGCGCGGCCTTAGCGCGGATACGGCGGTGATGCAAATATAAAGATATCTTTATATGTGGGTTAATCCTCCCCCGGAATTCCGGGGGATGGGGACCAGCCGAAGGCTGGTGGAGGGGCCCGAAGCGAAGCGAAGGGTAAGCGCAAGAGCGACCACTCCCCTCCTCGCTGCGCTCGGCCCCTCCACCGCACTTAGTGCGGTCCCCCTCCCCTGCAATGCAGGGGAGGATTAAGTCAGGCCGTGCCGAAGTCTGCGGTGAGAAGCCTTGGATCGATGCCGGCGCTGAGGAACGCGGCGCCCCAGCGGTCGCCCACGTCGCGTTCGTAGAGAAGTTCGTCGCTGCCGGGAGTCGCGAACCAGCCGTTGCCGCAGAGTTCGCCTTCGAGCTGGCCGGCACCCCAGCCGGCATAGCCCAAGGCGGCGATCCAGCGGGTGGGGCCCCTCC
This sequence comes from Allosphingosinicella sp., assembly GCA_036386875.1. Lineage (GTDB taxonomy): Bacteria > Pseudomonadota > Alphaproteobacteria > Sphingomonadales > Sphingomonadaceae > Allosphingosinicella. Next base: position 21,913 of record DASVUV010000066.1, read on the forward strand.
CCTCGGCGATCGCACGCAGAATATCGAGGGTTGCGCTGAGCACCCAGCGGCCCGCGACGTGGACGCTGTCCTGGCCGCCCCAATCGGGCGAGTGGAGAATGAAGCCGCGCTGCGGGTCGACCGGGCCGCCGAGGTGGATGGCGACGTCCGGGGCGACGCCAGGTTCGATGTCGAGCTGGCCGAGGAGGCCGTGGAAGGTGATGCGCGGAACGATGCGGCCGAGGCCGATGCCGAGCGCGCCGCTCTCGTCATGGACGCACATCGCGATCACCGCTTTCTCGAAACGGGGATCGCCGATGCCTGGCATGGCGAGGAGGAGCTGACCGGAAAGGAAAGGCGGTTCTTCCATATGTTCTCTTATAGCGGTTGCAGGCGTGCGCGCTCAACGCCCCTGGCCTTGTTCGAGTGCCGCCAGCCTTGCTAGAGGCACCGCCGAACCCATCACCACCGAAAAGGAGCTATCCCAATGGCCATCAGCATCGGCGACCGCCTGCCCAAGACGACCTTCATCAAGGCCACCGCCGAAGGCCCCCAGCCGGTGGACAGTGAGGCGTATTTCGCCGGCCGCCGGGTCGCGCTCTTCTCAGTGCCGGGTGCGTTCACGCCGACCTGCTCGGCGCGGCACCTGCCGGGCTTTGTCGAGAAGGCGGAGGAGTTCAGGGGCAAGGGCGTAGACGAGATCGCCTGCACGGCGGTCAACGACGCCTTCGTACTTCAGGCCTGGTCGGAAAGCGCGCAGGCGGACGGCAAGGTGACCATGCTCGCCGACGGCAATGGCGATTTCGTGCGCGAGATCGGCCTCGGCATGGACGGTTCCAAGTTCGGCCTCGGCCAGCGCGGCCAGCGCTTCTCGATGGTGGTCAACGACGGCGTCGTCGAGCAGCTCAATGTCGAGGAGCCGGGCGCGTTCAACGTGTCGAGCGCCGACTACATGATCGAGCGGCTTTAAACGTCTGGGGGCCCGCCCCAAGCGCCTCCCCTCCCCCCGCTCGGCGTTCGCGGCGAGCGCACAGGCGGGCGAGAGGGAGGGGCCGAGGGTGGGTTTCACGCCTTGAGCGCAGGTTGAGCAAAACCCACCCCTGACCCCTCCCTCTCCACCGCCGTGACCCATTCGCATGGTTGGGTGGGGAGGGAGGGGAAGACGGCGGGTCGCGTTCCCCCCGCGCCTTTTCTCCCGCCTCACGCAACGCCGCCCCTGCTGCCGCGTTCTCGCCGCCTGTACCTGCCGCAGCCGGAGAGTTTATCGTGACGAGTGAAGCCGACAAGACCGGCAAGCCCCAGGGCAAATCCGCCGCTTTGCGCCTTGCCGAAGAGGTCAAGCGGCATCCGTTTACCGCCGCCGCGATCGGCGTCGGCGCCGCCGCCGCGACGGCCGGCGCGGTCTATGGTGCCCGTGCGCTGGCCAAGCGCGCCTGCGACGGCAAGCCGATCAACGAGGTGTTGAAAGCCGCCGTGACGGCGCGGGAGGCGGCGGCCGCGTCCAAGCATAGGAGCTGAGATAGCACGCCCGCTTAGCGGATCGGGGCCATAGCGTAGTCGATCCAGACGGTGACCCGCGTTGCGATTTCACCGGGCTCTACCGGGGTACCGCTGTTGCGGCGGCCGGTGACGACAATTTCGCCGCCATCATTGTCGACAAAGTCTCTGCGCTCGCTGACCCGCAGAACGCGCGTCACCCGCATGCCCAGGGCCGCGGCATAGGTTTCCGCTTCAGCCTTGGCTTCGTTCACCGCCGCCACCCGTGCAGCGCCAAGCGCGGGCGCCGGATCGGCGAAACCGAAGGTCGGCCCTTCCACCTCGTTGGCACCCGCTTGGAACAAGCCGTCGATTATGGCCGGCGCCCTGGCGAGGTCGCGCAGGGTGACGTTCAGCCGGTTGCGGGCAACGTAGCCGGTGATCCTGCGGACCGCATCTTCGTCGGAGTCGCGGTTGCCGGCAAATTGCGGCTGGACCCGCAGATCGGCGGTTTGCACGTCGCGCGGCTCGACGCCGCTTGCCCGAACTGCCGCAAGGAGGCGGTTGGCCATATTGGCGTTCGCGGCAAGCGCGTCCTTTGCACTGCGGCCGGTGGTCACCACGCCCGCTGAAATGCTCATCAGATCGGGGCGGGCGCGGTACACGCCTTCGGCCTCGACCTTGAGGAGCACTTCGCCGGGGGCGAGCGAAATCGCGATGTCCTGCGCGGACACCGAGGCAGCCGGAGCAAGGGCCCCGGCCATCGCGAGTGCGATCAGCCCTGCCAGCCGCATTGCTTGCCCCTGTTCTGCTCGGCCAGGAACGTCATCAGCGGGCGGAAATATTCGATCATTGGTTGGCCCGACATTTCGCGGGTGCCGGTAAAGGCTTCCAGCGCGTCCGGCCAGGGCTTGGACGCGCCCATGGCGAGCATAGCGTTGAGCTTCTGGCCGACATCCTTGTTGCCGTAGAACGAGCAACGGTGAAGCGGGCCCTTCCAGCCGGCCTGGTCGCACGCCGCCTTGTAGAACTGGAACTGGAGAATCCGGGCGAGGAAGTAGCGCGTGTAGGGCACCGACGCGGGGACGTGGTATTTCGCGCCGGGATCGAAATCCTGCTCCGTGCGCTCCACCGGGGGCACGATGCCCTGGTACTGGAGGCGCAGGTCGTTCCAGCCTTTTTCCAGGCCAGCGGGCGAGACTTCGCCGCTGAACACGCGCCAGCGATATTTGTCGACCATCAGGCCGAACGGCAGGAAGGCGACCTTGTCCATCGCCTGGCGCAGGAGAAGGCCGACGTCCTTGTCGGCCGAGGGCACCTTGTTGCGCGGCAGGAGGCCGATCTGGACGAGATATTCCGGCGTCACGGAGAGCGCGATGGCGTCGCCGATCGCTTCGTGGAAGCCGTCATTGGCGCTGTCGAGGTAGAGCAAAGGCTGCTGATTATAGGCGCGCTGATAGAAATTATGGCCAAGCTCGTGGTGCACGGTGACGAAGTCGTCGGCGTTGACCTTGGTGCACATCTTGATGCGCAGGTCCTCGACATTGTCGACGTCCCAGGCGGAGGCGTGGCAGATCACTTCGCGGTCCCTCGGCGCGGTGATCATGGAGCGCTTCCAGAAGCTTTCCGGCAGCGGCGCGAAGCCCAATGAGGTGAAGAAGCTTTCGCCGGTGCGGACGATCTTTTCCGGCGTGTATTTGTTCTTCACCAGGAGATCGGTGAGGTCGTAACCGACGTCGCCGGCGCCCTTGGGGGCGACCACGTCGTAGATGTTGCCCCATTCCTGCGCCCACATGTTGCCGAGCAGATCGGCGCGGATCGGGCCGGTTTCGGGCTGCACCTTGTCGCCATATTTCTGGTTGAGCTTGGTGCGGGTATAGCAATGGAGCTGGTCGTAGAGCGGCTTCACCTCGCTCCACAGCCGGTCGGTCATGGCCGCGAATTCATCGGGCTTCATGTCGTAGCGCGAGCGCCACATCGCGCCGGTGTCCGAGTAGCCCAGTTCCTTGGCACCCTGATTGGCGATCTCGATCAGCCGGTTGTAATCGGCGCGCATCGGACGACCGACATTGGTGTGCCAGCTCGTCCACATCTCCTGGAGCTGGGCCGGGTTGCGCACCGACCCCATTTGCTCCTCCAGGTCGTTGCCGGTCATCTCCTTGCCGTTCAGCGTGCCGCGGCCCTTGCCGTAGGTGGAGGACAAGCGGGTGGAGATGGTGTTGAGCTCGGCGGCGGCACCCGGCGTCGTCGGCGCGGGGAGAACGAGTGCGCTGCGCAGCGTGTTGAGCTTGCGGGCAGTGTCGTAATCGAGGCTGGGAACGTTGGCGAAGCGCGCAGCCTCATTGGCGAGGCGGACCGACATTTCGGTGCCGATGGTGCCGAAATGGGCGGCGAGCGCATCGGTGTCGTCGGTGATGTAGGTGGCGTTCACCCACTGCGCGCGGCTGTTGAGCACGGAGAATTCCGCAAGTTCCTTTTCGGCGCGGGCGACGAAGGCGCGGGCGTCCTCCAGCGTGGGCGCGGCGGCGGCGGCGGCGGGCTGGGCTCCGGTGGTGGGGACGGTCGCGGAGGCGGTGTCGGCCGTGTCGGCGGCGGCAGTGGCGCAGCCGGCGAGGCAGAAGGCGAGAACGAGGGCGGAGACTTGGGCCTTCATGGGGGGAAGCATCCTCGGAACTGTTGTCGTTCCGAGGCTCTTGCGCCCACGCGCCCAAGGCCGTCAAGCGGCGAGGAAATCCGCCATGGCCTGCCCGAGCTCCGGCTTGGTGACAGCGCTCATGTGGTTGCCAGGGACGGATTGATAGCGGCCCTGCGGAAGCAGGTCGGCGAGCGCTTCGGCGGGGCCGTTATCATCGTCCTCCGCGCCGGACAGGATGAGCGCCGGCATTGCGATGGAGCGCAGTTCTGCTTCGGTGGAATCGGCGAAGCTGTCGATCAGCGCCAGCATCGCCCGGGGGTCGCCGCCGGTGGTCTTGAGGAACATCTCGGCAAGCCATTTGGGCGAGCCTCGCGTGTGGGTGCCGAGGCCGGTGAGGATGTCGCGGAAATGATCGGCGCGGCGGCCGGTGTGGAGCATTCCGCGAAGACCCATGCCGCTGACGATCAGGCGGCGCGGGCTAGCGCCGAGGATCGCCATGCGGGCGGCAGTGCGTCCGCCGAGCGAGTAGCCGCCGAGATCGTAGTCGGTGAGGCCGAGGTGGGCGATCAACTCGGCGCCGTCGCGGGCGAGAACGTCGGGCGGGTAGAAGCGCGCCTCGTGCGGCGCGTCGCTTCGGCCGTGGCCGCGCAGGTCCGGCATGATCACCCGGAAGCCGCGCTCCGCGAGCAAAGGCGCGTGACCGAACTTCAGCCAGTTGGTTTCGGCATTGGAAAAGAAGCCGTGGAGGAGCAGCACAGGCCTCCCCTCCCCCAGTTCGTACCAGGCAAGGCGCACCCCATCCGATGCGATGAATTCGTGTTCAGTCGGGGAGTTTGCCAACTTTGTCCATCCAGCGGTCGGTGAGGGCCTGATATTCGTCGCTGCGGGTCTCGGGGAGGCCGCTGGTGTCGAGCCATGCGCGGTGCATGCTCTCGGCGCCGAAATGGTGCCGCGGTTGGAAACGCCCGGGATCGTCGAAGGACGCGACGGTCAGGTCCATTTTCTCGCTGTCGGGATAAGCGAAGCCAAGCGAGGCACCGCACGCGCTGCAGAAGGGCCGGTGCGCGATTGCCGAGGAGACGTACCAATCGGGTTCCCGGCTCCAGGAGACATCGGCCTTGGGCAAGGTCGTGAAGGCGATCGAGACGGAGCCGGTGGCGCGCTGACACATCCGGCAGTGGCACAGATAGGCGTCGTCGCTGTCCACCTGAGCCGTGTAGCGAATGCGTCCGCAGGCGCAGCCACCAGTCATGGTGTTTCCTGTCACGATGCTTCCCCTAACAGTTGCACATGGCTTTTCAGCCCTGCCCTTTGAGCAGCTTTGACAAACTTCACGTCAGCCGTGATCACCTTGGCGCGAAGGCGCGCTGCGAGTTCAAGGTACAGGCAATCGTAGACTGGGTGACCGAGCTGAAACCCGAGCCCCAAAGCCTGCGGAAGTTCCTCGATGGCCGAATACAACTCGATGAAATACTCCGGCAGAGCCACCATCGCCGCCATCGCATGCGATTCCGAGAGCGACTGCTCGGCTACCTTCTTCTGGAGGGCGCTCGCGACCTCGATCAAGACCCATTCTGGGGCGACCATCGGCTGCCCAGATGCAATAAGATCGCGGGCAAGTTCGGAGCCGGTCTCGTCAACCAGGAACTTCACCGCCACGCTGGCATCAACGACCAGCATCGTCTTCCCGGTTGTCCGGTACTCCGCTTCCACCGTAACCCGCGTCGCGCATCTGCCGAATATAAAGGGTGCTGTCCCCGCCCGGCTTGAGGGTCATCGCGCAGAGCCGCTTAGAGAGTTCGAGCAATTGTGCCGTGTCCTTGACCGGTACGGGCCGGTTGCGTTCGATGACGTCGCGCAGTTCGGCTTCCAAAGAACGACCGCTTGCCTCCGCCGCCCGGCGGTAATCGGCAAGGGTCCCGTCCTTCAACCTGCGAACAACTACCTGTTCCATTCCATATTCGATATCACAATGATATCACCCGCTCAACCTGCCTTCTGGAGGTGCTTCCTGCCCAGCAGCTCGGCGATCTGCACTGCGTTGAGCGCCGCTCCCTTGCGAAGATTGTCCGAGACGCACCACAGGTTGAGGCCGTTCTCCACCGTGGAGTCCTCGCGGACGCGGCTGATGTAGGTGGCGTATTCGCCGACGCATTCGACCGGGGTGACGTAGCCGCCGTCCTCGCGCTTATCGACCAGCATGATGCCGGGCGCCTCGCGCAGGATCTTCTGCGCCTCCTCTGCCGAGACTTCGCGCTCGAACTCGATGTTGATCGATTCCGAGTGGCCGACGAACACCGGCACGCGCACGCAGGTGGCGGTGACCTTGATCTTGGGATCGAGGATCTTCTTCGTTTCGACCACCATTTTCCACTCTTCCTTGGTGGAGCCGTCGTCGAGGAAATCATCGATGTGCGGGATGACGTTGAAGGCGATCTGCTTGGTGAAGAAAGCCGGCTCGTTGGCATCGCCGACGAAGATGTTGCGGCTCTGCTCGAACAACTCGTCCATGCCCGTCTTGCCCGCGCCGGAGACCGACTGGTAGGTCGAGACCACCACCCGCTTGATGCCGAACGCGTCATGCAGCGGCTTCAATGCCACCACCATCTGGGCGGTGGAGCAGTTCGGGTTGGCGATGATGTTCTTGCGGCGATAGCCTTCGATCGCGTGGGCGTTCACTTCGGGCACGACCAGCGGCACGTCCGGATCCATGCGGAACAGCGAACTGTTGTCGATCACAACGCAGCCGGTGGCGGCGGCCTTGTGGGCGAATTCTTTCGACACGGCCGAGCCGGCCGCGAACAGGGCGATGTCCCAGCCCGAGAAATCGAAATGCTCGATGTTCTGGACCTTGAGCTCGCGCCCGGAGTCGCCGAAATCGATCATGTTGCCGGTCGAGCGCGGAGACGCCACGGCGGCAATGTCGTCCAGCGGGAATTCGCGTTCGGCGAGGATGTTGAGCATCTCGCGTCCGACATTGCCGGTCGCGCCGACGACTACGACCCGATAACCCATGATTGTGCTCGCTTCGATAAAGGATGAGACCCCCAGTTAGGGATCGGCGGCTGCTTTGCAACCGACGTTGTGCGCCGGGAGGCGACACGGTGGAACCAGAGGTGCAAAGGGACGCAATGACCAGGAAAGCCGCCGCCACCGCCCTCGTCCTCCTCCTGCTGCTTCTTGCAGCGGTGGCGTCCAAGCCGATGCTCGTCGGCGTGCCCGATGTGCCCGCCGCGGCGGCCGGGTTCGACACGCCGCGCGCTTTGGCCCGGCTGCAGCGCATACTGGGGCCGCAACAGCCGCATCCAGTGGACAGCGTTGCGGGGGATCAGCTCCGGGCGCGGCTTCTTGCCGAGCTCGGCGCGATCGGGCTGAGACCGAATGTCACGGACGACCTGTCGTGCAGCGGCTCTCCGAAGGATCGAACGGTGTCCTGCGCGCGGGTGCGCAACGTGCTTGTCACACTCGGTCCGGCGGCCGGCAAGCACCTGTTGTTCGTGTCACATTATGACTCCACCCCCGTAGGCCCAGGGGCTTCGGACGACGGCATCGGGGTCGCCTCGATGCTGGAAACGCTGGCGGTGCTCAAGGATCGCCCGCTGCGGCGCCCGGTGACCTTTCTGTTCAACGAGGGCGAGGAAACGGGGCTGCTCGGTGCCCGCGCGTTTCTCGACAACAACCCGCTGGCGGCGCGGGTTGATACCGTCGTGAACCTGGAATCGCGCGGCGTCACCGGCCCGGCGATCATGTTCGAGACCAGCCGTCCCAACGGCTCCGCCCTTGCGGCGTTCGCGGCGGCGGTGGACCGGCCGCTGGCCAATTCGCTGACCACGGACTTTTACGGGCTGATCCCGAATTCGACGGACGTGGCGGTGTTCGACGCCAAGCCTTGGACGATTCTGAACTTCGCCATCATCGGCAACGAGACCCGCTACCACAGCCCCGACGACCGGCTGGAGAATCTCGACCCGCGCAGCCTTGCCCATATGGGGACGCAGGCGCTTGCCCTCGCTACCCGCCTCGGTGCGAGCGAGACCCCTGCCCCCGCCGCTTCGGGCGAGCGCCTTTATGCGGACGTGCTCGGGCACGGCCTGGTGTTGATCCCCTTGTGGTTCGGCACGGCGCTCCTGTGGGTGCTGCTCGCCAGCTTCGTCTTTCTAGCCTGGCGGCGACGGCAAGGTGTAGGACGCAGCGCGGGGCTCGTGCTTGTCGCCATGGTTGACGCGGCGCTTGCCGTGTTCCTGCTCCAGAAGCTGATCGGCCTGTTCCGCGCCGGCGAATATTGGCGCGCCTGGCCCGAGGCGCTTGCCTTTGCGGCCGACGCGACCGCGATCGTGTCCGCCGCGGCGGCGCTCCTGTGGCTGGCCGGCAAGGCCGACCGACGCACGCTCCGGATCGGCTATTGGCTGGTGTTCATGATCTTCGGCGCGGCGCTCAGCCTGCTTGCGCCCGGCACGGCGATCTTCTTCCTGCTGCCGCCGCTGCTCGCTTTTGCCGGACTGCTGGTGAAGCGCGGCGGGCGAGTGCTTGCGCTGCTTGCCTGGGCGGCGATGTTCCTCACCTGGGCGCCGCTGCTGCACTTGAGCGAAGTGCTGCTCGACATGGACGCGGCCTGGATGTTCGCGCCGGTCAGCGCGCTCATCCTGTTCCCGGTGCTGGTCGAGATGAAGCCGCTGCTGGGGCGGCTGACCGGACGCACGGCGGCAGGGGCGCTGCTTGCCGTGGCGCTGCTCGCTTGGCTCGTGCCGGCGCTGGCGCCTGCCTATACGCCGGAGCGCAAGCAGCGGATGAGCCTGGAATATGCCTGGGATGCCGACGCGAAGAGGGGCCGGATGCTGGTCTACCATGATCGCGGGCCGGTGCCGGCGGCGCTTTCGGAGGCTGGGCTCACCAAGGATTCGGAAGTGCCCTGGTCTACTTACAAAAGGTGGAGCACGGACGCTGCCGCCGCTCCGGCGGAGGCTCCCAAGCCCGAGCGGATTGGCGAAACGGCGAATGCGGACGGGCGCCTGATCACCCTGCGGCTTCAAACCCGAGGCGCGGAGGTGATCCGCCTGCGCTTCCCGCCCGACGCGCAGCTCAAGGCGATCCAGGCGGGAACCGTGCTTCGCCGCTTCGGCAAGGGCGGCGAGAAGGAACATTATGTCTTCCGCTGCCACGGCCGAGGCTGCGACGGGCTTACCCTGCGGCTCCTGATCGGCGGAAGCGCACCGGTCGAGGCGACTGCGATCGGCACGCACCCCGGCCTCCCCGCCCTGGCAAGGCCGATCGTCGAGGCGCGCCCGGTCCACGCGCAGCCGCAATACAGCCCGGACGCGACCTACGCGATCGGCCGGGTTCGGCTTTAATCCGCCTGCTTGACGCGGCGATCGAGGAAATCCTCGATCGTTGTCCACAGGTGGATCTGCCGGGCCTCCCCGGTCACCGCGTGGGTGGCGCCCGGGTACACCATCAGCTCGAACGGCTTCTTCGCCGCCTGGAGCGCGGCGATCATCGCAGTCGAATTCTCGAACACGACATTGTCGTCGGCCATGCCGTGGAGGAGCAGAAGCGGATCGTCGATCTTGCCGGCGCCGGTGAGGACGCTGGACGCTTCATAGGGCTTCGGGTCCTTGGCGGGGTTGCCGAGGTAACGCTCTGTATAATGGGTGTCGTAGAGTTCCCACTTGGTGACCGGCGCGCCGGCGATTCCGGCGGTGAAGGCGCCGGGCGCGGCTTCAAGCAGGCGAAGTACCATGTAGCCGCCATAGGACCAGCCGTAGACCGCGACCTTGCCGGGATCGACGTAGTTTTGGGCCTTGAGCCATTTGACGCCGGCAAGCTGGTCCTCGACCTCGACCCCGCCGAGCTTGAGGTAGAGCTGATCGGCGAATTCGCGGCCGCGGCGCGGCGTGCCGCGATTGTCGACGGAGAAGACGATCCAGCCTTTGTCGACGAGATATTGCTGCAGCGGGCTGGTCCAGCCCTGCATCACCTGGCCGCCGGAGGGGCCGCCATAAACCTGGACCAGCACCGGGTAGCGCTTGCCGGGCTCGCGCTTGGGCGAGAGCATCTTGTACGGGATCGGGGTGCCGTCGGCGGCAGGAAGCGTTCCAAACTCGGCGGTGACGTGGCTGTCCAAGAACGGCCCATATGGGTGCGCAGCATCGAGGCGGTTTTCCTCGATCCAGGCGATGCGCTTGCCGCCCGCATCGGCAAGGTAGGTCTGGCTGGGCTGGTTCGGGTTGGAGCGCGAGATCAGGGCGCGGGTGGCGTTTTCGTCCATCTCGACGCTGTTGGTCCAACCGGCTTCGGTGACGCGCACAGGCTTACCCGGCTTGTCGAGCCCGACCCAGTAAAGCTGCTGCGCGTCGGGGTTGTCGAGGGTGCCGGTGAAGTAAACGCGGCGCTTCTTTTCATCGACCCCGGCGACGTCCGCCACTTCCCACTTGCCGCTGGTCAGCTGGCGCCATTTGCCGCCCTTCCAGTGGTAAAGGTGCGAATAGCCGCTGCGCTCCGAGGACCAGAGCAGGCTGCCATCTTTCAAGGCCTTGAGGTTGTCGTTGAGGTTCACCCACGTCTTCGAGGTCTCGCTGAACAGCAGCGTCGACTTGCCCGTGGTGGGATCGACCCGAAGGAGGTCAAGCGTCTTCTGGTCGCGGCTCTGGCGCTGGACGAGGAGCGCCTTGCCGTCGGCGGACCAGTTCACCCGGGCGAGGTAGACGTCGGGGTCGCTGCCGAGGTCCGCCTTGACCTTGCGGCTGCCGTCCGGGGCCATGATCCAGAGGTCAACGATGGCGTTGGCGCTGCCGGCAACGGGGTAGCGCTGCTCGTAGAGCTTGGTGCCTTCCGCGCCGATCGCGGCGCGCGTGACGACCTTGACCGGACTTTCGTCCACCCGGGCGACGGCGATGAACCTGTCGTCGGGCGACCACCAATGGCCTTCGCGCCGGCCGATTTCCTCCTGGGAGACGAATTCGGCGGAGCCCCAGCTCAGGGTGCCGGCGCCGTCGGTGGTGAGGGCGCGGGCGGTGCCGGTGGCGACGTCGGCGACGAAGAGGTTCTGGTTGCGGACAAAGGAGAGGAAGCGGCCGGTTTCCGACACTTGCGCGTCGAGCTCGCTTTCCGGCGTTTCGGTGATGCGGCGGACGCTGCCGTCCAGGGCCGCGAGGTAGAGATCGCCTTCCAGCGGCACCAGGATCGAGCGACCGTCCGGCGCCCATTGGTAGGCGGTGATGCCCTTGGTGCCGGCGATGCGAAGCCGCTCGCGCCGCATCTTTTCTTCTTCGGAGACTTCGGCACCGGTGCCGAGCTTGAGGCTGTCGACCAGCATTCGGGATTGGCCGGTGCCGGTGTCCACCGCCCAAAGGTCGTAGCGCTCCTTGTCGTCGGCGCGGTTGCGCAGGAGGGTGGCGGAGCGGCCGTCGGGCGATAGCTTCAGCAGCCGCGGTGCGGAGCCGGAGAGCGCCGGGCTTTGAAACACGCGCTCCAGCGTCAGGTCCGAAGCGGCTGCGGGGGCGAAGGGGACGGCGGCGGCGAGCAAGAGGCTCGCAAGGAAAGTTTTGCGCATGGCGGACACCCTAGAGACGTCGGCGCAAAAAGGAAGCCGGACCAACCAGTTCCTCCCTCCGAGCAAAGCGCGTGGGGAGGGGAACAACCGAAGGTGGTGGAGGGGTGAGTGCCGTAAGGTGAAAGCTTCGAGCGCGAACCCGCCTACGTCTGCGCCAGTTACCCCTCCACCATGGTGCGCATGGTTCCCCTCCCCATCTGCGATGGGGAGGAACTTGGGCGGCCGCGCACATCCTTCCTCCCTGCGAGCGGAGCTCGTGGGGAGGGGGACCAGCCGTAGGCTGGTGGAGGGGTAGCTGCCGGGAGGTACGGGGTTCGCGTGCGAGCCCGGTGAGTCCGGCGCCAGTTACCCCTCCACCATGCTGCGCATGGTTCCCCTCCCCATCTGCGATGGGGCGGAATAGAAAAAGGCGGGGAAAGGCTTACCCCCTCCCCGCCCTATTCTTCTCACCGAAACCGGCGCTTCAGGCTTAGCCCTCGGCGGTCTCGGTCTGCGGAGTCGCGGCCTGGGCTTCGCCCTTGGCGGGGCGGGTGTCGCGGCGCTCGGCGATGCGGGCGGCCTTGCCGGTGCGGCCACGCAGGTAATAGAGCTTGGCGCGGCGGACGGCGCCGCGGCGCACGACTTCGATCGAGTCGATGTTGGGCGAGTAAAGCGGGAACACGCGCTCCACGCCTTCGCCAAAGCTCATCTTGCGGACGGTGAAGGAGCTGCCCATGCCGCGGCTGGCGCGGGCGATGCAGACGCCTTCGTAATTCTGGATGCGGGTACGGTCGCCTTCGACCACCTTGACGCCGACGCGAAGCGTGTCGCCCGGGCGGAATTCCGGAATGGAGCGCCCTTCGGTGAGGCTCTGGATCTGCTCGGCTTCGAGCTGCTGGATGAGGTTCATGTCGTCTAACTCTCGTCTTTTTCGTGCCGCGCACCAGAGGGCGGTGGCCTTCGCGCGTCCCCGTGACGCACGATCAGGTCCGGCCGCCTTAGCCGTGTGTCTTCGATCGAGCGGGCTTTGCGCCATGCAGCGATCTTCGCATGATCCCCCGATCGCAGCACTTCGGGGATCGTGCGCCCTTCCCACCAAACGGGCCGGGTATAATGAGGGTATTCGAGGAGGCCGCTTTCGAAGCTTTCCTCCTCACCGCTCGAAGGGGCGCCCATTACGCCGGGAAGCAACCGGATGCAAGCATCGAGAAGGGTGAGCGCCGCCATTTCGCCGCCCGAAAGCACATAGTCGCCGATCGAGACGGGGACGATCGGGCGCGCCTCGAACAGGCGCTCGTCCAGCCCCTCGAAACGGCCGCACAGGATCGAGACCCCGGGCCCGGCGGAAAGCTCGCGGACCAGCCCTTGGGTGAGCGGTTTTCCGCGCGGGGTCATGGCGAGCAAAGGCGCGTCGGGGCGGCGGGCGAAGACGTCGTCCACCGCGGCGCCGAGGACGTCGGCGCGCATCACCATGCCGGCGCCGCCACCCGCCGGGGTGTCGTCCACCGAGCGGTGCTTGTCGGTTGCGAAGTCGCGGATCTGGACCGGCTGGCACGACCAGATCCCCTCTCCCAGCGCCCGGCCAGCAAGGCTGTGGCCGAGCGGCCCCGGAAACATTTCCGGGTAGAGGGTGAGGACAGTGGCGTGCCAGGTCATTGCGCGGCGGGGACGACAGTGTAGCGGAAGGCCTGGATGCCCGCCGGGTTAGTGGGGGCGAGGAGGATGTTTCCCTCGAGGACACCCTTGTCGCACTGCCAGCGGAAGGTGCCGGCGAGTGCGCCGGTCGCGGTGACCGGGCTGTCGGTAAGGCACTGGCCGAGGTCGCCGCGGACCTTCGCGAACTCCCTGGCCCAGTTCTCGGGCGAACGGTCCATCAGGAAGTTCATCGCAAGAAGGCCGCGCACCGGCTCGATGCTGCCGGCGCGGTACATTGCGCCGGCCGCCTTGTAGCCCGCCGCGAGAGCCGCGCTGACGGGAAGCGCCCTGCCCTTGAGTGCGCCCGCTTCGTGGAGGGCCACCGCCGCATCCCACGCAGCGCCCGAGCCGCCGTTGTAGGTGCGGTTGCTGAACACGAAGATGCCGATGCCGTGGTCGGTGAGCAGCAGCATGTGGGAGCCGTAGCCGGGATAGCCGCCGCCATGGCTGAGCGTCTTGCCGAGGTCCGGATCCTCGGCCGCGATCAACCCCATGCCGTAGGCGGCGGCCTGGGTGACGGGGGTGGAGCCGAAGCGCGGGCGAAGCCGCGGCACGTTGGAGCCGCTCGCCATCTCGCGCACCGTGGCCCGGGCGACGGGGCCGGCCTCGGCATCATCGCGGGCCGGCCAGCCTGAGAGCAGGAAGGCGACCCACCTGGAATAATCGTTGGCGCTGGTCTGGACGCCGCCCATTGCGCCGAACACGCCGTGGCGCATCGTCGGCTCCTCGGCCCAGGCGTCGTTCTCCCAGCGGTAGCCGATGGCGCGGCGTGCAAGCGGCCAGTCCGTGACCTGGTAGCCGGTCGACGCCATGCCGAGCGGGCGCTGGATGTTGCGGCTGATATACCGGTCGTAGGGCATGCCCGACACATTCGTCACGATGCGGCCGAGCAGGGCATAGCCGAAATTGGAATATTCGAAGGTCAGGCCGGGCGCGCGGGTGAAGGGCACGCCGTCCTTCAACATCTTCGTGAACTCGGCTTCGCTGATCACCTGCTGGCGGTCGCCCCAGGGATCGTCCGTGACGAAGCCGGAGACGTGGTTGAGGAGATCGCGCACCCTGATGCGGGCGGAGTCCCTCGTCGGGTAGCGCCACGCCTTCAGCTCGGGCACGTAGGTCTCGGCAAGCGCGTCCAGCGAGAGCTTGCCCTCGTCCCGCAGCTTGAGGATCGCCATCGCGGTGAACGCTTTCGACATTGAGGCGATGCGGAACAGGCTGTCGGGGCCGACCGGGCGCCTGGCGGCGGTGAGGTCCTGCACGCCGTAGCCGCGGACGTGAACCAGGCGCCCGTCCTGGACGATGCCGTAGACCAGGCCGGGCGCGTGGCTCGATTGCTGGAAGTCGCCGAAGATGCGGTCGATCTCGGGGATGGCGCGCGCCACTTCCGAGCTGGCGCTCGGCGCAGTCGCGGATACGGCGGGCGACGTCTGCGCCGCCGCGCTGGCTGCGGCAAACATCAACAGGGCGGCCCCCAACACTGCCTTCATTCTCATTCTCCTCGGCCCAGCTTTACCGGCGAGCCGGAACCAACGGCAAGAAGCTTCGCTCTGCCGGGATGAGCGACTTCGACCATGATTGCCTGGTAATCGGCGGCGGGCCGGCGGGCCTGACCGCCGCCATCTACCTTGTCCGCTTCCACCTTTCGCTGAAGCTCGTCGACGGCGGCAGGAGCCGGGCGAGCTGGATACCCTCGAGCCACAACCATGCCGGATACCCCGGCGGCATCAACGGCAAGGAACTCCTCGGCCTGATGAAGGAACAGGCCCAGATGTACGGCGCCTCCATCGTGACGGGCCACGTCAAGCGCCTCGACAAGATCGAGGGCGGCTTTCGGGCCGAATGGGGTGAAGGATCGGTGACGGCACGCAAGGTGCTGCTGGCGACGGGCGTTACCAACCGGCGTCCGCCGATGGATCCTCTGCTGCATGACGAAGCTCTTGCCCGCGGCCTGATTCGCTACTGCCCGATCTGCGACGGCTATGAAGTGACCGACAAGAAAGTGGGCGTGATCGGCTCGGGCTCGCACGGCGTTGCCGAAGCCGTGTTCCTGCGCGGCTTTACGGAAGACATCACCCTGATCGCGCCGCACGACGCGCACGACCTTGCCGAAGAGGATCAGGCCAAGCTCAAGGCGTACGGGATCAAGTGCATCGACGGTCCCTGCGAGGCGGTCGCCGCGCATGACGAATGCATCGTGGTGGATACGCCCGAAGGCCACCACACCTTCGACAGCGTCTATCCGGCGCTTGGCTCAGATCTCCACAACCAGCTGGCGGTGCAGGTCGGGGCGGAGCTGAAGGAGGGGAATCTGGTGGTGGACGATCACCAGCGCACCACGGTACCGGGGCTCTATGCGGCGGGCGACGTGGTGCTCGGGCTCGACCAGATCAGCCACGCGATGGGGGAAGGCGGAGTCGCCGCCGTGACGATCCGCAACGACCTGGCAAAGGAAAAGCCGATCCTTCGCGAGAAGCTGAGCGGTTCGATCGCCGCCAAGGCCTAGTTCCTCCCTGCGAGCGAAGCTCGTGGGGAGGGGGACCACCCGAAGGGTGGTGGAGGGGTAATTGCCTTGAGATCCGAGGTTTCCCGCGCGAACCAAACACGTCCTCGGCACCTACCCCTCCACCATGCTCCGCATGGTTCCCCTCCCCATCTGCGATGGGGAGGAACTAGGGCGGTGCGGCGCCGCCTGTTCCTCCCTGCGAGCGGAGCTCGTGGGGAGGGGAACCACCCGCAGGGTGGTGGAGGGGTAGGTGCCGTGATGTCCGTGGGTCCCCGCGTGAACCCGACACATCCTGCGCCAACTACCCCTCCACCATGCTTCGCGTGGTTCCCCTCCCCATCTTGCGATGGGGAGGAACTGGAACTTACGCCAGGAAAATTGGGTCGGCGATTATCGCGCCGTCTATCAGGTCGGCGACGCCGTCGCGGAAGGGGACCATGGTTCGGCGGCCGTCGGGTTTCTCGATTTCGATGATGTCGCCGGCGCCGAAATTCTCGACCGCGACGACGGTGCCGAGCGGCTCGCCGTCGGGGCTTCGGCACGGCAGGCCGAGGAGGTCGGCGTGGTAATATTCGCCGTCTTCGAGCGGCGGAAGCTCGGTGCGCGGAATGGTGATGAGCAGGCTGCGGAGCGCTTCCGCCTGGGTGCGGTCGGCAATCTCAGCAAAGCGGGCGATCGGGTTCGCGCCGGGCCTCAATGAGACAAGGGTGAGGGTGCGTTCCCCCACCCTCACCTCTTTCTGGCGCTTGAGGCTCTCCACCCCTTCGGCGAAGAGCTTGAGGCGCACCTCGCCGCCGATGCCGTGCGCGCCGGCAACGGCAGCGAGGATGACTTCGCGTTCAGCCACCTCGGACACCTGACTCCGTCACCCCGGACATGATCCGGGGTCCACCTTCTTTGCGTTGACCTCCGTGCAAGAAGAAGGTGAATGCCGGATCAGGGTACCCACCAAAGTGGTACTTTGGCGGGAACCCATGTCCGGCATGACGAAGCAGGGTCAATTACTCGGCCTTTTCGGCGCCGTCGGCGGGGGCGGCATCGTCGCCGCCTTCGGCCGGAGCGTTGGTCGACTCGCCGTCGTTGGGGGCCTGGTCGGCCGGGGTGGCTTCACCCTCGCCGCCGGTGGCTTCCTCAGCGGCCGGCTCGGCGGCGGCTTCCGGCTCAGGCTCGGGAGCCGGAGCAGCAGCGGCTGCGGCTGCTTCCGCCGCAGCGGTGGCAGCGGCTTCGGCGGCTTCGGCGTCACGGGTGGCGCGCTCCTCGGCGCGCTCCTTGGCCTTGTCGCCCGGCAGGCCCTTGTTCGGGTTCGAACGGGCAGCGCGCTCACGAACGCCGAGAACGTCGAGGAAGCGGGCGACACGGTCGCTCGGCTGGGCGCCGACGGACAGCCAGTGGCGGGCACGCTCGGTGTCGAGCTTCACGCGCTCTTCGCTGTCCTTGGGGAGCATCGGGTTGTAGCTGCCGATGCGCTCGATGAACTTGCCGTCGCGGCCGGTGCGGGAGTCCGCAACCACGATCTTGTAATACGGGCGCTTCTTTGCGCCGCCCCGGGAAAGCCGGATGGAAACTGCCATTTTATCGTTCCTTTTTCTAAACTTACGATTACTTCTTGATAAACTTTTCGAAACCGGGCGGGAGGCCGCCCTGACCCCCGCCGCCACCAGGAAGGCCGGGAAGCCCGCCGCCGACGCCGCCGCCGCCGGGACCGCCGAGGCCACCCATGCCGCCGCCGCCAAGGCCCCCCATGCCGCCGCCGCCGCCGAACAAGGCGCCGAGCTTGCCGAGGCCGCCCATTTTCTTGATCTTCTTCATCATGCCGGCCATTTCCTGGTGCATCTTGAGGAGCTTGTTGACCTCCTGCACCGTGCGCCCGGAACCGTTGGCGATGCGGATCTTGCGCTTGGCGCTGATCAGCTCCGGCTTGACCCGCTCCTTGAGCGTCATCGAGCCGATCATCGCGTCCATGTGGACCAGCACCCGGTTATCCACGCCGCTCTGCGCCATTGCGCCCTGCACCTTTTTCATGCCCGGGAGCATGCCGGCGAGACCGGTGAGACCGCCCATCCGCTGCATCTGGCCGAGCTGCGAGCGAAGGTCGTTCATGTCGAACTGACCCTTGGCCATGCGCTTGGCCATGGCTTCGGCTTCTTCGACCTTGATCGATTCCTGCGCGCGCTCGACCAGGCTGACGACGTCGCCCATGCCGAGAATGCGGCCGGCGACCCGGCTCGGGTGAAACGCCTCGAGCGCATCGATGCCTTCGCCGACGCCGGCGAACTTGATCGGCTTGCCGGTGACCGCACGCATGGAGAGCGCCGCGCCGCCGCGGGCGTCGCCGTCGAGGCGGGTCAGGACGACGCCGGTGAGCGGCACCTGGTCCGAAAAGCTCTTGGCGACGTTGACCGCGTCCTGGCCGGTCAGCGCATCGACGACGAGCAGGATTTCGGACGGGGCGGAAACGTCGGCGACGGCCTTCATCTCGTCCATCAGCGCCTGGTCGACGTGGAGACGGCCGGCGGTGTCGAGGAGGAGGACGTCGAAACCCTGCAGCTTTGCCGACTGAAGCGCGCGCCGCGCAATCTCGACGGGCTGCTGGCCGGCGACGATCGGCAGGGTGGCGACCTTGGCCTTTTCGCCGAGCACGGCGAGCTGCTCCTGCGCGGCCGGGCGGGCGACGTCGAGCGACGCCATCATCACCCGTTTGCGGCCCTTTTCGGTCAGCCGGTGGGCGATCTTGGCCGTGGTGGTGGTCTTGCCCGAGCCCTGGAGGCCGACCATCATCACAACAGCGGGCGGCGTGACGTCGATGTTGAGCTCCGACGCATCGGAGCCGAGCATCTCGATAAGCGCATCGTGGACGATCTTGACGACCTGCTGACCCGGCGTGACCGAGCGAAGCACCTGCTGGCCGACGGCCTGCTCGGTGACCTTGTCGACGAACTCGCGCACGACGGGGAGCGCGACATCGGCTTCGAGAAGGGCGATGCGGACTTCCCGCATTGCGGCGCGGACGTCGGCTTCGACCAGCGCGCCGCGGCCGCGCAGGCGGTCGAACACCCCGCTCAGGCGATCGCTCAGGCTCTCGAACATCAAACGCTTCCTCTCGTGCCGGAACGCCAAGCGAAAAACGCCGGCGGGCGAAACTCGCCGGCCAGCGTGCATCCTTGGACGCGCCAAATATCCGATTCCGCAGAATGGATGTGGGTGCGCATAGCCGCAGGGGCGAGCGAAGGCAAGCCGCCGTCAGGAGGCGGGCTCGTCGGGTTGCTCGATGATTACGGCGGGGCGGCGCTCGGCGGTCCACTCGTGCTCGCCGACGATTGTGGACGCGACCGGGCGACCCTGCGCATTCGTGGCGGGACGGTAGCGCATGCGGCGCTTGATCAGGCGACAGGTGGTTGAATCGAGCTCCGCACTGCCGCTCGATCGGGTGACGGCACAGTCGGTCACGCGGCCGTTCGTGCCCACGACGAAGCGGAGGTGAACCGTGCCGCCGATGCCCGCGTCGAACGCGCGTGGCGGGTAGTCCTGGGGACTGATCCCGCCGCTCAGCCACTGGGCGCCCACGGCGCGGCCGCCGCCGCCTCCCCCGCCGCCGGTGCCGTTTCCGTTAAGGCCGCTGCCGAGACCGGTGCCGACGCCGCCGCTCCCCGTGCCTGGGCCAGGAACGTCGGCGGCGCCGGCCGCTTCGGCATTGCCCTGGCCGGCGGCGGGCGCAGCGGGAATTGGTGGCGGTACGGGTAGCGGGACGATCGGCTTTGGCGCCATGATCTGCGTCGGCGTGTCGCGGAGGTTGGCCGGCGATGCGGCGCCTTCGGCGTTCTTCGGCTTCGCGACTTTTGCCGCATCCTTGTCGGGAGGTGCAGGGGTTGGCGGGGGCAGTGGCGGAAGCGGCGTATCGAGGACGTCGAACACCTTGAGCTGTTCCGCCACCCGGCCCACCGGATCGAAGCCGAGGCCGACGATCAGCGCGTAGCCGAGGAGCACGTGAAACGCGACAACGCCCGCGCTGGCCTTCAGCCGGTCACGGTTCCGCTCATTGATCGCCTGTACCATCGTGAATGTCGCCTCGGCGGAGCGGGCGCTTTGGCGGGGCGCGGATGAATGCGCGCTTGCCGCGCGGCGGCGGCGCCGGTGGACTTGCCGCCCTCCCCTCCCTAGATGCGGCGGCAATGAAGCGGCGGTTCGAGAAGATGCATGGGCTCGGCAACGACTTCGTCATCTTCGACGCGCGCGAGACGCCGCTGGAGATGGACGAGGCGCGGGCCCGTGCGCTTGCAGACCGGCGCACCGGCATCGGCTGCGACCAGCTCATCGCGCTTGAGCCGAGCGACGTCGCGTACGTGCGCATGCGGATCTGGAATTCGGACGGTGGCGAGGTCGAGGCGTGCGGCAATGCTTCGCGCTGCGTTGCCCTTTTGCTTGGCGGCGAGACGACCATCGAAACGGCGGGCGGCCTGATCCGGGGCAGCGCGCATGACGCCTCCGCCACCGTCGATATGGGGGAGCCGCGCTTCGGCTGGGACGAAGTGCCGGTCGCTTACCCGATGGACACGGCCGACATGCCGGTTGGCTGGGAAGCGCTGCAACGGCCGCACGCCGTCAACATCGGCAACCCGCACGTCGTCTTCTTTCTCGAAGACGCGAGCGCGGTGGACCTGGCGCGCCTCGGCCCGGTGATCGAGAACGATCCGCTGTTTCCGGAGCGGGTCAACGTCAACGTGGCGGAGTTTCGCGTCGGCGGGATGGACATCGACGGGGTCCGCCGCACCGGCATCGACCTGCGCGTGTGGGAGCGCGGTGCCGGGCTGACCCAGGCGTGCGGCACCGGCGCCTGCGCCACCGCCGTCGCGGCGATCAAATATCACGGCAAGTCGTCGCCGGTCGGCGTGTGCCTGCCCGGCGGCCTGCTGGTCATCCACTGGCAGCCGGGCGAGGCGATCCGGATGACCGGCCCGGCCAGCCACGTCTTCACCGGCGAGGTGGAGCTGTGAGCGGGCCCGAGATCATCACCATGGGCTGCCGCCTCAACCTTGCCGAGAGCGAGGCGATCCGCCGCCTCGCCGCGGGGCAGGACGACCTCATCGTGGTTAACAGCTGCGCGGTAACTAACGAAGCGGTGCGCCAGACCCGCCAGGCGATCCGCCGCGCCAAGCGCGCGCGGCCGGAGGCGCGGGTGTTCGTGACGGGCTGCGCGGCGCAGGTGGAGCCCGGAACCTTCGCGGCGATGCCCGAAGTGGAGCGGGTGCTTGGCAACCGCGAGAAGCTCATTCCCGCCTCCTTTGAGGCGGGTGAGGACGTCCGCGTCTCGGACATCATGGCCATTGCCGAGAACGCTCCTCACCTTCTGTCGGCTTATGCCGAACGCAGCCGGGCGTTCATCGAGGTGCAGAATGGCTGCGACCATCGCTGCACATTCTGCATCATCCCTTATGGGCGCGGGAACAGCCGTTCGGTGCCGGCGGGGCTGATCGTCGAGCGGGTAAAGGCGCTGGTCGGCGAAGGCGTCAACGAAGTGGTGCTGACCGGCGTCGATGTCACCAGCTACGGCCCGGACCTGCCCGGCGCGCCGACGCTCGGCCTGCTGATCGAGCGCATCCTGCGGCATGTGCCTGATTTGCAGCGGCTTCGCCTTTCTTCGCTCGACTGTATCGAGATGGACGAGCGCCTGTTCGACCTCGCCACGGGTGAACCGCGCTTCATGCCGCACCTCCACATGAGCTTTCAGGCCGGCGACGACATGGTGTTGAAGCGCATGAAGCGGCGACATCGGAGGGGCGACGCGGTTGAGCTGGTCGCGAGGCTCAAGGAACGGCGGCCGGAGATCGCGATCGGTGCCGACCTGATCGCGGGCTTTCCGACCGAAACCGAGGATATGCATGCGAACAGCCTCGCCCTGATCGACGAGTGCGACATCGTTATGGGCCACATCTTCCCTTACTCGCCAAAGGCGGGGACGCCCGCGGCGCGCATGCCGCAAGTGGCGCCGCAGGTGGTGAAGGAGCGGGCTCGGGCGCTGCGCGAGGCGAGTGCGGCGCGTCGGGCGGGTTGGTTGGCGAAGCTTGTCGGCACGCGACAGCGGCTGCTGATGGAGCGCGGCGGCCTTGGGCATACCGAGAGCTTCGCGCCCGCCATCCTGCGTCACCCGCGCGAAAGCGGGGGTCCCGCTTCTTATGTGGGCGACAAGGAAAGGAAGCGGGATTCCCGCTTTCGCGGGAAAGACGGAGAAATCGTAGACGTGTTTATCGAGGCAGTGAGCGACGGACAGCTGATCGGAACCTCCGCATGACCGACAACCGTTCCTCCTGGTTCGACCGGCTGAACGAGGGTTTCCGCAAGACCTCCGAAAAGCTTGGCGACAACTTGACCGGCCTGTTCACCAAGGCGGCGCTCGACGAGGATACGCTGGACGAGATCGAGGAAGCGCTGATCGCGTCCGATCTCGGCCCCCGCACCGCGGCGAAGATCCGCAACCGCCTGGCCGGCGAACGCTTCGAGCGCGGCTTGAGCGAGCATGCGGTGCGCGAGATCGTTGCCGACGAGATCGAGAAGATCCTGGCACCGGTCGCCGTGCCGCTGGAGATCGACGCCTTTCCGCGGCCCCAGGTGATCCTGGTGGTCGGGGTCAACGGTTCGGGCAAGACCACCACCATCGCCAAGCTCGGCCACCTGCTTCTGGAGCAGGATTATGGCGTCCTTCTCGCGGCCGGCGACACCTTCCGCGCCGCCGCCATCGGCCAGCTCAGGATCTGGGCGGACCGGATCGGGGTGCAGATGATCGCGGGGCCGGAGGGCAGCGACAGTTCCGCCATTGTCTTCGACGGGGTAAAAAAGGCCACGGCGGAAGGCATCGACACGCTGATCGTCGACACCGCCGGGCGGCTCCAGAACAAGAAGGGGCTGATGGACGAGCTCGCCAAGATCCGGCGCGTGCTCGGCCGTCTCAACCCCGCGGCACCGCACAATGTGGTGCTGGTGCTGGATGCCACCACCGGCCAGAACGCCTTGTCGCAGATCGAGGTGTTCAAGGAAGTGGCTGGCGTCACTGGCCTGGTCATGACCAAGCTCGACGGCACGGCGCGCGGCGGCGTGCTGGTCGCGGCGGCGGAGCAATATGGCTTGCCGATCCACGCCATCGGCGTCGGGGAAGGTATCGACGATCTCAGGCCCTTCGACGCGCGCTCGGCCGCGCGGGCGATTGCCGGCCTTGGAAGGGAATAGCGTGAGCGTGAACGACAAGGCTACGGGACCGAAGAAGGAGCCGGGCGCCGGCGCGCGGCTGATGATCGATCTCGGGCCGCTGGTCGTCTTCTTCGCGGCCAATGCCTGGCTCGGCATCTTCGCGGCCACGGCAGGCTTCATGGTGGCGATCACCGCGGCGATGCTGATCTCGATGATCAAGTACCGCCACATCTCGCCCTTGCTGTGGTTTTCGGCGTTCATGGTGCTGGTGCTCGGCGGCCTGACGCTCTGGCTCCACGACGAGACGTTCATCAAGATCAAGCCGACCATCTACTATCTAGTGGTCGCGGCTTTGCTCGGCTTCGGGCTGGCAACTCGGCGCAACCTCCTCAAGATGGTGCTCGGCACCGCCTACCCCGGCTTGTCCGAGCGCGGATGGCAGCTCCTCAGCCGCAACTGGGCAATCTTCTTCGCGGTGATGGCGGGCGTCAACGAAGGCGTGTGGCGCCATTCCACCACCGAATTCTGGATCGGCTTCAAGCTGTGGGGCTTCCTTCCCGCCACCTTCCTGTTCGCCATCGCCAACGTGCCGATGCTGATGAAGCACGGGCTGCAGCTTGACAAAGCGGAGGAGGAACCGCCGGTTCCGCCTTCACAATGAAGGATAAATCCATGCCGCCCGTGGTCTCGATCCGCAACGTTTCCAAACGCTATGCCAGCGGCCACGAGGCGCTGAAGAGCGTCAGCCTCGACATCGAGCGGGGCGAGATCTTCGCCCTCCTCGGCCCGAACGGCGCCGGCAAGACGACGCTGATCTCGATCATCTGCGGCATCGTCACAGCAACCGGCGGCAGCGTCGTGGTGGATGGCCAGGATATCGTCGCCAACTATCGCCAGGCCCGCACCCGCATCGGGCTGGTGCCGCAGGAATTGCACACCGACGCGTTCGAGCCGGTCTGGTCCACCGTCGCCTTCAGCCGCGGTCTGTTCGGCAAGCCGGCGGACCCGGCGCATATCGAGAAGATCCTTCGTGAGCTGTCGCTGTGGGACAAGCGCAAGGCCAAGATCAAGGAACTGTCCGGCGGCATGAAGCGCCGGGTGATGATCGCCAAGGCGCTCGCCCATGAGCCGGACGTACTGTTCCTCGACGAGCCCACCGCCGGCGTGGATGTCGAGCTGCGCCGTGACATGTGGAACCTGGTTCGACGCCTCCGGGAAAGCGGCGTCACCATCATTCTCACCACGCACTATATCGAGGAAGCCGAGGAGATGGCGGACCGGGTCGGCGTGATTTCGCGCGGCGAGCTGATCCTGGTCGAAGAGAAGACCGAGCTGATGAAGAAGCTCGGCAAGAAGCAGCTCATCCTCAACCTGTCCGAGCCGCTTGCCGCCATTCCGCCGGAGCTTGCCGAGTGGCAGCTCTCGCTGGAGGCCGATGGCCATGTGCTACGCTACAGCTTCGACGGCCAGGCGGAGCGCACCGGTGTCCCTTCCCTGCTCCGGCGGATGAGCGACCTCGGCATCGGCTTTCGCGATCTCGAAACCAAGCAAAGCTCGCTCGAGGACATCTTCGTCAGCCTTGTCACCGAGCGCACGGGAGAAGCTGCATGAGCGTCGGCGGCTTCAACCATCGCGGCGTCTGGGCGATCTACCGATTCGAGATGTACCGCTTTTTGCGGACGATCTGGACCGGCCTTGCAACGCCGGTGATCACCACCTCGCTATATTTCGTCGTGTTCGGCTCGGCGATCGGCTCGCGCATGACCGCGGTCGGCGGAGTGGATTACGGGGCCTTCATCGTGCCCGGTCTGATGATGCTGTCCTTGTTCAACGAAAGCATCTTCAACGCATCGTTCGGAATCCACATGCCGCGCTTCCTTGGCACGATCTACGAGCCGCTGTCGGCGCCGCTGTCGCCCTTCGAGATCGTGCTCGGCTATGTCGGCGCGGCGGTGACCAAGGCGACCTCGGTGGCGCTTGTGATCCTTCTCACCGCCACCTTGTTCGTCGGCTTCGATATTCTGCACCCCTTCTGGATGCTGCTTTTCCTGATCCTTGTGGCGACGACATTCTGCCTGTTCGGCTTCATTGTCGGCATCTGGGCCAAGGGCTTCGAGCAGCTCCAGATCATCCCGATGCTGATCGTGACGCCGCTGACCTTTCTCGGCGGCGCCTTTTATTCGATCGACATGCTTCCCGAGCCGTGGCGGACGATCACCCTGTTCAACCCCGTCGTCTACCTGATCAGCGGCTTCCGCTGGACCTTCTACGGCGCCGGCGACGTCAGCGTCGGCATCAGCCTGCTCGCCACCCTGGCCTTCCTGCTCACCTGCCTGGGTGTGATCTGGTGGATCTTCCGCACCGGCTACCGCCTGAAAAGCTGAGCCTTCAGCCCTCCTGATCGGCGCGGCCGATGCCTTCTCCGTCGAGGTTCTGGGCGACGAACTCCCAGTTCACGAGGTTGCCGAGCACCGCGTCGACAAAGGCCGGGCGGGCGTTGCGGTAGTCGATGTAATAAGCATGCTCCCACACATCGACGGTGAGCAAAGGCTGCATGCCGTCATGCGCCACCGGGCTGTCGCCGTCGTGCAGCGAGGTGATCTTGAGCTTGCCGCCGTCGAGCACCAGCCAGGCCCAGCCGCTCGCGAAATGGCCGACCGCTTCGTCCGCGAGCTTCTTCAGCATCGCGTCGGTGGAGCCGAATTCGTCCTCGATCAGCGCGGCGAGGCGGCCGACGGGGCGCTGCGCATCGGGCGGCGAGAGGCACTGCCAGAAGAAATTGTGGTTCCAGATCTGCCCGGCATTGTTGAACAGGCCCTTGTCGCCCCCTTGCGCGGCGGAGCGGATCACCCGGCTGAGCGCGGCGCCTTCCAGGCCCTTGTCGCCCAAGGCGGCGTTGACCTTGTCGACATAGGCCTTGTGGTGCTTGCCATGGTGGTAATCGAGCGTCTCGGCCGACATGAATTCGCCAAGGGCGTTCTTGTCGAAGGGCAGTTCCGGAAGCGTAAACGGCATTCAAAATCCTCCTCTCGCTTGGCCCCCTAAACGCGCATGGCGAAGGAAGTGCCGCAAGGGAAAGGCGTCAGGACATGAGCTGGTGGCGCTTCAAGGCGTGCCGAAGCTGATCGTAGCTGAGGCTGAGCGCCGACGCGGCGGCGCGCTGGTTCCAGCGGCAGCGCTCCAGCGCGGCGGCAAGAATGGCTTTCTCATATTCAGCGACGGCGAGGCGGAAATCGGCGCAGCTCACCGGATCGTGGCCGGCGCCGTCGGCGAGCGCCAGTGATTGGCCTGCTTCACCGGCTTCGGGTGTGGGGAGTGACGTGGCCGCGGGCGCAGGCTTGGCGTCCTTTGTCGCCGCCTGCGGGCGCCAGGGCGATTCGAATGGGTCGAACTGGATCGAGTCCACCGGCTCGCCGGGGCTTTCCCAGCGGTAGACGGCGCGCTCCACCACATTGCGAAGCTCGCGGACGTTGCCGGGCCAGGAGTAAGAGAGCAGCCGGTCCTGCGCGCGTGAGCTGAAGCCGGGCCAGCTCTCCCATTCGAGTTCCAGCGCCATGCGGCGGGCGAAATGCTCGGCAAGGATGGGAATGTCGCTGGAGCGGTGGCGCAGCGGCGGCAGGGTGACGACTTCGAACGACAGGCGGTCGAGCAGATCCGGGCGGAAGCGCTGGGTTTCCGCGAGGCGCGGCAGATCCTCGTTGGTGGCGGCCACGATCCGGACATCGACCCGCATCGGCCGCGAGGCACCGATCCGGGTCACCTCACCATATTCGACGACGCGCAGAAGCCGCTCCTGCGCGGCCTTGCTCAAGGTGGCGAGTTCATCCAGGAACAGGGTTCCGCCGTCCGCTTCCTCGAAGCGGCCGACCCGCACCTTGGTGGCGCCGGTGAAGGCGCCCGCTTCATGGCCGAACAGCTCCGCTTCGATCAGGGTCTCTGGCAGTGCCGCGCAGTTCATGGTGACCAGCGGCCCGTCCCAGCGCGAGGAGAGGTGGTGGAGGCGCTCGGCGATCAGCTCCTTGCCGGTGCCGCGCTCGCCGATGACAAGAACGGGCCGGTCGAGCGGCGCGGCGCGGCTCGCCCGCTCGACCGCGTCGAGAAAGGAGGAGGATTGTCCGACGAGCTGGGTGCTTCGTTCCATTCCCGAAAGTTGGGACTATTCGCCGAACCTTGGCAAGGAAAAAGATACGCGGGAAGCCTGAAAACGTGCGGAAAGCGCGGATTTCCGACGCTTTCGAGTAGTTGGCACGACCCTTGTTAGAGGTGGGGCATAGCACCGCGGGGCGGATGCAAAAGGTTCAAGGGAGATCATCATGTCGAAGTCGAGCAGGATCGGGCAACATGTGCTGGCGAGCCTCGCCGCTTTGCTGTTCACCTTCACGGCAGTGGGGGCTGCGGTCGGCCCCGCCGAGGCGGCGGTGCGCGCCGCGCCACGCACCCTTGTCTAGACTGCGTTTTGGGGTCAGGCTTCGCCGAAGCCCGGCCTCGGGACGCACATTGTTATGCGTTTGAAGGAGCAAGGAATGAGTATCTTTTCGCGGACGCGCGACATCATCGCCGCCAACTTCACCGACCTTCTCGACAAGGCGGAAGACCCGGCGAAGATGATCCGAATGATCATCCTCGAGATGGAGGAGACCCTGGTCGAAGTGCGCGCCTCGGCGGCGCGGACGATCGCCGACCAGAAGGAGATGCGCCGCCAGATCGCGCGCATCGACAAGCTCGGCGATAGCTGGACGGAGAAAGCCGAGCTTGCTTTGTCCAAGGGCCGCGAAGATCTTGCCAAGGCCGCACTGGTCGAGCGCCAGAAAGCCGCCGACATGGCGGTCGGCCTCCAGGCCGAAATCGACATCCTCGACGAAACTCTCAGAGCCTCCGAAGCCGACATCGCCAAGCTGCAAGGCAAGCTGCGCGAGGCGCGCACCCGGCAGAGCGCAATTCAAAGCCGGCTCGAAAGCGCCACCAACCGCATTCGCATGCGGGAAATGTATGCAGGCACCAAGGTGGATGAGGCCTTTTCGCGCTTCGATGTCCTGGAACGCCGCGCCGACATGGCCGAGGGCCGCGCGGATGCGCTTGCATTGGGGGCGCCGAAGACGCTTGACGAGGAGATCGCGGAGCTGCGCTCTTCCGAAAAGGTCGACGCGGAGCTCGAAGCCTTGAAGGCGCGCATGAACAAGCAGCAGGAGGGCTGAGACCGTGGAAGAGGTAATCATACCCGTAGTCGTCGTCGGTATCCTCTTTATCGGGTTGCCGTGGATCATTCTCCACTACATCACGCGCTGGAAAACCGCGGCAACGCTGACCACCGCCGATGAGAATCTGATGGAGGATCTTTACGACCTCGCCCGGCGGCTCGAAGACCGGATGGGCACCGTTGAGCGCATCCTGACCGCCGAAAATCCCAACTGGCGCACCCTCGCCTCCGATCCGCTCGCCGAACGGCTGGATGCACCAGCGCCGCGCCGGCCGGAGAGCTCCGAATTCTTCGGCGGCCGCACCGTCAGCAACGAACCGGGAAGGATGGGTCGATGACCGACGCACGTCACACCAAATTCTACCTCGACCGGCAAAACCGCAAATGGAAAGGCGTCTGCTCCGGCATCGCCGACTATACCGGGCTGGATCCCACGGTGGTCCGGATCGGCGCGGTGGCGCTGACCCTGCTCGGCGGCTTTCCGTGGACATTGGTCGCCTACATGGTCGCCGCCTGGATGGCGCCGCGCAAGCCGAACGAGCTTTACGATCAGGACCGGGAGCAGACCAAATTCTGGCAGGGCGTGCGCGCCTCCCCTGCCCGCTCGGTCCGTGATGTCCGCTCACGGCTCCGCGACATCGACAGGCGCATGGCGGAAGTGGAGATGTACGTCACCAGCGCCGACACGCGGCTTGCCCGCGAGATCGAACAACTGCGCTGAGCGGCGCCAACCAAACAGGGGATAGACGATGGCGACGTGGATTTGGGTGCTGATACCGTTGGCGGCGATCTTCGCCGGCGTGATGAAGCGCTGGCTGGACTTGAAGGAGAAGCAGATGGCCGCGATCAGCCAGGCGGCGGTGACCCGCGCCGAGCAATATGCCAGCCAGACCGAACGGCTGGAGGAGCGGGTGCGGGTGTTGGAGCGGATCGCCACCTCGCGAGGCACCGAAGTGATCGAACAGATCGAACAGCTTCGCGACCAGCGCGTCGGCTGAAGCGGCGAGAAATCAAGGGAAAGGGAGCGCTTGAATGAGCGGTGGGCAAGTGATGTTGGTGCTGATCGTCGCGATGGTGATGATCGCAAGCATCATCCGGGGGAAGCAGGCTTCGCGCCACGGCGGTGCGGACGGCCTGGACGGCCCCGGCGGCGCCGCGGAGAACGTCCGGCTGCGCGATGAGGTCGACGATCTCAAGAAACGCCTTGCGGTTCTGGAGCGGATCACGGTGGAAAAGGAAAACAGCCTGGAGCGCCAGATCGAGGCGCTGAGGGACAAATAAGGTGATGAACGACCCTGCCCTCCTTCTCGCGCTGAGCGGCGCCGCGGCGGCGGCACTGGCGCTCGCCAGCGGCGCCGGGCTCAAGGCCTGGAGGCAGTGGCTCGCGCTTCGCCGCGAAGCGCTGCGTACCGGCGGGGGGCCAGCTTTGGCGGGCGAACTTCGCGGCCTTCGCGCGCGGGTGCGCCGGCTTGAGGCGATCGCCGATGGGGGGCTGCGCTGAGGGCAAGGCTTCTCGCCGCGCGCGCGCTCTGATAGCGGGCAGCCGATGACCAGCCAGCCTCTCAACGACGTCCTCCTCGATTACGAGCTTCTCGAGCCCGACGACCGCTACCGCCTGCTGATCGACCTCGGCCGCGCGCTCGAGCCGATGCCCGATCCGCTCAAGACCGACGCGACCCTGGTGCGCGGCTGCTCGGCCTCCGTGTGGCTCTACCCGGTGCCGCGCGAGGACGGGCGCCTCCACTTCCTTGCCGACAGCAATGCCGCGATTACCAAGGGGATCATCGCGCTCGTCCTGCTCGCCGTTCAGGACCGGCGGCCCGAGGATATCCTCGCCACCGACGTGGACGCGGAGCTGGCGCCCTTCGATCTCAAGAGCCAGCTTAGCTCCAACCGCACCCAGGGCATTCCCAACATGATCGCGCTGGTCCGCGCCACCGCGCAGCGGCTCGCCGGGTGAGCGTGGAGCGCGCCGATCTGTCGCGAATGAAGGGCTTCGACCCGGAACTCTTCACCCGCTATGCAAGCCAGGTCGGCCACGGCGGCGCGCTCGGCATCCTGTACGTGGACCACGGCGACGATTGGGTGGAGCTCGGCCTCGATTATTCGGAAAAGGTGATCGGCATGCCGGAAAGCGGCGTCATCGCCTCGGGGCCGATCATCAGCCTGATGGATATGGCGACCAGCATGGCCATCTGGGTCAAGCTCGGCCGCTTCCGCCACCAGGCAACGCTCGACATGCGGGTCGATTACCTGCGCCCGGCCGTGCCGGGCCGGCGAATCCACGGACGCGGCGAATGCTACCGGGTGACCAAAAGCGTCGGCTTCGTGCGCGGCATCGCCCATGACGACGACGCGGCGGATCCGGTCGCCCACGTCACCGGCACCTTCATGTTCACGAAATAGGGCGCATCCGGGGAAGCTCTCTCGACGACGCGTCTCGACTTCGCTCGGCGCTGGCTGGAGATGAGCGGACGCACCGGCCATTCGAGTCTCCTCACAATCCCGCCCATCTCGAGCCAGCGTCGAGCCTGTCGAGACGCCTCGTCGAGAGACACGTTCAATTCGGCGCGATGCTGAGGCCCGCCTACCTCTCGCCCACGGCAGCGGCGCGGCGCTCCTCGGCCTTGCGAAGGACTTCGTAGGCGGCCTGAATTGCTTGGAAGCGAACGGCGGCCTCGGCATCGCCCGGCGCGGCATCGGGGTGGTTCTGCTTGGCGAGACGGCGATAGGCGGCCTTGATGTCGTCGAAACTTGCATCGACTTCGACATCCAGGAAGTCGAGCGCGCGCATCTCCTCGCGGCTGCGGCTGCCGTCCCCGGAGCCCGCCCAGCTTTGGTAGCTCGATTGCTTGTAGCCGTTGTTGCCGCGCTGTTCGTCGGCCTCGCGCCGTGCCGCATCCTCGGCGGAAAGGCCTTGGAAATAATTCCAGTTTTTGTTGTATTCGGCGGCGTGAGTTTCGCAGAAATACCAGCGTTCGGGGCTGTTCGGCGATTTGGGTGCGGGCCGGTCGCCCGGTTCGTTGCAGCCTTCGCGGTCGCAAAGGCGCACCTGCGTTGCCTGGCGCTCGGTGCCGTACGCGCGCCAGCGCGGAAAACCCCAGTCGTTCGATCGCGTGTACCTAGCCATATCCGGCCCATCTAGTCGCGAAGCCGAGGCAGCGCACGCCCGAAGCTGCAATATTTTTACGTCTTGGCCGGCCAGCTTCGCCCGGCGCCGGGAAGGTAAGTGCCAGAAGGCCTGTAAGCCGGGTTCTGTCCAGCGGGTTGCCCCGCCTGTGCGGCCATTCCTCTAGGAGACGGATTGCTCCGCCCCTCAAGCAACCAACCCGGACGGTCAGGCCGAAACGTGGCCCATGCGCCGTCCCTATTCGGTCTTGCTCCCGGTGGGGTTTACCGTGCCGGCGCACCGTTGCCGGGGCCGCGGTGGGCTCTTACCCCACCCTTTCAACGTCACGCCCCCGAAGGTTTACGGCCGAAGCCGGCGCGACCTGCTTTCTGTTGCACTGTCCCTGGGGTCGCCCCCGCCGGGGATTACCCGGCACCGTTGTTTCGTGGAGCCCGGACTTTCCTCGCCCCAGCTTGCGCTGAGCCGCGGCCGCCCAGCCTTCTGGCCAGGCCTCTTTAGTCGTCGCCTTGTGGCTTGGGAAGCAGGAGCGCGAGAAGGAGCGCGCGGCATTCGCCGTCGATCGTGCCGTCGATCAGCTCGGGGCGGAAGCGGCGCTGGAAGGCGACCACGGCGGCCATCTTGTTGCGCACGTCGTAGCCGAAGCGCTCGAGCGCGAGCAGGAAGCCCGCGTCGGTCCAATTGGGGTCCATGAGGTTCTTGGTCGGCCGCGGCAAGGCGAGCCGGAGCTTGGCAAGCCGGTGCCAGGGGAAGAGCTCGCCCGGATCCTGCTTGCGCGCCGGCGCGATGTCCGAATGGCCGACCACGTTGCCGCGGGTGATGCGGTGCCGGGTGACGATGTCGGAAACGAGCGGGATCAGAGCGTCGATCTGCTCCTCCGGAAACGGCAGGTAGCCGAATTCATGGCCAGGATTGACGATCTCGATGCCGATCGAGGCGGAATTGAGGTCCTGCACGCCGCGCCAGAAGGAGCGGCCGGCGTGCCAGGCGCGCTTCTCCTCATCGACCATACGAAGCACCTGCCCGTCTTCGGAGACGAGGTAGTGGCACGACACCTTGGCGTCCGGATCGCGCAGCCGCGCAATCGCCGACGCGGCATCTTTCATGCCGGTATAATGGAGCACCAATATGGTGATCGGGGCCCCCCGCTCGTCGAAGTTCGGCGAGGGTGCGTCGATGATCTCGGTCATGGTGCCTAACCGCGATGAAAAAGCGCCTGCCGTCAAGGGGCTGGGCGCGGGAGACGCCGTTTACAGCGCGGGAAGCGCGGCGCCGATAAGGAGAACGCCGGCAGCGTCGTCGGCGACCTGCACTTCGCCGCCGCCCTCGGTGATGAGGCAGTGGACCAGCCAGGCGGCGGCGGCGCGCGGCGCTATCGACTCCTCGCTGGATTCGCCGAGCATGGCGCGCTTGAGCTCCGGATCGAGAACAATGCGCGGGCCTTCGCCGCGGACCACGATGTCGAGACCGGCCGCATGCTTCTCGGCGCCGACATCGAGCCGGCCGCCGCGCACCAGCGCGTCGCCGGCGATCAGGACGAGGTTCATCAGCACCTTCAAGGCGGGCTTGCTCATCGTCGGCTCGTCCACCATCCAGCCGAGCTGGATCCGGCCGTCGCCGCCGAACAGGCCTTCGATCGCGACGCGGGCTTCGCGGGTATCGACTTCATCGCCGAAGCCGCCGGCGGCGCCGAAGGCCAGGCGGAAGAACTTGAGCTTGTTGGCGCTCGCGCGCGCGCTTTCGCCGAGCAGATCGAGACAGCGGGCGCGCATCTCCGGATCATGCTCGTCGGCGAGCAATTCGATGCCATTATTCAAGGCACCGACCGGCGACAGGAGGTCGTGGCAGAGGCGCGAACACAGCAAGCTCGCGAATTCGTGGGATTTCATGCGGAGTGGTGCCCCTGTCGGTCTTCAAAAACGCCCCCGCTCTATTGGCCTCCTGAGGCGCAGGTTGCAAGGCGGAGCGGCCCCCGATTTCCCCTCGATCCCCCGTTGATATCCGTCATTTCGTCGCCACATCGCTTCCATGACCCGGGGGGGAGACACGATCACGGCGACCATCGCCACCGACGCGCAGGGCTGGCGGCTCGACCGCGCACTCGCCGCGGCGGTCCCCAACATGTCCCGCGAGCGCCTCAAGGCACTGATCAGCAGCGGCCAAGTCGTCGGGCCTGGAGGCGTGGCGGTCCGCGATCCGTCTTCAAAAGCGGTACCCGGCGGCGCCTACCGTGTCGCGGTGCCCGAGCCCGAGCCGCTGCACAACCAAGCGCAGGACATTGCCCTCGACATCGTGTTCGAGGACGATCACCTGCTGATCGTCGACAAGCCCGCCGGCATGGTCGTCCACCCAGCGGCCGGCAATTTCGACGGCACCTTGGTCAACGCCCTCCTCCACCATTGCGCAGGGCGGCTGTCCGGCATTGGCGGGGTTGCACGTCCGGGCATCGTTCACCGCATCGACAAGGACACGTCCGGGCTGCTGGTCGTCGCCAAAACCGACGTAGCGCATGAAGGCCTTGCTGCCCAATTCACCAGGCACAGCATAGACCGGCGCTACCAGGCGGTGGTGGCGGGCATTCCGGTCCCGTCAGCCGGCACTGTGGATGCCCCCCTCGCTCGCTCCTCGGCCAACCGGCAGAAGATGGCCATCGTCGAGGAAGGCCGCGGCAAGCGGGCGGTGACTCACTACGCCCTGGTTCGGCCTCTTCGAGAGGCCGCGTTGGTGGAATGCCGGCTTGAAACCGGCCGAACCCACCAGGTTCGAGTCCACATGACGTCGATCAACCATCCGTTGATCGGCGATCCGGTTTATGGACGGACCCGTCCGGCCCATCGGGAGTTATTGAAAACGTTAGGTTTTGAACGCCAGGCTTTGCACGCTGCCGAGCTTGGCTTCATTCATCCGGTATCAAAGCAAAACTTGTCGTTCAAAAGCGCCGTTCCGTCCGATATGCAGGAACTGTTAAGCGGGCTTTCGGTATGAATAAGAGCGATGGACCGGCACAAACGCTGGACACCAGGGAGTGAAGAACATGGCTGGCGGCAGAAACGTGGCAACGATTCCCGCGATGAGCGGGGAAGCGGGCCTCAACCGCTATCTTTCCGAGATCAAGAAGTTCCCGATCCTTGCGCCCGAGGAAGAGTATATGCTCGCCAAGCGCTGGGCGGAGCATCAGGACACGGAAGCGGCGGCCAAGCTGGTCAATTCGCACCTGCGGCTCGTTGCCAAGATCGCCATGGGCTATCGTGGCTACGGGCTGCCGACCGCCGAGCTGATCTCCGAAGGCAATATCGGCCTGATGCAGGGCGTGAAGAAGTTCGAGCCTGAAAGGGGCTTCCGCCTGGCGACCTACGCCATGTGGTGGATCCGCGCGTCCATTCAGGAATATATCCTGCGCTCGTGGAGCCTGGTGAAGATGGGCACCACCGCGGCGCAGAAGAAACTGTTCTTCAACCTGCGACGGATGAAGAACCAGATCGAGGCGTTCGAGGACGGCGATTTGAAGCCCGCCGACGTGACCAAGATCGCCACCGATCTCGGCGTGTCAGAGGAGGACGTCGTCTCCATGAACCGCCGCATGGCGATGGGCGGCGATACGTCGCTCAACGTTCCGCTGCGCGAGGAAGGCGACGGCCAATGGCAGGATTGGCTGGTCGACACCGGCCCGCTTCAGGACGAGCGGGTCGCGGAGGCCGAGGAAACCAAGATGCGGCACGAGCTGCTCCTGGAGGCCATGAAGGCCTTGAACGACCGGGAAAAGCACATCCTCACCGAGCGGCGCCTGAGCGACGATCCCAAGACCTTGGAAGAACTCAGCCAGGTGTACGACGTCAGCCGCGAGCGAATCCGCCAGATCGAGGTTCGCGCGTTCGAGAAGCTGCAAAAGGCGCTGATGAACCTCGCCGGCGAGCGCCGCCTGCTTCCGGCCTCGTAATCCGTTCGACTCAACACCCGCTCGTGTCGAGCCTGGTCGAGACAGCCTTTCGAGCGAAGCCTGGAAACAAGTGCCTCGGCTTTGCTCGGCTTGACCTCTCGACGTTGCTCGAGGTGAGCGGATGTGGGCTGTTTAGAGCACCCCGATGCCGCGCGTAAGAGCCCGGCAGCGCGGTTGGCCCGCGCGCGTCCTCGGTTGGGTGGTGAAAGGCGTGTTCCTCTTCATCCTGCTCAGCCTGCTGTGGGTGCTGCTCTACCGGTGGGTGAACCCGCCTTACACCTTCACCATGCTCGGCGACCGGCTGGGCGGGCGCAACATCCAGCAGGAGTGGATGCCGATTGAGCGGATCGACCGCGACGTGGCGCGGGCGGTGATCGCGGCCGAAGACAGCAAATTTTGCAGCCATTGGGGCTTCGACCAGGATGCGATCGCGGAGGCGATGCGGCGCAATGCCAAGGGCGGCTCGGTGATCCGCGGCGGCTCAACGATCAGCCAGCAGACGGCCAAGAACGTGTTCCTGTGGCAGGGCGGCGGCTTCTTCCGCAAAGGGTTGGAAGCCTGGTTCACCCTGCTGATCGAGAACATGTGGGGCAAGCGGCGGATCATGGAGGTTTACCTCAACGTCGCCGAGACGGGGATCGGCACCTATGGCGCCAACGCGGGCGCGATGCGCTATTTTAACCATGACGCCGCCGCCATGACCCGCACCGAAGCGGCGAGGATCGCGGCGGTGCTGCCGCTTCCCAAGCAGCGCGGCGCGACCGCGCCCAAGGGCTTCACCCGGCGCTACGGCAACAGCATCGCCGCGCGGATCGGCGTGGTGGCGCGCGACGGGCTGGACGCCTGCGTTTATTCGGGCGCCGCCTCGCCTGCGGAGCAGCCGGAGCGGGTACCGGCGCGACCGAGGCGGAGCAGCCCCATTCCCGCGCCGAGGCCGGAAGCGCGCCCAGCTCCCTCCCGCGCGTTGCCCGGCGAGGAATATGAGCAGCCCCAAACCGAGCCGGCCTCGCAGGAAACGGCGCCGGAGGAAACCCCGGCGCCGGAATCAAACGCGCTCTAAGAACCGGCTCGAAGTATCACTTCGAGACGATTATTTCAGAACGGCATCTTAAAGCCGGGGGGGAGCTGGAGGCCGCCGGTGACGCCTTCCATGGCGCCCTTGGCGGCTTCGTCGGCCTTGGCGCGGGCGTCGTTCAGGGCGGCGGCGACGAGGTCTTCCACCATCTGCTTCTCGGACGGGGCGAGCAGGCTTTCGTCGATCTCGACGCCGATGATCCGGCCCTTGGCGCTGGCGCGGACCTTGACCAGGCCGCCGCCCGACACGCCCTGGACCTCGACCTTGTCGAGATCGTCATGGGCGCGCATCAGCTTGGCCTGGGCTTCCTGCGCCATCTTCATCAGTTCGTTCAAGTCGGGCATTTAGGCACTCCGTTGGTCGTCGAGGGTGTAGCCGGCGAGTTCGGCGCCGGGGAAAGTGTCGAATGCGGCGCGGACCATGGGGCTGTCCAGCACCGCCTGGCGCTCGCGGTCGGCAGCCATGCGTTCCTGCTCGAGGAGGGAAGGCTCCGCTTGCTCCTGGGAGATCGAGATCCCCCAGGTCTCGCCGGTGAGCGTTTTCAAAGCCGCGCCGAGCTCCTTCAGGAAGTCGCCCGACAGAGGCTTGGAAGGCTTCAACGCAAGTTCCGGAGGGGCGTAGCGGGCGAGGCCGCAATAATCGTGGAGCTGCTGGGCCAAGTGGGGTTTACCGCCGCTGGCAACAAGATCCACCAAGGCCTTGAAATCCCTGGGGAACGAGCGTGCCTGCTCCTGCGGCGCGGCTGCCGCCGGGGCGGAGGCGGACGCCGCCGGACCTGCAACCGGCGCTGCGCGCGCCGGCAGGGGCTCGCCGCTGGCCAGCTTCTCGAGCAGCGTACCCGGATCGGGCAATTCCGAGGCATGGATGACCCGGAGCAGCGCCATTTCGGCGGCTTCCAGCGGCATCGGCGCGCTGTGCACTTCGGCCAGGCCCTTGAGGAGGAGCTGCCAGAGGCGGTGGACGGCGCCGTAGCTCAGCCGGCTCGACCATTCCGCATAGGCCTCGCGCTCCTCGGCCGACTGGGCCTTGTCCTCCGAGCCGCCGACCTTCGCGCGGGTGATGCCGTGCACCGCTTCCAACAGGCCGCGAAGCACCGCCGACGGCTCGACGCCGAGATCGTACTGGCCCTTGAGCGCCTCCAGCGCTCCGCGCGCGTCGCCGGCGAGAAGCAAACCGAGCAGCGAGCGGATCGCGCCGCGGTCCGACAGGCCGAGCATGGCCCGCACCTGATCCGCGGTGACTCCGCCCTCGCCATGGGCGATCGCCTGGTCGAGGATGGACAGGCCGTCGCGGGCGGAGCCTTCGGCGGCGCGGGCGATCAGCGCCAGCGCTTCGGGCTCGACCTCGACGTCTTCCTTTGCCGACACCCTGGCGAAATGCGCGGCAAGCTCCTCGGCCGGAATGCGGCGCAGATCGAAGCGCTGGCAGCGGGACAAAACGGTGATCGGAACCTTGTTCACCTCGGTCGTGGCGAACAAAAACTTAACGTGTGCAGGGGGTTCTTCCAATGTCTTCAAAAGCGCGTTGAACGCGTTCTTGGACAACATGTGGACTTCGTCGATGATGTAGACCTTGTAGCGCGCCGACACCGCCGAATAGCGCACCGCCTCGATGATCTCGCGCACGTCGTCGACGCCGGTGTGGGAGGCGGCGTCCATCTCGACCACGTCGATGTGGCGGCCTTCGGCGATCGCGCGGCACGGTTCGCAGACGCCGCACGGATCGATCGTCGGACCACCCTGCCCGTCCGGTCCGATGCAGTTGAGCGCCTTGGCAATCAGGCGGGCTGTTGAAGTCTTGCCCACCCCCCGCACGCCGGTGAGGAGGAATGCATGGGCAAGCCGGTCGCGTTTGATCGCGTTGCCGAGCGTCTGCACCATCGCGTCCTGGCCGATCAGCTCGGCGAAGCTTTGCGGACGGTATTTGCGGGCAAGCACGCGGTACGGCTGCGCCGCGGCGGCTTTGGCCGGCTGCGGCGGCTCGTCGAGGCCGAGGCCGAACGAATCGGAGCCGTCAGAGTCCATGCCGCGCTCGCCGAAGTTTACGAATGTCACAAGAGTCACATGGTTTCAGGGGGGGGCTCTTCCCCAAGGAGGCGCCTGACGCCAGCTTCAACACCGATTCATACACACCGATCATCGCGCCAGCATCGCACCCCAGGCGGCATGTAGGAAAGTGAAAAGCGATGGGCGGCGGGGGTGGAGGGGCGGCTTTGATTCTGCGCTTACCGCTTCGCTGTAGAAGTGGAGCGCCGGAGCGTCGCGGCAAAGCCGCGCCGTCAGTCCTCGCGAGCGAGGCTGGCCGCGCTTGGCCGTCTCGAGGGTAGCTTTGCTACCCTCGTGCGGCCTGCGCGGTGAGAGCCGGACGACCCGCGGCGTGTTTCGTTACGGCTGCTTCCTTCCGGACCTGACCGGGTTGGCGAATGCTGCGTCCGCCCGACTCCCGCCGCGCATATGGCGCGGAAGGCGCGCGGGTGCAAGCCGGTGGCCGTGTCCCCTCACCGCCCCTGCATGTTGTGGACGCCGCCCGGGATTTGGACGGTGAGGCTGTCCAGCGCCTCCGTGAGCCAGATCTGGCAGGACAGGCGCGAGTGGCGGGTGACGTGGCTGGCGAGGTCCAGCAGGTCTTCTTCCTCCTCGCTGGCGCGTGGGAGTTTGGCGAAGTCCTCAGGCGCAACGACGACGTGGCAGGTGGAGCAGGCCATCTGCCCCTCGCACGTGCCTTCCAGAGGCTGGCCATTGGCCTGTGCGATGTCGAGAAGGCGGTCGCCGGGCTGGCCGCTGACGTCCTGGACGTGGCGGCCGTCCGAGGAGATGAAGCGGATCAGGGTCATGCGGCGAGGCCTAGCTGGCGAGCCGCAGCTTCGT
The DNA here is from genome assembly GCA_036386875.1 of Allosphingosinicella sp. Lineage (GTDB taxonomy): Bacteria > Pseudomonadota > Alphaproteobacteria > Sphingomonadales > Sphingomonadaceae > Allosphingosinicella. Next base: position 61,111 of record DASVUV010000066.1, read on the forward strand.
CGATGCGGGTGAGCGCTTCGACGAGTTCCTCCTCGCTGGTGTTGCGGCCGAAGCCGAGGCGGATGCTGCTCCGCGCCTCCTGGCCGGAGAGGCCCAGGGCGGAGAGGACGTGGCTTGGGCGTCCCGAGCCGCTGGCGCAGGCGGAGCCGGCGGAAAAGGCGACCGTGCGAAGTTCGGAGATCAAGCGGGCGGCATCGACGTCGGCGCGGCGGAGGTTGAGGTTGCCATGGTAGCGGTGGCCAGTGGAGCCGTTGACGGTCCACTCCTTCATCACGTCCCGCGCTAACGACCAGAGGCGTTCGACGTGGGCGGCGTCCTCTTCGCGGCGCTCGAGGAGCAGCCGGGCCGCTTCGCCGAAGCCGACGCAAAGGGCGGGCGAGAGGGTGCCGGAGCGAAGCCCGCCTTCCTGGCCACCGCCGTGGAGGAGCGGGTCGATGCCGACGCCGTCGCGGATCCAGAGCGCGCCGATGCCCTTGGGGCCGTGCACCTTGTGGGCGGAGATGGCGATCATGTCGCAGGCCTCGATCGGGATGGGGACTCGGCCAAAGCCCTGCACGGCGTCGCAGAAGAACAGGGCTCCGGCGGCGTGCGCGAGTGCGGCGATCTGGGCGACGGGCTGGATGACGCCGATCTCGTTGTTGACCAGCATGGCGGCGACGAGGCCGGTCGCGGGGGTGATGCGCTCGGCGGCGAGGCTAAGGTTGACGAGGCCGTCGGGCTGCACGGGGAGGATGTCGGTTTCGAAGCCCTGGGTGGCGAGCCAGGCTACCGTGTCGAGGACGCAGGCGTGTTCGGTGGGGAGGGTGACTATGCGGCGCTTGCCGGCTGGGAGGCGGGAGGCGGCGCCTTTTAGGGCCCAGTTGGCGGCTTCGGTCGCGCCTGAGGTGAAGTAGAGCGATCCCCCTCCCGGAAAGGGAGGGATGAGCGCCTGGCTGCGTCCCCCGGACGCAGCCTTAGCGGCGCTCATGGGTGGGTCAGCCCTGTGGTGGCTCGATGCCGCCGCAGGGCTTTGTTTGGTAGAGCAAGGGCTCGCTGTGCCTGAGCAAGGGCTCGCTTCGCTCGCACCCACCCCCAACCCCTCCCTTTCAGGGAGGGGAGTAGTCAGTGCAGTGTTTACCCGCTCCCTCGCCACCTCGATCGCGGCCGCCGCCTCGCGGCCGGTGCGGTGGGCGCTTTGGGGGTTGGCGAAGTGGTCTTCGATCCAGGGGCGCATGGCCGCTGCCGCTTCGGGGGCGAGCGGGGTGGTTGCCTGATAATCGAGGTAGGTGACCGGCTTCACGCTGCGCGGCGTTTGCCGAACAAGGCGCGCCATTCGCCGAGCAGGGCGTCGATGTCGGCTTCCACCGTCTGCGGGCCGAAGCTGACGCGGATCACTTCGCGGGCGGCAGCCTCCTCATAGCCCATGGCGGTCAGGACATGGCTGGTCTTGAGGCTGCCCGACGCGCAGGCGCTGCCCGCGGTGACGGCGATGCCGGCGAGATCGAGCTGCATCATCTGCGAGGCGCCGGGGACGCCGGGCATCCGATAGCAGGCAATGGTGGCGATGCGCGGCGCGCTGCCGGCTACGATCTCGCCGCCCGCCGCGAGTATGCCCTGGTCGAGGCGGGTGCGGAGGCTCTTGGCCTGCTCGTACCAGGCGTGATCGGCCTCGCAGGCGGCGGCGAAGCCCATGATGGAGGGGACGGCGGCGGTGCCGGGGCGAAAGCCGCCTTCCTGGCCGCCGATCGCCGACAGCGTGGCGGTGTCCTTGACCAGAAGCGCGCCGATGCCGGGCGGGCCGCCGAACTTGTGGGCGGCGACGACGATGAAATCGGCGTCCGGGAGCGGCAGCTTGCCGGCGCTTTGCGCGCAATCGACGAGGAGCAAGGCCCCGGCGGCGCGCACCCGGGGCGCCACTTCGGCGATCGGGTGGATGACGCCGGTTTCATTGTTCACGGACTGGACGGCAACCAGCGGCCGCTCGGCGCCTTCGAGGGCGCGACCGAGGTCGTCGAGGTCGAGCGTGCCGTCGCCGAGCACCGAAATCTGCCGTGCCTGCGGGGCGCTGCGCAGGACGGCGGGATGCTCCACCGCCGAGACGATGAAGCTTCCGGCCTTGGCCGCGCCGAACACCAGCGAAATCGCCTCGGTTGCTCCGGAGGTGAAGATCAAAGTCCCCTCCCTCCCAAGCGCCTTGGCGATGCGCCGCCGCCCATCCTCAAGCTGCGCCCGCGCCGCGCGCCCCTCGGCATGGGGCGACGAAGGATTGGCCCAGTTTTCGCAAGCCGCCCGCATCGCCTCGGCAGCCTCCGGCAGGATCGGCGTGGTGGACGCGTGGTCGAGATAGATGCGGCTGGGCACTTTGTCCTTGCCTTTCAAATTGCGAAACGGAGCGCGCCGCCTATATAGACTGGACGCGCACGGAGGGTATGCCCTTCGCGCATTTCTTCAAAAGTCAGCCAATCGCAGGTGCAATGCCCGAAGTCATCTTCCCAGGTCCCGAGGGCCGTCTCGAAGGCCGTTTCAGCCCCGGCCCGCGTCCGCGCGCGCCCGTTGCAATGATCCTCCACCCGCACCCGCACGGCAACACGATGAACAACGCCATCGTGCAGGCGCTGTACAAGACGTTCGTGCGCCGCGGCTTCGCGACGTTGCGCTTCAACTTTCGCGGCGTCGGCAAAAGCCAGGGCGTGTTCGACAACGGCATCGGCGAATTGTCGGACGCCGCCTCGGCGCTCGACTGGGTTCAGCAGATCCACCCCGAAGCGGAGACCACCTGGATCGCCGGCGTGTCGTTCGGCGCCTGGATCGGCATGCAGCTCCTTATGCGCCGTCCCGAAGTGCGCGGCTTCATCTCGATCGCGCCGCCGGCCAACATGTACGATTTCACCTTCCTCGCCCCCTGCCCGTCGTCGGGCATCATCATCCAGGGCGATTCGGACGAGGTGGTGACGCCGTCCGCGGTGCAGAAGCTGGTCGAGAAGCTGCGCACCCAGAAGCACATCACCATCCACCACGACACCATTCCCGGCGCCAACCACTTCTTCCAGAACGAGATGCCGCTGCTGATGCGCTCGGTGGACGATTATCTCGACTTCCGGCTCGATCCGAGCTGCCCGATACGGTGAGGGTCTGAGGGTGGTTTTGGCTGCGGGTCCTTCGAGACGGGCCTTCGACAAGCTCAGTCCCTCCTCAGGATGAGCGGAGTGGGATGTTACAAGGATTGCAGATTGAACGACCCTATTCGCTCATCCTGAGGAGCCGCTGAGCGAAAGCGAAGTGGCGTCTCTAAGGACCGGCTCAAGAAAGCTCTCCGGCGCGAGCGTGCGCTCGTCGGCGGCGGCCACGATCATTTCGGCCAACGCGGCGGCGGGATTGCGGGGTACCGTGGCGCGGATCGAGCGGGCGGCGGCGCGGCCGATCTCCGGCCAGCGCTCCCTCGCAGCCCAGGCCCGTTCCAGCGCCTCGTCCACTGCATCGTCCGTCGGTGCGGCGGCGAGGAAGCCGGTGACCCCATCCTCCACCACTTCGGGATTGCCGGCGACCCGGGTGACGATCGGCACGCGGCCCTGGAGCATGGTCTCGACCAGCACCAAAGGCAGGCCTTCGCAGTGGGAGGGGAGGAACAGCCCGTGATGGTCGTTCCAGATGCCCGCGACATCGTCCGAATGGCCGCCGAAACGGGCGTTCTCGACGCCTAGGTAGCGCGCCGTCTCCTCAAGGCCGACCCGATGGTCGCCTGAACCGAAAAAGGTGACGCTGACGGCACGGGCGCGCCATTTCTCGCGGGCGAGGACACGCAAAATGATGTCCTGGCCCTTTTCGCGCGGGAAAAGGCGGCCGACGCAGGCGAGGCGCAGGCCTTCGCCCGCTGGCCAGTCAGAGCGCTCCTCCCAAGGGACGAGGAACGGGTTGCGGACCACCGCGGCCTGGGGGAGCGACCGGCCGAGCTGCTCCTCGGTAAGCCGGCGGTTATGCTCGGAGACGAACCAGACGAAGCGGGCGTCACGATAGGCGTCCTGCATGTCGCCGAGGTAGCGGTCGGTCGGCCAGTACATTTCCGCCGCCTTCTGGCAGATCGTGCCGTAGGGGTAGCCGCGCTTGCGGACGCGTTTCAGGTGGAACAGGCCGTCGATATTGCCGCCTTGACTGACGATCACGAGCTCGGCCCGGGCTTTCCAGAGGGCGTAGCGGAGGCGAAGCGCCTGGATCGCGAAGGCGGTGGGCCAGGCGAAATTGGCGAGGAATTCGTAGGTCCTCCTGGGCATCAGCGGCAGGCGCTTCAGGTCGATCATGGTGCAGCCGAGATCGCGCAGGCGCTTGAGCCGGGGCGAGTTGCCGGACAGGTCGCCCTTGATGATCGTGACGTGGTGGCCGGCGGCGGCGAGCTCGGCGGCGGCGGCGCTCCACAATTCCTCGCTTCCGCCCCACGCCGGGTTGGAGCTGATAAAGGCGAGGCGCCTGGGCGCGGCCGGGGGCGGGCTGGTCATGGGGAAGGTCCGTGGTCAGTCGAAGAGGTAATCGGCGGCGTAGGGGCGGAACAGGGGCTCGGCGGCAAGGCTCTCCGCCCCGCCGCGATAGGCCTCCAGCAAGGCGGGGTCGAGGGTATCGCCTTCTCCTCTGCCGAAGCGGGCGAGCGCGCGCAGCGGCAGGCGGTCCGCCGCGGCGGCGCGGGCGTAGAGGGCGGCAACCCGCTTGGGAGCGCGGGCAAGCGCGCGGTTGAGACGGAGTTGCGCCTGGATTTCGGCCGGGGCGAGGGCCTGGTTGGGGCGCTCCTTCGGCACCGGACCGGGGTCGAGGCCGAAGCGGCCTTCTAGGTGAGCGACGAAGTCGGCCGGGCGGTCGCGGAGCAGTTCCCAAGGGAGAAGGATCAGCCGGTCGCGGCCGAAGGCGTCGGCGTAAGCGGAGACCAGCCGGTCGTAGTGCCAGGCGCCGTTGGCGCGGCCGGAGGCGGCGAACTCGGCGAGGCTCTGGGTGCCGCCGGTGCGGACATATTGGGAGTATGAGGAGAGGATCATCGAGCGGAAGCCGCGGGTGACGATCAGCACTTCGGCATTGGGAAACAGGCCGGCGAGGGTGGCGCAGACCCGGGCCTGGTCGGCTGCGAAGGCCTCGGCGGGGCGGGCGTAGCGCACCGAGCGCGTCACCTCGGCGTGGGGGGTGGCGAGGAGTTCCGAGCTGCTCACCCGCAGGCGCGGCGCCTCGGCGGAAAGAGCGGCGGGCGCGGCGATGTCGGGTAGGCGGCCGAAGCCGGCGAAGCCGCCGCGCTTGAAGGCAATCTGCGGATGCGAGTCGAACCAGGCGCGCAGGAAGTTCGTCGCCGTCTTCGGGTAGCCGATGTGGAGGAGGTGGCGGGTCATGCTGCCTCCCCTGCCCTTGCCCGCCAGCGGGCCAGCGCTTCGGCGGCGAAGGCGGTGGTGATCGCTTCCGATCCCCAGCGGGGGGTGTCGGGGTGCGGCTCGGCGAAGCCGCCGGAGCGCAGGCGGGCGCGGCCGCCATGGTAGAGCGCGGCTCGGCTCCAGCTTCCGTCGGGCGCCTGTGCGGCCAGCAAGGCGTCAACGTGCGCGCTGGCATCCGCGCCCCAGTCGAGCAGCGCGCAGGCGGCGAGGGCGTGCTCCAGGCTGCTCGACGGCGGCTCGGCGGCGGTGCGGGCGACGATCAGCGGCCCTGCTTCGGGCGCCCGGCCGGCCAGGGCGCGGGACAGGAAGTAGCGGACCACGAAGGGGTTCTCGTACCACTTGTCGCACTGCCGCTCGCGTCCATCGCGCAGCACATCGAGGAGGAAGGCGATCACTTTCTCCTCCCCGTCGAAGCGGCCGAGATAGTGAAGCGTGCTGGCATTGACGCAGGCGTCGATGTCGTAAGGCTTCGCGGAGGTCAGGCGGAAGAACATCACCAAGGTCGGCAGGTGGCGAAGCTGGCGCAGGACAAGGCGCATGTGCCGCCCGCCGGTCCAGCGCGGCCGGGGCACCACCCAGGTGAAGAAGCGGCCTTGCCCGTCGCGGTTAGCGAGCAGCAAGGCGCGATTGTCCGGCACCGTCCGGCCCGCCCCCACGAGCACCGCGGAGGAGCAGCTCGTGTCGTCGAGGTCCGGCGGCAGGGTCGAGGCGTGGGGGTGGTCGCGCGTCCAGTGCTTCCACAGGCCGTTCGCGTCCATCTCGCCCAGCAGGAACTCGTGCGCACGCGCGGCGATCGGCGCCGCCTCGCCGCAGAACGAGAGGCAATAAGCAGCAAGCGCGGTGGGGAAGATCGACGGGTCGAGTTCGGCACGTTCCGCCAGCGTTGGATCGGTGGTAGCGTAGACCGGGATCTCGCCATTTGGGAGCTGCGACTCACCCAGGAAGGCGAGCGCCCGCGTTAGCGCATCCGAAACGCTCACGCCTCGACCTCCAGCCGCGTCGGGGCGAGGGCGGTGAGGCTTGCGAACATGGGCAGGGTGTCGAGCGGCTCGGCAGCACGCAGGTCCGGCGAAACATCGAGCAGTGCCCCGATGGCCGCGGCAACCACCCGCCTTGCCAGCGGCGCGCCGACGCAATGGTGGATCCCGCCGCCGAACGCGAAGTGGCGCTTGGAGCCGCGCTCCAGCCGAAGTTCGGCCGGCGCTTCGAACTGCGCCGGATCGCGGTTGGCGGCTCCGATGCACAGAAACACCGGCACTCCGGCGGGGATCGTCTTCCCGCCCAGCGCCGCCTCGGCCACCGTGAAGCGCGGCAATACGTGCTCGGGCGGGTGGAGGCGCATCACCTCCTCGATTAACGGGGCGACCAGCGTGCGGTCGGCGCGCACGGCGCGTTGCAGGTCCGGGTCCGCCGCGAGGCTCAGCACGCAGCGGGCGACCACCCGCTCGGTGGTGGTGTTGGAGGCGAGCCAGAGCAGCCGCACCAGGCTGCGCGCCTCCGCCTCGCCGATCAGCCCCTCGCCGTCGCGAAGCAGCTGGCGGTAGATCACGGCGCGCGGCCCGAAGGCGTCAAGCGCGGCGATCAGCACCGGCAGCGGCTCGGTCGATGCAGCGTCGGTTGCGGCGCTGACTTCGGCAAGCGTCGCCGCGTCGAAGCCGATCAGCTCGGCCGCGACCGCCCTGCTCACCGGCTGCGCGAAGCCGCTTACCGCATCGAAGCGGGACGAAGCAGCGACTCGGGCCGCGCGGGCTGCGGTGTCCTCCAGCCGGCGCAGGGCGTCGGGCGTGAAATGGCGGGAGACGAGGCGGCGAGTCGCGGACTGGCGGGGCGGGTCCTCGCCGAGCAGGACTGCATCGACCTCGCGGTAAGGCGCGTTGGAGAACAGGTCCGGCCGGGCAAAGGCCTCCTTGATCGGATCGTAGCCGAGCACCATCCAGCCGCCGGTGCGCGGCAGGAAGTGGACCGGCCCGTCCGCCCGCAGAGTCTCCCAATGCGGGTACGGATCGCGCGCAACTGCGGGCTCGTTGAAGTCGATCGTCTCGGCAAGCGGGCGCGGCGGTAGCAACGCGGCGGGGCGGAGCCGGCCGAGGCGACGCCGGATTCGAAACAGCAGGCTCATCCCAGGCGGGCGATGAAATGCGGCCGGGCGAGGCGGTAGAACAGCCAGGCGAGCACCAGCAACGCCGCGCCGCCGGCGCTTACCGCCCAGAAGCCGGGCGCGGCGCCTGCGCCGGAGATGCCGTGGCGCACGGTCTCGATCAGCGGGGCGAGCGGGTTGAAGCGCAGCGGCGAGCCCGCGGGGATCGGGTAGACGATGGGGGTTACAAAGAAGCCGAAGCTCAGCAGCAAGGTCAGCCCGCGGCCGACATCGTCGTAGAGGAGCCCGATCGGCGCCAGCAGCATGCCCAGCGCGAGACCGAGCACAGCAAGCGCCACCACCCCGAGCGGCACCAGCAGGATGGCGGGCGAAATGGCGATCCCGAACCACGCGAAGGCGACGAGGAGCACCAGCAGGCGGATACCGGCGTTGAGCAGCACCTCAAGCGCCCCGGCGGCGATCAGCGCCTCGTGCGGCACGCGGCTTCGGGTGATGAGCTGCCGGCCAGCGTTGAGCTGCTGCATCGGCGCGTTGAGCGCTTCGCCGAACAGCTGCCACAGGATGATCCCGGCGAGCACGAACAGCGGATAGGGCAGCTCGGTGGGCGCAACCGCGACGATGCGGCGCGACTGGATAAAGGCGGCAAGCGCGGCGGTGCCAAGCGCGGGCAGGAGCAGCCAGACATAGCCGAGCCGGGAACGCCGGTAGCGGGCCTGGAGATTGCTTCGAAACAACCGCAGGCCGATCGGCAGCCCGGCCCGCAGATCGCCCGCCGCGGCGGCCAGAAAGGCCGCGGGCCGGCGGAGCTCCGGCTCGGCAGTGTAGACGATGTCCCGCATGGCGGCGGAACCTAGTGGGGCGGCCCGCCGGTGTCGAGTAGCGGGCTGGACTGGCGGCGCGGCATGCCCGATTGCTGGCGTGTGGAAACAGGCGCCTCCGATACCCAGCCGCTGGTCACCGTCGTGGTTCCCGCGTTCAATGCGGAGACGACGCTGGCGGAGACGCTGCGCTCGGTCGCGGCGCAGACCTACCGCCGCCTGGAAATCCTGATCGTTGACGACGGCTCCACCGACTCCACCTCGGCACTTGCCGCCGCCTTCTGTGCGGAGGAACCACGCGCGCGCCTCATCGCCAAGGCCAATGCCGGGGTCGCCTCGGCCCGTAACCGGGGCATCGCCGAAGCAGCGGGCGCGTGGGTCGCGCCGGTCGATGCCGACGATCTGTGGCATCCTGCCAAGATCGAAAAGCAGGTCGCCGCCGCCCTCGCCGCCTCTGTGCCGCCCGGCTTTGTGTATGGCTGGTTCCGGGTGATCGACGAAGCGGGGCGGATCATCGGCGCGGGCGAGCGCTGGCGGGTGGAAGGCCCGGCGCTTGCGCGGCTCGCCTACCGGAACGTGGTCGGCAACGGCAGCGCCTTGCTTCTATCCAAAGCAGCGGCCTTGGAAGCAGGGGGCTATGACGAAACCCTGCGCGAGCGCGGCGCCGAGGGCTGCGAGGACGTGTCGCTCCAGCTCCAGGTCGCCCGGCGGCATCCGGTGGCGCTCGTGCGGGGATATCTCGTCGGCTACCGGCTCGTTGCGGGCAGCATGTCGCGAAGCGGTGAGCGGATGCTGCGCTCCTGGGAACTGGCGCTGGAGCGGCTACGAGAGGACGGCGCCGAGGTACCGCCGGAGGCGCTTCGGTGGACGATGGGGGTGCGCTGCCTCGCGCTTGCCGAGGCGCGGGCGCTGGAGGGCGCGCGGGGTGACGCCCTCGCCCACCTCGCCCGCGCGCTCAGGCTCGATCCGGTGCGAACCGGGCTGCATCTGGCGTACCGCGCCTGCCGGTTGGCGGCGCGGCTGGTGCGGGGCCGGCGGCCGGCACCGGCGCCGGTGCGGTTCGAGGAAGCCGATCCGCAGGCTGAGATGCGCTTCGACGCGGACGAGCTTCCGGCTTTCGCGAAGTGGCTGGAGCAGTTCGAACAGCGCAGGATGGCCCGGCTGGACACCGCCCGCTGACCCAACTTCGTCATTCCCGCGAAAGCGGGAATCCCGCTTTTCCGTAGCCGAGGAAGAAAGAAGCGGGACCCCCGCTTTCGCGGGGGTGACGGTAAATGGGCGCGGAGGGTCAGTCCCGCAACTTGCAGACGTCGACCCAGGCGGTGGAGACGAGCGCCGCCAGCCGCTCCGGCGTGACCTTCACCGAACTGTTGAGCGAGCCCGCCGCCGGATAGACGATGTCGAATTTGCGCAGGCTGACGTCGCAATACACCGGCAGCAGCGTCGCAAGGCCGAACGGGCAGACGCCGCCGACGGGATGCCCCGTCACCGCGAACGTTTCCTCCGCGCCGAGCATGCGCGGCCGGGCGTTGAACGCCGCCTTGGACTTGGAATTGTCGAGCCGCGCATCGCCGCGGGCGACGACCAGCACCACCCGCTCGCCGACGCGGATCGCAAGCGTCTTGGCGATCCGTCCCGGCTCGACGCCGAGCGCCTCGGCGGCGAGGTCCACCGTGGCGGTGCTTTCCGGTGTTTCGATGATCGGCAGGTCGGGAGCGTGCTCCAACAGCCAGGCGCGAACGGACTCGAAACTCATCTCATTCGCCGATCAGGTGGAGCGCGAGGCGCCGCCCGTGCGGCCGGCGGCGGTGCTCGAATAGGTAGATGCCCTGCCAGGTGCCGAGCGCCAGCCGGCCGCCGATCAGCGGTATGGAAAGCTGAACCTGGGTCAGCGCGGTGCGCAGGTGCGCCGGCATGTCGTCGGGCCCTTCCTCGTCATGCTCGTAAGCGTGGGCATCCTCCGGCGCGATTCTGGTGAAATACGCCTCGGTGTCACGCCGCGCGGCGGGCGCGGCATTTTCGTGGATCAGGAGCGAGGCCGAGGTGTGGCGGCAGAAGACCGTAAGCAGCCCCTCCTCCATTTCCTGCGCCGCAACCCAGCGGACGATCTCGCGCGTCACCTCGTGGAGCCCCTGCCCCGGCGTTGCGACTTCCAGTTCCGTGCTTGCCTGCCTGATCACGGCTCGTGCGTAAGCAGCCTGTAGCTCCACGGCGCAAGCGTCATCTTAGTCGCCGCATCCACCGTTACCGCCGCCCCGCCGTCGAAATCGCGGAAGCGGCCGTGATGGAGCCCGTCCTTGAACGTCACCGTCTGCGGCTCACCCGAGAAGTTCATTGCCGCGAACACCCGGTGCCCGTCCTTCTGCCGAACGAAGGAGAAGACCTTGGTCGGCGCCGAATTGACTACCCCCACCATCCGCGCACCCCAGAGCGCGTTCCACAAGGCCTTGTTGCGGGTCTTGAGCGCAGTCAGGCGCTTGTACAGTGCGCCGTTGGGATGCTCCCGCCAGACGATCGGGTCCTTTTCGAAGAATTCGAGCCGCTTGGGATTGCCCGCCTCGACTCCGTTGTAGATCAGCGGAATGCCCTCGCCCGCCACCGACAGCACGATCGTGTTGGTCAGCGCCGGGCCGAAGGTCTCGAACTGGGTTCCGTGCCAGGCATTCTGATCGTGATTCTCGACATAGACCATGCGCATCGCGCCGGCCGGCCAGGCGCTTTCATTCTCGCTATAATAACCGAACAAGGCGCCGACATCGGCCTTGCCGTGGGCGATGTCGGCCAGCGCCTCGTACCAGCCCCAGCCGTAGCTCGCGTCGAACGCCTTCAAGTGGAGGTCGCGCATCTGGGCTTCGGCGAGCATGAAGACGGGCTTCTCGGCGTTCAGGTCTTCCCGCACCTTTTCCCAAAAATCGAGCGGCACGTAGGCGGCGACGTCGGCGCGGAAGCCGTCGATATCGGCCTCCCTGACCCAGAAGCGCATCGCATCCGCCATGTAGCGGCGAACGCCCGTCTGCCGGAAATCGAAGTCGATGATGTCCGACCAGTCCCACCACGGCGTGGGGCGGAAATCGCCCTTCCAGTCGCGGTCGTACCAATCGGGGTGCTGCGCGACGAGCGGATTGTCCCAGGCCGAGTGATTGGCGACCCAGTCGATGATCACGTGCATGCCCTGGGCATGGGCGGCGGCGACGAAGGCCTTGAACTCGGCCATGGTGCCGAATTCCGGGTTCACGCCGTAATAATCGCGGATCGAGTAAGGGCTGCCGAGCGTCCCCTTGCGGTTCTTTTCGCCGATCGGGTGAATGGGCATCAGCCACAGGATGTCGACGCCGAGCGCCTTGAGGCGCGGCAGCTCGCGCTGGGCGGCGCGGAAGGTGCCTTCCTTCGTGAACTGGCGGGTGTTGATCTGGTAAAGGACGGCGTCCTTCGCCCAGTCCGGATGCTTGACGCCGGACATGTCGATTGGCGCGTAGCGGTCGGGCGCCTGCGCGGCGGCGGGCGCGGCCAAAGAGAAGATGAGCAGCATCAAGCCTAACAATCCTCCCCGGGACGGGGAGGGGGACCGCACGCAGTGCGGTGGAGGGGGCTTCACGCCGCGCACTGCTCCAACCCCCCTCCACCGGCTTCGCCGGTCCCCCTCCCCGCGAGCGGGGAGGATAGATGTCGCGTTCCCCATCACTTCACCTCCTCGCGCGGCGGCTCGGGGACGCGAAACATGGCGAGGGCGGCGAGCGCCATCACGCCGGCGGCAAACGCCATGGTCCAGATCGGGTCGTCCGGGAACCAGGCCTTCATGATCGATCCCATGACGGTCGCGACCAGGAGCTGCGGCACCACCACGAAGACGTTGAACAGGCCCATGTAGATGCCGAGCTTCCTTTGCGGCAGCGCGGAGGCGAGGATCGCATAGGGCATTGCCAGGATCGACGCCCAGGCGATGCCGATGCCGATTTCGCTGAGGATGAGGTGCAGCGGGTCCTTGAGCAGGAAGAAGCTGAGATACCCCGCGGCGCCGCACAGCAGGGCGAAGATGTGGGTGCGCACCCGGCCGATGCCGCGGGCGAGCAGCGGCAGCAGGGTCAGCGCCGCCACCGCCGCGACCCCGTTATAGGTGGTGAACAGGACGTCGACCCAGCTCGCGCCTTCCTGAAAGCGCGGATCGCCGGCATTGGGCGCGTTGTAGAAATACCGGGTCACCACCGGCGTGGTGTTGATCCACATGATGAACAGCGCCGACCAGCTGCAGAACTGGGCAACGGCGAGGCGCTTCATGAGATCGGGCATGCCGCCGAAATCGCCGACGATGTGGCACAGCATGCCGCCATCCCTGCCGCCCCGCGCCATGACGATGGCGAGGATGCTGGCGAGGCCGTAGGCGAGCAGCAGGCCGCCGAGCAGATAGACTTCCTTCTCAAGCCCGAACGCCGCAACCGCCGCCACAACCGCGAGTCCGAGCACGATCCACACCGCGCTCGACGCAAAGCCCCGCGCGGCCAGCGCCCGCATCGTGTGGGTCTGTTCCTCGGCCCGCGCCCCTTCGAAGGCGGCCATCTGCTCCGGGCTGTATTCGCGAGTGGTGAACACCGTCCACAGCACCGAGGCGAACAGGGCGAGGCCGCCGAACCAGAAGGCATAGCGCACCGTGTCCGGGATGCTGCCGGCCGCCGCTTCGTTCGACACGCCGAGATGCTCGAGCGCGACGGGAAAGATCGAGCCGACCACCGCGCCGGCGCCGATGAAGGCGGTCTGCACCGCATAGCCGGCGCTGTGCTGGTCCTTCCTCAGCATGTCGCCGACAAACGCGCGAAACGGCTCCATCGAAATGTTGAGGCTTGCGTCCAGCACCCACAGCATCACCGCCGCGAACAGCAAGGCGGGCGCCATCGGCATCAGGAACAGCGACAAGGCCGCGAGGATTGCGCCGGCCAGGAAATAGGGACGCCGGCGGCCGAAGCGGCCGAGCCAGGTCCTGTCGCTCATGTGGCCGATCACCGGCTGGACGAGCAGGCCGGTGAGCGGCGCCGCCACCCATAAAGCGGGAAGATTGTCGATTTCCGTGCCGAGCGACTGGAATATCCGGCTCATGTTGGCATTCTGAAGCGCGAAGCCGATCTGGATCCCGAAAAAGCCGAAGCTGATGTTCCACAAGCCACGCCAGCTTATGCTTGGCTTGACGGGCTGAACGCCTCCCGGTGCAGCAGTGGCCATCGATGCTCTCCCTGTGTTTCGTTTCAGCTCGCCGCCGCTTCGCAGTGGCGGGCGATATAGTCGCGGTGGCTCGGCATCGCTTCGGCGGCTTCTGCCGCGACACGGCGGATACCGGCGAGGATCGACCCGGCATCGGCCTGCCCGCGCGCGTCGGCCAGCGGATCGTAGCGTTCGGGCCAGTTGCCCTGGCCGATATGCACCGCCAGCCAATTGGCATTCTGGAACAGCTCCGGCCCCGCCGATACGAGCCGGCCGGAGCGGCGGAAATGGGCGATCTTCCAGGCAAGCGCGTCCGGCACTTCCATGGCGGCGCAGTCACGCCACAGCGCCGAGTCGGTGCGCTCGGTGAGGTGGTAATGGAGGATCAGGAAATCGCGGATGCGCTCATATTCCTCGGCCGTCACCCGGTTATATTCGGCGGCGGTGAGCGGATCGAAATCGCGGTCCGGCCACAGGGCAAGGAGCCGTGAAATACCGGTCTGGACAAGGTGGAGGCTGGTCGATTCGAGCGGCTCCATGAACCCGGCGGCGAGGCCCAAAGCGACGCAATTGCCGTTCCAGAAAACCTCCCGCCGCCCCGCCGTGAAGCGCAGCAGGCGCGGCTCGGCCAGCTTTTCGCCATCCAGATTGGCGAGCAGGGTATCGGCCGCCTCGTCGTCCGAGATGTGCGCGCTCGAATAGACGTAGCCGTTGCCGGTGCGGTGCTGGAGCGGAATTCGCCACTGCCACCCGGCCGCGCGCGCGGTGGAGCTGGTATAGGGCGCGAAGTGCCCTCCCGAAGCGCAGGGCACCGCCACCGCCCGGTCGCAGGGCAGCCACCTCGTCCAGTCGCGATACGGCGTCTCAAGCGGGCCGCCGATCAGCACAGCGCGAAAGCCGGAGCAGTCGATGAACAGGTCCGCCGCTATCTCGCGTCCGTCCTCCAGCCGAAGCCGCTCGATCCGCCCGTCCGCGCCGCCGACCACCACGTCCGCGACCTTGCCCTCATGCCGCACCACCCCCCGCGCTTCGGCATAGGTGCGCAGGTAACGTCCGTAGAGGCCCGCGTCGAAATGATAGGCATAATCATGGGTCGACTGGATGCGGCGGCCGTCGGCAAGCGGCCGCTCGAAGCGCCCGCGCGACGCCGCCGCCCAGGCCATGGAGAGGTCGTCGAGCGGAGTGCCCTCCCCGCGTGCCCGCTCGCGAAGCCAATATTGGTGGAGCGGCACCAGGTCGAAGTCCGCGCCGTACGCGCCGAACGGGTGGAAGTAGCTGTGCCCTTCCTTGCCCCATCCCGTGAAGCGGATGCCGAGCTTGAAGCTGCCCCCTGTCGCCTTCAGGAAATCGTTTTCGTCGATGCCGAGGCGTTGGTTGAACAGCTTGATCGGCGGAATGGTCGCCTCGCCGACACCGACAATGCCGATCTCATCCGATTCTATGAGGTGAATCGCCACCCCCTCGCGCAACGCGTTGGCGAGCGCCGCCGCCGCCATCCAGCCCGCCGATCCGCCGCCGACGATCGCGACGCTGGCGACCTTGCGGTTATCCACCTCGCCCGCTGCCCCCCGCATCACGAAAAAGCCCCCGCCTTCAGCTTGCGAAGGCGGGGGCGTAGCACGATCCGGCCCAGGATTTCAGAACTTGAAGTTGAAGCCGGCCAGGAAGCGGCGGCCGTAAATCTGATAATCCAGAACGGTGAGCCGGTTGTTAGGATCGGCGATCGTTGCGAACCGCTCGTCGGTGAGGTTCTGCGCCTGGAGATAGACCGAGAGGCCTTCAAGGCTGGAGCCTTGCGCGAAGTCGTAGCCGACCTGCGCGTCGACGATGGTTTCGCCAAGCGCCCGGCGCCGGGTGCGGTTGCCGGCAAAGCCCGAAAGCTCGCCAACGAAGCTCGTCCGGTGCCGAATGCTGCCGCGCACCGAGAAGCCGCCGCTTTCGTAGAAGGCGGTGCCGTTCGCCACCCAGCGCGAATAGCCCGGGATCTGCTCGGCCGTGGCGGCGGCATTCTCCCGGATGCTGGTCCGGGTGTAGGACACGCCGCCGGTGACGCCGAAGCCCTGCAGCGCTTCGGAGAAGACGCTGAACGGCAGGGTGCCGGCGGCCTCGACTCCGTACAGCTTCCCGCCGTCCAGGTTGACGGCGGTGCTCAGCCGGCCGGTCCGGGTCGTCGCCAGCGCCTCGTCGGCGGGGCTGAGCGGATAGCCGGTGAAATCGAACGGAGTCTCGCGCGGATCGTAGATGAAGTTCTTCAGATCCTTGTAGAAGAACTGCATCGCAACATAGCCGCTGCGGCCGAAATACTTTTCGATGTTGAAATCGATCGCATTGGCCCGGGTTGGCCGCAGGAACGGATTGCCGCCGCTGCCGGTGATGATCCGCTCGGTGAGGTTGAGGCCGTAGCTGACCGCGATCCGCATCTGATCGAGCCGCGGACGCTGGATTTCACGCGCGAGCGCAAGGCGGAACACCCAATCGCTCTCAAGCCGCAGCGACAGATTGGCGCTCGGCAGGATGTCCCAGAACTTGGCACCCGCTTCGGCCGGCGTGATCACCCCGGCGGCGATCACGCTGCCGTTCGACGACTGATCTGTGTGAACCGCCTGGACGCCGAAATTGCCGGTCAGCCTGGACGAGCCGAGATCCGCGCCGATGTCGGCCTGGGCGTAGAGCGTCAGCAGGTTCTCGTGAACGCCATAGGCCTTGGCGACCACGTCTGGATTGGCCGTGTTCGACACCAGCGAATAGACATTGCCCGCCGCAAGCAGCGCGCGCGGATCGTAGCTCACCACCGGGCCGAGGCCGAGATAGGTGAGGTCCGTCGGCTTGAGCACGAACTCGGCCGGGATCGGCGCTTCGAGTGCACCGCCGGCAAGGCGGACCAGCGCCTCGTCGGGCGTCAGGCTCTTGTCGCGGGTGGTGTAGTTGACGCCGGCCTTGACCGCCGAAAGGAAGCCCGTTTCCAGCTCCTTTTCAACCTGTCCGCGGAACTGCCACAGCTCGTCGTCGACGATGCGGTTGTTGAAATAGCCGACCTGCGGAAGAACGCCGCCGCCCCAGCCCTGCGGATCGGTGA
The DNA here is from genome assembly GCA_036386875.1 of Allosphingosinicella sp. Classification (GTDB taxonomy): domain Bacteria; phylum Pseudomonadota; class Alphaproteobacteria; order Sphingomonadales; family Sphingomonadaceae; genus Allosphingosinicella. The sequence goes on from DASVUV010000066.1 coordinate 77,671, forward strand.
GCTTGATCAGGCCGGTGTCGGAATAATTCAGCGTCGGATCGAATACCGTGCCGCGCTCCGTCGCCTTGAAGGCGATGGTGTCGCGTGCGCCGTTGTTTGCGCCGAAACCGGTGCCCGAATAGGTTTCCAGGATCAGCTCATTGCGGTCGGTCCGCGAATAGCCGATGTCGAGGAACGCGTTGAGGCCGCTTTCGCCCTCGTAATTGAGGTTGAGGCCGCCCGAATACAGGTTCGCGTGGCGCTCGAAAGCATCGTTGCGGATCACGCCTTCGACGCCCGTGGCGATGCCCGACACCAGGAAGCCGTTTTCGATCGTGCCCGAACCGGGCTGCAGGCTGGCATTGCCCCAGGCCAGCGGAAGCTCGATGCCGCGCTTGATCTGGTCGTCCTTGAAGTTCGAATAGAAACCATCGACGGTGGTGGTCAGCGTCTCGGTCGGCTTGAACTGCAGCGTGCCCTGAAGGCCGAGGCGCTTCAGCCGGGTCGAGGTGACGTAGGATTTCGACCCGCCGATCTGGTACGGATCGGCCTGGGTGCCGGCCCCCGGATAGCCCCAGGCATTGAACTCCTGAAGCTGATAGGGCTCATCGACGTAGGACGCGGCCAAGGCGACGCCGAAGGTGCCGTCGTCATTCTGATCCACGAACGTGCCGTTGACCCGGAAGCCCTTGTCGCGCGAGCCGGCGTTGAGCTTGCCGAGGTCAGCATAGGAGGCACGCGCGCCGACGGCGAAAACCTGCTTGCCGCCGAAATCGAGCGGCCGGATGGTCCGGATGTCGACGGTGCCGACCAGCCCCTGGCCAACCAGGCTTGCGGTCGGAGACTTGTAGACGTTGACCTGGCGGACGACTTCGGAAGGATATTGATCGAACTCCACCGCGCGGGCGTCGCCGGTCGAGGTCTGCTCACGGCCGTTCAGCAAGGTTTGCGAAAAATCGGGGCCGAAGCCGCGGATCGAGATCACGTTGGAGCGGCCGGACAGGCGCTGCGAGGTCAGGCCCGGGAGGCGTGCGATCGATTCGGCGATGGACGCATCGGGCAGCTTGCCGATGTCCTCGGCGGATACCGACTCGATGATCTGATCGCGCCCTTTCTTTTCCGCGACCGCGTTGGCAAGCGAGGCGCGAAAGCCGGTAACGACGATCTCGTCGCCTTCGCCGGCTTCGGCGCCGGCGACGTTGGGCGGAGAGGCCGGGTTGGCGCTGTCGTCCTGCGTTGTTTCGTCAGGGGCATCCTGAGCGAGTGCGGGCGAAGCGCCGCCGAGTGCGAGTGCCACCAAAGCGGCACCGCCAAGAAGATTACGCCGGCGCGAAAGGAAAAGATCGGTCATCGGGGTCTCCCATTCCGTCAGCCGCCGAATGCCCCCATTCGATCGGCCCGTTCTGCGTTCAGGCCGGATCCCACACAGACATTCTGCGCGGGAACAGCCCCCTCGAATCGACCGGAATTCGCGTGAAAGCCTGCATCCTCCGGTACAACGCGCCGCGATTCTCTCGCGATCTCGTGGCGTTCCGCAAATTACTGCAAACTTTTCGCAACGCTTGCAAGCGGCAAATTGAAGACGGGTTGATCGACGTGGCGCAAAGAGCACAGTTGCACTCAGCTTTAGAGGGCGATGGGCGTGCAGGGATGTTGCGGCGCAGCATCGGCAAGGGCTTGACCGCCGCCCCCGGTCTCTGCAAACAATTGCAAACGGCTGCAAAGAGCAAGCGAGGCTCAAGCTTCGAGCGGTGCAGCAAGGGAGGGATGAAGGACGCCATGGCAGCAGCCAATTCCAAGCGCCGGGCCCGGCGCGCACTTGCCGCCGCTGCCGCCTATGCGCTCGCCTGCCCCCTCGCCTTCACCAGCCCGGCATCGGCGCAGAACCTTCTCGACCGGCCGAGCGAGGACGAGATCGTCTATTTCGTGCTGCCCGACCGATTCGAAAATGGCGACACCGCCAACGATCGCGGCGGCATCAAAGGCGGCCGGCTCGACCACGGCTTCGATCCGGCGCACAAGGGATTCTACCATGGCGGCGACCTCAAGGGCCTCACCGCCCGGCTCGACTATATCCAGGGCCTGGGCGTAACCGCGATCTGGCTCGGCCCCATTTACAAGAACAAGCCGGTGCAGGGGCCCAAGGGCCAGGAAAGCGCCGGCTATCACGGCTATTGGATTACCGACTTCACCCAGGTCGATCCCCATTTCGGCACCCGCGCGGACCTCAAGCGCTTCGTCGATGCGGCGCATGCGCGGGGGATGAAGGTCTACCTCGACATCATCACCAACCACACCGCCGACGTGATCCAGTATCGCGAATGCCGGGTCGGCGCCTGCGCCTACCGCTCGCTCGCCGATTACCCGCATTCCGCTCGCGGCGGGCCAGCGGGTGCGCGCATCAACGAGGGCTTCGAAGGGATCGGCAAGGCCGGCCAGCGCTCCGGCAATTTCGCGCAGCTGACCAACCCGAACTTTGCCTACACGCCCTATGTGCCGGCCGCCGAAGCCAAAGTGAAGGTTCCCGCCTGGCTCAACGATCCGATCTACTACCACAATCGCGGCGACTCGACCTTCCGGGGCGAGAGTTCGCAGCTGGGCGACTTCGTCGGCCTCGACGATCTCTTCACCGAGCATCCCCGCGTGGTGGAGGGCTTCATTGAAATCTTCGGCCAGTGGATCGACGATTTCGGCGTGGACGGCTTCCGCATCGACACCGCCCGCCACGTGAACCCCGAATTCTGGCAGGCGTTCGTGCCCGCCATGGAGCAGCGGGCGAAGGCGCGCGGCATTCCCAACTTCCACATCTTCGGCGAAGTCTTCGATCCCGATCCGGGCATGCTCGCCCGCTTCACCAAAGTGGACCGCTACCCGGCCGTGCTCGATTTCGCCTTCCAGTCCGCGGTCAGCGACGTGGTCGCGCGCGGCAAGGCCACGGACACGCTGTCGCGCCTGTTCCAGATGGACGCGCTCTACGAAGGCGGCGACGCCACGGCGCGAAAGCTCCCCACGTTCCTCGGCAACCACGACATGGGCCGCTTCGCCCATTTCGTTCGGCAGGCGAACCCGGAGGCGAGCGACGAGGAGGTGCTGAAGCGCACGATCCTCGGCCACGCCATGCTGTTCCTGTCGCGCGGCATGCCGACGATTTATTATGGCGACGAGCAGGGCTTTGCCGGCGACGGCGGCGACCAGGATGCGCGCGAGGACATGTTCCCGAGCAAGGTGGCGGTCTACAACGACAACACGCTCGTCGGCTCGCCGGCCACCACCGCCGCCAGCAACTTCGACACGCAGGCGCCGCTCTATCGCGCCATCGCGTCGCTTGCCGCCTTGCGCAAAGCCGATCCGGCGCTCCGCCGCGGCGAGCAGGTGGTGCGCGCCGCCGGCGATGCGCCGGGCCTGTTCGCTTTCTCCCGCCTTGCGCCCTCGGGCGGCGGCGAGACCCTGGCGGTGTTCAACACCTCCACCAAGCCGATCAGCGCCAACGTTGCCGTGGATGCCGCATCCCTGCGCTGGACCGGTTCGCACGGCACCTGCGCCGCAACCGCGGCCGCCCCGGGCAGCTACCGGGTCGAAATCGCCCCATTGGATTACATTGTGTGCAAGGCTGCGCCCCGTTGAACAAGCAAGTCCTCCTAGAGCGCGACGGCGCCACCTTCTCGGTCGCCGCGGCGGACGAAGCCTGGTGGCGCGGCGCCGTTATCTACCAGATCTACCCGCGCAGCTTTGCCGATTCGAACGGCGACGGCGTCGGTGACCTTCCCGGAATCACCGCCCGGCTGGACCATGTCGCCTCCCTCGGAGTGGATGCCATCTGGCTGTCGCCCTTCTTCACATCGCCGATGAAGGATTTCGGCTACGACATTGCGAACTATCGCGATGTAGATCCGATCTTCGGCACGCTTGCGGATTTCGACGCGCTGCTCGCCAGGGCGCACGGCCTCGGCCTGAGGGTGATCATCGACCAGGTCTACGCCCACACCTCCGACCGGCACGCCTGGTTCCAGGAAAGCCGCCGAAGCCGCGACAATCCAAAGGCCGAGTGGTTCGTCTGGGCCGACGCCAAACCGGACGGCTCGCCGCCCAATAATTGGCAAAGCGTCTTCTACGGCCCCTGCTGGACCTGGGACGCCCGCCGCGGCCAATATTATCTGCACAATTTCCTGCCCGAGCAGCCCAACCTCAACGGCCACAACCCTGCGGTGCAGGACGCGCTGATCGACACCGCCCGCTTCTGGCTCGACCGCGGCGTGGATGGCTTCCGGCTCGATGCGATCAACTTCGCGATGCACGATCCCGCGCTCACCGATAACCCGCCGGTCGCCTCCGGAGTCGGCAAGCGCAGCCGCCCGTTCGATTTCCAGCACCACCTCCACAACCAGAGCCACGCCGCGATCCCCGCCTTTCTGGAGCGCATCCAGGCGGCGATCGACGCTTATGGCGGCCGCTTCACAGTCGCCGAAGTCGGCGGCGAGCAGGCCGATGCCGAGATGAAGCTGTTCACCCAAGGCGCGCGCCTCGACAGCGCCTACGGCTTCAACTTCCTCTACGCCGACCGGGTCACGCCCGAACTCATCCACCAGTCGATGGCGCTCTGGCCGGGCGATCCGGGCGAGGGTTGGCCGAGCTGGGCCTTTTCCAACCACGATGCGCCGCGGGTCGTCTCGCGCTGGCGCGAAGACCGCGACGCCGCCGGTTTCGCGTGTCAGGCGATGCTCCTCCTCATGAGCCTGCGCGGCAACGTCTTCCTTTACCAGGGGGAGGAACTGGGGCTTCCCCAAGCCGACGTGCCGTTCGAGCGCCTGCGCGACCCCGAAGCGATCGCCAACTGGCCCGCAACCCAGGGCCGCGACGGCGCCCGCACGCCCCTCCCCTGGAGCGCGGACGCACCCAACGCGGGCTTCTCGGACGCCGAACCCTGGCTCCCGGTCGATCCCGCCCACCTGCCCCTCGCCGTCGACCGGCAGGAAGCGGACCCGCACTCCACCCTCAACCTCACCCGCCGCCTCATCGCCCTGCGCAAGCGCCTCCCCGCGCTGCGCACCGGCGCAACCCGCCCGGTGGACGCGCCGGCGCCGCTCCTTGCCTTCGAACGCGGCGATGGCGCCAGACGCCTGCTCTGCGTCTTCAACGTGGGGAGCGAGCCCGTGGACTGGCCCCTCCCCCCCGGCTGGCGAATTATCGAGCGATGCGGCGAACCCCTCGCCCCCCTCTCGGGCCTGATCGCCGAGCGCATGTCATGAGAACGGGCGCAAGCCTGTTCCCCTCCCTGCAAGGGAGGGGCTAGGGGTGGGTGCGAGCGCGCAGCGCGAGCTCCTCGGCCGAAAGCCTCCGCTCCGCCATCGAGGCGAAGCGGAGCCTCGACCCACCCCCTGCCCCCTCCCTTTCAGGGATGGGGATTCACCCGCCGCAGCTTTCGCGAATGACGAGTTCGGTGGGCAGGCGCTCGGAGCGCATTTCGGAATCGCCGGTGTCGATCAGCTTCGAGACCAAAAGCCGCCCCGCCCGCGCGGTGTCCTGGCGAATAGTGGTCAGCGCCGGCCGGCTGTAGCGGGCGAAGGGCACGTCGTCATAGCCGATCACCGACACATCCTCCGGCACGCTGAGCCCGGCATGGAGCAGCGAGCGGATCGCGCCCAAGGCGATGAGATCGGACGCGGCGAAGATGCCGTCGATCTTCTCGCCACGGGCAAGCAAGGCGTCTACCGCGGCTTCGGACGATTCAACGGTGAAATGCGCCGGCACCAGCAACGGCGCGATCCCCATCTGCTCGAGCGCCTCCCCATACCCCCGCACCCGCTGCGTCACCTCGGGCGCCTCGGTATCGCCCAGGAACACGATCCGTTTGCGCCCAAGCCGCGCCAGATGCAGCGTCGCCCGCTTGCCGCCGGCGAAATTGTCGGAGCCGACCGAACAATAAGCCTGATCCGGCAATTGCGCGCCCCACACCGCAAACCGCGCCTCGCTCGCCGACAGCCGGTTGAAGGCGTGGTGGAGCGAGCTTTGCCCAAGAAAGATCACGCCGTCGGCGCGGGTTGTGGTCATTGCCGAGGACAGATCGTCGAAGCTGGTGGGGGCGAAGTGGCTGACCACCACGTCGCAGCCGCGCTCGCGCGCCGCGTCGCTGATCCCGGCGAACAGTTCCAGAAAGAACGGGTCGTCCAGTTGCCCTTCCCGCCCCTGCGGCCGCGGCACGACGAGTGCGATCGTGCCGTTGGCGCCGATCGGCCCGGCGGGCATGTAGCGCCGGAACGGATAATCATGCTCCCGCGCCAGCTTCCAGATCAGCTGCTTGGTGCGGGCGTTGACCGCCGGGCTGTCGTTCAGCGCTCGCGAGGCGGTGGAGATCGACACGCCGGCAATCGCGGCGATATCTTCGAGGCGGGTGGCGCGCTTGTTCATCATCCTGCAAATATTGCTGCAAAAATTGCCGTGTGCGCAAGCCGCTTTCTGTTTGGGGAATGTTCGCAATGATCCGCATGCTTCTCGCCTTCGCCGCCGCATCCCTCGCAGCGCCCGCTCTGGCGGCGCCGGTCTCGGTCTCCTCGCCCGACAAGGTGCTGACCGTCACCGTCGACGTGAACGGCGAAGGCCGCCCCGAATACAGCGTCAGCCGCCTGGGCGAGCCGCTCATTGCCCCCTCCCGCCTCGGCTTCCTGCTCACCGACGCGCCCAAACTCGAACGCAATTTCGAGATCACCAGTTCGGCCACCAGAAGCGCCAACGAGCGTTGGGAACTCCCCTGGGGCGAGCGCCGCTTCGTCCAGAACCGCTTCAACGAACTGCGCGTCAGCCTTACTGAGAAGCAGGACCTGAAGCGCCGCCTCGACGTGGTTTTCCGGGTCTACGACAACGGCCTCGGCTTCCGCTACGAATTCCCCGGCCAGCCGAACCTGCGCGAAGTCAACATCGCGGAGGAGATCACCGAATTCGCCGTGGCGCAGCCGGCCACCGCCTGGTGGATCCCGGCCTTTCAGTGGAACCGGGAAGAATATCTCTACAACAAGACCAAGCTCAGCGAAGTCGGCATCGCCCAGACGCCGATGACCATCCGCACCGACAACGGCCTCCACATCGCCTTCCACGAAGCGTCGCTGGTCGATTACTCCGGCATGCAGCTCCAGAACGAAGGCAGCGGCCGCTTCCGCGCACTGCTCACGCCGTCCTCGACAGGCGCCAAGGTCAGCCGCATCGCGCCTTTCCCGACGCCCTGGCGCACCCTGCAGATCGCCGACCGCGCCGGCGGCCTTGTCGAGAACGACCTCATCCTGAACTTGAACGAACCCAACAAGCTGGGCGACGTACGCTGGGTCGAGCCTTTCAAATATGTTGGCGTGTGGTGGGCGATGCACCTCAACAAGGAGACGTGGGGACCCGGCCCGAACCACGGCGCCAACACCGCCAACGTGAAGCGCTACATCGATTTCGCCGCCAAGCACGGCTTCCGCGGCGTGCTGGTGGAAGGCTGGAACGAGGGCTGGAAGGATGACTGGTTCGCCAACGGCAAGGATTTCAGCTTCACCAAAGCCTACCCCGATTTCGATATCGAGGAGCTTGCCCGCTACGGCCGTTCCAAAGGCGTGCACCTCATCGGCCACCACGAAACCGCCGGCAACATCGCCGTCTACGAACCGCAACTCGAAGCCGCGTTTTCCCTCTACGAACGGCTCGGCATCGATGCGGTGAAGACGGGCTATGTCGCGGACATGGGCGGCCTTCAGGTGCGCGGCCCAGACGGCAAGATCCGCTTCGAGTGGCACGAGGGCCAGGCCTCCGCGCGGCACCACCTTAAGGTCGTCACCGAAGCCGCCAAGCACCACATCGCGGTCAATCCGCACGAGCCGATCAAGGACACCGGCCTTCGCCGCACCTATCCCAACTGGGTAGCCCGCGAAGGCGCCCGCGGCATGGAGTTCAACGCCTGGGGCGCCCCGCCCAATCCGCCGGAGCATGAAGCCAACCTCGTCTTCACCCGAATGCTCGCCGGGCCGATGGACTTCACGCCGGGTATCCTGAGCCTCGAGGGCCGCGGCCAGCCGATCCTCTCGACGCAAGCCAAGCAACTCGCCCTCTACGTCGTGCTCTATTCGCCGATCCAGATGGCCGCCGACCTGATCGAAAATTACGAGGGGAACATGGCGCCGTTCCAGTTCATCAAGGACGTCCCCGCCGACTGGCAGGAAACCAAGGTGCTGAACGGCGAAGTCGGCGACTTCGTGACGATCGCCCGTAAGGACCGGAAGAGCGAGAACTGGTATCTGGGTGCGATCACCGACGAGCAGGGCCGAAGCCTCGATGTGCCGCTTGGCTTCCTCACCCCGGGCAGGAAGTACCGCGCCCAGATCTACCGCGACGGCGCCAACGCCCATTACCGCACCAACGGCAAGGACATCGTTATCGAGGAACGGGTGGTAACCAGCGCCGACACGCTGACCCTGCGCCTCGCCCCTGGCGGAGGCCAGGCGATCAGGTTCGTGGCACGGTGAAGGATGCTGACTTGAAACCCCTGTCCCTTTACGGGAGAGGGAGGGACCCGCGCCGAAAGCGTGGGAGGGAGAGGGAATGCGGCGTCATTGTTACCTTCCCTCACCCTGCCGCCGCTTCGCGGCGGCTGTCCCTTTCCCGAAATGGGAGAGGGTAATCCGACAAGCGTCTAAGGCCCTGCAGTGACCAAAAGCCCTGCCTCAACCCTTCTCCTCTTCGGCGCGACCGGCGATCTTGCCCAGCGCATGCTGCTGCCGTCGCTCTACGGCCTGCACGCCGACGGGCTGTTGCCCGAGGGCCTGCGCATCGTCGGCACGGCGCGGAGCCAGCTCGATACGTCAGGCTTCCGCACCGCCGCCTCGGAAGCGATCGAGAAGAACGTGCCGGCCGAATGGTTCGACCGCGCCAAGGCCGATCGCTTCCTGGAGCGCCTGAGCTATGTCGCGCTCGATGCCTCGGACACGGCGCAATATGGCCGCCTCGCCGAAGCGGTGGGCGACACGGCGGGCGGCCTCGCCATCTTCCTCTCCACCGCGCCCTCGCTGTTCGAGGCCACCATCGAAGGCCTCGCCGCTTCGGGCCTGACCGGCGCCAATGTCCGCCTCGCGCTCGAAAAGCCGCTCGGCACCGACCTCGCCTCCTCGCGCGAAATCAACGACGCCGTCGCCGCCGCCTTCCCCGAGGAGCGCACCTTCCGCATCGACCATTATCTCGGCAAGGAAACCGTCCAGAACCTCCTCGCCCTGCGGTTCGGCAACACCCTGTTCGAGCCCTTGTGGAACTCCAACGGTATCGACCACGTCCAGATCACCGTCGCGGAGACGGTGGGCCTCGAAGGCCGTGCCGGATACTACGAAGGCTCGGGCGCGCTCAGGGACATGGTCCAGAACCACCTCCTCCAGCTCCTTGCGCTCGTCGCAATGGAGCCGCCCGCCAAGTTCGATGCGAGCGCGGTGCGCGACGAAAAGGTGAAAGTGCTGCGCTCGCTGAGGCCCATCGGGGCGGCCGAGATCGGCTCGGAAACCGTCACCGGACAATATGGCGAAGGCGCGGTCTCCGGCGCCCCCGTTCCGGGCTATGCCGACGAGCTCGGCCGCGCTTCGGGCACGGAGACATTCGTGGCGCTGAAAGCGCATGTCGATAACTGGCGCTGGAAGGGTGTCCCCTTCTACATCCGCACCGGCAAGCGCCTGCCCGCCCGCCGTTCCGAGATATTCATCCAATTCCGCGAAGTGCCCCATTCGATCTTCGCCGGCCGCGGCGCGATGCTGCAGCCCAACAAGCTCGTCATCTCGCTTCAGCCCGAGGAGAATATCAGCCTGCTGATGATGGCGAAGCAGCCTGGCCTCGACCGCGATGGCATCCGCCTTCGCGAAGTGCCGCTCGACATCGACATGCCCAATGCATTCGCCGACACCCGCCGCCGGATCGCCTACGAACGCCTGCTCCTCGACCTGATCGAGGGCGACCCGACCCTGTTCGTCCGTCGCGACGAAGTGGAAGCGCAATGGGAATGGATCGACGGCATCCGCAGC
>DASVUV010000067.1:0-118590 GCA_036386875.1 Allosphingosinicella sp.
GCCGCCGCCTTCCGGCTTCCCGGCTTCTCGGCGGGCATGGCGGCGAGATCGGGCGGAAGGGCGTCGGCTTCGTAGGTTGGGACGGTGAGGCGGAGAAGGGGAAAGAAGGGGACGCCGAGATCCGCCTGGCCGCTGGAGCGGTCGACCAGGGCCGCGCCTGCGATCACCTTGCCGCCCGCTTCCTCCACCGCCCCGATCGCTTCGCGGGAGCTCAGGCCCGTGGTGACGACGTCCTCGACCAGGAGGACGCGCTGGCCGGGCGCAAGGCGGAAGCCGCGGCGAAGCTCGAACGTGCCGGTCGGGCGTTCCACGAACAGGGCTTCGACGCCCAGCGCGCGGCCGACTTCGTGGCCGATTATCACGCCGCCCATGGCGGGCGAGACGACGATGTCGATGGCGCTGCGGACCTCGGCGGGGAAGCTTGCAACGAGGGCGGAGGCGAGGCGGGAAGCGCGGGCGGGATCCATCAGTACCCGCGCGCATTGCAGGTAGCGCGGGCTGTGGAGCCCCGAGGAGAGGATGAAATGGCCCTCCAGAAGCGCATCGGCGGCGCGGAATTCGGCCAGGATCTCGTCTTCGGTCATGTAACGTCCCGCTTGGCCTTTGCCCTCCCGCCAGATAAGGGCGCTTGGAGGTGCCGACAAGCGGCTCAAAAAGGGCACGAAGCGGCCCTTGAGGCGCGGGGGGTGTCTGCCTATAAGGCGCCGCAATCCGCCGCCTCGGCCCGAATCCGTCCCGCTCCGCCCGGAGGTTCCAAGGGGTTTAGATGAAGACTCTGTTCAAGATTTTCGCCGTCGCCGCCGCAATCGGCATGGCGCCCGCCGCAGCCCTCGGCCAATCGGCCCAGGCTCCGGCTCCGGCTGCCGCTACGGCACAGCCCCAAACCGCCCCTCAGGCCCAGACCGCGCCCCAGGCGCCGGGCGCAGCCGCGCCCGCGACGCAGGCGCCGATCGATGCGATCAGCGCCCAGTCGCAGGCCGCGCCGGCCTCCCCGGAAGAGCTTTCCGATCCGAATATCGCCAACATCACCGGCGACAACCCGACCAACGAGAGCGTCGCCAACGCGTCGTTCGCAAGCACCACGGTGCCGGATCCGGGCGTCGGCCAGCCGACCGGAGCACTCGGCTTCCAGCCGCAGGTGAATTCGATCGGCCAGCAGGCGGCGTGGTTCCACAACGACATCCTGATGCCGATCATCACCGCGATCACGATCTTCGTGCTGGCGCTGATGCTCTACGCGATCATCAAGTTCCGCCGGAGCGCCAACCCGACCCCGTCGCGCACCACCCACAATACGCTTCTGGAAGTGGTGTGGACCCTGGTTCCGGTGCTGATCCTGGTCGCCATCGCGGTGCCGTCGATCAAGCTGCTCGCCAACCAATATTCGCCGCCCAAGGCGGACCTCACCGTCAAGGTGACCGGCAACCAATGGTATTGGACCTACGGCTATCCGGATAACGGCGATTTCGAAATCGTTTCCAACGTCCTGTCCGACGCCGACGCCAAGAAGCGTGGCGAGCCCCGCCTGCTTGCGGTGGACGAGCGGATGGTGGTGCCCGCGGGCGCGACGGTGAAGCTGATCATCACCTCGGCCGACGTCATCCACAGCTGGGGCATCCCCGCTTTCTGGGTGAAGATGGACGCAGTCCCCGGCCGACTCAACGAAACCTGGTTCAAGGTGGACAAGCCCGGCATCTATTACGGCCAGTGCTTCGAGCTGTGCGGCGCCCGCCACGCCTACATGCCGATCGCGGTTGAAGTGCTTCCGCCGGCGCAGTTCGCCGCCTGGGTCGCTTCCAAGGGCGGCACCATGCCGGGCGCGGTCCGCCCGCCTTCGCCGGACGCGACGGTCAATTCGCCGATCACCAACCCGGGTGCCGCGGCAGCCGCGGCGCAAGCGCCCGGCCAGGGCCCGGCGCCGACCGGCGGCGCTTCGGGCGCGACCGAAACCACTCCCGCACCTCCGGGCATCACGCCCGGGACGGCGACCCCAGCCGTCTCCAGCCAGGGTGCCACCGAATCCAGACGCGGAAGCCAGTAACATGACCGACACCACTGCCAACGCCAGCCACTTCCACGCCGACCATGCGCACGGCCACGCGCATCACGACGCGGACCACAAGCCTGGCTTCTTCGCGCGCTGGTTCATGTCCACCAACCACAAGGACATCGGCACGCTGTATCTGATCTTCGCGATCATCGCGGGCATCATCGGCGGCGCGATTTCGGGGCTGATGCGGGCCGAGCTGGCTGCGCCCGGCATCCAGTATCTCACCGCCTGGGCGGGCGGCAATTTCGACGAAGGCCTGCACCTTTGGAACGTGCTGATCACGGCCCACGGCCTGATCATGGTGTTCTTCATGGTCATGCCGGCGATGATCGGCGGCTTCGGCAACTGGTTCGTTCCGATCATGATCGGCGCGCCGGACATGGCGTTTCCGCGGATGAACAATGTCAGCTTCTGGCTGATCATTCCTGCCTTCATCCTGCTGATGGGCTCGGCCTTCGTGCCCGGCGGCACGGGGAACGGCGCGGGCACCGGCTGGACGCTCTACGCACCGCTGTCGACCTCCGGCTCCTCGGGGCCGGCCGTCGACATGGCGATCTTCGCGCTTCACCTTGCCGGCGCTTCGTCGATCCTGGGCGCGATCAACTTCATCACCACCATCTTCAACATGCGCGCGCCGGGGATGACCCTGCACAAGATGCCGCTGTTCGTGTGGTCGGTGCTGGTTACCGCCTTTCTTCTGCTGCTCTCGCTCCCGGTTCTGGCCGGCGCGATCACCATGCTGCTCACCGACCGTAATTTCGGCACGCACTTCTTCGACGCGTCGGGCGGCGGCGATCCGATCCTGTACCAGCACCTGTTCTGGTTCTTCGGCCACCCCGAGGTGTACATCATGATTCTGCCGGGCTTCGGCATGATCAGCCAGGTGATCGCCACCTTCAGCCGCAAGCCGGTGTTCGGCTATCTCGGCATGGCTTACGCCATGGTCGCGATCGGCGTGATCGGCTTCGTGGTGTGGGCGCACCACATGTTCACCGTCGGCATGGACGTGAACACCAAGATGTACTTCACCGCGGCGACGATGGTGATCGCGGTGCCCACCGGCATCAAGATCTTCTCGTGGATCGCGACCATGTGGGGCGGCTCGATCAGCTTCCAGACGCCGATGATGTGGGCGCTGGGCTTCATCTTCATGTTCACCGTCGGCGGCGTGACGGGCGTGGTGCTGGCCAACGGCGGCATCGATAACAACGTCCACGACACCTATTATGTGGTGGCCCACTTCCACTACGTGCTGTCGCTGGGCGCGGTGTTCGCGCTGTTCGCGGGCTGGTATTACTGGTTCCCGAAGATGTTCGGCCGGATGTATTCCGAGGTGCTCGGCCAGCTCCATTTCTGGACCTTCTTCATCGGCGTGAACATCCTGTTCTTCCCGATGCACTTCCTCGGCATGCAGGGCATGCAGCGCCGCGTGCCCGATTATGCGGATGCCTATGCCTATTGGAACCACATCGCGAGCGCCGGCTTCGTGCTGGTCGCGGTGGGCATGGCGTTCTTCTTCCTGTCGATCATCTGGGCCTTCGTCGCGGGCAAGAAGGCGCCGGGCAATCCCTGGGGCGAAGGCGCGACGACTCTGGAATGGACCCTGTCCAGCCCGCCGCCCTTCCACCAGTTCGAGACCCTGCCCAAGGTGGATTGATCTCAGCCCTCCCTCGCAGTGCGGGGGAGGGGATATCCTTTAGGGTCCTTCGAGACGGGCCTTCGCCAAGCTCAGTCCCTCCTCAGGATGAGCGGGTTGGAACAGATACGCTCATCCTGAGGAGCCGCTGAGCTTGTCGAAGCGGCGTCTCGAAGGACGCTTTCGAAGGACCTCCTCGAAGGATCGGTCGAAGAGCACTATATGACCACAGTGACCGCTACCCCAGCCTCCCTGCCCGCCGATTGGCGCGATCTGCTTGCGTTGACCAAGCCGCGGGTGATGAGTCTTGTGGTGTTCACCGGCCTGTGCGGGCTGCTGGTCGCGCCGGGGCAGGTTAACCCGATCATCGGCTTCACTGCGATCCTGTGCATCGCGCTTGGCGCCGGTGCGGCGGCGGCGCTCAACATGTGGTACGAGGCGGATCTCGACGCCAAGATGAAGCGCACCGCCTCGCGGCCGCTTCCCGCCGGCCGGATGGACCGCCAGACCGCCCTCCATTTCGGCGTTGGGCTGTCTTTCTTCTCGGTGCTGCTGCTGGGCCTGGCCGCCAACTGGTTCGCCGCCGCGATCCTGGCCGCGTCGATCTTGTTCTACGTGGTGATCTACACGATCTGGCTGAAGCGCCGGACGCCGCAGAACATCGTCATCGGCGGCGCGGCGGGCGCGTTTCCGCCGGTGATCGGCTGGGCGGCGGCGACCGGCGATGCGACGCTGCTGCCGATCCTGCTGTTCGTGCTGATATTCCTGTGGACGCCGCCGCATTTCTGGGCGCTGTCGCTGTTCGTCCGCTCCGATTACGCCGCCGCCGGGGTGCCGATGCTGCCAGTGGTGTCCGGCCCCAAAGTCACCCGCCAGCAGATCGCGCTCTACACCCTGCCGATGGCCGCGGCGGCGATCGCGCCCTGGCCGCTCGGCCTTGCCGGTGCGGTCTACGGGATCGCGGCGAGCCTGCTCAGCCTGGTGTTCGTCGTGCTTGCCGGCCAGGTGCTGGCCAACCGCGCCACCGAGCCCGAGGGCATGAAGCCCGAAAAGCGGCTGTTCGGCTATTCGATCCTCTATCTGTTCGCCGTGTTTGGCGCCCTTGTCCTCGATCAGTGGATACTGAAATGACCACCGAAGATCCGCAGCACCTCGTTGAAGTGCGCCGACGCCAGCGCAGCCGGGCGATCATCATGGCGCTGCTGCTGGGCGCGTTCGTGGCGCTGATCTACGGAATCACCATCGTCCGGATGACCGGAAAATGAGCGCGGCGCTTGCCCGGCGGAACGGCCGCACGGCGGCGCTCGCGGCCCTGCTGGTCGCCGCAATGGTCGGCCTGGCGTTCGCAAGCGTGCCGCTTTACCGCTTGTTCTGCCAGGTGACCGGCTTCGACGGCACCACCATGCGGGCGACCGGCGACGCGCCGGGCGCGGTGATGGGCAAGAATGTCGACATCCGCTTCGACGCCAATACGTCCACCGCGCTGCCGTGGAAGTTCCGGCCGGAGGAGCACGTAAAGCACATCCGCATCGGCGAGCGCTACATGGCTTTCTACCTGGCCAAGAACCTGGGCGACAAACCGGTCACCGGCAGCGCGACGTTCAACGTGACCCCCGTCTGGGCCGGCAAATATTTCAACAAGATCCAGTGCTTTTGCTTCAAGCAGCAGACGCTGCAGCCGGGTGAGGAAGCGCGCATGCCGGTGGTGTTCTTCGTCGATCCCAAGATCGTCGACGATCCCGACGCCCGCGACGTCAGCGAAATCACCCTTTCCTACACCTTTTACCCGGTGGACCAGCCGCAGAGCGGAAGCTAGAGGGGTCTCCAAACGCAACAGGGAGTCCGGCCCACGGGAGCCGGCGGCAAGCCAAGGAAAGTTCGACAATGGCCGGAGCGAAGAACCACCCCTACCATATCCTTCCGCCCAGCATCTGGCCCTTCGCCGGCGCCTTTTCGTCGCTCGCCATGGCGGCCGGCGGCGTGATGTGGATGCACGATCATGCCTTTGGCGGCTACGTGTTCTTCGCCGGCCTGCTCGCCGTCCTGTTCGTGATGGCGAGCTGGTGGGTGGACGTGGTGCGCGAGGCGCATGCCGGCGATCACACCCCGATCGTCCAGCTCCACCTGCGCTACGGCATGATCCTGTTCATTGCGTCGGAAGTGATGTTCTTCGTTGCCTGGTTCTGGGCCTGGTTCAACGCGGCGCTCTTCCCATCGGCGGTTGAGGAAATCGGTGGGGTCTGGCCGCCCAAGGGCATGGAAGTGCTCGATCCGTTCGGCTTTCCGCTGCTCAACACCCTGATCCTGCTCTGCTCCGGCACCACCGTCACCTGGGCGCACCATGCGCTGATCAACGGCGACCGCGACGGCCTGAAGAAGGGCCTGTGGGCGACCATCGCGCTGGGCCTCATCTTTTCCGCGATCCAGGCCTATGAATATGCCCATGCGCCGTTCACCTTTGCCGAGAATATCTACACCTCGGCGTTTTTCATGGCGACCGGCTTTCACGGTTTCCACGTCATCGTCGGCACGATCTTCCTGATCGTCTGCCTGGTCCGCGCCAACAAGGGCGACTTTACGCCCAAGCAGCATTTCGGCTTCGAAGCGGCGGCCTGGTATTGGCACTTCGTCGACGTGGTGTGGCTGTTCCTGTTCGTCGCCATCTACGTCTGGGGCGGCTGGGGGGCTGCGACCCATTGATTCATCTGTTCCTCCCCATGAAGCTTCATGGGGAGGGGAACCATGCGAAGCATATTGGGGCGGTGTTTCGGCCAAGATACCCCTCCGCCGCTCTTCGAGCGGTTCCCCTCCCCATCCGCTTCGCGGACAGGGAGGGAACGGATGAGGGGCGGGTGACGGAGCAATGATGCGCTTTCCGCTGATCCCCACGATCCTCGTCGCCGCCGCGGTGGCGACCATGATCGCGCTCGGCATCTGGCAGATCGGCCGCGCGCACGAAAAGGACGCGCTTGCCGCGCACTTTGCGCAGAACCGGAATCTGCCGCCGATCGCCTTGCCGACCATGGGCCCGGTCGATCAAAGCCTGCTCTACCGCCGCGCGACCGCTTTCTGCCTTGAGCCGACCGCCTGGCGCCAGGCGGGCGGACACTCCGCAAAGGGTACGATCGGCACCCGCTTCATTGCCTCCTGCCGCACCGGCGCCGAAGGCCCCGGCTTCGAGGCGGACATGGGCGTCTCCGCCAACCCGCGTTTCGAGCCCGAATGGGCGGGCGGCGAGGTCACCGGCGTGGTGATCGCCGCGCCCACCGGGGCCGGCTTCGTCCAGCGGGTCAGCGGCAAGGCGCCTGCCGCGCGGCCGATGATCGTCGCGTCGAACCCGGCGCCCGGCCTTGAGCCAAGCGCCCCACCGCAACCACCGGCGGAGAACAGCAGCCGCTGGTATGCCGGCCAATGGTTCTTCTTCGCCGCAACCGCCGCGATCATCTACATGCTCGCCCTTCGCCGCCGCCGCCGGGCGAAGCCAGGCGCCTGAGCCCGTTTTCCGAAGACCCAATGCAGGTTTCCGCAAGATTCCCCTCCCTCCGCTCCGCGTCGGCGAACTTGCAGCAGCGCAGGTGAGGGAGGGGCTGGGGTGGGTTCCGCATCGGTGCCTAGGCAGCGTGGAACCCACCCCGACCCCCCTTGCGAAGCTCGGGCGCCTTTCCGCGTAGGCCGGAGCGAAGGGAGGGGAGGTGAAGCTGGGGAAGTGAAGGGAGGGGAGTTGAGTCAGCGCCTCCATTTCGATCGTGGCGTTGCAGCATTGGCCGCGCGCCCTTACCTGCAGGCGCAGATATGAAGCTTTCCACACTCCCCAACGGCCTGCGAATCGCCAGCCGCGAAATGCCGGGCATCGAAACCGCCGCCGTCGGCCTGTATGCCGAAGCCGGATCGCGGCACGAGCCGGCGCGGCTCAACGGCATCGCCCACCTTTACGAGCACATGGTGTTCAAGGGCGCGGGCGGGCGTTCGGCGCGGGAGATCAGCGAGGCGATCGAGGATGTCGGCGGGGACTTGAACGCCTGCACCGACCGCGACGGCACCAACTTCACCGCAACCGTGCTTGCCGAGCATGTGCCGCTTGCGGTGGAATTGATCGCCGACATGATCCTGCGCCCCTTGTTCGACGCGGAGGACCTGGAGCGCGAAAAGGACGTGGTGCTCCAGGAACTGGGCGAAGCGCGCGACACGCCCAACGACATCATCTTCGACGATCTGTGGACCGCCGCCTTTGCGGAGCAGCCACTCGGGCGGCCGGTGCTTGGCGAGGAAGCAAGCATCGAGGCGATCACGGTGGCCGACCTCCACGACTGGCGGTTGACGCGGTACCGCGCCGGAAGCCTGGCGCTGGTCGCTGCGGGCAAGGTGGATCATGAGGCGCTGGTGGAACTCGCCGCCGCATGGTTGGGCGATCTGCCGGGCGGCGAACTGGATGCGCCCGAGGCGGGTGTGTTCACCGGCGGTGCGAAGGTTGGGCGCACCAAGGCGGACCAGGCGCATCTCGCCTTGGCCTTTGCAGCGCCGGCGCAGCGCGATCCGGATTATTTCGCCGCCCGCTTCTTTTCGGACATCGTCGGCGGCGGCATGTCGTCGCGGCTGTTTCAACAGGTGCGCGAGGATCGCGGCCTGGCCTATTCGATCTACTCGCAGCTTGCGCCTTATTCGGATGCGGGCCTGTTCTACGTTTACGCGGCGACCGCGCGGCGCGAATCGGCGGCCGCTGCCCAGCTCATCGATGAAACGCTTGCCGCCGCCGCCGCCTCGCTGACCGAGCGGGAGGTTGAGCGGGTGCGCACCCAGGCGCGCGCCGGGCTGCTGATGTCGGTCGAGAGCCCGTGGGGGCAGGCTTCGTATCTGGCGCGGCAATTGTCGGTCTATGGCCGCCTAGTGGAGCCCGCCGAAGTGATCGCCGAGCTTCAGCAGGTGACGCTGGAACAGGTCGCCGCGGCGGGGGCGAAGATGCTGGCCGGGGCGCGCGCACGCGCCACGATCGGCTTCCCCGCCGTCCGCGCGGCATGAACCTCTCCACCCTCGTCGCCGAACCGTGGGCGGATTACGGGCTGGTCGACAGCGGCCACGGGCGGAAGCTCGAGCGCTACGGCCGCTTCCGATTCATCCGCCCCGAGGCGCAGGCGATGTGGGCGCCGGCCTCGGAAAGCTGGGATGCCGATGGCGAGTTCATTCCCGGATCGGACGAGGAGGGCGGCGGGCGGTGGGAGTTTTCCCGGCCGGTGCCGAAGGAGGGGTGGGACCTGCGATGGGAAGAGGTGCGGTTCCGCGCCCAGAACACGCCGTTTCGCCACCTGGCCTTCTTCCCGGACATGGCGCCGCAATGGGCGTGGATGCGGGAGCGGCTTGGGGAAGGCGCGGAGGCGATGAACCTGTTCGGCTATACCGGCGTCGGCACGCTGGCGATGGCCGCGACCGGGGCGAAGCTGACCCATGTCGATGCGTCGAAGAAGTCGGTTGAGGCGGGCAAGGCGAACGCGGTGTTGTCCGACATGGCGGAGCGGCCGATCCGGTGGATGATCGACGATGCGGCGAAGTTCACCGCGCGCGAAGTGCGGCGGGGGCGGCGTTATGACGGGATCATTCTCGATCCGCCGAAGTTCGGGCGCGGGCCGACGGGGGAGGTTTGGCGGCTTGAAGAGGGGCTGCCGGGGCTGATCGGCGATTGTGCGAAACTGCTCGATGCGGAGAGCCGGTTTCTGGTGCTTACGGTGTATGCGGTGCGGATGTCGGCGCTGGCGATCGGCGAGCTGCTGCGGCAGGCGACTGCGCATCTCGGCGGCCGGGTGGAATGCGGCGACATGGCGGTACGGGAGGAGGCGCGAGGGCTGTTGCTTCCGACCGCGATCTTTGCGCGGTGGAGCAGAACCTAGTTCCTCCCCACCGCGAGATGGGGAGGGGAACCAGGCGAAGCCTGGTGGAGGGGTAGCTGCCGAAGCCTCCCTCAATGAGCCTTGTCCACGCACCGGTGCCTTTTACCCCTCCACCACCCTTCGGGTGGTTCCCCTCCCCATCTTCGATGGGGAGCAACTTTAGTCGCGCGCTGCCCGCATTGCCGCGCCTGCGGCGAAGGGCGCGATGGCGACCAGCAGGAGGGAGACGGCGGCGAGGAGCTTGACGGCGCCCGGCGTGGCGGAGGGCTCCACCATTGCCGCGCCGAAGATCAGCAGGGGCACGGCGAGCGGCAGTATCAGCAGCCCCGCGAGCGCGGAGCCGGCGCGAAGACCGGCGGTGAGGGCCGCGACGATCAGGGTCAGCGCGGCAAGGCCGGGCGTGCCGGCGAGGAGGCCGAGTTCGAGGCGCAGCAGCACTTCGGCGGGGAGCTTCATCAGGGCCGCGGCCGGAATGGCGGCGAGCATCAGCGGCGGGCCGAAGCTCAGCCAGTGGCCGAGGAGCTTGGCGGCTGCCACCACCTCCTCCGCGACGCCCCGCACTGCGAGTTGGTCTAGCACGCCTGCCGCCCGGTCTGGCTCCACTAACCGATCCACTGGAAGCAAGGCGGCGAGGAGGGCGGCCATCCACAGCGCGCCGCCGCCGGTGCGGGCGAGGAGCGGTGCGTCGGGGCCGACCGCGAAGGGGAAGAGAGTCGCGACCAGCAGGAAGAAGATCACCGGCAGCGCGGCGTTGCCGCCGGTGAGCGCGAGGCGCAGTTCGCGGCGCAGGAGCGGGGCGATCAAAGCGCAAGCGCCCGGTGGGGGCCGAGGATGAGCGGCTGGTGGGAGGCGGCGAGCACCGCACCGCCGTTTTCGCGGTGGCGCTCGATTGCGGCGGTGAGCCGGTCCTGACCTTCGGTGTCGAGGCCGTTGGCGGGTTCGTCGAGCAGCCAGAGCTTTGCGCCGCTTGCGACGACGCGGCCTAAGGCGGCGCGTTTGCGCTGGCCGGTGGACAGCATTCGCACCGGCACCGATGCAAGACGGGTGAGGCCCATCGCCTCGATGCCCGGTGCGGTATCCGCACCGTCGAGTTTTGCCCAGAAGCCGAGCGCCCGCGCCACCGTCTGTTTCGGATCAAGCGCCAGCGTTTCGTCGGCGAGCGCGGTTGTCCCGCTGCGCTCCACCATTCCGGCGGAGGGCCGAAGCAGGCCCGCGGCGATTCGGATCAGGCTGGATTTGCCGACGCCGTTCGGGCCGGTGACCAGCATCGCCTCGCCGGGCTGTAGCGCAAGCTCGAGTTCTTTGAACAATAGCCGCCCGCCGCGCAGGCAGGCCACGCCTCCCAGCCGCAGCAGCGGCGCGTCGCTCACCCGGCGGCCTCTTCGATGGCGTGCATGTCGGCGTCGGAAAAGCCGAAATGGTGGCCTGCCTCGTGGACGATGACGTGGGTGACGAGCGCTTCCAGGCTCACCCCCGTCTCGGCCCATTCGTCGAGCAGCGGACGGCGGTAGAGGTGGATCATGGCGGGGAGTTCGCCCGAGAGCAAAGAGGATTGCTCGCCGATCGGGCGGCCGGTGTAGAGCCCGGTGAGATCGAACGGGTCCTCGATGCCGAGTTCGGCGAGCACGTCGTCCTCGGCGAAATCCTCGATGCGGAGCACGACGCCTTCGAGGTGGCGACGGAAGAATTCGGGCATTCGGGCGATCGCCGCGTCGGCCAGCCGCTCGATCTTGGTTGCGTCCGGTGCAAAGGTTTGACGCTCGCTCATCGCTCAGCGACATAGAGGGACGCAAAGGGGAGGGGAAGGGATGCGCCTGACGGACGACGAACGGGACGCGGCGCTGGCGGCGCTGCCGGGCTGGCGCTTCGACGCCGAGGCGGGCGCGATCCGCCGCAGCTTCCGCTTCGCCGATTTCTCCGCCGCCTTCGCCTTCATGACCCGCATCGCCCTCGCCGCGGAGAAAGCCGATCACCACCCGGACTGGTCCAACGCCTGGAACCGGGTGGACATCGCGCTGTCCACCCATAGCGCGGGGGGCCTGACTCGGCTCGACATCGACATGGCGACGACGATCGACGCGCTCGCCGGCGCGGGCGTTCGCTGAGCTTGCCCTTCGCCGCAACCTTTACTAGAGGCGCTGTCTTCCAGTGCATGCGGAGCGGTGGCCGAGTGGTCGAAGGCGCTCGCCTGGAAAGTGAGTATACGGCAAAACCGTATCGAGGGTTCGAATCCCTCCCGCTCCGCCATTCTCGCCCCGGCCCGGCAAGGCCGGCGCGGCGCGCGCCGGTGTTAAACGGCCAAGCTCTTGATTGAATGAAGGTATTGATGGTCGCGGAGGCCGAAGCACGTTAAAGGCCGCGGCTGGGAGGGTTTTTTGGATGGCAGTTTTCGGCAGGGCGCTGGTGTTCGCTCTATCCCTCGGTGCGGGCGCGGCGGCGATCGCGCAGGCGACCTCCACCCAGCCCGGCTCGCAGCCGCCCGCCGGCGCGCCGCCGACATCGTTCCAGACGACCTCGCCCGAGGCCACGGCAGCGCCGACCTTCGCCGCCCCGACGCCGCCCCCCGTGCAGAGCAGAACTCCGGCCGGGCCGCCCAACCCGTCGCTTGCGCCGCCGAGGTCCATTCTCAACACTTCGCCCGCCAACGCTCCGGTGCCGACGCGCAACACGCCTGCTTTGCCCATGCCGAGCGGCGATCCGCTCAACATCGACCTTTCCGCCGATCCGATCCTCCGCCTCGCCCGCGAGCAGGCGCCGGAGGAGGAGTTCAAGCGCCTGGTCGCGACCGCGGTGGAGCGGCACCCCGGAACTCTGGAATATGAAGCGGCAAGCGCCGAGGCGCGGGCGGTCCGGTCGGAAGCGCGGGAGCGGCGGCTCCCATCGCTCGACATGAACCTGTCGTCGTACAAGGTGCTTTCGCGCGAATTCTCGGACGACCCGCAGAATATCGTCGAACGCTCGCGGCCCGATCAGCGCACCGACGCGCAGCTCAGCGTCCAGCAGACTTTGTTCGACTTCGGGGCGGGCGGCAACCGGGTCGCGGCGGCCGGCGCGCGGCTTCGCGCCGCCGGGGCCGAGGCCGAAGCGGGCGCCGATCGGATCGCGCTCGGCGCGGTTGCGGCCTGGTACGACGTGTTCACGGCGCGCGCGTTGGTTGCGGTCACCGAAGGGTTCGTCGCCAACCAGGAGGAATTGCGCGAAGCGGTTGCCGAGCGCATCCGCCAGGGCGCGTCGGCGCCGGGCGACACGGCGCGGGTGGAAAGCTATCTCGCCTCCGCCCAAACCCGGCTCGCCCGCTTCCGCCGCTTGCTGTCCACCGCCGAAGCGCGGTTCACCGAATTGATCGGCTCGCCGCCCCAGGCCGAGCTCGACCGCGCGCCGACAGCGCATTTGCCCGGAATGACCAAGGACGCCGCGACGTTTGCCGCGATGAGCAGCCCGCAGGCCCGCGCCGCCCAGGCTTCGGCCGATGCCGCGCGGCAGGAAGCGCGCGCCGCCCGGGCGGACCGCTTCCCGCAGGTCGGCCTCGGCGTCGATGCCGGCCGTTACGGCGTGTTCGAGAACGACCGCGACTACGACATCCGCGGCCGCGTCACCGTGCGCCAGCGCCTGTTCGGCGGAACGGAGGCGCGGGTCGAGCAAGCCAGGGCCCGGGTCCAGCAGGCCGACGCCCGCGCAACCCGGATCCGCGAGGAATCCGCGCGTGACGCAACCATCGCCTGGTCGGACGTGCGCGCGCTCGAGGAGCAGCTTCGCGCCCTGGAAGCCAGCTACATCGCAAGCCGCCGCTCGCGCGACGTGCTGCTGGAACGCTTCCTCAATGCGCGCGGCGACCTGTTCGATGTGGTGGCCGCCGAAGACGCTTATTTCGAGACGGCGACTGCGTATATACAGGCGCTGAGCGAGCTCGACGCGGCACGTTATGTGCTGCTGTCGCGGACCGGCCAGTTGCTGGGCGCTCTGGACATCGATCCGGACGCCGTGGGGGGGCAGAGTGAATAAGAGCGATCTCGACATCAAGGTGCCCGAGCGGCGCTTTGCGCCGTGGCTGATGGAGCCGATGCGCCGCAACCGGTCCACCTACACGAAGGTGGCGCTTGCGGCGGTGGTGATCAACATCTTCGGCCTGCTGACCTCCCTCTTCACCATGACGGTCTACGACCGGGTGGTGCCGAACAACGCCACCTCGTCGCTGGTCGCGCTGTCGATCGGCCTCGCCATCGTGATCGTGTTCGATTTCGTCCTGAAGATGCTGCGCGCGTATTTCGTCGACATCGCCGGCGCGCAGATCGACAAGGAAGTCGGCGACACGCTGTTCCGCCGGCTTCTGTCGCTTCGCCTGGAGCTCAAGAAGGGTTCCACCGGCGCGCTCACCGGTTTGATGCGCGAACTGGAAGCGCTGCGCGACTTCTTCGCCTCGGCGACGCTGACCGCGGTCGTCGACCTGCCGTTCATTCTCCTCACCCTGCTGGTCGTCTGGCTGATCGGCGGGATGGTGGTGCTGGTGCCGGCGATCATGGTGCCGCTCGTGATCCTCGTCGGCCTGCTCACCCAGCCGGCGATGGACCGCCTCTCCGCCAAGGCGATGGGCGAGGGGCTGCTTAAGCAATCGGTGCTGGTTGAGACGATCGGCGGGCTCGAAACGGTCAAGGCGTCGGGCGCCGGCGGGCTTCTGTCGCAGCGCTGGAGACGCGCGCAGGAGCAGCACAGCGACAGCTCGCTTCGCCAGCGGCTGATCGCAAGCATCGGGATCACCGTTGCAACCAGCGCGGGGACGATTTCCTATGCCGGTGTGGTGATCGTCGGCGTGCAGATGATCGCCGACCTGGAAATGACCATGGGCGGGCTTATCGCCTGCTCGATCCTCGCCGGGCGCGCGGTTGCGCCGCTTGCCCAAATTTCGCAGCTCCTGTCGCGCATGACCTCCACCCGCACCGCTTACCGCCAGCTCAACGAGCTGATGCAGCAGCCGGCGGAAGGGCCTGAGGGCGAAGCGTTGAAGCTCCATTCGGTGAAGGGCCAGATCGAGTTCCGCAACGTCAGCTTCCGTTATCCCGGCCAGTCCGAAAACGCGCTCGACCAGGTGAGCTTCACCATCGAGGCCGGCGAAAAGGTCGCTTTGCTCGGCCGGGTGGGGTCGGGGAAGTCGACCATCGCGCGGCTGGTGCTTGGCCTGTATCCGCCCAATGACGGCCTGATCCTGATCGACGGCACCGACATCCGCCAGCTCGATCCGATCGACCTGCGCAGCAAGATGGGTGCGGCGCTTCAGGAGAGCGTCCTGCTCACCGGTTCCGTACGCGAGAACATCGTGCTCGGCCGTTCCCATGTCGATGACGAGGAAATGCTTCGGGCGACGCACTTGTCCGGAACCCACCAGTTCATGGGCCAGATCGCGAACGGCTACGACCTTCGCCTCGCCGATCGCGGCGAAGGCCTGTCGGGCGGCCAGCGCCAGTCGATCGCGCTTGCCCGGGCGCTTGCCGGACGGCCCCCGATCGTGGTGTTCGACGAACCGACCAGCGCCATGGACACGCAGACCGAGACCGGCCTGATCCAGCGGCTGCAGGAGGAGCTCAAGGACCGCACGGTGGTGCTGATCACCCACCGCCCGCCGCTGCTCGCCCTGGTCAAGCGCATCATCCTGATCGACAAGGGCAAGGTCGCCCTCGACGGCCCGCGCGACGACGTCATGAAGCAGCTCACCAAACCCAGCCCGAAGGCGGCCTGAACATGAACGACATGGGCCATATCGAAGACCTCACCGACCGCATCAAGCCGCGGACGGCGTCCAACGTCCTCCTGTGGGTGGTGCTCGCCTCCTTTGTGTCGTTCGTCGTGTGGGCGGCGCTGACCGAGCTCGACCGCACGGTGCGCGGCCAGGGGCGGATTGTCGCCAGCTCGCAGCTCCAGACCGTGTCCAATCTGGAAGGCGGCGTGATCGAAGCGATCATGGTGCGCGTCGGCCAGCAGGTCCGCGCCGGGCAGGAACTGGTGTTGCTCGACCGCACGGCAACCGCGTCGGAGCTGGGCAGCGGCGAATCCTCGGTTGGCTCGCTGGCCGTGAAGATCGCCCGGCTGCAGGCCGAAGTCACCGGCCGCGAGCCGGTGTATCCCGCCGCCGCCAATCCCGCCGTCGCCAACCAGATCCAGATCGAGCGCGCGCTTCACGCCTCGCGCATGGCGGAGCTTGCCAGCGTGGTGAATGCCGGCCAGGCGCGCATCACCCAGGCCCGGCGCGCCGTGCAGGAGGCCGAAGCCGCCTACCAGGCGCGTGTCTCCGCCCGCGACGCCCGCGCCAACGAGCTGCGCGTGATCCGCCCGCTTGTGGAAAAAGGCATCGAGCCGCGTTTGTCCCTTGCCAGCGCCGAAAGCCAGCTTGCCGTTGCCTCCAGCGAAGCCGCCGCCGCCGCCGCGTCGATCAGCCGCGCCCAGGCGTCGATCTCCGAGGCGGTCGCCGCGCTTAACCAGCAGCGGCAGGACTGGCGCGCGCTTGCCGCCAATGAACTTGCGACGGCGCAGGCCGAGTTGTCGGCGCGGCGCAGCGCGCTTCCGGCGCTGGCCGCCCGCGCCGACCGCACCACCGTCAAGTCGCCGCTTCCCGGCCGGGTCAACCGGGTGCTGATCACCACCGTCGGCGCCGCCGTGTCGCCGGGCGCGCCGCTGGTGGAGATCGTTCCGTCGGAGGAGACCTTGCTGGTCGAGACGCTGATCCGGCCGCAGGATATCGGCACGGTGCGAATGGGGCAAAAGGCACGGGTCAACGTCAGCGCCTACGATTCCGCGGTCTATGGCGGGCTTGACGGCACGGTGGCGGCGATTTCGCCAGATGCGGTGCTGAACGAGCGCACCGGCGAAAGCTTCTACACGGTGCAGGTGCGCACCACGTCGAACGCGCTCAAGGACAAAACCGGCCGCCCGCTGCAGATCGGCACCGGCATGGTCGCCGACGTCAGCCTGCTCGGCGACAAGCGGACCATCCTGGAATACATCCTGAGCCCGCTCACCAAGCTGAGAGACACCGCATTCCGCGAATAAACCATTAGTTTAATTTCAATGCATTAGCAGTAAAACTCACGCCGCTTTGGCGCGAACTTTACACTTTGTTTGAAGTCGCTCGGGTTCGGGGCTTTCTTTCGCCGATTTACGCTGTATGCTCCCCTCGAACTCGCAAAAGGGGGAGCGGGATGGCAGAGCCATTTCTAGCAGAAATCCGTGTAATGTCGTTCAACTTCGCCCCGAAAGGCTGGGCGATGTGCAACGGGCAGTTGATGCCGATCAACCAGAACCAGGCATTGTTCGCGCTGCTCGGCACGACCTTCGGCGGCGACGGCCGTACGACGTTCGCCTTGCCTGACTTCCGTGGACGCACGCCGACTCACGTCGGCGACGGCTTGACGCTCGGCCAGAGGGGCGGCGAGCAGACGCATACGCTGACTATCGCCGAGATGCCGACGCACACCCACATGCTGAACGGTACCGCGAACGACGGCACCCAGCTTGTGCCCGCAGGCAATCTGCTCGCGAAAGGCGCCACCCAGCTCTACGCTCCACCGGGATCGCTTCAGGCGATGAACGCGGCGTCGGTAACCAATGTCGGCGGCAGCCAGGCGCATCCCAACATGCAGCCGTATCTGACGCTTACCTTTTGCATTGCCCTTCAGGGCATTTTTCCGTCGCCGAATTGAGGGGGTCGAACCATGGCACAGCCTTATGTCGGTGAAGTCCGAATTTTTGCGGGCAACTTCGCGCCCGCCGGGTGGATGTTCTGCGAAGGACAGCTCCTGCCGATCTCCGAGAACGAAACGCTCTTTCAGTTGATCGGCACAACCTATGGCGGCGACGGCGAATCCACCTTCGCCTTGCCGGATATGCGCGGACGGCTTCCCCTTCACCAGGGTAACGGAGTTATTCTTGCGGAAACGGGAGGCGTCGAGGAGGTGACTCTGACGACCAACCAAATTCCGTCGCATACCCACCCGCTCCTCGCCAACAGCGGCGGCGCGTCCGAAGCATCGCCGGCCGGTGCCCTGCTTGCCGAACAGATCGCGATCAGCGCCTACCAGGGTGCGTCGCCCGCCGTCGCTATGGCACCGCAAGCGATCGGCGCGGTCGGGGGGAGCCAGCCGCACACCAACTTCCAGCCGTACCTGTGCGTTAATTTCATTATCTCGCTGTTCGGTATCTTCCCGAGCCCGACTTGAGCCGCCGCCTCCGAGAACCAAGCGACATACACTCTTCAGGAGAGCCACGATGGCAGATCCGTTCGTAGCCGAAATCCGCATGTTTGCGTTCAACTTCGCGCCCAAGGGATGGGCGTGGTGCAACGGCCAGCTTATGCCGATCTCGCAGAATACCGCGCTGTTTTCCCTGCTCGGCACCACTTATGGGGGCGACGGCAAGTCGACTTTCGCACTGCCGGATCTGCAGGGCTCGGCGCCGATGCATCCGGGGCAGGGGCCGGGCCTCAGCCTTCACGATCTGGGCGAGATTGGCGGGTCGCAGACCGTCACCTTGCTTGAAAGCGAAATTCCTGCACACACCCACACGCTGCAGAGCGCGGTGGTTCCCGGGAACCGGACCACCCCGGTCGGCAACAGCATCACCCGCGTGACCGGCGCTTCGCCTTATCTGCCGCCCGCGGGCGCACCGCTCTCTGCCGCGGCGTTTCAGGCGTTGGCACCCGCCGGTGGAGGCCAGCCGCACAATAACATGATGCCGTACCTCACCTGCTACTTCAACATTGCGCTGCAGGGCGTTTTCCCACCGCGCAGCTAACCCGCACACGGTGCAAATCGATGAAGCCGCCCGCGGACGTGTTCCGCGGGCGTTTTCATGTGCTTACCCCCAAGGCCCCCGCGCAAAATTAACTGGCCTTTAACGAATTCGCGTGTCATTATGAAACCTTGGGGTTTTAGTGCCGAAGAACCGCGCGCCGCGCGTCTCGGCCCATGTGGGGGTTACCAAAATGGCTGCTGTGCTGAAGATCACGCGTTCCACCGTGCTTGCCAACAACGATGGCGAATATAGCCCGGGCGACCTGCTCAACCACACCGCCGTCATCAGCCACGACGTTGCGTCGAACGCAACCGCCTTCAACCTGACGCTCAGCGATACGCTGCTGAACTCGACGATCGTCGCTGGCTCGATCAACGTGTCGCCGATCGCACTCAACGACAGCTACACCGCGGTGGGCAACACCATGCTGGTGGTCGGCGGCCTCGGCAATGCCGCGGCGAACCTGGTCGCAGCGGGCACCGAAACGACGAGCTTCAACGGCAACGTCATGGGCAACGATTTCGACCCTCTCGGCGGCTCTCCGCTTCAGGTCCTCGCGGCAAGCGGTACCACCACCCTTGGCGGCAAATTCAACGTCCAGGCCGACGGCTCGTTCACCTACATATCGGAGGCGGGCGACACCGGCACCGACACATTCACCTACACGATCACCGATGGCAAGCTGACCAGCACCGCCACCGTGTCGATCACCCTTTCCGGCCAGGTCTGGTATGTGGACGGCAGCAAGGCGACCAACGGCGACGGCACGTCCGCCAATCCGTTCAACACGCTCGTTTCCATTGGGACGACCACGGCCGTGGATGCCAACGACTATATCCACGTCGAAGGCACGCTTGCCGGCCCAATCATTCTTGAAACCAACCAGCAGCTGATCGGCGACGGCACCGCTTTCAGCGTCGCCGGCCTCGCAATCAGCGACGTCGCGGCCGATGGCCAGGCAGTGATCAACCCGACAACGGGCGTGTACGCAATCACGCTGGCCACCGGCAACACGATTGCGGGCGTGGACGTGGGCGCTGGCGGCGCCGGCAACGGCATCCAGGGCACCAACTTCGGCAACGCAACGATCAGCGACGTCACTATCAACGTCGCCGGCCAGGGCTTGAGCCTCAGCACCGGCAACTTCCTGGCAGCCGACTTCAACTCGGTCACCTCGACGGCCGGCGCCAACAACGTTTCGCTGACCAACGTCACCGGCAATGTGAATCTCGGCGGCGGCGCCCTTTCCGGCGCGACCGCAAACAGCGTGATTATAAACGGCGGCAACGGCAGCGTCGATTATAACGGCACGGTTACGCACACGGGCAACGCACAGTCGATCATCGTGACCAGCAAGACCGGCGGTACCGTCGATTTCGATGGTGCGGTCGCCTTGAGTGGCGCCAGCGACGGAATCTCGCTCACCAATAATACGGGCGCGACGATCAATTTCGACGGCGGCCTGACAATCAACACGACGGCGAGCAGCGGCTCGTTCGGCTTTAGTGCCACGGGCGGCGGTACCGTCAACATCACCGGCGCAGCCAACACCGTGAGCTCCGCGGGCGCCGCGGCGATCAACTTCTCGAGCACCACGATCGGGTCAGGCGGCCTCACTTTCGTGAGCGTCTCCGCCAATGGCGGGAACAATGGCATCGTGCTCAACAACACCGGCATCACCGCCTCGGATGGCGGGCTTACCATTACCGGGGACGGCACGACCACCATCAACACCTCGGGCGGCATCATTCAGAATACGGTCGGCGTCGGCATTTCGCTCACCTCCACCCGCGCAATCTCGCTCGATCAGATGCAGATTTCGGGGAGCGGCAACGACGGTATCAGCGGCCAATCGACGTTTGGCGGCTTCAGCCTGACTCGTTCCATGATCCTGAACAACGGCAATGCCGACGAAGAGCACGGCGTCGATTTGTCGAACGTTACCGGCACCTTGACGGTTTCGGACACCACCATCCGCGGCTCGTTTGAACACAATTTCAAGCTCAACAACCAGGTCGGCACGGTTGATTCGCTGGTCATCAAGAACAGCACCTTCGATCACACCGCCGTCCAGAGCGGCGCGGCCGGCGGCAACGGCGTCCTGATCACCATCGGCGGCAGCGCCGTCCTGGTCGACGGCACGATCAGCGGATCGACCTTCCGCAACAACTTCTCGAACGGCATCCTCGTCAACAGCGAAAACACTGCGCGGATCGGCGACGACAACGCGGTTGCAGGCTCGACCAACGGCTTCGTGGTGGCAAGCAACACCTTCGACGACAACAATATCGCCATCCAGTTCGGACAGTTCCACACATCCGATCTCACCGTCGATATCCAAAACAACATGATCATCAACGACAACCGCACCGCCAGCGTAGCGGTTGGCGGCACCAGCCATGCGATCGTGGTCGGCTCATCGGCGATTGCCGGGGCCGGTTCGACCCTGAACGCGCGGATCGACAGCAACACCATCGGCCACGCCGGCATTGCGGGCTCCGGCTCGACGATCGGCAGCGGCATTCGGGTGATCGTCCAGGGCCTCACCGACGGCACGATCGTGCTCAACAACAACACCATCCGCCAGGCACCGAACGGCTACGGTATCGAGGCGACCTTCCTCGGCCCGCAGGACGATCTTGGAACGGTGCCGGTGAGCGACATCACCGTCACCAACAACAATGTCGACCATACCAATTACAGCTACAAGCCGGGCACTTCCGACTTCCCGCTGCCGGCCATCTACATCGCCGCCGACAATCAGGGCTCCACTTCATCGGCCGCGGGCGCATCCAACGTACGCGCCGACGTGCGCGGCAACACCGTGCCGACCGCGCTCCCGCCGGTCGGCTTCATTTCGGGCTTCACCAACAACTGGCTCGAAATCTACGAATATGAAGGCACCGCGGCCGGCAACATCTCGCTGCTCGATACCGCTCCCGCCAATGCCACCGCAACGCAGCAGCTGCAGTCCACCAACACCGGCCGCTCCGGCGCGAACGCCAATGTCGGCCTGTTCACCGGCACCATCACGACCGCGCCCGATCTTACGCCCGCCGCCTCTGCCGAGGCTCCGGCGCCCGGACCGGACGTCAGCGAGCAGCCGTTGAACGGTGGGGTTGCCGCCGATCAACAGGTCGCTCCTTCCGCGGCCGACGGCCCGGTTGTTGTGGACGATGGCGTGCTTAGCCTCGCCGAACTCGACTTGATCGTCGATGCGGCCATTCAGCGCTGGGCCGCTGCGGGTGCAAGCGAGGATCAGATCGCCGCAATGCGCGCCGTTACCGTTTCGGTTTCCGAAATGGGCGGAGTGCTCCTCGGCGAAAGCGGCGCCGGCACCATCAAGGTGGACAACGATGCGGCCGGCCGCGGCTGGTTCGTGGACGCCACTCCGGGCGACGACAGCGAATATGCCGGCTCCGGCACCCAGCTTCGCGCCACCAGCGATTACGGCGCCGCGGGCACCCGCATCGATCTTCTCACCGTGGTCACCCACGAGCTTGGCCACCAGATCGGCCTCACCGACATCACTGTTCCGGGCGAGCGAGATGAGTTGATGTACGGCTCCATCGCAGTCGGCGAGCGCCGCCTGCCCGGCGCCGACGACGCTTCGGGCGCGGCCCCCGGCGCCGCCCCGGTTTCCGCCGACATCACCGTTGTCGCGGGCATCGCCCAGCTTCCGACCTATCAGACGGTTACCGTCACCTATCAGTCGACGGTGAACGCACCGGCGCGCAACGGCCTTGCCGGCAACGTCGGCGGCGTCGCCACCGTCACCGCCAACGACGGAGTCACCGCCAACAGCAATGCCGAAAGCGCAGCCATCGATTCGCTGAGCTTCGGCGGACAGATCTTCCGCGACACCAACAAGAACGGCATCCGCGACGCGGGCGAAACCGGTATCGCGGGCGTTACGCTCAAGCTCTATGCCGACACCAGCATCAGCAACGGCAACGGCGACCGCTACGATGCGGGCGACACCCTGATCGCGCTGACCGCAACCACCGATGCGAACGGAAACTATCGCTTCGCCGGCCTTGCGGAAGGCGATTACATCGCGGTCGCGGGCGCCTCGAACTTCGCCGCCGGCGGCGCGCTCTTCGGCCTGACCAGCGCCGACGGCGTGGTCGATCCCGACACGCTCGCGGCCCCCGCCAACAACGCCATTGGTGGCCCCGAGAATAACATCGTGGGCGACGACAATGCGGAAATGATCGGCGGCGAGCTCGCCACCCGCGCGGTCACCCTTACCTATGACACCGAGCCGGTGAACGACGGCGACTTCGATGCCGACACCAACCTCACCGTCGACATGGCCCTGATCGCGCCCAACCAGGCGCCGGTTATCGCCAACCTGCAAGGCAACACGGTCGCCTTTACCGAAGGCGGCGCCGCGGTGCGGATCGACCAGGGCGGCGACGCCGCGGTGTCCGACGCCGACAGCAATACCTATAATAATGGCACGCTGACCGTTGCCATCACCGCCAACAAGGTTGCGGCCGAGGACCTGCTCGGTATCGACCAGAACGGCACGGGCGTGACGGTCTCCGGCTCGACGGTTTCCGTCGGCGGGACTGCGATCGGCACCTTTACGGGCGGCGGCGCGAGCGATTACGTCTTCACCTTCAACAACAACGCCACCGACGCGGCCGTGCAGTCGCTTATCCGCGCGGTGACCTACGCCAATTCCAACGACGTCGAGCCGAGCACCGCCGCGCGCACGATTTCCTTCACCCTGAACGATGGCGGCGGCACCGCCGGCGGCGGCGATCCGGACGTCACCGTCACCAGCACGGTCACCATCACCGCGGTGAACGACGCGCCGGAAGGCCAGGATCGGACCGGCGTAACGGTCGGCGACACCGGCCAGTACGTTTTCACCGCCGCGGACTTCACCACGGGAGCCACCGACCCCGAGGGCGACTCGATCCAGGCCGTGAAGATCACCACCCTGCCGGGCGCATCGGCCGGCGTGCTGATGTTCGACGCCGACGGCGCCGGCCCCAATCCGGCCACCGCGGTTGCCGCGGGCGACGTCATCAGCATTGCCGACATCGGCGCGGGCAAGCTCGTCTTCGTGCCGGCCGCCAATTCGGGCGGGGTGGCGCTGAGCTTCACCTTCCAGGTCCAGGACGATGGCAGCCCGGCTCCGGCGTTCGATGCGACCCCGAACACTTTCTCCACCACGGTCACCGCGTCCAATGCGTCTCCCGTGCTCGATCTCAACGGCGCCGCCGCCGGTAGCGACACCACGCTCGGCTTCAATGAAGGGGACGCGGCCCGTGCCGCTCCCGCCGCGACCCTGACTGACTCCGATTCCGCGAACTTCGGCGGCGGATCGCTGACCGTCGCTTACCAGGGCGGCATGGATGCGTCGGACGCGCTCGGCGTGATCGACAATGTCGGCCAGACGCAGAGCGGCGGCCGCATCGGCGTCAGCAACAACAACATCTACTACGACACGGTGCTGATCGGCACGATGACGGCAGGCCTTGGCACGCCGCTGGTGATCACCTTCAACAGCAGCGCCACTCCGGCGGCGGTGCAGGAGCTGGTGCGCAGCGTGAACGTCTACAACGGGTCGGACACCCCGCCGGCCGGACCGCGCAACCTGGTCTTCACCGTTACCGACGGCGACGGCGGCACCGGGAGCGCGGTTGCGGTGGTGACCATTACGGCGGTCAACGACGTGCCGGTTGTGGCGCTTGCGGATTCCACCGTGGGCGGCACCGAAGACAGCAACCTGGTGTTCAACACGGCCAACGGCAACGCGATCACGGTCAGCGATGCGGACGGCGATCCGGTTACCGTCACCCTGACGGTGGCGAACGGCATCCTCACGCTTGCGCAGACCACGGGCCTCACCACGGTCACCGGCGATGGCACCGCGACGGTGGTGCTGGCTGGATCGCTTGCCAACGTAAACGCCGCCCTTGAAGGCCTCACCTACCGCGGGGGCCTCAACTATGAGGGCCAGGACTCGCTCAAGGTAGACGTCGCGGATGCGGCCGACTCCAGCAGCCAGACGGTGACCATCACGCTTGCCGACGACGGCAAGATCGACGGCACGGCCGCCAACGACACGATCGTCGGCACCACCGGCGCCGACAAGATGGTCGGCTACGGCGGCGACGACACCTACACGGTCGACAACGAGGGCGACGAAGTGTTCGAAGACTTCAACGGCGGCAACGACACCGTGCGGGGAAGCATCGGCAGCACCACCGATTACGCCAAGCTCTACAGCCTGCCCGCCAATGTGGAGAACTTCGTCGGCACCAATGCGGCCGGCCAGGGCGTCTTCGACAACGTGCTGAGCAACACCATCACCATGGCGGCGGGTGCCGACCTGGTGGTGATCACCGGCGGCGGCAGCGACACGGTGAGCACCGGCGCCGGCAACGATTACGTCTTCGTCGGCGAGGCCTGGGACAACGGCGATTCGGTCAACAGCGGTGCCGACTATGACACGGTCGGCTTCTCCGGCGGCGGTACCTACGCTTTCGAGGCCAACGATTTCTCCGGAATCGAGCAGCTTTCCTTCTATGGCGGGTTCGTTGTTCCGCCGTCGGAAGCCGCCTATACGGTGACGCTGGACGACGGCAATGTCGATGCCGGCAAGCGGCTGCTCGTCACCTTCCAGTCGGTGGCCGGAATCGTTACTTTCAACGGCGCGGGGGAACTCGACGGCAATCTGAGCGTGATCGGCGGCGCTTCCGGCGATTCGATCACCGGCGGCAGCGGCAAGGACTATCTCCAGGGCCGTGGCGGCGCCGATACGTTGAACGGCGGCATCGGCAACGATGTCCTGCTCGGCGGCCTGGGCAGCGACACCTTGAACGGGGGCGCCGGCAAGGACACCTTCCGCTTCGAGAGCGTCGATGACTCCAACGGCGCGGAGAGCACGGACGTGATCCAGGACTTCGCCCTCAGCAACGCCGACGAGCGGATCGACCTTTCCGCGATCGATGCGGACGAAGCGCAGGACGGGAACCAGGCGTTCAACTTCATCGGCACGGCCGATTTCAGCCATATCGCGGGCGAACTCCGCGTCGTTCAGGATGGTGACAACTGGTTTGTCCAGGGCGACGTGGACGGCGACGGCGCCGCCGATCTCGTCATCCAGGTGACGAACAACCCCGATATCCTGTGGGGCAGCCAGCACTTCCTGCTGTGATGCCGGGCACATGCTAAAACAGCGGCGGCGGAGCGATCCGCCGCCGTTC
Source organism: Allosphingosinicella sp. (assembly GCA_036386875.1). Classification (GTDB taxonomy): domain Bacteria; phylum Pseudomonadota; class Alphaproteobacteria; order Sphingomonadales; family Sphingomonadaceae; genus Allosphingosinicella. The sequence continues at coordinate 25,570 of DASVUV010000067.1, forward strand.
GTGTATCCGGAGCCGGAGGGCGCAAGCCCGCGGTGGACGGCCCAGCCTCGAACCCGCGCGAGTTGCTATTGCAAGCGTGTGGGTTCATGAGGCGACCATGCTTTCTCAACGCACGCGGTATACAATTCGCGCGCTGCTCCACCTTGCCGATCGCTTCGGCGAGGGGCCGGTGCAGCTCAGCGAAATCGCCGAACGGCAATGTATTCCGCCCAAATTCCTGACGGTGATGCTGTCGCAGATGATCCGCGAAGGGCTGGTGGCGAGCCGGCGCGGGCGCGACGGCGGCTATTGGCTTGCCAAGCCTCCCGCCGAGGTCAGCTATGGAAGCATTGTGCGGCTGACCCGCGGGTCGCTCGGCCTGCTGCCCTGCGCAAGCCGCTTCGCGTATGAGAAGTGCAAGAACTGCATCACGGAGGACAAATGCCGCCTCCACCGGGTGATGCTGATGGTGCGCGACGAGACCGCGCGGATACTGGACGGGTTGACGCTTGCCGACGAGGTGCCCGCCGAGGCGCTTGCCGAGGAAGACTTTCCGGCGCGGTGACGGCCTAGACGATAATCCGGAACAGGGCGCCGCCGCCGTCGCCCTCGCCAAGCCCGATCGAGCCGCGATGGGCGAGAACCACTTGCCGCGCGAGGCTGAGGCCGACGCCGGTGCCCTTTGCCTTGGTGGTGAAAAAGGGCAGGAACACGTCCTGCCGCAAGGATTCCGGAACGCCGGGGCCGTTGTCCGCCACCTCGATCTGCACACGGCCGCCGGGAATCAGCGAGAAGCCGAGGGACACGGCAGGCGCTTCGGCGTGGCTGGCGGCCGCCTCGGCGGCGTTGCGCAGCAGGTTGATCAGGACCTGCGCCATCAGGTCGGGATCGACATCGATGGTCAGGCTCTCCGGCGTAACGGTGCAGGTGAGCGCGACGCCGGCAGGGGTGTCGCCGGCCTGGAACAGGCTCTTCAGCTCCGCCGCCCAGGGCGCGACTTCGAAGATTCGGCGGCGGACCTCCGGGGTGCGGCTGATCTGGCGGTAGCTTTCAACGAAGTGCATTACCCCGTCGGCGCGGCGGGCGAGGGTTTCGACCGCCGCACGGGCGTCGGCGATGTCCGGGTCGGTGCCCTTGTCGACGTCCTTCATCAGGTCCGCCGCGGTGCGGGCGAGCGAGGTGACCGGCGTCATCGAATTCATGATCTCGTGGGTGAGGACGCGCACCAGATCCGACTGGGCGGCGATCTCGACGGCGTTCAGTTCGCCCTGGATCGGCTGCACCGCGACGACCTTTACGGTGCCGCCCAGGCGGTGGACCGAGGCGGCGCTGACCATTGTGCTTTGCGGCACGGCGTCGATCATCAGCGGCACCAGCTTCGGCCGTCCGACGCCATCCTCGGCGAGGGTGCTTGCGAACGTCTCCCCATAGGTCCGGTAATCGTCGATGCGGACGCCGGTGTGGCGGGTGAAGAGGCGGCGGGCGGCCTTGTTGGCAAGCTCCACCCGGCCTTCGCTGTCGACGGTGAGAAGAGGCGTCGGCGCGTCATCCAGGACGGCTTCGTAGAAGCGGTTGGCGTCGGACAGGCGATGGCGCTCGTCCCGAAGCTTGCGGATGCCTTGTTCAAGCGCCTCGCCGATTTCGCTGAAGCCGCTGCCGCCGCTGCGTTGCGAGAAGCTTTGCGAAAGGTCGCCGAGGCGGACGGCTTCGAGATAGCGGGCAAGCTCAAAATTGGTCCGCTGGATGTAGCGCCAAAGCTCGGCCACCGCCCAGACGAAGAGAATGAAGGCGAGCAAGCGGGCGGCGCCGAGGCCCGGGGTTGCGATCGAGGCGGCGAAGGCGAAGGCGGTGAGCAGCATCGCCCCCGCTCTCCAGCCCAGGCCGGCCACGAAGCGGGCGCGGAAACGCATTCAGCCGGCCGCCGCGATGGGCGCGCTACAAGCCATGCTTGTCCATGCGGCGGTAAAGCGAAGCGCGGGTGAGGCCGAGCTCCGAGGCGGCGAGCGAGATGTTGTAGGCGTGCTTCTTCAGCGCCTGCTCGACCATCTGCTTTTCGGCGCGCTCCAGGTTGAGATCGTCGGCAGCGGCGTTGGCCGGCGGCGGCGGAGTCATTGCGCGCGGCGGGGCGGCGCGCGACAGCGAGAAATCGTCGGCGGTAAAGGCGTTGTCGGCGGCAAGGATGACAGCGCGCTCGCTGGCGTGACGGAGGGCGCGGACGTTGCCCGGCCAGTCATAACCTTCAAGCGCGGCCATTACCTCGGCGGGGATGCGGCGCGCCGGTTTGCCGTACTTCTTGGAATAGAGGCCGACATAATGGTCGATCAGGACAGGGATGTCTTCGCGGCGCTCCCGCAAGGGCGACAGCTCGATCTCCACCGTGTTGAGGCGGAAGAGCAGATCCTGGCGGAACAAGGCTTCGTCCGCGAGCCGCTCGGGCGGGAGGTTGGTGGCCGCGATCACCCGGACGTCGATGGCGATCGGCTTGTTGGCGCCGACCGGGACGATGCGGCGCTGCTCCAATGCGGTGAGGAGCTTGGGCTGGAGATGGAGGGGGAGGTTGCCGACCTCGTCCAGGAAGAGCGTGCCGCCGTCCGCGGCCTGCAGGCGGCCGATGCGGTCGGCGCGGGCGTCGGTGAAAGCACCCCGAACGTGGCCGAACAGCTCGGAATCGAACAGGTTCTCGGCAACCGCGCCGAGATCCACGGATACCATGACGTGGTCGGCGCGGCGCGAGCGGCGGTGGAGCTCGCGCGCGACCAGCTCCTTGCCGGTGCCGTTTTCGCCGAGGATGAGGACGTTGGCCTCGGTCGGCCCGGCTTTTTCGATGAGCTGGTAGACGCGGCGCATCGCGGCCGAGGTGCCGAGCAGCGGCGTTTCCGCGCCGGCCGCGGGTGCGGCGATGGCGACGGCGCGCTTGCGCTCTGTGGCGACGGCCTGGCGGGAGGTGCGCAGCGAGGCGGCGGTGCGGACGGTGGCGAGCAGCCGCTCGTTGGACCAGGGCTTGGAGACGAAGTCGGTCGCGCCGCGCTTCATCGCCTCGACCGCGATGTTGACCCCGCCATGGGCGGTGATCATCACCACCACGGCCTGGGGATCGTGTTTCAGATACTCGCCGAGCCAATGAAAGCCCTCGGCGGCGTTGGTCGCGCCGCGGCCGAAATTGGCGTCGAGCAGGATCACGTCCGCGCCTTCCGTCACCAGCGACGGCATTGCATCGGCGGGCGCTTCGAATGTGGCGACTTCGTTGAACAGGTCGCGCAGCAGCAGGCGCGCGGACAACAGAATGTCCGGATCGTCGTCGACCACGACGCAGCGGCCGAATATCTTCCCCTCCCGCACCACGCTTCCTTTCCTACAAGCTGATCGGAACCGGACAAACAATATTCATGCCACGGCCGTCCGCAAGCGGACACAAGGCTGCACGGAAACAGTCGTTGTTGTGCGGAAACGAACAAGCGGGTGTGCCGGCGGGGCCTTCGAAAGTGGCGGCAAACTGCGGTTCCTGCGGTCTGGCATGGCTGATGCTGAATGCTGTTCGATAGGAATGCTTGTTTTGAAAAGGAGCCAGGCGGTGAAGAAGTTCGAAGTGTATGCAAGCGGCGCATTGTGGGTCGCGGTGACGGTGTTGATGACCGCCGCCGCGCTGGAGCCGGTGGCGCTCAAGGCACGGACGCCGCACGAAAAAACCGCATCTGCGGGCTGCACGGCCGGCGCGGCCGGGGCCGACGCACGCTGCGAAACCGTCCGCCTGTGATCCGAGCCGCTCCTTGTCCGGCGGCGAACAGGCTTTGTCCGGAAACGGACACGGCGTGCGCCGCCGCGACTGGGAGCCTTGTTACCGTCAGCCGTTCCACCTCTGGCACGATGATTGCTGAACCGGGTCGGGTGAGGTGACGATGAGCGTGATCAAGATGCAACCGAACGACAGCCCCATTGGTCCGCAGAGCGGCGGCGCCATGGACAAGGTGGTCGCCCGCAAGGGGCTGCCCCGCAACGCCAGGATCGCCATCGGCGTGGCGGTCGTGCTGCTCGCCGCGATCCTGTTCTACCTGTTCGCGCCGACCGCCAACAGCCAGACGGTGGCGTCCGATCGTTTGACCGTCTCCACCGTGGCGCGCGGTCGATTCGACGACTTCCTGCCGCTGCGTGCCCGGGTGACGCCGCTGGTCACCGTGTATCTCGACGCGGTCGAGGGCGGCCGGGTGGAGCGGGTGCTGGTGGAGGACGGCGCGGTGGTCCAGCAGGGCCAGTTGCTCGCCCAGATGTCGAACAGCGATCTTCAGATCAACCTTCTCGCTCGCCAAAGCGACGTGTCGCGCGAATTGAACTCGATGCGCAGCCAGGAGCTTGCCCTTGCGCAAAGCCAGATCGGCGACGAGCGCGCGGTGATCGACGCCCAGCTCGCCGAGGACAAGGCGCGGCGCCAGTACGAGACCCAGAAGCCGCTGGTGGAGAAGGGCTACATCCCCGCCAAGGTGTTCAACGACAGCCGCGACGAATTCGTGTCGAGCCAGCGCCGCGCGCAGGCGGTGCGCCGCGCCCAGTCGGTCAACCAGCGCCTGCAGAGCAGCCAGCTTGCCCAGCTCCGCGCCTCCAACGCGTCGCTAAGCGGAAGCCTCGACATTGCCCGCGAAACGCTTGAAGCGCTGAACCTGCGCGCGCCGGTGACGGGCCAGCTTACCGCCTTCTCGATCCAGGTCGGGCAGTCGCTTAACCGCGGGGAGCGGCTCGGCCAGATCGACAGCGCGGGGCGCAACAAGCTGGTGGCGCAGGTGGACGAATTCTACCTCGGCCGGGTCGAGCCGGGCCAGATCGCGACGGTGGAAGCGGGCGGCAAGACCTTCAAGGCAAAGGTCGCCAAGGTCTACCCGCAGGTCAAGAACGGCACGTTCGAGACCGACCTGATCTTTGTCGGTGCGGAGCCCGCCGCTCTGCAGCGCGGCCAGACGATGCAGGTGCGGCTCACCCTGGGCGATCCTGCGCCCGCGTTGCTGATCCCCAACGGCGCTTTTTACAACGAAACCGGCGGCGCCTGGGTGTTCGTGGTGACCCCGGATGGCGACGGCGCGGTGAAGCGCAAGGTCCGCCTCGGCCGCCGCAACGCCGACCATATCGAAGTACTCGAAGGGCTGGAGCCCGGCGAGCGCGTCATCACCTCGCCCTATACCGGTTTCGCCGATCGTGACCGGCTGGACCTCGACAGCTGAAAAAGGAGCAACCCCATGCTGACCATGCGTGAACTGTCGCGGGTCTACCGCACCGACACCGTCGAAACGACGGCGCTCGACCGCATCGACCTCACCATCGCCGACGGCGAGTTCGTGGCGATCATGGGCCCGTCGGGTTGCGGCAAATCGACGTTGCTCAACATCATCGGCATGCTCGATAGCCCGTCCAGCGGCTCCTACGTGTTCGACACGGTGGAGGTGGCCGGGCTTCCCGAAGGCAAGCTCGCCGATGTGCGCAAGAAGAATATCGGCTTTATCTTCCAGAGCTTCAACCTGGTCGACGAGCTGTCGGTGCGCGAGAATATTGAGCTCGCGCTTCTGTACCACGACGTGCCCTCGTCCGAGCGCAAGCGCCGGGTGGAGGAAGTGATGGACAAGGTCGGCATCGCCCACCGCGCCAAGCACCGGCCGAGCCAGCTTTCCGGCGGCCAGCAGCAGCGCGTGGCGGTGGCCCGCGCCCTGGTCGGGGCGCCCAAGCTGATCCTCGCCGACGAACCGACCGGCAACCTCGACACCCAGCATGGCGAAGAGGTGATGAAGATGCTCCAGGCGCTGAACCGCGAAGGATCGACCATCGTCATGGTCACCCACTCGCCCGCCCATGCCGATTATGCCGGCCGGGTCGTCAACATGCTCGACGGCAAGGTGCTGATCGAGCGGCGCCGCGCGGCCTAACCGCACACCAGCCTCAACGCGAAAAACAGGATCGAAGACATGTGGCGCAATTATGTGACCGTCGGCATCCGGGCCCTCGCCAAGAACAGGACCTATGCCTTCATCAACATCTTCGGGCTGGCGCTCGGCCTCGCGGCGTGCCTGCTGATCCTGCTCTACGTGCGCTATGAGTCGAATTACGACAAGTGGCTTCCCAATGCGGACAACACCTACCAGCTGCAGAGCCATTACCGCAGCAAGCAGACCGGCGAAGAAAACAAGCTGCAGATGACGTCCTATGTGGCGGGTACTGCCTTGAGGAAAGATTTCCCGCAGATCGACAAGGCGGTTTACGTGCTGTCCAGCGGGCCCGTGGTGCTGCGCAATGGCGAGGCATTACCTACGGAAGACGTGATCCTGGTCGACAACCTGTTCCTCGACGTCCTCCAGTTCCCGCTGGTCAAGGGCGATCCGAAGACGGCGCTTGCCCAGACCAATTCGCTGATCATTACCGAGAAGGAGGGGCAGCGGCTGTTCGGATCGGAGGATCCGATGGGCAAGACGGTGACCATGGTGAGCCGCGGAATCACCACCGACTGGCGGGTGACCGGCGTCGCGGAGGACCCGCCCAAGAACAGCCACATCGCGTTCTCAATGGTTGGCCGCTTCGACCCCAACACCTATTTCGCCGACTCGCCGGACTTCATGACGGCCTGGGGCTGGCAGTCCGGCTGGTATTATTTCAGCCTGAAGCCGGGCGCCGACGCCAGGGCGATCCAGGACCAGTTGCCCGCCTGGGAAAAGCGCAACATCAAGATCGAGAATTTCGGGGACCAGCGCTACGACGCCGGCGAGGAGCAGGACTGGAAGATCGTCAACGTGGCCGACATTCACCTCGGCGAAGCGCAGGACGGCACGATGCGGCCGGGCAATGATCGCGGCACGATCATCACGTTCGCAATCATCGCGGTGCTGATCCTGGGTATGGCCTGCGTCAACTTCACCAACCTCGCCACCGCACGCGCCAGCCAGCGCGCCCGCGAAGTGGCGCTCAGGAAAGTGCTCGGCGCCACCCGTCGGCAGTTGATGACCCAGTTCCTTGGGGAATCGGTGCTCGTCGCGGCCCTTGCCATGCTGCTTGCGCTCGCCATGGCGGAGCTTGCCTTGCCTTCGCTGTCGAGCTTTCTCGATGCCGAGCTCGACCTCTCCTATTTCGGTTCGGGCGGGTTGATCCTGCCGATCGTCGCGCTTGTGCTGATCGTCGGCGCGGCGGGCGGGCTTTACCCGGCCTTTTACCTGTCCCGCTTCCAGCCGGCGCAGGTTTTGAAGGCGAACAAATCGACGGCGGAGGCGGCCGGTTCGGGGCATCTGCGCAACGCTCTGGTCATTGCCCAGTTCGCGGTGTCGATCGGCCTGATCATCTGCACCGCCATCGTTTATGCGCAAAGCGTCTACGCGCGCAGCGCCGATCCCGGCTTCCAGCGCGAGGGCCTGCTTCAGGTCGAAGCGATCGGCCGCCGCCAGGTGCTGCCCAAGGCGGACGCGATCGTCGAGGAAATGCGCCGCGTGGAGGGCGTGCAGGCAGTCGGCCGGAGCGGCATCGGCATCAACACGAACAACAACACCAACACCGGCGTGCTGGTGCCGGGCGTCGCGGAGCCGGTCAACATCGGCAGCTACAGCATCGATGCGGGCTTCTTCGAGACGATGGGCATCAAGCTGATCGCCGGCCGCTTGTTCGACGAGAAGCGGCCGGGCGACGACTCCACCCAGCCCTTTCCCGCCGATCCCGCCTGGGAAAAGGCGCTGCCGGGGCGGGGCGTGAACATCGTCGTGAACGAGCTTGCGACCAAGCGCATGGGCTTCCGCTCGCCGGCGGAAGCGGTCGGCAAGGGGGTCAAGGTTGCGCTTGTGGAGGCCGAATATGGGCTGGTGCCGGCGACCATCATCGGGGTCGTCCAGGACAGCCGCTTCCGCTCCATCCGCGACCCGATCGACCCGATCCTGTTCCGCTTCGACAAGACGTTGGCCGGTAATCTGCTGATCCGCTACAAAGGCGATCCGGCGGCGGTGCGGGCGCGGACCGAAGCGGTGTGGAAGCGGATGGCGAACGACGTGCCGTTCGACGGGGAGTTCTCCGAGGATGTCGTCGCGGAGCTTTACCAGGCGGAGCAGGCGCGGGCGCGGACCTTTGGCGGCTTCGCGCTGCTGGCGGTGATTGTCGCCTGCCTGGGGCTGTTCGGGTTGGCCGCCTTCACGGCGGAACGGCGAACCAAGGAAATCGGTATCCGCAAGGTGCTGGGCGCGCGGAGCCGCGACATCGTGCGGCTGCTTGCGTGGCAGTTCTCCAAGCCGGTGATCATCTCCAACCTGATCGCGTGGCCGATCGCCTGGTGGGTGATGCGGGACTGGCTGAACGGCTTCGACAGCCGGGTGGCGCTCACCGCCTGGCCGTTCGCGATCGCGGCGTTCCTGGCGCTCGCCATCGCGCTCGGCACGATTTCCGGCCACGCCTTGCGGGTTGCGCGGGCGAACCCGATCAACGCCTTGCGCTACGAATAAAAGGGATCCGGCGGATGTGGCGCAGCAATCTCGTCTTCGCTCTCCGCCTGCTGGCGCGGAACCGGACCTATGCTGCGATCAGCATTGCCGGACTTGCGCTTGGGCTGGCCGCGTCGCTGCTGATCCTGGGCTATATTCGGTACGAGCAGAGCTTCGATAGCTGGCTGCCCGATGCGGGGCGGGTCTTCCAGGTGCAGACGACCATCCATCCGCCCGGCCAGCCCGACACGCACACCCAGGCCAGCGCCTACCCGCTCGACGCGGCGCTTCCGGCGGGCTTTCCGCAGATCGAGGCGATGACTTCGGTTGCGACGGGAAAAACCGTGACCGAGCATCAGGGCCGGCCGATGTTCCTCGACGCCACCATGGTGGACGCCGATTTCTTCAAGGTGCTCGCGCTTCCCTTCCGCCAGGGCTCGCCCGAGACCGCGCTGGCCGATCTCAACACGGCCGCGCTGACCGAAAGCGAGGCGATCCGCCAGTTCGGCACGCCCGATGCGATGGGCAAGACGCTCACCCTCGGCGCCGGGCCGGGCAAGCGCGACCGCAAGATCGGTGCGGTCTTGCGCGATTTGCCCCCCAATACCAGCCTCAAGGTGGGTATACTGTACCTCGCCGATCCGGCGCAAAGGTGGCCGGAGATCAGCGGCTGGGGGAACCTCGACCAGCAGCATTATGTGAAGCTTCGCACCGGCGCCGATCCGGCGGCGGTGAACGCCGCGATCCCCGCGTGGCAGAAGCGGGTGATGACGCCCGAGACCATCGACGGCAAGCAGGTCTCCCTGTCCGGCGTGTTCGATCCCAAGCTGGTGCCGATCGGCGACGTCCACCTCGGCGAGGCGCAGGAGGCGGCGCTTCGGCCGGGCGGCGACCCGCAGATGCTCGCCACCTTTGCGGTGGTCGCGCTGCTGACGCTGGGCATGGCGGTGATGAACTTCGTCAACCTGGCCACCGCCCATGCGGTGCAGCGGGCGCGGGAGGTGGCGCTTCGCAAGGTGCTTGGCGCCACCCGCCGCCAGCTGGTCGTCCAGTTCCTGACCGAAAGCCTGCTGATCTGCGCCGTGGCGATGCTGATCGCGCTCAGTCTGGTCGAAGTGGCGGCGCCGTGGATCGGCGGCCTTGTCGGCGCGGACATGCGGATCGCCTATCTGGGCGAGCACGGCATGCTGGTGCCGGGGCTCATCCTGTTCGCCGTCACGGCCATGCTGGGCAGTCTGTATCCAGCTGTCTACCTCAGCCGCTTCAACCCCGCCCGCGCGCTGCACGGCAACCGGGCGTCGGCGGAAACGCCGGGCAGCGTTCGGCTGCGCAGCGTGCTGGTGGTGCTTCAGTTCGCAATCGCCATCGGGCTGATCGCAAGCACCGCCGTAATCTATTCGCAGACCCAGTTCGTGCAACGGGTCGATCCCGGCTACCGGCGCGACGGCTTGCTTCAGATCGACAATGCCTGGCGCTTCACCCAGGGCGCGGAATATACCGAAGCGCGCACCGCGATGCTTGCGGTTCCGGGCGTCACCGGAGTCGGCCGGACGGGTCTCGAGATCGGCGCGGCGGAAACGCCCGTCCGGTTGATGCGCACCCCGGGGCGCGAGGGCGTGTCGCTGGGCTTCCACAGCGTGGATTCCGAATTCCTGGCGACCATGGACATCCCGCTGCTCGCCGGGCGGCTGCTCGGCGACCGGTTCGCGGGCGACAGCGCCGGCGGCGCGTCGGGCAAGGACCTGGCGGCGCGCGGCATCAACGTGGTGGTCAACCGCTCGGCGGCGCGGCAACTCGGCTACCGCACGCCCCAAGCGGCGCTCGGCAAAATCGTGGAGATCGCATATGACGGCTTCGTGATGGTGCCGGCGCGGATTGCGGGCGTGGTCGAGGACACCCGCTTCCGAACCGCGCGCGACGCGGTGGACCCCATCGTCTACTCCTACGATCCCGAGCATACCGACCGGGTGGTCGTTCATTATGCCGCGGCGAAGCCGGGCGAGGTGATGGCGGCGCTGGGCAGAATCTGGGCCAAGCTGGAGCCCGAAATACCGTTCGAAGCGCGCTTCGCGGACGATATCGTGCACGAGCTGTACGCCGCCGAACGGGCGCGGACGGTGCTGTTCGCGGGGTTCTCGCTGCTTGCCATCCTGATCTCCTGCCTTGGGCTCTACAGCCTTGCCGCCTTCGCCACCGAGCGGCGGACCAAGGAGATCGGAATCCGGAAGGTGCTCGGCGCCAAGGTGCGGCACATCGTCCGGCTGCTGACCTGGCAATTCTCCAAGCCGGTGGTGATCGCCAATCTGGTCGCCTGGCCGATCGCCTGGTGGGCGATGCGCGACTGGCTGAACGGTTTTTCGGTGCGTATCGACCTGACACCCGGGCCGTTCGTGCTCGCCTCGCTGATCGCGCTTGGGATCGCGATCTTCACGGTTGCGGGCCACGCGCTTCGGGTGGCGCGAATGAACCCGGTTCACGCGCTTCGGCACGAATAGGCACAGGGTGGTCTGAGGACGGCGTCTCCCCTATCGATGTGCGCGTCGCAAGGGGAGGAAATCGGTGCGAATCCTGCTGATCGGGGCGAGCGGGTTTATCGGTTCGGCGGTGGCCGCGCGGTTGAAACGAGACGGGCATGAGATCGTCGGCGTCGGGCGAAGCGGCGGGGCGGAGGCGGCGCGGGTGGCGGTGGACCGCTGGGTGCGGCTCGACCTTCGGCATGCGACGGAGCCTGAGGCCTGGGTGCCGCATTTGTCCGGGATCGACGCGGTGGTGAACTGCGCGGGCACGCTGCAGGACAGCCTGCGCGACGACACCGCACGTGTGCACGACGCCGCCCCGGCCGCTTTGTGGCGGGCCTGCGAAGGGGCGGGCGTTCGGCGCGTGATCCAAATGTCGGCTTTGGGCGTGGATCGGCCGGCAAGCCGCTTTTCCGCAACCAAGCGCCGCGGCGATGCGGCGCTCGAGGCTTCCAAGCTGGAGTGGGTGATCCTGCGCCCTTCGGTGGTGCTCGGCCGGGCGGCCTATGGCGGGAGCGCGCTGTTCCGCGGGCTTGCGGCGCTGCCGGTGTTGCCGCGCGCTCCGGAGGCCGGCGCGCTCGATGTCGTGCAGCTTGACGATGTCGTAGAAACGGTGGCGCTGCTGCTTCGGCCGGGCGCCCCGTCGCGGCTGACGCTTGATCTTGCCGGGCCGGAGCGGCTGAGTTTCGAGGCGCTGGTCGGCCGTTACCGCGCATGGCTCGGCTGGAAGCCGGCGCGGCTCGTCTCCGTCCCGGCCTTTGTGATGAATATCGGCTACCGGGTCGGCGACCTGATCGCATGGCTTGGCTGGCGGCCGCCGATCCGCACCACCGCGCGGCGCGAGATCGAGCGCGGCGCAATGGCGGATGCGGGCGCCTGGCGGGCGGCAACGGGTATCGAGCCGCAGAGCTTGTCCGCCGCATTGGCCGCTGAACCCGCCTCGGTTCAGGAGCGCTGGTTTTCGCGGCTCTATTTTCTCAAACCCGTGGCGATCGGCGTGTTCGCGCTGTTCTGGCTGCTCACCGGCCTGGTCTCGCTCGGGCCGGGCTTCGAGCTGGCGGCGGAATACATGCGGCGCGGCGGCGGCGGCGCCTTGAGCGAGCCGAGCGTGGTGGCTGGCGGGATCACCGATCTCCTCGTCGCCTGCGGCATCGCCTGGCGGCGCACATCGAAGCTGGCGCTGTGGGCGGCGCTTGGCCTCTCAGTCCTTTATCTCGTCGCCGGCACAATCCTGCTTCCGGAGCTGTGGCGCGATCCGCTTGGGCCGATGATGAAGATCTGGCCGATCCTTGCGCTGAACCTCGCCTGCCTCGCGATTCTGGACGAACGCTGATGGACTACCATTTGCTCAAATGGCTGCACGTCCTCGGCTCCACGGTGCTGCTGGGGACCGGCGCGGGTATCGCCTTTTTCATGCTGATGGCGCACCGCAGCGGCGACGTGCGGCTGATTGCCGGCGTTGCGCGGATCGTGGTGCTCGCCGACTATGTGTTCACCGCCACCGCAGTCGTCGCGCAGCCGATTACCGGGGCCTTGCTGGCGCGAACCGTGGGCTATTCGCTGAGCGAGGGCTGGATACTGGTTTCGATCGGCCTGTACCTCCTGACGGGCGCGTTTTGGCTGCCCGTGGTGTGGATGCAGAGCCGGATGCGCAACCTCGCCGCCGCCGCGGCGGCTTCGGGCGCGCCGCTGCCGGCCGAGTGTCACCGATTGTTTCGCTGGTGGTTCGCATTCGGCTTTCCGGCCTTTACAGCGGTGCTTGCGATCTTCTGGCTGATGATCGCCAGACCGGAGATTGCATGGTGAAGGACGACCAGTTGAAGCTCGGCAGCCGGCTGGTGATCGGGGCGATCGCCGGCTTCGTCGGCACCATGGCGATGACCTCGGCGATGCAGCGCCTGCACAAAAGGCTGCCGGAGCGGGAGCGTTATCCGTTGACCCCGCGCGAGATCGTGGATTCGACGGCGGAGAAAGCGGGTGTTTCGCTTGGCAACGAGGCGGCCAAGGACATCACGACCGCGGCGCATTTCGCTTATGGCGCCGCCATGGGCGCGCTGATTGCGGCGATGAACCCCGAGCCTTCCAAGAAGACCGGGGCGGCGGCGGGGCTGCTGGTGTGGCTGGCAAGCTATCTCGGCTGGATCCCGGCCATGAACGTGCTGGAGCCCGCCACCGAGCATCCCAGGCGCAGGAACCTGCTGATGATCGGGGTGCATCTGGTGTGGGGCGCGGCGACGGCGTCGGCGATGCGCGAGCTCAGATTGGCGCGGGAGACGATTATGGAAGACGGGCCGGAGAAGGATCGCCCGGACCGGTGAAATCCTCCCCTGCATTTGCAGGGGAGGGGGACCGTGCGCAGCACGGTGGAGGGGCGGCGGAGGTGAAGCCGGAGCCGTTCTTCCTCGCTTCGCTCGGCCCCTCCACCACACTTCGTGCGGTCCCCCTCCCCCGGAAACCCGGGGGAGGATTAGGGTAGTCCACGTGCTTCACTGCCAAAGGAGGCTCCTTCGCGGGCATTGAGCCCGCTCAGTTGTTACCCACCCCTGGCCCCTCCCTGAGCGGGGAGGGGGAAAGTTTGACCGGGTGCCTGATAATCCTCCCCTGCTTTTGCAGGGGAGGGGACCGTGCGCAGCACGGTGGAGGGGCGGCGGAGGCGAAGCCGGAGCCGTTCTTCCTCGCTTCGCTCGGCCCCTCCACCGCACTGCGTGCGGTCCCCTCCCCTCGAAATCGAGGGGAGGATTGGGATGGTCTCCCCCGGAAATCCGAAGGGGATTAGTTCAGTCGACGTGCTTCACGGCCGGGGGGTCGCTTGCCGGGAAGCTTTCGTCGGAGGCTTCGTCGACGTGGCTCCAGTTTTTCGGCGGGTCGCGCATGGCGTCGGGGCCGGCCTGGCGGGCGGCGCCGGAGTTGCCGACCGCGCCGTGGGCGCCGTCGCCGGACAGCGCGGCGCTGCCGACCGCGCCCGGGCCGCCGTTGTTGCCGAAGCTTTTACGCCGGCTTGCGAAGAAATAGCCCGCGGCTGCGGCGAGTGCGGCGCCGAGGCCGGTGAGCAGGGTGCTGTTGCGGCTCCACGCCATGGCTCAGCCCTCCACTTCGGTCAGGGTTGAGGGCTGCGCGGAGGGCAGGCCTTCGGTTTCGGCGATCTTCTGGAGCTCCGCCTTGCGGGCCGCCATCTGTGCGCCGAGGGCGTCGAGATCGACATCGGTCTTGCGGGCCTGGCTGAACAGGTTGCCGGACTCCTTTTCCTCTTCCTTGATGTGGTGCTCGACATCCTCCTGGAGCACCTTGACCTTGGCGTCGTAGAACTGGTCGCTGGGCTCGCCGGCCTCGATGTCGTTGATCAGCACCTTGGCGCCGTCATGCTCGACCATCGCCTCGTCGAGATCGTCGTCGGAAATCTTGCCGCGCAAGGCGGGGTAGAAGATTTCCTCCTCGATCATGGTGTGGATCTTGAGCTCGGTGCAGATTGCGTGCGCGATCTTTTGCTTCTTGCCGTCGCCCGAGGCGTTTTCGAACTTCTCGAACAAAGCCTCGACCTCACGGTGATCGTGGGTCAGCAGCTGTATCGCGTTCATTGTGTCGGCCATTTTTATGTCCCTCCGTGTTGCTGGGGGAACATTCATGGGGAGCGCCGGTTCCGTTTGGCCGAAGGGCCCCCGATGCAGCACGTCAAAGACACCGAAACCCTCTCTCCACTGCTTCCCGACGACACCGAGCAAGCGGTCCGGCGGCTGCTTGCCAAGGCGGCCGAGCGGAACCTGATGCTGGCAACGGCGGAAAGCTGCACCGGAGGCATGATCGCCTCCTTGCTCACCGACGTCCAGGGCGTGTCCTTTACCTTCGACCGCGGCTTCGTGACCTACACGAACGAGGCCAAGAACGAGATGCTCGGCGTGCCGATGGACCTCATCGACGAGAAGAGCGCGGTTTCCAGGGAAGTGGCGATCGCCATGGCGGAGGGCGCGCTGGAAAAGAGCCGCGCCAACATCGCGGTGTCGGTGACCGGCTATGCGGACAGCGGGCCCGAGCCCGGTTTGGTGCATTTCGGCTGCGCGCGGGGCGGGCGGGTGACCTTGCACCGCGAGGAGCATTTTGGCGATGTCGGCCGGGGTGCTACACGGCTTGCCTGCCTCAAGACGGCAGTGGACATGATGACGGAGATGCTGTGAGCCGCGCCCCCTTTGCCGCAATCCACCGCCACGGCTTCGTCCGCACTGCCGCGGCGAGCCCGACCGGATCGTCGGGAGACGTCGATTTCAACGTCGAGCAGGCGATTGCCCTGGCCCGGGAGGCCGACCGGCGGGCGTGCGACCTGGTGGTGTTTCCCGAACTCAACATCTCGTCCTACGCGGTGGACGACCTGTTCATGCAGGAAGCGTTTCTGGACGCGGTGGAGTTCGGGATTGCGCGGTTCTGCGGAGAGACGGAGGGGCTTTCGCCGGCGTTCGTGATCGGCGCGCCGCTGCGGCGGAACGGGCGGCTGTACAATTGCGCTCTGGTGGTGTCGCGCGGGCGAATTCTGGGCGTGGTGCCGAAAAGCTTCCTGCCCAATTACCGCGAATATTATGAGAAACGCTGGTTCGTGTCCGGCATCGGGCTGGACGGAATCGAGATTGCCGTTGCGGGGCAGATGGTGCCGTTCGGGACGGACATCGTGTTTTCCGCCGAGGACGTGTCGGACTTCATCTTCCACGTCGAGATTTGCGAGGATTATTGGGCGCCGCAGCCGCCTTCCACCAACGGCGCGCTCGCCGGGGCACTCATCCTGTGCAACCTTTCCGCCTCCAACATCACCATCGGCAAGGCGGATGAGCGCAAATTGCTCTGCGCCTCGCAGTCGAGCCGCTGCTGCGCGGCGTACGTCTATGCCGCGTCGGGGCCGGGGGAGAGCACCACCGACCTCGCCTGGGACGGGCAGAGCGCGATCTACGAGATGGGCGAGCTGCTTGCCGAAAGCAGCCGCTTCGACATGGAGCCGGAGCTTGCGGTTGCGGATGTCGACGCGCAGCGGCTTCGGCTCGAGCGGATGCGGATGCCGACGTTCAACGACAATGCGGTTGCGGCGGGCCATCCGGAGAAGCGCTTCCGGCGGGTGCATTTCGAGCATCGTCCGGGCGTGGAGGACGTCGGCTTCGAGCGGAAGCTTCGGCGGTTTCCCTACGTGCCGAACCGGGCGGAGCAGCTCGACCAGGATTGCTACGAAGCGTTCAACATCCAGGTGCAGGGGCTTGCCAAGCGCTTCACGACCACGCGCGGCGACCATCTCGTCATCGGTGTGTCGGGCGGGCTCGATTCCACCCACGCGCTGATCGTCGCAGCGAAGATGTGCGATTACCTGAAGCTGCCGCGCTCGACGATCCTCGGCTTCACCATGCCGGGGTTCGCGACCGGGGATACGACCAAGGGCAATGCCTGGGCGCTGATGCGGGCGCTTGGCATTACCGGCGAGGAGATCGATATCCGCCCGGCGGCGATGCAGATGCTGAAGGACATGGGGCATCCCTATGCCAGCGGCGAGGCGGTGTACGACATCGCGTTCGAGAACGTGCAGGCGGGGCTTCGCACGGATTACCTCTTCCGGCTTGCCAACCAGCGCCGCGGCTTCGTGGTCGGCACCGGCAATCTGTCGGAGGTCGCGCTTGGCTGGTCGACCTACGGGGTCGGCGACCAGATGAGCCATTACGGCGTCAACGCCGGCGTGCCCAAGACGCTGATCCAGTACCTCATCCGCTGGGCGGTGAAGACGGATCAGTTCGATGCGGAAACCAACCGCATCCTGCAGGCGATCCTGGAGACCAAGATCTCGCCCGAGCTGATCCCGGCCGACGACAAGGGCGAGATGCAGAGCACCGAAGGCACGATCGGCCCGTACGAGCTTCACGATTTCTTCCTGTTCCACATCCTGCGCTCGGGCCAGCCGCCGTCCAAGGTGGCGTTCCTGGCCTGGCAGGCGTGGCGCGACAAGGAGGAGGGGCAATGGCCGGCCGGCTATCCGGAGCATCTCAAGCGCGACTACGACCTCGCTACGATCCGCAGGTGGCTGGAGACCTTCCTGTTCCGCTTCTTCCAGATCAGCCAGTTCAAGCGCTCGGCAATCCCCAATTCGCCCAAGGTTTCGGCGGGCGGCGCGCTGAGTCCGCGGGGCGACTGGCGGGCCCCTTCGGACGGCAATGCGGGACCGTGGCTTGCCGAGCTCAAACAGGCATTTGGCGAGGACTGAAGCGGATCGGCTCGGATTCGTAACAAGTCGGCGCTAAGCTGATCTGAATTAATATAAATTTGGCGTTCAGGCGGGAACTCGGCGGCGAGACCCGCCGTTGTGCTTGAAGTCATAGAACCATCAGGAACAACCGCGTTGATCACCTTGTCCACCGCCTCCAATCTGGGGCAGAGCCAGTCCGCGCCCCAGATCTCCGATCACCACACGCTGATCTGCTTTTCGCACCTGCGGTGGAATTTCGTATTTCAGCGTCCCCAGCATCTGATGAGCCGCTTCGCCAAGGATCGGCGCGTGATCTATTGGGAGGAGCCGGAGGCCGCGCTCCCCGATTGCGAGCCGGCCCTGGGCGTGCGCGCCTGCGCCGAGACGGGGGTGATCGTTGTCACGCCGTCGCTTCCCGAGACGCTCGACGAGGCGGGCCGCGAAACCGCGCTCAAGACTCTGCTCGACGCCTTCTTGAAGGGCGAGGCCGGGCCGTTCATCCGCTGGTACTACACGCCGATGATGCTGCCGTTCTCGCGCCACGTGGAGGCGGAAAGCGTCGTCTACGACTGCATGGACGAACTCGCCAATTTCCGCTTCGCGCCGCCGCAGCTCCTCGCCCTCGAGCAGGAGCTGATCGACAGCGCCGATGTCGTCTTCACCGGCGGCTTCAGCCTGTATGAGGCGAAAAAGGACCGGCACCCGAACATCCATCCGTTCCCGTCCAGCGTCGACCGGGGGCACTTCGCCCAGGCGCGGGCAATGGATGCACAGCCCGACGACCAGGCGCCGATCGGCCGCCCGCGCCTCGGCTTCTACGGCGTCATCGACGAACGGATGGACCTGGAGCTGATCGCGGCCGTCGCCGACGCGCATCCCGAATGGTCCGTCGTGATGGTCGGGCCGGTGGTAAAGATCGATCCGGCCGATCTGCCGCTGCGCGCCAACATTCATTATCTCGGCGGCAAGACGTACGAGCAGCTTCCAGTCTACCTCGGCGGCTGGGACGTGGCGCTGATGCCGTTCGCGATCAACGAGTCGACCAGGTTCATCTCCCCGACCAAGACCCCCGAATATCTTGCCGGCGGCCGGCCGGTGGTGTCGACTCCGATCACCGACGTGATCCGCCATTACGGCGACATGGACGCGGTGTTCGTCGCCGACGGCTCGGAGGCGTTCATCGCGGCGTGCGAGCAGGCGCTTGCCGTGTTCCAAAGCGGTGACGAATGGCTCGGCGAAGTCGACGCCAAGCTCGCCAATCTGAGCTGGGACACGACCTATGCCCGCATGGCCGGGCTGGTGCGCGAAGCGATCAAAGCGCCGGTCAAGGGCCCGAACATCGTCAAGGCGGCGACCAAGAAGAAGTACGACTATCTCGTCGTCGGCGCCGGTTTCGCCGGTTCGGTGATCGCCGAGCGGCTGGCCAGCCAGCACGACGCGCATGTGCTGGTCATCGACAAGCGCCCGCATGTCGCCGGCAACGCCTACGACCATCTCGACGAGGCGGGCGTGCTGATCCACCAATATGGGCCGCACATCTTTCACACCAACTCGGACGAGATCGTCGATTATCTGTCGAACTTCACCGCCTGGCGGCCCTACGAGCACAAGGTGCTCGCCGACGTGCGCGACCAGCTCGTGCCGATCCCGATCAACCGCACGACCTTGAACATGCTGTTCGGGCTCGACCTCAAGACCGACGAAGATGCCGCGGCCTACCTCGCCTCGCGCGCCGAGCCGGTGGAGGACATCAAGACGTCGGAAGACGTGGTGGTGAATGCCGTCGGCCGTGAACTTTATGAACTTTTCTTCCAGGGCTACACGCGCAAGCAGTGGGGCATCGATCCGTCCGGCCTCGACAAGGCGGTGACGGCGCGCATCCCGACCCGCACCAACACCGACGACCGTTATTTCGGCGACAAGCACCAGATCATGCCGCGCGACGGCTATACGGCCATGTTCAACAACATGCTGAACCACCCGAACATCGATGTGCTGCTGTCGACGGACTATCAGGACATCATCGGCGACATCGCGGCGGGGCACATCGTCTTCACCGGTCCGGTGGACGAATATTTCGATTTCCGCTTCGGCAAGCTGCCCTATCGGAGCCTCCGTTTCGAGCACAAGATCCTCGACCAGGCGGAGTTCCAGCCGGTTTCGGTGGTGAACTATCCCGACCCGGAAGTGCCTTACACCCGGATCACCGAGTATAAGAAGCTGACCGGCCAGGAGCACCCGAAGACCAGCATCACCTACGAATATCCGTCGGCGGAAGGGGACCCTTATTACCCGATCCCGCGCGCGGAGAACCAGGAGCTGTTCAAGAAGTATGAGGCGCTTGCCGATTCCACGGACAACGTCACGTTCGTCGGCCGGCTCGCCACCTACCGTTATTACAACATGGACCAGGTGGTCGGCCAGGCGCTCTCCACCTTCCGCAAGCTCGACGCCCGCCGCAAGTCGGAGGCGGCCGACAAGGCCAGCACCTGGACCGAAGCCGCCGAATAAGCTGGTTCACAGAAGCGACTTCTCAAGGGCCCGCAAAGCGCGGGCCCTTTTTTTCGATGGCGAATTCCCTGTTGCGAGGACAGCGCGGGGCCCGAGGCTGTCCGCCTGAGCCCGCCGCGACACAGCGAGCGCTGCACAAATGTTAAGAAAGGCCCCGGAACGGGTGATAAGGCCAGCCGCCCGCGGGGGCGCTACGGGAGCGTGGCACATCGCGCGATCGAGAGGCCTGTATGCGTTACTTCTTTCACGTCCGGGAAGGTGGATCCTATTTGCTCGACGACGAAGGTCTCGAGCTCGCCGACATCGGCGCCGCGCTCGCCGCAGCAACCGCGGGCGCCCGCTCGATCATCGCCGCGGAAGCGGTGCAGGGCAATCTGCCCCTGCGCGCGATCATCGAAGTCGATGACGAGAAGGGCAAGCGCGTGTTCGATCTACCCTTCCGGGAAACCATCCACGTGGATGGCTGACCAGCCGGGCGGGGGGTGTTTGCCCCAATCCTCGGGCGTAGCCGTCGAAGCCCAGTTCCTCCCCGTTCAAAGGATGGGGAGGGGAACCAGGCTTTTGCCTGGTGGAGGGGGAGCTGCAGTGAACTTAACAGTTCACTCGCGACCCACGGAACTCACGGCATTTACCCCTCCACCACCCTGCGGGTGGTTCCCCTCCCCATCTGGCGATGGGGAGGAACTGGGACGCGTCACGCCGGGAAGACGATTTCCACCGCGTCGATGAAGTGTACGATGTGGAGGATGTTGCCGGCTTCGTCCTCGACGTCGATATGCTGGTCGAGCCTGATGCGGCCCTTGACGGCGTCGTGCCCGATGATCGAACGGGCGTCGGCGAGCGCTCTTTGGGGCACCTCATCGACGCTGCCGATCTCGCGACCCTCCGGATCGAGGAGGGTGTCCGTGCCGTCGCGCAGATGGAAGAAGTAGAGGGGCATTGCGGTCTCCACGCATGGGGGCGGGAGCGCGTCGGTCTCTCAGTCGCCACGGCCCAAGGCGTCCCTCGGCGATGATTCCCCTGTACCGCACGGCCTCGACTAAATCTATGTTTATTACTGATTATTATCATTTGGTGGAGCGCCGCGCCGCGAACGTGTTATCTACCGAGTACCGCCTTTCCACGCTCATCGGGCAAAGGCGGCTGAGAGTTTCTTTGTGCTCCCGCCCTTTTTCGACGCTGGAGGACCTCTCTTGAAACCAACTTCCAACCCCTTAGCGCTACTTGTGCGGAAGCTCGAAACCCATTCGCCGCTGAGCGAAGAGGACCGCCAAGCGGTGCTGGCGCTTCCGTGCACGGTGAAGGCGTTCGAGCCGTCGAGCTACATCGTGCGCGAAGGCGAAACGCCGCACGCTTGCGCGGTGCTGGTGTCGGGCTTTGCCTTTCGTCAGAAGCTCACCGGCGACGGCGCTCGCCAGATTGTCGCCATCCACATCCCGGGAGAGGCGCTCGATTTCCAGAACCTCTTCCTCGATGTGGCGGATCACAATGTTCAGACGCTGACGCGGGCCGAACTTGCGCTGGTTCCGCGCGCGGCTTTTCAGGCCCTCGCCCGAAGCCGTAGCGCCATCGGTCATGCCATTCTGGTGACTCTGCTGGTTGAGGCATCGATCTTCCGCGAATGGGTGTTGAACGTCGGCCGGCGCGATTCACGAACCCGCCTGGCCCACGTCCTTTGCGAGTTCGCGATCCGCCTCGAAGCGCAGGGCCTCGCCGACGAGAATGGATATGAGCTTCCCATGACGCAGGAGCAGCTTGCCGATGTGCTTGGCCTGACGCCGGTTCACGTCAACAGAACGATCACGGCGCTGGAAGCCCAAGGGTTCATCGCGCGCGACAAACGCCGCATTCAGTTTCCGGACTGGCGGCGAATGCGCGACATCGCCGACTTCAACCAGCGGTACCTCCACCTCGAACCCCAGACATCGGGCGCTTACACCGGCTGAGCCTGGCCATCCCTCCGCCGGCCAGGCGGGAGGGATGTCCGGGAGCCGATCCTGTCAGGCCGCCTTCAATCGCCCGGCATCGTCTCACGACCCGCTGCAGCGATCGTCCACTTTCTTCAGGCGGGCCATGTGCAGCGCCGACAGTTTCATGTGCGCCTCGGCCACTGCGTGCCTCTCGGCCTGATAGGCGAGATCGAGCTCCCGCCGAGCGCGTTCGATGTGATAAAGCCTATCCTGATCAGACACTTGCCGGCCTCCTACGGTCTTTCGTCCGTAATATACCTGCTGCTCCCGGGCCGCATCGACATAGGTCAATCCCGTCCGATTTCTGCGCGGCCGGCACACGCTGCGTGCCGGCGGCTTACTCCGCCGCGATCTGCAAGGTGGGCTCCGGCTCCACAGGCGCAGCCGACCCAGTGCCGAATTCGTTTGAGTCCAGCCGATCACGCACCTGGCCGAGATAGTCGTCCAGCGCGTCGTCGATGGAGCGCAGCATCGCGCCGCGCCCGCTGGCCAGCGCCGTCACCGACGGCTCGCCGTGGCCGAGCGGCTTGACCAGCGAAGTGTCCATGCCGGCGCCTTCTGCCACGCGGTGGGCGAACTCGTACCAGCTCAGGC
This sequence comes from Allosphingosinicella sp., assembly GCA_036386875.1. Taxonomy (GTDB): domain Bacteria; phylum Pseudomonadota; class Alphaproteobacteria; order Sphingomonadales; family Sphingomonadaceae; genus Allosphingosinicella. The sequence goes on from DASVUV010000067.1 coordinate 47,765, forward strand.
GGCCTTGGTTGGCGAGGTGCCAGGTGCCGGTCTCGCCATCCACCATCAGGTCCAGCGTCGCGTGGCAGAGGTCGGGGACATAGGTGGGCGAGACTTCGGTCTTGTCGCAGGCCGTCACTTCTTCGCCCTTCGCCAGGGAGGAGAGGACGTTCCAGGCGAAGTTGTACTTGTCCCAAGGGCCGAAAAAGGCGCTGGTGCGGATGATCAGGGCGTCCTCCATCGCCTCGCGGACATGCTGTTCCGCCTTGGCTTTTGAGAGGCCGTAGACGCCGGTCGGGCAGACCGGGTCTGTCTCTACGTAGGGGCGGCCCAGCTTGCCGTCGAAGACGAGGTCCGAGGAGAAGGTGACGAGCTGCACCCCGGCCGCCGCGCAGGCGCGGGCGAGCTTTTCCGGGCCCATCGCGTTGGCGGCCAGGCAGGCGTCCTGCTCCGTCTCCGCGTCTGCCACCCGAACGAAGCCGGCGGTGTTGATGATCGCCCAGGGTTTGTGGCGCTCGATCGCGGCCTCGATCGAGGCCTCGTCGGTGATGTCGAGCTCGTCCCGTGTCGTGAGGCAGTAGGGAAGTGCGCGCCCGTCGCAGACCCGGGCAAAGGCGCTGCCCAGCGTGCCGGTGGCGCCGGTGATCAGCAATTTGCGGCCTTGGTATTCCATAGGGTTGCAACGCCCGTTCCAGGGATAAAGTCTCGGCGGGCGGCGCCACCAGCCCGGGCTGTCGAGCACCGGGTGGTCGAACGGCAGGCCGTGGCCGAAAGCCTTGGCGGCCTTGGCGATGATCGTCGGCCGCGGCGCGTCGCTCCGCGCGTCGAACGCCCCGGTGTCGTAGAAGCCGTTCTTCTGGGTAAGAAGGAAACGCCAGTCGACATTCCCGAACAATGACCAGATCGTAACGGCGCGCAGGTCCATGCCTTCGTCGCGCAGTTGGTTGGCCGTGTTCCAGACTTCGGCGAACCAGCGGAGTTGCTCCTCACGGTGGCAGCCGTGGTGGACTTCGGTGATCGCGATCGGGATGCCGTATCGCGCCCAGGCTTCGCGGAGGCGCGGCCCGAGCCCGGTATCGTTGTCGCAGCGCTTCACCCGCACCGCTTCGGCATCGACATACTGGTCGCGGCCGTTCCCGCCGACATCGTGGTCCGGGTAGAGGTCGAGCCGGTGGTCCAGGAACCGCTCGGACGTCAGATAATGGTTGATGCCGAGCAGGTCCGGCTTGGCCTCGCCGCCGGCGAAGGCTTCGATCTCAGCCCACTTGATGCCGGCACCGAGCAACATGGTGTGGAGCGGGTGGGACGGCCCGATCATTCCGCAGAGCAGGTCCAGGCTCAGCCAGCGCCGTTCATTCTCGAACTTCGCCTGGTAGCGGAGCGGGGCGGTGGAATAGCATTTCCCCAGATCTTCGGTCTGAACCAGCTTCGCACCGGGGATGTGGCGGCGGATCGCCCGCATCGATTCCAGCGTAGCTTTGCACTCGTTGACCAGCGCACGGATAAACAGCGCATAGTTCTTCGCGTGCGGATACCAGTGACCGTAGAGGGCCGAGAAGCGGGCGGTGGTCAGCGGCTCGTTGACCGGAGTCCACTGCGTAATCCACGGGTAACGCTTCGCGGCCTTGTCGGCGAAGGCGGCAAGCTTTTGCGGGAATTCCGGGTCGAGCAGTTCGGTATATTTCGGGCCGGAGCCGTGGTGACAGAGGCCGCCGATCACCTCGATGCCGCGCTCCCGAAGCATCGCCAGACGCTCGTCGGTCCAGGACCAATCGCACTCTTCCGGATACTCGGGCGCGATCGCTTCCCAGAGGATCGGGTACCGCACCGCCTTCACGCCCAGATCCGCAATCAGATCGATGTCGCTGCGCCTGTGGAGATGGCCGGTTTCGGCAGTTTGATCCCGAAATTCATTGCCGATACGGACGATCGTGCACTCAACTCCGCCCCAAAGCTCAAGCGGCGGCTTTTGCGCTGGCGTTTCGGTCATGCTTGTTTCGGCCCTGTCATGAACAACAAGACACGAACGGCCTGTTAGACGGCGGAGTTCCAGGCAAATAGGACGCTGTTAAACCAGGTTAGGAGGATTCCGCACGCTTGCGCCGGCTGTTGAGGTGAGGCACGGGACAGCCTGTCGCACCCCACTTGTGGAGCATGTTCCTCATGATCAAAGGCCTCGCCGCTCTTTCCTTTCTCCTCGCGGGCACCAGCGCCTTCGCGCAGACCGAGCCGCTGGCGAGCACGCCCGCGGTGGCGCCGGTCGCGGCCAAGCCGGGGGCCGACAAGTGGGACATCACCAGGCCGCCGATGGCGACGCGCGAGGTCAAGATCGACGTCAGCGAAGGCACGTGGATGAACCTCGATCTCAGCCCGGACGGGCGGACGATCGCGTTCGACCTGTTGGGCGACATCTACACCATCCCGGCGGCGGGCGGCCGCGCGACCCGGATCGCCGAAGGGCTGGCGCACGAAATGCAGCCGCGCTTCTCGCCGGACGGAAAGCGCATCGCCTTCACCTCCGACCGGGGCGGCGGCAACAACATCTGGATCATGAACGCCGACGGATCGGACAAGCGCCAGCTCACCAAGGAAACCTTCAACCTCCTCAACAACCCGTATTGGAGCCCTGACGGGCGCTTTGTCGCGGCGCGCAAGCACTTCACCACCCAGCGCTCGCTCGGCACCGGCGAGATCTGGGTCTACCATGTCGGCGGCGGCGGCGGCGTGGCCCTGGTCGAGCGGCCGAGCCCGCAGCACCAGAAGGAACTGGGCGAGCCCGCCTTTACCCCCAGTGGCGAGGGCATCTATTTCAGCCGCGACGTCACGCCGGGCGCGAACTTCGAATATGCCCAGAACGGCAATGGCGAGGTGTTCGCGATCGAGCGCTACGATGTGAAAACCGGCGAGCGCACCAAGGTCGCAGGCGGCCCCGGCGGCGCGGTGCGGCCGACGCCGTCGCCCGACGGCAAGTATCTCGCCTACGTCCACCGCGAGCGCGAGAAATCGAAGCTCTACGTGAAGGATCTGCGCTCGGGCGAGGAGCGCAAGATCTACGACGCGCTCGACCAGGACATGCAGGAAACCTGGGCGGTCGAGGGCGCCTACCCGAACATGGACTGGACGCCCGACAGCCGCTCGATCGTGTTCTGGGCGGGCGGCAAGATCCGGCGCGTCAACATGGACGGCAGCGGCGCGGCGGAAATCCCGTTCCAGGTCTCGGACTCGCGCACGGTGATCGATCCGGCGCGGCCCACCGTGCAGGTCGCGCCGGACAGTTTCACCACCCGCATGCCGCGCTTCGCCTCGGTGTCTCCGGACGGCCGGCGCGTGGTGTTCGAAAGCCTCGGGCGGCTCTACGTGCGCGACGTTTCGGGCGGCAGCCCGCGCAAGCTCACCGCCGACGACAGCGACTTCCAGCTTTTCCCGAGCTGGTCGCGCGACGGCAAGCGCATCGCGTTCGTGAGCTGGAACGACCAGCGGCTGGGCGAAATCCGCACGGTTGGCGCCGATGGCCGCGGGCTGCGCACCGTGACCCGCCAGCCGGGCCATTATGCGCGCCCGCGCTTCTCTCCGAACGGCGACACCATCGTCTTCGAGCGAGGCACCGGCGGCGACATCACGTCGGAGCGCTGGTCGGAGGACCCGGGTGTGTTCCGGGTGGCGGCGGCGGGCGGCGATCCGGTGCGGCTGGCGCGCAGCGGCGGCAACCCGCAGTTCGGCGCGGAGGCCGACCGCATCTTCATGGAGATTTCCGAGGATCAGAAATACAAGCTGATCAGCACCGACCTGAACGGCAAGGACCGCCGCACCCACGCCCAGGGCGAGATGATCACCGGCTACGAAGTCTCGCCGGCCGGCGACCAGATCGCCTTTCGCGAAGGCTATGACGTGTATGTCGCGCCGTTCTTCGCCGGCGCCAAGCCGATCGACTTCGGCGCGAAGGCGACCAACCTTCCGGTGATCCGTGCAAGCGGCGAGGGCGGGCAATATTTCCACTGGGCGCAAGGCGGGCGGGAGCTCGGCTGGAGCGTCGGGCCGACGCTTTACACGGTGAACACCGCCACCATGATCCGCAACGCGCCGCCCGCGGGCGAGGCGCAGGACACATACACGCCGCCCAAGACGGGTGTATCGCTCGCTATGACCCGCCAGGCCGACAAGCCGCGCGGGCTGGTGGCGCTGACCGGCGCACGGGTCGTCACCATGGCCGGGGCGGACGGCGGCGTGATCGAGGACGGCGTGATCCTGATCGAGGACAACCGCATCCGCGCGGTCGGCCGCAGGGGCGAAGTGCAGGTGCCGGCGGGTGCCAGGACGGTGGACGTCGCGGGAAAGACGATCATCCCAGGCCTGATCGATGCCCACGCCCACGGCCCGCAGGGCTCGGACGACCTCATCCCGCAGCAGAACTGGTCCAACCTCGTCCACCTGGCGTTCGGCGTCACCACCATCCACGATCCGTCGAGCACTGCGAGCGAGATCTTCGCTGCCGGCGAGATGCAGCGTGCCGGCATGGTGGTCGCGCCGCGCATCTTCTCGTCGGGCGAGATCGTCTACGGCGCGAAATCGCCCGGACGGTTCGCGGGCATCGAGAATCTCGACGATGCGCTGGCCCACGTTCGGCGCCTCAAGGCGCAGGGCGCGCACAGCATCAAGAACTACAACCAGCCGCGCCGCGACCAGCGCCAGCAGGTCATCGCGGCGGCGTTGCGCGAGAATATCGCGGTCGTGGCGGAGGGCGGTTCGCTCTACAACATGGACCTGACGCTGATCGCCGACGGCAACACCACGCTGGAGCACAATATTCCGCAGGCCATGCTCTACGCCGACGTGCTGAGCTTCTTTCCGCAAACCAAGGTCGGCTACACGCCCACGCTGGGCGTCACCTATGGCGGGCTGGGCGCGGAGCCCTATTGGAGCCAGGAAAGCCAGGTGTGGCGCCACCCGCTGCTCACCCGCCACGCGCCGCCGACGTTCCTCCAGGAGGAACTGGTGCGGGTGACGCAGGCGCCGGAGGAGGATTTCGTCGACGCGGTCAGCGCCCGCACCGCCCACCTGCTGTCGAAGCGCGGCGTGCCGGTGAGCATCGGCGCGCACGGCCAGCAGCAGGGCATCGCGGCGCATTGGGAGATGTGGTCGTTCGTGCGCGGCGGCTGGTCGCCGCTGGAGGCGCTCCAGGCCGGCACGGTGACTCCGGCGCGGGCGCTCGGCTTCTCCGACATCGGCACGCTGGAGGCGGGCAAGCTCGCCGATCTCGTCATCCTGGATGCCAACCCGCTGGAGAATATCCGCAACTCGGAGAAGATCTCCAAGGTGATGCTCAACGGCCGCCTCTACGATTCGGCGACCATGAACGAGGAGGTCACCGGCACCCGCAAACGCGCGGCCTATTTCTGGGAATGAGCCGCTAGGGTTTCGCTAAGCTTTATAGGCCATGCTTCCTTTTCCTGGGGAGGAGGACGCATGGCCAACGCAGCATCGAACGGGTTCGCGGACCCCTGGTCCGACCGCCGCGGCGAGGATCGCCGGGAGGGGCTGATCGACACGGCCCTCCTGCATTTTCGGGGCAAGCCGTACCGGGTGCCGGTGATCAACATCTCCTCGCGCGGGGCGCAGATCGAATGCGGGCTGGAGCCTCGGCTGGGTGAGCCGGTGCTGGTCGAGTTCGACCAGTGCAGTTCGATGCACGCCTTTGTCCGGTGGAACCGCGAGGGGCGGATCGGGCTCAACTTTGGGCATGAATTGGTGCTCGGGAAGTAGCATCTTATTCCTCCCCCGGATTTCTGGGGGAGGGGGACCACCCGAAGGGTGGTGGAGGGGTGCGAGCGTAGCGAGCGTTCTAGAACCCTCCGCTTCGCTTCGGGCCCCTCCACCAGCCTTCGGCTGGTCCCCCTCCCCTGCAAATGCAGGGGAGGATTAGAGTTGCCCGATCGCCTTCAGCACGGTGGGCGTGATCCCCGTCACCATGCGCTTGATGCCCTGGAAGTTGGGGTGGACCCGGTCGGGCAGGTTGAGAGCCGAGTTGCCCGCCACCCCGGCCAGGAAGAACGGGTAGAGCGGCGCGTCGTATTTGCGCGCCAGATCCGGGAAAATGGCGTTGAACTTGGCCATATAGTCCCGGCCCAGATTGGGCGGGGCGAGCATGCCGGCGACGATCACCGGAATGTCGCGCTTCTTGAACTCGGCGAGGATGAAATCGAGGTCTTCGCGGGTCTGTTCGGGGCGGATGCCGCGCAGCATATCGTTGGCGCCAAGCGCGACGATGGCGAGGTCCGGCTTGCGCTTCAAGCCGTCGAGCGTCCAGCGCACCCGGGCGCGGCCGTTGCCTGCGGTGTTGCCGGACACGCCGCCATTCGTCACGAACGCGCGCACGCCGTGGCGGCGGAGCACATCCTCCAGCTGGGGCGCGAATCCCTGGTCGCGCGGCAGGCCATAGCCGGCCGTGAGGCTGTCGCCGAAGGCCAGGATATGGACGTCCTGCCCCTGCGCGGCGGCGCCGCTTTCCAGCCCCGCCATCAGCAGCAGCGCGTAGACAATGCGCCGCGCCGCCCCATATGCCATCCGTAACGACATCGGATCCCAATTCCCTTCATGACCAGCTCCTATGTTATCGACGCGCAGGATGTCACCCTTTCGCTCGGCTCCGGCGAGGCCAGTGTGGAGATTTTGCGCGGCATCGCCCTTCAAGTCGCGAAGGGCCAAAGCGTTGCACTGCTTGGGCCGTCCGGGAGCGGAAAATCCTCTTTGATGGCAGTGCTTTCCGGGCTTGAGCGGGCGAGCGGCGGTTCGGTGCGGGTGACGGGGCAGGATTTCACCGCGCTCGACGAGGACGGTCTGGCGCGGGCGCGGCAGGGGCGGATCGGGATCGTGCTCCAGGCCTTTCACCTGCTGCCGACGATGACCGCGCTTGAGAATGTCGCGGTGCCGCTGGAGCTTGCCGGAGCGGACGGCGCGTTCGAGACGGCGCGGCGTGAGCTCGAGGCGGTGGGGCTCGGCCACCGCGTGACCCATTATCCGGCGCAGCTTTCGGGCGGCGAGCAGCAGCGGGTGGCGATCGCGCGGGCGACCGCGGCGCGGCCGGAGCTGATCTTTGCCGATGAGCCGACGGGCAATCTGGACGGGGCGACGGGCAGTGCGATCCTTGACCTGTTGTTCGAGCGGCAGCGGGATACCGGCGCGACCTTGCTGGTGATTACCCACGATCCGGCCTTGGCGGCGCGCTGCGGGCGGGTGCTGGAGATGGGCGACGGGCGGATCGTTCGGGACACGGCGGCGTGAGGGGTAGTACGCAATCCTCCCCTGCATTTGCAGGGGAGGGGGACCGGCCGCAGGCTGGTGGAGGGGCGCGAGCGCAGCGAGCGTCTAAGACCCTCCGCTTCGCTCCGGGCCCCTCCACCGTCCTTCGGACGGTCCCCCTCCCCTCGAAATCGAGGGGAGGATTTAGGCTGTGAACCTCCCGCTCCGCCTCGCACTTCGCGATCTGCGCGGCGGGCTGGCCGGCCTGCGCCTGCTCGCCATCTGCCTGTTCCTCGGCGTTGCAGCGCTGGCGGGTGTGGGCTCTCTCTCCTCCGCCATCGTCACCTCGCTTGCCGAGCGCGGGCAGGAGATCCTTGGCGGCGATGTCCAGCTTACCGTTGGCGGCCGGGAGGCGAGCGCCGACGAGTTTGCCGCCTTCGGGCGCGAAGGGCAGGTCAGCGCGATCGTTCGGATGCGGGCGATGGCGGCGCGGCTCGATGGCAATGAAAGCGTGCTTGCCGAGCTGAAGGGCGTGGACGATGCCTGGCCGCTTTATGGGCGCTTCAGCCTTGCCCCCGGCGCTCTGGCGCCCCGGCCCGGCGCGGCCGACGTGGCGATCGGCGAGGAGCTTGCCGACCGTCTTTCCGTGCGCATCGGCGACCGGATTCGGGTGGGCGAGGCGGAGCTGCGCATCGTCGGCCTGATCGCCGAGGAGCCGGACCGGGTGGGGCAGGGCTTCACGCTTGGGCCCACGATCCTCGTTTCCCGCGAAGGCCTTGCCGCCACCGGGCTGGTCCAGCCGGGCAGCCTGTTCACCAGCGGCTATCGGCTGAAGCTGCCTGCCGGGGTCGATCCCGAAGCCAAGGCCGAGGCGCTGACCGATCGCTTCAAGGACGCGGGCTACCAGGTGCAGGACCGCTCCAACGGCGCGCCGGGGACTCGGCGGTTCATCGGGCGACTGGGGCAGTTCCTGACCCTGATCGCGCTTACCGCGCTGATCGTGGCTGGGATCGGCGTCGGCAACGGAGTCAGTTCATGGCTGGACTCGAAGCGCGGCACCATCGCCACGCTGAAGCTGCTCGGCGCGCCGAGCCGGACGATCTTCCTGTCTTACCTGATTGAGATCGGTCTCGTCGCTGCGGGTGCGATCGTGCTCGGCCTCGCGGCGGGTGCGCTGGTGCCCTCCGTAGTCGCCGCCGTCGCGGGGGAAGCGCTGCCGGTCCCGCCGCGCGCCGGCCTCTACCCGGTGCCCTTGCTGGCGAGCGCCGCTTACGGCCTGCTCATCGCTTTGGTGTTCGCGCTGGTGCCGCTCGCCCGCGCCCGCACCGTTACGGCCGCGAGCCTGTTCCGGGGCCATCTCGAGCCGCTGCGCCGCGCCGGCTGGGGCGCTTATGCCGGCGCCGCCTTCGCCGCCGTGCTGATTGCCGCCCTCGCCATCGGCACCGCGCGGGAGCCGGGTTTCGCGGCGGGCTTCATTGGCGCCGCGCTTGGCCTGCTGCTGCTCCTCACCTTGCTCGGCGGCCTGATCCGTTGGCTCGCGTCGAAGCTGCCGAGGCCGAAGAGCCCGCTCTTCCGCCTCGCCCTCGCCAACCTCCACCGCCCCGGCGCGCAGACCGGGCGGCTGGTGGTGGCGCTCGGCCTCGGCCTGACTTTGTTCACCACCCTGGCGGTGATCGAAACCAACCTTTCGGGCCAGATCCGGACCACCATTCCGGCCAAGGCGCCAAGCTTCTTCATGCTCGACATCCCGGCCGAAGACGTGGCCCGCTTCCGGACCATGGCGCGGGAGGCGGCGCCGGGGGGCGACCTCGTCACCATCCCGTCGCTGCGTGGATCGGTGGTGGCGGTCGGCGACAAGCGCGTGGCCGACATGGAAGAGATACCCGAAGGCGCCTGGTTCCTGCGCGGCGACCGGGGCCTGACCTACTCGGCGGCGCTGCCGGAGGGGAGCCGGGTGGTCGAGGGCGAATGGTGGGCGCCCGATTACGGGGGGCCGCCGCTGATCTCGCTCGATGTCGAGGCGGCGCGGGCCGCTGGAATCAAGGTCGGCGACACGCTCACCGTGTCCATCCTCGGCCGCGATATCGAGGCGCGGATCGCATCGCTGCGGGAGATCAACTGGGACACGATGGGCTTCAACTTCGTGATCGTCTTCTCGCCCGGCGCGCTGGAACAGGCGCCGCACAGTTTCATGGCGACGATCTCCATGCCGGAGGCGCAGGAACGCCCCTTCTCCCGCGCCGTTTCCCGCGCGTTCCCGACCGTGTCGGCGATCCGGGTGAAGGACGTGGTGGCGACCGTGTCGAACATGCTCACGCAGCTTTCCACTGCCGTTCGCGCCGCCGCCTCCGTGGCGATCCTCGCCGGCATCGCCGTGCTGGTCGGCGCGCTTGCCGCGAGCCGCCAGGCGCGTGTGTACGACAGCGTGATCCTGAAGCTGCTGGGCGCCACGCGGGGCCGGATCCTTGCCGCCCAGGCGCTGGAGTTCGGCGCGCTGGCGCTGATCGTCAGCGGCCTCGCCTTCCTGATCGGCGGCGGCGCGGGCTGGTATGTGGTGGTGGAGGTGCTGGAGCTCGAATGGGCGCCGGACTGGGCGGTGGTCGGGGCGACGCTCGGCCTCGGCGCGCTGGTCACCCTGGTTCTGGGGCTGCTCGGCTCGCTTCCCGCGCTTGCCGCGCGCCCCGCCCGGGCGCTTCGCTCGCTTTGAACCTGATGGGCGCTTATAGGCCCGCACGAAGGAGACTATCCATGAACGAGATGACCGCCATGGCCGCCCAGCCGGCTTATTCAGAAGGCGCGCGGAAGATCCTCGCCCGCGCGCCGGCCTTGTTCATCGACGGCGAATGGGTGGAGTCGCGCGGCGGCGGGACCATCGCTGTCTACGATCCGTCCAACGGCAAGCAGGTCGCCACGGTTGCCGACGCGAGCGTCGAGGATGTCGATCTCGCAGTCGCCGCCGCCCGGCGCGCCTTCGACGACGGCCGCTGGAGCGGACTTCCGCCCTATGAGCGCGAGCGGGCGATCAACCGCCTTGCCGACCTGCTCGAGGCCAACACGCCGGAACTCGCCGAGATCGAGTCGATCGACAACGGCAAGCCGCGCACCGCGAGCGCGGGGTACGACCTGCCCCGCTCGATCGCGACGCTTCGCTACATGGCTGGCTGGGCGACCAAGATTTCCGGCGAACATGTCGAACTCAACGGCATGCCGACCGGCTCCGTCCACGCCTACACCCGCCGCGAGCCAATCGGGGTCTGCGCGCAGATCGTGCCGTGGAATTTCCCGCTGATGATGGCCGTGCAGAAGATCGCGCCCGCGCTTGCCGCCGGTTGCACGGTCATCCTCAAGCCCGCCGAGCAGACGCCGCTCACCGCGCTTCGCCTTGCCGATCTGATCGCCGAGGCCGGCATTCCGGCGGGCGTTGTCAACATCGTCACCGGCTATGGCGAAGTGTCGGGCGACCGCATGGTCCGCCACCCGGATGTCGACAAGGTCGCCTTCACCGGTTCGACCGAAGTCGGCAAGATCATCAACCGCGCAGCCACCGAGACGCTGAAGCGGGTGACTCTGGAGCTTGGCGGCAAGTCGCCGGTGATCGTGCTTCCGGACGTCGATATCGGCCGCACCGCCGCCGGCGCCGCGCGCTCGATCTTCGCCAATTCGGGCCAGGTCTGCATCGCCGGATCGCGCCTGTTCGCGCACCGCGACGTGTTCGACGAACTGCTCGAAGCAGTGGCCGCAAATGCGTCCAAGTGGAAGGTCGGCCCCAGCCTGGCGCCCGACACGATGATGGGCCCGCTGGTCTCCACCGAGCAGCATGAGCGCGTGCTGGGTTACATCGACGCGGGCCGCAAGGAAGGCGCTTCGGTGCTGTTCGGCGGCGATGCGCCTTCGAGCAATGGGTATTTCGTCAACCCGACGGTGCTGGTCGACGTCAGCCCTGACATGAAGGTGGTGCGCGAGGAGATTTTCGGCCCCGTCCTCGCCGCCCAGCGCTTCGACGACATCAACGATGTCGCCAATGCCGCCAACGACACGCCCTACGGCCTCGCCGCAAGCATCTGGACCCGCGACATTTCGGCGATGCACAAGCTCGCCGCCAAGCTCAAGGCCGGCATGGTGTGGGGCAACACCGCTTCGGCGGCGGACACCGCGCTTCCGTTCGGCGGCTACAAGCAATCGGGCTTCGGCCGCGAGAATAGCCGCCACGGCATCGAGGCCTATCTGGAAGTGAAAACGGTCGCGATCGCCCTGTAACGGCGGCGCGGCCAAGCTCCGGCGCTTACGCGGCGCCGGAGTCCGGGCGAAGTGCGGGGCGTGCAAGGATCGGTTTACCACTGGTCTTTATTGCGGTCGGATGAGCTTTCGAAAGCCGTTCCGCGCCGTGCCGATCGTCCCCAGTGCCAAGTACCGCGCCCGCGTCCCCCGGCGCAGGTCGGCCGTGGTCGCGAAAGCCTTGGGAGCTGCCATGCTGGGCGGGCTTCTCGCCGGGACGCTCGCGGCCGGGGGCGCGGGCGGTTTCGCGAATGCCGCCTCCAACCTGCACGAGGTGGCCATATCGCAGGGGCTCGCAAGGAGAACCACGCCGGCTGCCGGGGATTACTGGCCCGGCTGCAACGCGGCGCGCGAAGCGGGCGTTGCGCCGCTCTACGCCGGCGAGCCGGGCTACCGCGAGGCAATGGACGGCGATGGCGACGGTGTCGCTTGCGAGCCCCATCGCCAGAGCTGGTGAGCGCCTTTACCAAGCGGGTTCAGGTTCGCGAGTGCTTTCCGCCCATTGCGGACTTGGCGTCGGCCCGTAGAAGAAGGCGATGAAGCCGATACGCCTCGATCCCGACGACAAGCAACTTCAGCAGACGGCTCTCGGGCTCCTGGCGGCGGGCGACTGGGGCGGCCTCACCGCACTTGCCCGGGCGCTGCCGCCGCAGAGTGCCTACGCGATGCTTCAGCTCCTGGCGGAAGCGGCGCCGCTGACGGCGGACGTGGCCCACTTGATCGCGAGCAAGGACGCAATGGATATCACCGTGGCGGGGCGCTCCTGCACGGCCGCGCCGTTCGGCACCGCGGCGTGGGCATGGCCGAAGACGTGACGGAGGATCAATGGGAGCTGTACATCCCAACGCTTGCCCATGCGCAGGAGCTGCTTGCCGAGGCCAATCGGCGCTCGCCCGAGCTTGGGCTTGCCGCCGCCTGGCGGGTAAGCGCGTTCGTTGACGCAACCGAAGAACAGAAGGATGAGGCCGAGATCGCGCTGCGCCGCGCCACCGGCATCCCGGTTTCCGGCCTGTTGCGGCTGATCTCCATGCGCAGCGAAAAATGGGGCGGGTCGCACGATGAGATGTGGCGGGTGGTGGCGGATTATGCCGAGGCTGCCCTGCCCTGCCCTGCCCGGCTCGCTCGCCCTCATTGCCAAGGCGCATTTCGAGCAATGGCTCTGGTATTCGGCGTTCGATGAGGGTCCCGATGCCGCGGCCACGGCGGAAGGCTATCTGCACCGAAAGGACGTGCGGGAGGATCTGCTGGAAGCTTCGAAGCGCGTGCTCGCCGCGCGCGAGCCGAGTGACCCGCGAGCGATCCTGCTCGCCGACAACGCTTTCGCCGCAATCTTCTGGACCAGTGAATCGGTGAAGGACGCCAAGCCGCATCTGCAGCGTATGGGAAGGAATATCGACCGCACGGTGTGGCTGTTCGAGAACCCCCGTCGGGCGCTTAATGTCGCCCGGGCCCGCGCCTGGCTGCTTCCGGTTTAAAAAAGGGCGGCACCGTCACCGCGGCCCGTTTACGCCGAAACGGACGTAGACCGAGACTCGGCGGGCCTGAACCGGCGCATCGCGCATTTCCGGCCGCAGATTGTTGCGTGATCGCAATGGCTCACTGGCGCTGCTTCCGAAATCGAGTTAGCGTCCAGAGAGTTTCTCGCAGAGTGTTTGGAGATCATCATGATTCGCGCCATTTCGGATCGTAAAGCTGCAAAGATCGGCTTTGCGGAGCAGTCTTCCCCGTTCGCGCTGGGCCACAGTGTCAGCGATGCGATGGCGCTCGGCCAGACGGCAACCGATCCGATGGCGCTCGGCCTGACGATCACCGGCACCGGCGGCAACGACACTCTCAACGGCACCAACGACGACGACACGATCAACGGCGGCGCCGGCAACGATACGATCAACGGCAACGGCGGCAACGACACGATCGACGGCGGCGACGGCTTCGACACGCTGGACGGCGGGGCCGGCAACGACATCGTCCTCGGCGGTTACGGCGACGACATCGCCAAGGTGACCGGCGGCACGACCAGCGCCGACACCGGCACCGACTCGGTGGACCTGTCGGGCCGGTCCGCCACCTCCGCCGGCGACGACCATCTGATCGTCGATTATGCCGCGATCACCGAAAACGTGACGCATGGCGGCAGCGGCCTGACGTCCGGCGCGACCGGCTTCGGCGGGACCTACCAGGTCGGCGGGCAGACCCGGCTCACCTACAGCGGCGTCGATCGGCTGACCATCGCCACCGGCTCCGGCAACGATCTCGTCCGGGCAGTCAGCTTCGACGACATCATCACCACCGGCGCCGGCAACGACGTCATCTACGCGCCCACCTTGGCTGGCGGCGGCGGGGTTCGCATCGATGGCGGCGCGGGCGTCGACACCGTTTACGGTGTTAACTGGTCCGACATGGATCGCGGTGTTCAGGTTTATCTCAATGGCGCCGGCGGCTTCGGTACCGCCGGGCGCTATATTACCGGCGTGGAATCCTTGATTGATTTCACTGCCACCGCTTTCGATGACACGGTCGACCTTCACTCATCGGGGCTCTACTCGAACCGCGTTTCCACCGGCGGCGGTGTCGATGAGGTCATTGTCTACGGCGGAACGACCGCCGCCACCACCGGCCTTCAGCAACTCGACCTGGGCAACACCGGCACCGGTTTCGATTTGATACGCGGCCGATACCAGGCGGTAACCGAGCAGATGGTCTACACGCAGACCGGCCGGCATGGCGAGCTCACCATCGCGGGGCAGGTTCGGGGTGAGTTCGATGGGATGACGAGGGTTTTCCTGCAGTTCGGCTCCGGCAACGACATCGCGGACAACAGGGGCTCGAACGGCCTTATCGAATTGCTGGCGTGGGGTGGGGCCGGCGACGACATCATCTACGGTTCATCTCTCGGGGACGAACTCCAGGGCGGGATCGGCAATGATCAGCTGGTTGGCGGTGCCGGGGACGATTACTACGGCGTGGACTCCTTGGGAGACATGGTGGTGGAGCTGCCCGGCGAGGGTCTCGACTGGGTCCAGACATCCGTCGGCAGCCGCACCGATTACGAGGGCATGTACGTCCTGCCGGACAATGTCGAAAACCTGATCGGGATCAAATCGTCCGCCCAGGGCGTGTACGGCAACGCGCTCAACAACCTCGTCCGGTTGGGCGGGGGCGGCGATCTTATCGTGATGTGGGATGGCGGCGTGGACAAGGTCGAAGCCGGCGGCGGCAACGATTACATCTTCTACGGCGCCGCTTTCACCAACGCCGATGCCAATGACGGCGGCGAGGGCAAAGACACGCTCGCCCTGCTCGGCAATTACAATATCGTCTTCGACGATAACGATATTTACTCGATCGAGCAGCTGGCGTTGTACAGCTCCGGGAATGCGGCCGCGCCCAACAACTATACGTTCTCGATCACGTCTTACGGCACGGTCCGACCCGGTTCGGGTTTTCAGGTGCTTGCGCAGTCCCTGATGGCCAACGAGACTCTGACCTTCAGCGGCGTTTCGGAGACCAATGCGCGCTACGACATCCGCGGCGGGCGCGGAAACGACACCATCACGACGGGCAACGGCGACGACATGCTTCGGGGCGGGCTCGGCGCGGATACCTTGCGTGGCGGTGCGGGCAGGGACACTTTCGACTATTACGATGTCGCGGAGTCCACGCAAACCAGCCGCGACAAGATCCTCGACTTTCAGCTGGGCGAGAAGATCAACCTGGGCGGCATCGATGCCGACGGCAACGCCGCCAACGGCGACAGCAGGTTCACCTTTATCGGTTCGGCGGCGTTCAGCGGCACCGCGCCGCAGCTTCGGGTCTATCAGGATACAAGCGCGGCCAATACCTGGATCGTCGAGGGTGACACCAACGGCGATCACAATGCCGATTTCTCGCTGGTCGTGGTCACCCAGGACGGTCACGCGATGGGCATCGGCGACTTCTGGTTCTAACCCGCCGGCGGCCCCGCGCCGCGGCAAGGCTATCCCGATCGAGGCGGGGCTGCGGCAAGCGGCCCCGCCTCTGCTGTCGACGCCCAGCCGCTCCCCCCAACCGATCAAGGCAACCAGCTTTGCCCGACGCCGTTCTGCATGGCGAAACGGAGCAAACGCATGGCAAAGACGGCATTGGTGGTGGGCGCGAGCGGGATCGTCGGCAGCGCGGCGGCGGCGCTGCTGATCGAGGGGGGCTGGACGGTTCATGGCCTTGCACGGCGGCCGGCCCGGCAGGGGGGCGTTCAGCCGGTGGCGGCCGACCTTCAGGATGCGGCCGGCACAGCCGAGGCGCTGAAGGGCATCCAGCCCGACGCGGTGTTCATCACGACGTGGCTGCGCCAGAACAGCGAGGCGGAGAACATTCGGGTCAATGCCGCAATGGTTCGCAACCTGCTCGACGGGCTGCCGAAGCCGACGGGCAGGCGGCATGTTGCGCTGGTCACCGGGCTCAAACACTATCTCGGGCCGTTCGAGGCATACGGGCAGGGCGCGCTGCCGCAGACGCCGTTTCGTGAGGAGCAGGGCCGGCTCGACGTCGAGAACTTCTATTACGCGCAGGAGGACGAACTGTTCGCCGCCGCCGGGCGCGACGGCTTCACCTGGAGCGTCCACCGCCCGCACACGGTGATCGGCAAGGCGGTGGGCAACGCCATGAACATGGGCACCACGCTTGCCGTCTATGCAACCTTGTGCCGCGAGACGGGGCGGCCCTTCACCTTTCCCGGATCGGCTGCGCAGTGGACGTCGCTCACCGACATGACCGATGCGGGCCAGCTCGCCCGCCACATGCTGTGGGTGGCGGAGACGGAGGGCGCGCACAATCAGGCGTATAACGTGGTCAATGGCGATGTCTTCCGCTGGCAATGGATGTGGAGCCGCATCGCCGAGTGGTTCGGGGTGGAGCCGGCGCCGTTCGATGGGATCGTGCGTCCGCTGGAGCAGCAGATGGCCGGCGACGCCGCCCTGTGGCGCGACATCGCGATGCGCGAGGGGCTGGCCGAGCCCGATCTCGATCGCCTCGTCTCGCCCTGGCATACCGACGCCGACCTTGGTCGTCCGATCGAGGTGGTGACCGACATGTCGAAGAGCCGCCGCCTCGGCTTCACCGCTTATCAGCCGACCGACGACGCCTTCTTCGCTCTTTTCGAGCGTCTGCGCGCGGATCGCTTGATCCCGTGACGGGGGACGGCGGCTAAAGTGCTGGTTGCGGCAAGTGCATTCGCCTGGCCACCCGACGGGCAGGCGCGCTAACGGCGGTTATGCCCAGCCTCGTCTCCATCACCGATCCCGACGACCCGCGCATCGAAGCGTATCGCGACATCCGCGAGCGCGACCTGGTCGGGCGGCAAGGATTGTTCGTCGCCGAGGGACGGGTGGTGGTGGAGAAGCTGGTGGCTTCGGGCGCCCATTGGCCCGTGTCGCTCCTGATCGCCGCCAAGCGGGTGGCCGCGCTCGCGCCGCTGTTGTCCGGGCTGCCCGAGGATGTGCCGGTGTTCGCCGCCGAGCAGCCGGTGATCGACGGGGTCGCCGGCTTTCCGATGCACCGGGGCATCCTGGCGATCGGCCGTCGTGTTGAGAGCCCAAGCGCGGACTCGCTGCTCGGCGGCATCGCCGGCGAGGACGCAAGCGGGGCGGACGTGCTGTTCGTGTCGGGGATCGCCAATCACGACAACATGGGCGGCATCTTCCGCAACGCCGCCGCATTTGGCGCAAAGGCGGTGCTGCTCGACGCGGATTGCTGCGACCCGCTGTACCGAAAGGCGATCCGCGTCTCGGTTGGAGCCTCGCTGCTCGTGCCCTTCGCCCGGCTGGCGCGGGGGGAGGACCCGCTGGCCCTGCTCGAACGCCATGGCTTCGCAAGCTTCGCGCTAAGCCCGTCGGGCGAGACGTTGCTGGCCAACTGGCGTCCAGGCGCGCGCAATGCCTTACTCCTTGGGGCGGAGGGCCCGGGTCTGCCGCCCGAGCTGATCGGCCGCACAAGGAGCGTGCGGATTGCGATGGCCTCGGGCTTTGACTCGCTCAACGTCGCGACCACATCGGGCATCGTGCTGCATCACCTCTCCGCGCATCGGGCGTGAGAAGAAAAGCCGGCTTTTTTCCGAAGTTCCGCGGGTTTGTGGAGGAGTGGTGCCCAGGGACCCTCTCGAACTGCATGCTTAACTCCCTGACTTACCGTTGTGTTTTGGTTTGGTGGTGATGGCGGTGCCCCCGTGCGTGCCCCTCCCCAGGGGCCGCTCGGTGGCGGGTGGGTTAGAGGTGGTGGTCGGCCGGAAGGGCTTCGCGCCAGGCGGCGCCCTTGCTTTTCCACGCCTCGATTCGGCACCGCGGCCAGCGGCGCTGGCCGTTGCCGACGTCCTTGCCGGGCGGGAACGTGCCGCTCTTGATCCGGCGGAACAGGGTGGCGCGGCTGAAGCCGGTCTCGGCCTCCACCTGGGCGCGGGTCAGATACGGATCGTCGAGCACCGCCTGCACTTCGCCGCGTCGGGCGAGGTTGCGGCTGCGAACGTCGCCGCTGCCGGCGAGGGCAGGCGGACCAGACGGGTCGGCATGCGGCTGGGCGGTCATCAATGCTGGTTTCCGTGGTGCTGGGTTGGAGAGGGCAGGCCGTGGTCCACCTCGGCTTCGCGGGCGGCGAGATTCAGCGCGGCGCGTTCGGAGCGGGGGAGCAGGAAGAAGTCGCTGCTCATGCGGCCTGCCTCGTGGGTCGGCCCTGATGCGGGCAGACGGGCGACTCGCAGTAATCCTGGTGCGGGACGTCCTCGTAGCCCGGAATCATAATGGCGCAGCCGCCGCCGTCGCCGGTTTCCACCCTCACCCGGTGTCGCAGCCAGTGCATGATCCGCGCTGCTTCGAAGCGACGCAGGCGTGCAGCGTATCGAACGGCCGCGGGATCCGGTGCTGTCTCCGCGTCAGCGTCACCCTGGTGGGCAAGCCGTTGCAGCAGCTTGGCGCGTTCGTAGCGCCAGGTCTTGGCGAACAGCTTCTCGTCCCACTCGGGTTCGGTCAGAGGCTCTACGCCATAGTCTCGGGGATCGCGGTTGTACTTCTTGCACATCATGAGCAGGAGGCTGCGGGCCGAATCCCGCTCGCCCTGGTGCGTGCTGCGGAGCCGCGCCGCGACGTTCGCAAGCGTGTCGCTGATGGTGCGTCCGGGGCCCTTGCTCATGGGTTCGGCTCCATCGGAGCTGGAACCGGGGTGGAGGAGCGGCGGGACTTTGGCGCCGGCGCGGGCTTGCGGCGGGGCGTCGCGATCGAGCGGCGGACGCCGTGGCGGGTGTAGATGCAGGCGCTGCCCTTGCCGCGGATCGGCCGGAGCGGCAGGCCGCCGAGCTCCTCGCGTCCGCCGAGTTCGTCGATCTCGTCCGGGCGCAGGTAGATGGCCCTGATCTGCAGCCCTTCCTTCGTCACGCGGGCGACGGCGTCGACGATGCTTTGCTCGAGCGGGGTCACTTCATCGCCCTCAGACCGTCATCGCGGGCGGCGTTGAGGCGGGCCATGGCGGCGTCGGAGCCGCCCGGCTTGTCGGGGTGCGCGGTGTTCGCCCGCTCGCGCCAGGCGGCGTTGATCTCGGCGGCCGTCGCACCGGGCTTGAGGCCGAGCACCTGACACCATTGCTCCGGCGCCGGCAGTGCCACGTGGCCGGCGAAGGCCTGCTTCATGTCGGCCACGCCCCAGCGCTCCTGACCGCGCAGCGCCTCGATGTGGGCGGCGATCGCCGCGATGTTGTCGGCGACGCTCGACCAGCGGTCGCAGGCGAGGACGTGGGGCTGGCCGTCAAGCTCGAAGAAGAAGGCGACGGCCGGATCGCTCGGAGCGCCGCGATCGCGCCGCGGCCGGCCATCGGCGCGCAGGTCGTAGTTGGTCGAGAGCGTCTGCTCGAGCACCCGCCAATTGCGGCCGGTGGGGGTGATCGCGTCGATCTGGTCGCGCAGCCGCTTAACAGCGACATCGAACGTGATGCGCTTGCCTGCGTCCCGCCAGAGCGCGTCCTTCCGCTGATCCGGCTGGGTGCGGGGCCGCCCCGCCGGCCAGGCGACCGGGTGAACGAACTCGATCTCGGGTTTAGCCATCGACCAAATCCCTTAGCTGCAGCTGGCGGTTCGCCTCGGGAGCGTCGCCGTTGTCGAGGCCGGCGGCGAAGTTCGTGGCCGCCTCGACCATTGCTTCTTCAGCGGTCGGTCCGAAGGCGTACCAGACCTGCCGGCCAACCTTGGCGGCGTAGCGATGCGCCTCCTCGAATCCGGACGAGGTGCGCATAAGCATGAATCTTTCGGTCGCAGGCACCGACACGAGCAAGGTGGCGAGCTCGGGCGGCTGCATCCCCGATGCAGACGAACCCCTCATGCCGCCACCCGCCCGACGTCGAACAGGGGACCGTGGAAGAAGGCGGGCTGGGCTTCGTGCGGCGGCTCGGGCGGAGGCGGCGGCTCGGGGGCGAGCTGGGCGCGCAGGCGGGCGACGGCGGCGGCGAGATCGTCGTCGCTCTGCAGCAGCGCGCCGATCCGGCGAATGCCGTGCATGACGGTGGTGTGGTCGCGGAAGCCGAAGTGGCGGCCGATATGGGGCAGCGAGCAGCGGGTGAGGTCCTTGGCGAGATAGAAGGCCACCTGGCGCGGCCGCGACACGGACCGGTCGCGGCGGTCGCTTTCGAGGTCGCGCACCCGGACCCACCACTCGGCGGCAACGACGGCCTTGATCGCGTCGATCGAGACGCGGGGAGCAGGGGCGAGGGCAATCATGCCGGCAGCTCCATGCCGCGGTGCGCTGCGATCTCGACCAGCTGCGCGCCGGTATATTCGCCAGCGAGGCCGGTGACGTAGTAGGTGAAGCGATCGTCGGAGGCGCTGCGGATCCGGCAGCCCTTTTCGCGCAGGAACGCCTTGGCGCGCTCGACCTGGCCGATGCGGTTCTCGACCCAGGAGGCGCCCGGACGTACCGCCGGCGCTGGACTCTGCAGGCGCTGGCCGATCTCGCGGATCAGCTGTAGGCGGTCGGCAGGCGTGCGCTGCGCCGGCGCCGGAGTGGGCCGAAGCGCCGCTGCAGGCGCCGGTGCCGGCTGGGCCGCCGGGCGGGCAGCCTCGACGGGCCGCCTCCCGGGCGTGTCAGGGCGGCGGCGCGCGGTCGTGGGCTTTGGCGTGGCCGGGACACGTGGCGCCGCCGGCGCCTTTGGCCGCGGTTTCGGGCCTGGCCGGTAAGGCGACGCCTTCAGCGCCGCATCCCAGCGTGTGGAGAAGTCGGGGTTGCGGTGCTTCTGCCGATAGGCGGCCTTGCGCGAGATCGGCTTCAGCCCAACTGCGGCAAGCGAGGCCTCGATCGAGCCGGTCTGCTCCAGCGCCTCCAGGAACCGATCCTGCTTCTCGGCCGGCCATAGCTCCGGCTGCCGTACAGCCCTCGGCCGTCCCTCGCCGTCGAGGCGATAGGGTGAGCCTGCTCGAACCGGAGGAAGAGGCACGGCCGTGTCCTCAAGGGCGAGAAGGTCCGCAAGGGTGGGGGGTACGAGAAGGCTCGGGCGGGTGCCAAACCGGAAGCCTCTCTTCTGCGCGATCTTGGCGACGGCCTGGTAGTTCCGCCCCAAGGCGATCACGGCGTCGCTAAGCGCTATCCCCCGCTCGTGCGCGATCCGGAGCGCCTCCCGCTCGTCTCGGCTCCAAACTTCGCGGGAGCCGTGCTTGATGCCGAGACGCCAGGCCCGCTGGTACACGCCGCCCTGCGGCCGGCTCAGCTCAAGGGCGAGCGCGGCAGTCGGCACCTTGCCGTAGGCCTCACGGATCCGCTCGTCTTCCATCGCCGTCCACTCCCGCTCGATAGCGAACCCGCCGCGCCCCTTTGCGTGCTTGCCCGCCACGCCGATCGCGAGGGCGCGGGATCGGACGCCCTTGATCGGGCGCTCCAGCTCGGCGGCGACTTCGTCCAGCGGCTCGCCGGCTTCGTAGGCGGTGCGAAGGCGCGCATCCTCCTCCGCCGTCCATTGCGGCCAGCGGCCGTTGTTTCCGAGGCGACGCGGGGCGGCGGGGAAAGAAGGCACGAAGGCTGCGTGACTGGCCATCACAATGCCGTCTCCAGCTCGGCCGGCGCTGCGGCTGTATCTGCCTCGCGGGCCTTCCTTGCCCATGCCCTCAGGAGAGCGCGCCGCCCGGCGGTGCAGGAGCAGGTGATGCCCGCCAGGGTGAGCACGTCGGTGTGGCCGGTGCTTCGGTAGCGGGCGCCGTGATCGCGCTGCAGCTCGGCGATCAGGTCGAGCGCGAACCTTTCCGCAGCGCGGCCGCCGTCATAGTCGTCCTCGTAGCTGACTACCGCGAAGCGCTTGTCGATCATGTCGGCGAGCTCGGGCGCGGTCAGCGCCTCGGGCGGCGTCTCCTCCGTCCAGTCCTCGGTCGAGCGCCGCTTCGGCGGCAGGCCGTCGACCTGGGCTTCGGCATCGTCCATCGCGCGGTGGACGTCGGCCTTGGGGATGCGCACGTAGACGGCGACGGCGTAATGGTCTTCGTCCTCCTGGACGGCCGGCAGGGTGCCGCGGGGATCGTCGAAGACCTCGGCCGGCGCCCAATAGGCGCGGCCATCGAGCGGCGTGCCTTCAAAGCGTGGAAAGGCCAGGCGCAGCGCGGCGGCCTCGATCTTGGCGCGGCGGATCCGTGCCAGGCGCTCGATCTCGCTTTCCGCCTTGGCGGGCGTCGCAGCGGCCGTGGCGCCGGTGCGCAGCGGCAGGAAGCCGCTGGCGGCGGCGGCCGACGCCGACGCTGCGTTGGATTCCTGCAGCTGTCGGATCGGGCGGAAGCCTTCGTCGGTCGCTTTGACCCTTTTGCCGTCGGGCGTGATCGCGCACAGCACGGTCGAGGCGGCGCGCTCCTCGGGCGTGAGGTCGGAAAGAGCGTAGACACGCTCGCATCCCGGGGGCGTGCGCGGCCACATGCAGCTTGCGTCGCCCCAGCCTCTGAGGATGCCGGCGCCGAAGCCCGATTCCGGAGCGCAGCGCTGCGCCTCGGCATCGCCCTTCTCGGTGCAGAGTCGGTCGATGATCGCAGTGTCGAGGACGAGGCTGCCCTGCTCGACGCCCATGAACAGGTCGCGGTCGAGCCGACCGCCGGCGGCAACGTAATCGTCAAGGCCCGCATAGACCACCCAGCGATCGGTGGTGCGATAGGTCCGGCCCGCCATGGCCCGGCGGATCGCGGACACGCTGTGGCCGCGCTGCGCCTCCTGGCCTGCGAAGACCTGGCGCTGAAGCTCGGGGTCGGCCACCGTTGCATAAGCCTTGGCGACATCGAGGCCGATCGTGCCGGCGCGCAGCGCGTCGCGGATCTCGGGCGCGAGAGCCGCCAGGCGCAGGCGCTGCTCGACGTAGCGCTCGGTCTTGCCGAAGTGACGGGCGCAGCGCGCGATCCGCGCCTCCTCGTCGGCCTCGCCGCCCGCCGCATAATCGGCGATGATGGCGGCATAGGCCTCCAGCTCGTCGACCGGATTCATGACGACGCTGTGGACGTTCTCGGACAGGCTGATCTCGCGCGCCTCGTCCAGGCCGCGGATCGAGACGGGGATGGCCATCACGTCGAGCTTGCCGACCGGCCATTCGCCGCCGTTGGCGAGCAGCTGCAGGGCGAGGTAGCGGCGGCCGCCGGCGATGACGCCAAGGGCGCCGTGCCCCTTGCCTTCGTCGACGACGACGAGCGGCTCGATCAGGCCGTGGGCGGCAATGTTGTCGGCAAGCGGCTCGATGTCGAGCGCGCGGTCGGTTTTGCGGACGTTGAGCGCAGAAACGTAGAGCGCGGCTAGGGGCGCGGTGCTATGCATCGTCGAGTCTCCGGTGGCCTGTAGGGGGCTGCCGAGCGCCGTTTCCGGCGGGCGGCGAGAGCCGCTCCACGCCGTGCACGCAGCACGACGGAGAGGGAGCGGGCTCCGGGGCCGGGTGAGAGCCCGGCCCCGGAGGTATGGCGGCGGTCATCGCGGCGCGCTTTGCCTGTGGCAGCTCGCCGGTTCGCCGGTAGCGGGCGGCGTCGGCCGCGATCAGATCAAGGATGAGCTTCTTCGCCTCTCGGGCGGTGAGCTTCTTCAGCCGCAGCCGCCGGTACTCTTCTCGATATTCAACCGGACACCAGGCGTGGAACGCCGCCACCTTTCGAGCACGCAGCGCGGCAACAGTGGCGCACAGTTCTGCCCGGTAGCCGCTGTCCGAGGCCAAGCGCCGACGCTTCCCAGCGGCCGTGCGCTGGCTATGCGCGGCAACGTAGATTGGATCGCTGAACCGAGCCTTCATGCTGCCCGCGGCAACACGCCGCCGCGCCGGATCCTGGGCGCACCGCCGCGCCGCGCAGGGCTGGCAAAGATCGCTCTTGCGGTTCGGGTTGCGACGCAAAGCATGCCCGCACCCGCTGCAGCTGGTTCCGTCGAGAGGAAGCTGGCGACCCATCAGCGGTCCCGCCCAATGACGAGGTAGAGCTTGCCCAGCTCACTGATCGAGTAGAGCCGATCGTTCGTGGGGCGTCCGGTGCGGGCACTGACGTGCTGGGCGCTGGTGACGAAGCCGAGCTCGGTCAGGCGGCGGAAGATCGGGCTGCCTGGTCCGGCCCGACGTGGCTCGCGCGCCGCCTCCTCGAGCGCAACACGCTGCACACTGCCGAGCCGAACCTCGCGGCCGTTGGCCGTGAAGCCGCGCCCTACCTGGCCCAAAGTAGTACTTTGGGACATGTCAGTTCATCCCCAACGCGGCCATGTAGGTGTCGAGGATCGCTTCCTCTTCCTGATACTCTTCCTTCTTCTTGCGGCGGATCTGGATGATCTTGCGCATCGCCTTGGCGTCGTAGCCGCGCGATTTGGCCTCTCCGAAGACGTCCTTGACGTCGTCGGCGATCGCCTTTTTTTCCTCCTCGAGCCGCTCGATGCGCTCGATCAGCAGGCGCAGCTCGTCGGCCGCGACGGTGCCTTCAGCCATCGAGCCCTCCCGCGTTTGCGGGATCGGCGGAGCGTCCGGGGGACGCTTCGCCCGGGCTCGATCGGGCCGGCCCGTTATTATTGTCTTCAGGGGGGAGCCCGACCGCAATGCGGCCGAAGCAGCGGAGGTCCGCCACGTATGGCGCCGCCAGATCCTCAGCCTCCTCGAACGTGAGGAGATCATAGAAGATCGTCGCGCCGCTTCTTGTGTCGACGGAGGTCCCGCTGTTGGCGGGCCGCGCCTGGTAGAACATACGGGCCAGCCCTCGGCCAGACCCTGGCGATAAGCGACCGTAGGCGACGTATCGACTTCGAAGGTTCGTTCCTCACCCATCGATCAGCTCTCCCGTCTTGGCCGCGGCCGCGGGTTTGCCGGTGCCTTTGCACACTGTGCAGGGCTGGGCAGGGAAGACTTCGGGCTCAAGCGCGAAGCCCCCGCAGTGCGAGCATTTGAGGGTGGGCTCAGCCATGATCGGCACCCCCGAATCGCGCCCTGATGTCGTCCAAACCGACGCCGACGCGCTGCGAGGGCGGGCGGCGATGGTCGCCACGCGCGATCCCGTCGGCGTTCACCATGAGGGTCACGGCAAGCCGGCGGTCCTTGGGGAACATGCGCCGCGCAGTCGCGGCCGTGTCGTGCAGCCATTTCACGACCGCCTCGCGCTCGATTGCGGCTTCGCCGGCGACCTCAATGGTCATGTTGCAGCTCCTCGATCAGCGGCGGTGGGAAGCGGGCGAGGATCTTCGCCTGGTGATCGGCGCCGAGATTCTCCCACATGGAGGTGGCCTTCAGCGCTGCGAGCTCGATGCCGGCGATCGCCGCGTCGAGCTCGGCGATCTCAAGCGCGAGGTCCGGCTCCAGGGTGGACAGATCGGGCGCGCCGTCGATGACGATGCAGCCGACTTCCAGGAGCGTGGCGCGCTGGCGGCGCAGGGCGGTGAGGGCGGCGCCGGCGGCATCGAGCAGCTCGGGGCCGGCCTGTTCGACTAGCTGCAGGTTCGCGGTGGGCGCGACCGTAGCGGCGGCGATCGGGGAGAGTGCGTTCACAGCAGCCCTCCCAGCATCGCCGCGATCGCGCGGACCGGGACGAGAAGCAGGGCGATGCCGGCGGCGCGCAGGCCGATCGATGTCGCCACGGCTTCGGCGGCCTGGCCGCGGCCGAAGGCGAGGCGGCGGGCGAGGCGGGCGATGCCGGCGAGGGTGGCGGCGGGGCGGCAGAGGACGCAGGGGCAGCGCAGCGGATGAACCGCCGGGATCTGCAGCGTGCGGCCGGAAGCGGGGTTATGCCGCATGGCGGGCTTCCCCCTCGTTGGCGGCGGGCGGGATTGCGAGCTGCTCGCCCGGGCCGGGTTCGTCGGCGGCGCAGAAGGTGCAGATCGGCAGCTCGTCGGCGCCGACCTCCGCCCAGGAGCAGGGCCGGCGCAGCGCGTCGATGCACGCGTCGTTCCAGCTGCAGGTGCAGTTCCGGCAGATCGCCGGGCAGGGCAGGCCGGGATCGGCGGCGAGACCGAGCAGGGCGAAGAAGACGTTGCGGTCGAAGGGGAAGGCGCCGTCCAGGAGGCGGACGAGCTCGATGTAGATGGGGCTCCTGTCCTGAAGCAGCTCGTCGCGCTCCAGGCGCTCGATCTCGCCCTTGAACGCCGCGGCGGCGCCGTAGACGCCGCCGGCAGCCGCGCGCACCAGCGGGCTTTGCTCGGCCCGGGGGAGGTTGCCGAACTTGCCGGCCATGACGAGGGCGACCTGCTCGACCGAGAGGCCGGCGGCCTCGCGGCGCTTTCGGAGGTAGGTGCCGGGGGTCATCGGGGGCGCGGCGGCGGCTTGGTGGTCTGTCATCTCTTGTCCTTTTCTTCACGCAGCAGAAAGGCCTCTCGTCCGTAGGGGCGGCGAGTGGGTGACTTCGGGAGGGGCGGTTGGTGGTGCCGGATGCGCCGGCGCGCGGCTGGATCGGCCGGGGGCCAGCTCAGCCGGGCGGCTCACCCGTGGATGCGGGCGGCGCCACCTCCGGGGCGCGAATCGCTGATGCCGCGCCGCGGCGGGCGCGGACCAGGTGAAGCGTGGTGTTGGTTGCGGCGCTTGCTTCCTCGAGCTGGCGCTCGGCGAAAATCAGGTCGGCATGCGCGGCGTTGGGCTGAGACGCGACGATCGCCGCGGCGTGCGCCTCGCCCGATTCCTTGACGGCGATCGCCGTCGCATGGGCGAGCGCGGCGGCGTCCGGCGCGGCGGCAAGGCAGTCGAGTTCAAGCCGGGTTGCCATGAAGTGAAGCATCGGCGCGCCCTGGCCGCCAGCCTGGCGGTAGGCGAGGTCGAGCCGCAGCGCGAGTTCAAGGCTGATCGCCTTGCCCGCCATCGGCTCGGTGTCCGGATCGCTCCAGTTGCGCACCGCGCGAACGCCAAGGCCGGCGATGCAGGCGACACCCTCCCACTCGATCGCGCCGGCGATCCGGGTGAGGGCGTTCTCGGCGGAGACGGGAGGGCGGAGTTTCGTCACAGCCCAGCCCCTGCCCGCACCGAAGTACCACTTCGGGGCGTTTCGGTGGCCGCCGGGCGCGGCGCGTGCAGGGACGGGAGGCCCCCTTCGGCGCCACTGGCGCCCGGCGACAGGGTGGTGCCGGCGCCGGCGAGCGCGGCTTCGAGCCGGGCGGCGGCGGTGGCGGTGGGGCCCTTGAGGCGCCCGGTGCGGAACAGCGGGCCCAAAGCGTCGAGCAGCGCCTGCGCCGCCCCGTGAACGTCGTGGACCGCGGGCCTCGTCGTGCTGCCCTGGTTGCGCCAGTCGGTGCTGACCCAGGCTGGCCGGTGGTGGCCGGGAACGGTGACTAACCCGAAAGCGGGGGAGGAGCGGCTGTGATCGCTCACCGGACCGGCTCGCCGAGCTGCATTCCAAAGCGCCGATCGCAAGAGCCCGCCGCCGCCGCCGTCGCTACGGTGGCGGCATGGGCGCTAACGGGAGCAGGGACATCGTCTGGCAGGGGGCGCAGGCCGAGGGCGAAGGCAATGCGCGCCGACTCGCCCCGGATACAGCGGCGGGAGCCGCTCAGCACCTGGTAGACGGTTTTGGCGGCGAAGCCGTTGCGCGACGCCCATGTGCCGACCGATTCGCCGTCCAGCGCCAGGCGCGACTTGGCCCGCCGGATGGCTTCTTTCGAAATCGGAGGGAACAGGGACTCGGCTTCCATGGCGTCATGGCCTAAAGTGTAGAATGAGCCCCCAAACTTCGACAAATGTCCAAAAGAGTCAAGACACTTTCTGGAATAGTGCCGAATTTGCTGCGCGCCTCCGGCAGGAGCGGACCCGTACGGGCCTGAACCAGAAGGACTTTGGCGCCCTCGGCGGGGCGACGCTCGACAGCCAGAGCCGCTACGAAACCGGGAAAAACACGCCGAGCGCCGAGTATTTGGCGGGGTTGGCTGCGAATCAGGTCGACGTGAATTTCATTCTCACGGGAGATCGATCCGATTCGGCGGCGCTTCCAGCTGATGCGAGCGAGCTGCTCGACGACTATTTCGGCCTCGGCTCCGGGATGCGCACCCTTGCGAGGGCCCTGGTCCGCACGGTGCGGGTAAGCGGCCCGCTGCCCGCCACAACCGTTCATACGCCTGCACTGACATTCCAGGCCGAAGAGCGCGGCTGATGTTTCTGAGAGCCATCATGTTGGCGTTCATACTGCTTGCAGCTCTACCGACTGCAGCGATCGCGGACCCGAAGACGCAGGATATTCCGGAGGAATTTCGTGGGACATGGGGGTTGTCGCTGGAGGCGTGCCGCAAGGGAGAGGGGCCTGAGCTGGTCAGGATCGGGCCGCGGCACATCTTCTTCGTGGACGCCTCTGGTTACCTCAACCTTGCCCAACTGAACCACATCAGCGATCCGCCATCGTTCCACGGAGAGTTCTCATTCGCGGGCGAGCTTGAGTTTTGGCGGCAGGTGATCCGGCTCGATCTAACCGATGGCCAGCTCTTCATCACGCACCTTGCAAGCAGGGAGGATGAGCCTTCCGCAACGCCTTGGGTCAAGTGCCGCTGATGCCGCGCCTCACCCCGGCAGCCCTCCTGAGGGTCGCCGAGCGGATGCTGCCGCCTACCACCATGCACCGCCCGCCGGGCGAGCCGAATAACGACAACTGAGCGGCGGCAGGTGTCGCAGTTAAGATGGGAGTGACCCGATGAAGACCTGCCCGAATTGCGGCACGGAGGCGCGCGACACCGCGGAAACCTGCACCATCTGCAGTTATGAATTTCCCGCCGGCGCGCCCGCTCCGCAACACGTTCGCGGAGTGTGGCACCGCCCCAACGGGGGCACGATCATGCAGCTCGCTACGGTGGCAGCGGTTATTGCCCTTCTATGCCTGATATTGGGCTTTTTCGCGCCGGATGTCCGCCAGACCTCGGTGTCCGGCGAGTATGAGGGCGCCGCCTGGAAATGGACCCTGATCGCCTTTGGTAGCGGTTTGCTGAATTTCGCCGTGCTCCTTTGGGGTATCGGCATCATCGTGCGGGCAATCTACTTCCTGTCGGGCGAGGACACGAAGGAGGCGCCGTGATGCCGCGCCTAGCCACGGCTGCAGCCCTGCTGCTGCTGGTCGGCTGCACCGATCCGGTGGAGGAGGCGCAGAAGCGGGTCGAATTCCTCAAGGAGAACCATGCCACGTACGACGAGGTCTGCGATGCTGCCAGAGACTATAAGGCGGCAGCGGCAGCCGCGCGCGACCAGTACGTCTATAGCCGGGCAGACGTCGAGGAAGGCCTCGCCTGCAATGGCGCACGGCTCTACGGCGGCGGCCGACGCTACGGTGGCGATGGTGTGACGGTATACGGAGCCAGCGATGCGGCCGCTACAGCCGACCGGATGGAAGCCGAAGCGGACGCCGCGGCGACGACGGGGAAGGACCGAGCCGACACCACCCCCAGCGAGCCTGACCCGGAGATCGGGTACGACACCGATGGCCATGACGCCGACGAGGAGAGCGACCAGACCCCGCCACAGCCCGCCGCCACCGTGCCCGGGAAAGTGATCGAGCCGAACACGGAGGACGAACTTGATCGTGAGTGGCTGGAGAAGGCGATCAGAAGCAACGGTGGTAACAAGCCCGCCGCCGCCGCAGGGGAGCCGAAGTAAAAATCCGGCTTCATCCCCGATGAAGACGATCCCGCGAATCCCCGATGAAGACGTATCCTCTCTTGCCCTAGTTCCCCTTACGTTCCATCTGTCCGGGCGATGCAAGCTTCGCCCGACCTCACCATCATGGCCCTCGCCGCGCTGGAGGAGGCGGCGACGCGCACGGGCGACGCGCCGGTGCCGCCAAGCCCCGCGCTGCGCTTCGTCCTCGCCTGGCTGTACAGCCGGCACGGCGGCGAGCGCTGGCCCTATGACGGCTTCTGGCGGGCGGTGACCCGCGGCCACGGCGAAGCGGAGGAGGAGGGCGCTGCGGCGATCGGCCGCAGCCAGTCGGCCAACGCCAACCTCAATGCGCTGTACCGCGCCGCCGGCGTCGAGCGAACGCCGGCGCGCATTTACTCGGCTCGAAGTGGTACTTCGAGCCGGGCAAAGAAGGCTGACTGATGCTTTCCGGCTTTCTGGCTTTCTTACTTGCCCGGCCTCATCCCCGATGAGGACGATGTTCTTTCCATTCAGATGCGAAGCGTTACACTCGCCGCATGGGAGCCCCGGTTCGCCTCACGCCGACGATGGTCAGCCGGAAGATCGCCGCGCTGGATTTCATCAAGCGGTATTTCGCGGAATGGGGGCACTCGCCGAGCCTTGCCGAGCTCGGCGCCGCGCTGGGGGTCAGCAAGCCGCGGGCGAGCGAGCTCGTCGAGCAGCTCTCCGTCGAGAAGCAGATCCTGCACACCCGCGGCAAGCGGCGGGGGATCGCGCTGATCGATCCCGCCGGCGAGATGAGCCAGGCGGACGCCTTGCTCCGCTTGCGCGCGCTCGGATGGGCGATCGACAACGGCGGCAAGGCCGTGGCGCCGCCCTCCTTGACGAACCCGGAACTATCCCACCTGCCGCTCCTCGACCATGATCCGGCTCGGGATACCGGGGTGGGACAAGACGATGGGACAAGCGACTGAGGCACGCGCGGGCGTGCAGGCTGCACCGGGTGCCGGCTGGTGCAGCAAGGCGCCGGCCAAGCGGGTCCGCGATCGGCGGGCCGCGGCGCAGCGCGAAATTGACGCCCGGGTAGACGCCAGCAAGCTCGCCTGGGCCCGGCGTCACCCGGCAGCCGCGGCGGCCGAGCGAAGCCTGCGCAAGGCACAGGCGACCACCGCAACCCGCTGGAAGCACAAGAACGAAGGCACGGCCGAAACCCACGAGCATGCCGCCCGGCGCCAGCAGGGCGCCCTTGCGCGGCTCTATTTGTCCGGCGGCATCGATGCCGAGCAGCTCGCCGCCGCGGCCGAGATCGCGGCGGTGGCCGAGCGGATCGGCGGCGACGTCGCGGTGAAGACTGCCAGCCTAGAGACACGCGTCGACACGACGCGAATGGGCGACGGCACCTTCTTCGAGCGGCTTGGCCAAGTGCGGCGCGAAGTCGCCTACACGCGCTGGCGGGCGGCGGTGGGCGCAGGAATCGCACCGGTGCTCGACATGATCGTCGGCGATGCCGAAGGCTTCACGGTCGTCGCCAGGCGCTACCGGATGGGCAACCGGCGGGCGAAGGCGCTGCTGATCGCGGCGCTGGACCTTTGGCCGCGAATCTTGGGCGGCGTGGTGCGGGAAGTGGACGAGGCCACCTTGGCGGCGGCGCAGGCGGGAATCTTGTGATCGTCTCGAAGTGGTACTTCGAGCCGGGCTTTCAGTGAGGAGCAGGTGATGGCAGGAAGTTTCCATCGAGGCGGAGCGCAGCTGTTCGTAGCGGCTGCCCTCGCGGCGGCTACGTTGGGGCTTGCGCAGCCCGGCCCGGCAATGGCGAATGAGGAACTGCGCTACCTCGGCGATCCGGGCTGGCCCAAGCCGAGGCCCAAGCCAAGGCAACGCGCCCGGTTCTGGTCCGCGCCGGAGCGGGTGGAGCACATCTTCACCGAGAAGCCGAAGGGGAAGCGCGCGCGGCGCCGGGCTCGAGGCAGGGCGCGAGGGCGCTAGGCCGCCGCTTCAAGTCGGGGTGCGGGTAGGGGTGCGCTGTGCCCGGCGCAGCCCCTTCTGCCTTAGGGACTGAGCGAACCGGGCGGAGGACATGTCCGCCGCGTTCGGGCTAAATGGCGATCTTTAAACCAGGTGGAAGATGGACGTCGCGGCATGACATATTTTCGAACGCTTATTCCGTTTATTCTCATGGTTGCTGGCTTAGCTTTCGCGTTCTCCGGCAAGTCGATCGAAACGGCGATCCTCGTCTCAGCGGCCTTCGTGATCATGGCGCTTCGCAAATGAGAATGGCCCTGCGCCTCGCCCGAAGTACCACTTCGGGCGACACAACTTTTGTTCCCCCCTTGACGAAAATCTAACTCCCCAAACGGCCACGCAACGGCCTAAAACGACCCCGCCACAACTGCGCCCGACGCGCAGGATGTGATCCGAAGCCCGCCGTCCCCCCCGGCGGGCTTTGCTGTTTGTCGGAGGTTGCGATGTCCACACGTCCACCTTCGGCCGCCGCCGCCCGCAATCCCCGCGCCGACTTCCGGTCCAGCGCTTCGGCTCCCGATGGAGCCACCAGCGGGCGGCGGCCCCCACATTCCCGCTCCGGCGCTATGCTGGAGCAACTGAGCAGCCGACTCGATGTGCTGATCCGCGACGTGAGCTTCGGCGCACGTTCGCAGGGCGAGCACGAGCGCCACGTCGAGGAAGGCGAGGCGATCGCCGCCGGCATCCGCGCCTGCTTCCGCGCGCCGACCCATGATCCTT
Organism: Allosphingosinicella sp.; assembly: GCA_036386875.1. GTDB lineage: Bacteria > Pseudomonadota > Alphaproteobacteria > Sphingomonadales > Sphingomonadaceae > Allosphingosinicella. The sequence continues at coordinate 80,006 of DASVUV010000067.1, forward strand.
ACAACCCACCGCTCTGGCACAAGGGCGGGAAAGCAGCGTGGTGACCCGCATGAAGCCGCTTGATATGGATAAGCTTCGGTCCACGATCGAGGCGATACCCGAGGGCTCCGTCGCCGTGGTAACCTCCCGCTGGCTGGAGCAGGTCGAGCGCGAGCTCCTTGCCGCACGGGCCATGGTGGCAGGGCAAGGGCGAATGAACGACGTTGTCGCCCTCCTGGCCGCCCCGGTGCTGCTGTGAAGGCACCGCGTACAACCGAGGCGGCAACTGCTACCCTGACGTCCTACGGGGCGCTGAGCGCGTCCGTGGCGGCCATTGAGGCGCGCCGGCAGGCGATGCTGGGCAAGGTCAACGCCGCGGCCGATGCCAAGGTAGCGCCCATCGTGGCCGAGCTCGCCGGGCTCGAGGCCGCGATCGCCACGTGGTGGATGGGCAAGGGTCACGCGCTCCTGCCCAAGGGACGTAAGACGATGCAGCTTGGCGGCTGCACGATCGGCACCGTGGCGGGCAGAGCCAAGCTGGGTCACCGCTTCGACAAGGACGACGAGGCTGTCGCCGCACTGCTGGGCTCCCGCTATGCCACGCAGACAACCCATGTGAGATATTCAATCGACCGGGCCGCGACGCTGAAGCTGCTGCAGGCAGGCGGTGCCAAGGGCACGGCGATCGCGGCGCTCGGCTTCCGCATCGATGGGGGCGAGCGCTTCGTGCTCACCCCGGTCGAGCAGGGCGGCACGGTCGGCAGCTAGGGAGCGCACCGGATGGACGACCGCGCGAAGCTCGATGAAATGATCGCCGAGCTGACGGTTGCGCGTCGTGAGGAGGTGCAGGCGTTCATCGACATGCGCGCGGCACAGCGCCGGCGCGAGGAGGCAATCTCGCGAGTGCGAAAGCTCGAGCACGAGGTACACCTCCAGGTCGGGCACGTGACGGCTCCCATCCGTGCAATGACGAACGCGGCCGACGATGCCGGGCACCCGTAGGGCCTGGCAGCGGGCCGACGGCACTCCGGACAAGCGCAAGCGCGGCCGGGCTGGTCAGCGGGACCGGCAGCGGCGCCTGCAGCGCACCGGCGGGCTCTGTCACATGTGCCTGGACGAGGGGCGCACCGAGCCGGCCACGGTGGTCAACCACATCGTGCCGCTCGCCCGGGGCGGCGAGGACGTAGACGACAACACGGAGAACCTCTGCTCCCCGCATGACGACGAGATCACCGCCCGCCAGTTCGGCAAGGCGGCGCCGATCGAGGGGCGCGGAGTCGGCGGCGATGGTCGGCCGACCAGTGCCGGCCATCCGTGGAACCGCAGTCCTCGCGGCTGATGCGCCTTAGCGATCGATCCTCCTCCTGCTCCGCCCCTGAGGGGGGGAGGGTCGATCCCTGAGGCGCCCCTGCCCGGACACCGCGCAGTGGGGCCATGTACGCTGCAGGGTGTTTGAAAGTAAAAAGTTGGGGACGGATTGATGGTGCAGGCGGTGTTCGCGGCAGGGAAAAAGGCCGTCGCGAAGCCGGGTGCTGGGCTCAAGAAGGTGCGGAAAACGCCGTCTGCGGGTGGCGAGGGCATTGCTCCTGAGCCGAATTGGGCGGTTTTGCTGCCCGATCCGGGCGAGCGGGAGGCGGCGCGGGCGCATTGGCGGGCGGTTGCCGGCGAGATGCGGGAGCGGGAGACGCTTTCGCCCGCCAACAGCCACGCGCTGCTGCGCCTGGTGCTCGCCTACCTGGTCTACGACCGCTGCTCGCTTCACGTCGCGCTGCACGGGATGGTGACCGAGCCGAACGAGAACAACCCGAAGGCAATCCCGAGGCTGTCCGCCCAGTACAAGGCCATGGAAGGCGCTGGGAAGGAAGCCGAGCGCCTGGAAGCGCAGCTTGGGCTTTCGCCGGGGCGGCGCGGCCGCGTTGGGAAGGTGGCGAAGAAGCGGGAGCGCAGCGCCAGTGCCGACGCGTTCCTCGGGCCGAAGGGCTAAGACAAACCCGGTCGACCCGACCACGGCTTGGGCCGAGGCGGCGGTCCGCGGCGACTTCGTTGTCGGCGAATCGGTTCGGCACTCGGCGGAGCGGCACCTCAGGGACCTGAGGGACGCGGAGAAGAGGGGATATTATTGGCGGCCGGAGCTGGCGCAACGCGCTCTGGACTTCTTTCCGTCGCTATTCACGATCACGGACGGGCCGGCGGCCGGCAAGCCTTTCCATCTGATCCCCTACCAGACCTTCTGCGTCGGATCGCTGATGGGATGGGTGAATGCGGAGGGCCGGTGGCGCTTCCGCTCCGGCTATGTCGAGACGGGCAAGGGACAGGCCAAATCCCCGATGATGGCGGGCCTCGGCCTCTACGCCATGGGCTGGTGCGGCTTCCAGCGTTCGCAGATCTATTCGATCGCGGCGAACAAGCAGACGTCGATGGTCCTGTTCAAGGACGCAACGGCGATGTGCCGGGCGCCGGTACCGGGCTATGACGACGACGAGACGCTGGAGCAGCTCGGCCACGTCGTGATCCGCGGCGAGGGCGACAACGCCCACAAGATCGAGCATCCGAGCTCGCAAAGCTTCTTCCTGCCGCTTGCCGACGGCAAGCAGCAATCCGGTCCGCGGCCCCGCATGGTGCTTGCGGACGAGATCCACGAATTCTCCACCGACAACCAGCTCGAGATCTGGGCACGCGCGATCGACAAGATCGCCGGCAGCGCCATGATGGTGTTGGGCAGCAACACGCCGGCGAAGTCGCAATTCGTCGGGACGTCGATTTCGGACACCGCGCAGGCGGTGGCCAAGGGCGACCTGAAGAACGACACGGCCTTCGCCTTCGTGGCGCGGATCGACAAAGCCGACCGTGAAACGGTCTTCGACAACGAAGCGTGCTGGGGAAAATCGCTCCCGGCGCTGGGCATCACCTACCCGATCACCAACATTCGCGAGGCGGTGGAGACCGCCAGGACGCGGCCGTCGACGGCCTCCTCGGTCAGGCGGCTCTACTTCGGCATCCCCGCCGGCGCCGCCGACTTCTGGATCAACGAAACCGACTGGGCGGCAGTCCAGGGGCCGATCGACGACGCCAAGGTTGCCGAGCTGCGCGGCTGCAAATGCTGGCTCAGCCTCGATCTGTCGAAGAAGAACGACCTTACGGCGCTCACCGCGACGTGGATCGACGACGACGGGCATCTCTGGTCGAAGACCTGGTACTGGACGGCCAAGGAAGGCCTGGAAGACCGGGCGGTGCAGGATCTGGCGCCGTATGAGGATTGGGTAGAGGAAGGTTGGCTAGCTGCGGTCGGCGGCACGACGATCGATTACACCTTCGTCGCGGAGCAGGTGAAGCAGCTGTGCAGCGACCATGAGGTCGGCGAGCTGGTGTTCGATCCGGCCAAGATCGCGGATTTCGAGGCTGCTTGCGAGGAGATCGGCTTCCCGGCCTGGCGGTTCAAAGGGCCAAGCGAGCCGGAAGGCTACGGCCTCAAGATGGTTGCCCACGCGCAGGGAAAGCAGGTTCGGTTCGAAGACCGACAATATAGCATGCCGCGCTCGATCGAGCGGCTCGAGGACCGAATCCTCAAGAGGACGATCACGATCGACAATTCGCCGGTCACCTACAGTTGCGCGGCCAACGCGGCGCTGGACGAGGACGGCATGAGCAACCGGTGCTTCGACAAGAAGCGCTCCCGCGGCCGCATCGACGGCATTGTGACGGCGGCAATGGGCGTCGGCGCGGCCGACAACGTGTCGCTGGACGGACCGCCCTCGGTTTCACCCTGGGACGACCCGAATTTCTCGCTGGTGGCGGAGGAGGCTGAATGAAAGTGCTCGGCTTCGACATCCGCCGATCGGCGCCGGCGGCGGAGACGCGGGCCAACATCGAAGATCCTACAGTATCGGTGGGCGCCAGCGACTTTCTCGGCTTCTTCGGCGTCGGCGGGGTGAACCTGCCTTCCGTGACGATCGACAGCGCACTCACCGTTCCGGCGGTGCTATGCGCGGCGACTTTCATCCCTGGAGCACTGGCCAACCTTCCGCTTCACCTGTTCAAGGTGGTAGACGACGCACCCGTCAAAGCAGGCGGCCCGCTGCAGCGAATTCTCAACGAAGCGCCCAACGGCGAGTGGTCCAGCTTCGCGGCCCGTAAATATTTTTGGCAGCAGGTTTTCACCGGCGGCCGCGGCCTGATGTGGATCGAACGGGCAGGCACGCAGGTCGTCGGGCTCTGGCCGATCGATCCCGCCGGCGTATCGATGCGCGCCGTGAACGGCGTCCGAACCTACCAGATCGGAGGCCGCACCTACGCATCGAGCGAGATCGTCGACATCGCCTTCTTCCTGAAACGCGATCAGATCTCGCACTTCGGTCCAATTGCACTCGGCTCAAAGGCAATCGCGGTTGCTCTGGCGATGGGCGACTATGCCGGCAGCTTCTTCGCCGGTGGCGGCGTGCCCCCGCTCAGCGTCTCCGGACCGATGCCCACAGGCGTTGAGGCGCAGAAGCGCGCTTATAGCGACATCCAGCGGGCGATCGACGTGGCGCGGGAGAGCGGAAAGCCGATCGTTCAGTTGCCCACTGGCTACGAACTGAAGCCGATCGGCTTCGACCCGGCCAAGGGGCAAATGACGGAAGCCCGGCTCTTCCAAATTCAGGAGATCGCCCGCGTCTACAATTTGCCGCCAGCCTTCCTGCACGAGCTTAGCCGCGGCACATTCGCCAACGTCGAGCAGCAGGACCTCGTCGTCGTCAAGCATCTGATCGCCCACTGGGCCAAGGCCTTGGAAGACGAGCTCAACCTCAAGCTCTTCGGGGCGAAGAGGAACGTCCGGTATGTCGAGCATAACCTCGATGGCATCATGCGCGGCGACTTCAAGACGCGTCTCGAGGCGCTGGCGCGAGGGGTGCAGACGGCGCTGCTAACACCGGATGAAGGACGAGACTTGCTCAACCGCCCGCCGAAGCCCGGCGGCGACAAGCTCTACATCCAGAGCGCCACCGTGCCGATCGAGATGGCTGGCAAGGTCCAGGTCAAGCCGGCGGCCAATGACGCCGGTGACAAACCAGACGGAGAAGAAGACGATGGCGGATCCCAGCCCCAAGACTGACGGGCGCGAGACCCGGGTCAACGTCACCCGCCTAGAGGTGCGTTCCGCCGGCGGAGACGCCGAAGGCCGCACCGTGACCGGCTACGCGGCCGTGTTCGATTCCGAGACCGACATCTGCGGCTGCTGGGTCGAGACCATTGCGCCCGGTGCCTTCACCCGATCGCTGCGGGAAAACGACGTCGTTGCGCTCTACAGCCACGACATGGGCCGGGTAATCGGTCGGTCCAGCGCCAAGACACTGCGCATCGACGAGGACGCCAAGGGGCTCAAGGTCGAGATCGATTTGCCCGACACCACGGACGGCCGCGACATCGCCGTCCTGGTCGAGCGGGGCGACATCACCGGCATGTCGTTCGGCTTCTGCACACGCAAGCAGGAGTGGGACGAGACGGTGGAACCGCCGAAGCGGACGATCCTCGACGTCGACCTTGTCGAAGTGACGATCACCGCCTTTCCGCAATATACCGACACGGAGATCGGGCTGCGCAGCCTGGAGGGCGCCCGTAGCGAGCGCCGCCAGCACAACAAAGCCGGTGCCCAGACGCGCCTGGCCGAGCGCCGCGCCCGCCAGGCGCAGGCCGAGCGGGGCATCCGCTAGACCAAATTCCGGGCGAGAGCCCGAGGCGGCGGCGCCACAGCCGCCCTGCAACCGGCCCGCTGCGCACTCCGCCAGCGGGCTTTTTCATGCCCAGGAGACAGACATGCTGAAGGAACTGCTCGAAAAGCGGGACAAGCTGATCGCCGACGCGCGCGCCGCGCTGGACGAAATCCGCAAGAATACCGACGAGGCGCGCGCCGCCGAGCTCGACAAGCGCCACGACGACCTCATGGTTGAGGTCGACGCCATCGACGTGAAGATCGCGCGCGAAGAGCGCATGGCGAAGATCGAAAAGGACGCCGAGCAGCGCGCCAAGGAAGCTCGCGACTCGCATCGCCCGGGCGCCAATGGCGACGCAGACCTCGGCGGCGGCAGCGTCACCGAGGAAGATGGCACGGTTACGTACCGCTCCGCTTTCTACAAATTCCTGGCCGTCGGGGGCGACGCTTCCGATCTGAGCCAGGAGGAGCGCAGCGCGCTTCGCGGCGGCGTCGCTTCGAAGCAGGACCTGAAAGAGCTCCGTGCCCAGTCCGCCGGCGTTGCAATCGCGGGCGGCTACACCGTCCCCACCGAACTGGCTGCCTTCATCGTCCGCTCCATGAAGGCCTGGGGCCCGATGTACGACGGCACCATCGTCACCGACATCACCACGACCAGCGGCCACAACATCACCATTCCGACGGTGGACGACACGGCGAACGAAGCGGCCGCCCGGGCGGAGAACGCGGCGATCGTCGACGACGGCAGCGGCGACGTGGTGTTCGGGCAGAAGCTGCTCGAGGCCTATGTCCACGCAACCCCGTTCATCCGCTTCAGCATGGAGCTGGCGAACGACTCCGCCTTCGGCGTCGAGGCCCTGCTCGGCGATCTCATCGGCGAACGCCTTGGCCGCATCGCCAATCGCCGGAACACGACCGGCACCGGCGCCGGACAGCCGAACGGCATCGTCACCGCTTCCAGCCTTGGCAAGACCTCTGCCGCTGCGGCCGCGATTACCTTCGACGAGCTGCTCGACCTCGAGCATTCGATCGACCCGGCGTACCGCGTCAGCCCCAAGTGCCGTTACATGTTTAACGACGGCACGCTGCTTGCGCTTCGCAAGCTGAAGGACAGCGAGGGCCGCTACATCTGGCAGGCCGGGAACGTCCAGCAGGGTGTTCCGGCGTCGTTGAACGGCAGGCCGTACAGCATCAATCAGCACATGGACGGCCTCGCCGCCGCGAAGAAGCCCGTCATTTTCGGCGATTTGGGCAAGTACTTCGTCCGCAAGGTCGGAAGCCCGCTGGTTGGCGTGATGCGCGAACGTTTCTGGCCCGACCTCGGCATTGCCGGCCTGATCCGCTTCGACGGCGAGCTCAGCGACACCGCCGCGGTCAAGCACCTGCTCACCGCCGCCTAAGCTTGAAAATCGAGAGGGGCGCCGACCGGCGCTCCTCTCCTTTTCCGGCGGCCGCCCTCGGTTCAGCCCAAGGCGACCCCCTGAAAAGGAGACGCAGATGAAGATCCGCATGCTGACTGGTATTTCCGGTCCCGACATCAACCTCACGCCGAAGGACGAGACGGAGGTTTTCTCCGATGCCGAGGCCGTGCGCCTGATGGTGACCGACCAGGCCGAGCCCGCGGACGCGGAATCGGAGAAGGCCCTGGCCGCAGCACGGCCCAAGCCGAAGCGCCAGGCGAAGGCAGCGAGCTAATTTATGTTCGGCTCGCCCCTTACCATCACGCCGGCAGCAGGCGAGCTCATCCCGCTTCCGCAGGCCAAGGGGTTCGTGCGGGTCGATGGGGACGAGCTGGACGAAGAACTCAAGCTGTTCGCGGCGGCGGCTGCCCAAGACGTCGAGGATCAGACGGGGCTGCGCCTGCTAAACCAGCGGGTCCAGGTCAGCGCCGATCGCTTCGCCGACCTGGAGCATTTCAGGGTTGGTCCGATCCGCGCCGTGGCAAGCATCCGGTATCGCGATGGCGCCGGCGTCGAGCAGCTGCTCGATGCCGATCGCTACGAACTCCAGGGCGCCCCGCTGGAGCAGGGCCTCCGGCTCTCCCCAGGCCATAATTGGCCCACTGCGTCGGCTGTGAAAGGGGCGATCACTGTCGTTCTTGATGTCGGCTATGGCGAGGCGGCCGAGGAAGTGCCGGCGAAGTTGCGGCTTGCCGCTTATGCGCTGTTCCGCGGCCGCTTCGACGATGCACCCGTGGATGTAAGCGCCCTGGTCGCCGATTATCGGTTCTGGCTGTGAAGCTCCGCTCCCGCGACCTCGATCGGCGCATCCGCATCGAGCGCCCGGTGGCTGACGACAGCCTCGACGGTGCGGGCTCCGGCTCGTGGGAGCTGGTGCACGACAAGGTCGCTGCCCAGGTCAAGGACGTGCTGGCGAGCCGGGCCGAGCGCGAGGCGGGCGGGATCAACGTGGCGGCGCGGGCGGCGCGGGTGCGGATCCGGTACCGGGACGGGATTACGCCGGACATGCGGTTCGTGATGGGGGCGCGGATCATGCAGATTGTTGCCGGGCCGGCGGAGCTCGGTCGGCGGGAGGGGCTGGAGTTCAGCGTCGAGGATTACAGCACGGCCGGGAACCCGGCCTGATGCCGACGGTGCGGGGCAAGGCGGAGGTCAAACGCTTCCTGGACGGCGCTCCCGCCAAGCTGGACAACGTGCTGCGCGGCGCCGCGCGTGCCGGCGGCAAGGTGGTCGCCGACGAGATCAAGGCGACGACGCCTTCCGAGGCGGTGCGCGACGGCGTCCGGACACGGCTTCAAAAGGGCGACGGCCGGATCGTGGTGCGGATCGACCTGAAGCCGGGCTGGGCCCGGTCCGTGGGCACCTGGCTGGAATACGGCACCGCGCCGCACTGGATCTCTGTCGATGTAAGCGAGACCGGGGGCAGGACCGCCAGGCGGCTCAACACGCTCGCCAGAGAAGGGGACGGCGAGCACTCGCTGGTGATCGGCGGCAATTTTGTCGGCAAGTCCGTGTTTCACCCCGGCGCCGACCCGCAACCGACGTTCAGGCCCGCCCTCGACAGGAGAGAAAACGAGGCGGTCGCAGCGGCGCAGGGCTACATCAACGCGCGCCTCAAGCAGAGAGGCATCGGCCACAATGGCGGGCCGTCCATCGACGAAGGCGACGACGAATGACGACCGGCGTCGACATCGTTGGCGCGCTGCTGCGCGCCCACGCGGGCCTGCTCGCCGTCGTGCCCATCGAACGGATCAAGGCGGGCGCGCTTCCCGATGGGGTCGAGCTGACCGCGCTGCTGATACGATGCGCCAGCTCGGTCGAGCGGCAGGTGCTGAAGCGCGGCGCGACGACCCGGACCACCGACAGGATTGCGGTCACCGTGCGAGCCGCGAGCTACCGAGAGCAGCGGGCGGCGATCGCGCTGGTGAAGGCCTGCTGCGCGGGCCTGACCGGCGACGTCGGCGGCGGGCGGAGCGTCTCGATCCTGACCGCCGGCACCGGGCCCGACATGCGCGGCCCCGGCGACAGCTTCGAACAAACCCAAGATTTTCGCGTCAGCTACGACGCCTGACCAGGAGAAGAACCATGGCCGAGACCAACAGGAAGCGGGCGCAGATCGTCAGCGGATTCACCGACGCCGGCACCGGCGAGCGGTTCGAAGCCGGATCCACGGCGCTGATCGATGCCGGCGCGTTCGGCAATTACGAAGCGGCCGGGCTTGTCAGCGCGGCGCCGTCGCCGCGCAAGCCGCGCCCGGCGCCCGCGGCGGCACCCAAGGCCAAGCGGCGCACCAAGGCGCCCGCGGCGGCGCCCGCCGATCCGCCCGCGCCCGCCACGGGCGAAGGCGACGCCACCACCTGATCTTTCGCCCCCCGTGGGCTGACCACCGCCGGCATGCCCGGCTCCCCTCCAAGGAGAATTGACCATGAAGACGTCCACCGCGGCGGGCTCGACGCTCGGCATTTCCGCAGCCAGCCCCGCCACCCTGAACGCCGCCGGCTATGCGGCGCTGACCTACACCGATATCGGCCAGATCGAGAAGATCGGCGCGATCGGCGTGACCTTCGCCAAGGTCGAGTTCCAGCCCCTGAAAGGCGCGAAGCAGAAGCACAAGGGCTCGGCCGATTACGGTTCGCTGTCGCCGTCGCTCGCCCACGATCCCGACGATGCCGGCCAGACGCTGCTGCGCACGTCCTCGGACGATGCCACCTCGAAGCTGTACAGCTTTCTGGTCACCTACCCGACCGGCGAGAAGCGTTATTTCGGCGGCCGCGTCTTCGGCTACCCCGAGACGGTCGACGGCGCCGACAGCGTCATCACCGCAGCGCCGGTGATCGAGATCTGCACCGAGATCGTGAAGGTCGCCGCGCCCGCCTAAGGCGGCTCACCCTCAGGGCAGTTTCCCCTTTCAACCCCATTCCGGCTCGAAGCCGGATCATTGGCATCGGCCCGCCCGCCCGTCGCGGTCGGGTGGGCGGGTCGATGCACCTTTGGGTTCCCGTCGAAGTCGTACTTCGGCGGGGTCCCGTTACCGCGAGAGGCACTTAACCTATGTTCGACATCACCAAGACGGCCGTCCAGGATACGGCTTCCATCCACCTCAAGGACGCGGCCGGCGAGCTGCTCTATGCCGACGCCGAGCGCAAGAAGCCGGTACAGATCGTGATCTACGGTCCCGGCAGCGCCGCTTTCGGCCTGGTCGAAGGCCGCCAGTCCACCCGTGCGGTGAAGCGCATGCAGGACAATGATGGCAAGATCACCGTCGCGCCGATGGAAGACCGCGTCCGCGAAGCGGCCGAGGATCTGGCGGCGATCACCGTCCGCTTCGAGAACCTCAGCTATCCGCCCGCCGGCAATGCCGAGGGCACCGCTTTGTTCACCGCCCTTTATGCGGACCAGACGCTCGGCTTCATCGCCAAGCAGGTGTCGAGGTTCGTCGCCGACTGGGGAAACTTCAAGGCCGCCTCGGTCGCGGCCTGACGCTCTACGTGCGGCAGATGGCGTGGCTCCATGCCACGCCGAAGCCGCCCGAAGGCAGCAAACGGGCGCAGCGCGGCCAGGCGGCGAAACTCAGCCGCCTGGACCAGCTGAAGAAGGACAAGGTGCCGGCCCCGATGCCGCCGAACCCGGCGCCCAAGATCGTCGAGCGTCTGGTCGAGATCGGGATCACCGGAAGCAACGGGATGGGCGCCACGCCCCTCTCCTGGGCCGAGATCGGCGAGTGGCAGCGCCTGACCTGCGTACCGCTGCCGCCGTGGGAGGCGAGGCTGCTCCGGCAGCTCTCGCTGGCCTACCTCTCCGAGAGCCGCCGCGCCGAAAGCGAAACCTGCCCGCCGCCGTGGCGCGCCGAGATCACCCAGCGGGAGATCGAGGCCGCAGAAGCAGCGCTTCGCATGGTGCTGGGCTGACCGACTAAATCCGAGGGCCGCTCCCCAGCGGCCCTCCACCTGCAAGGAGGCGCGCGATGGACGACGGCACGCCTACCCTTGAGGTCGGCTTCGCGATCGACACGGGCGGCTCCTTCGCGGAGCTGCTCCAGCTTCAGCGGGCGATGGACTCGGTCGAAGGAAAGATGGTTGCAAGCGCGGCGGGCATCGAGCGCGCCACCGGGGGGATGCTCAACCTTGGCGGCGCGACTGCCGACATGCGCAGCTTCGGCTCGGCGGCTACGCGCGAACTTGAGAACATTCGCCGGGCCAAGAATTCCGTCGAAAAAGACGGCGAGCGTATGATCCGCCAGCTAGACCGTGAGGCCGCGGCTCTCGGCAAGACCCGGGAGCAGGTGCGCGAAGCGAAGATCGAGACCCTGGCGCTTTCCGCGGCCCAGCAGGGCAACACCGATCTCGCCGACCGGCTGTTCGCCTCGTCGCGCAGGGTCGCCCAAGGTACCAAGGCCCTGGCCGAAACGCAGGCCGAAGCAACTGCGCGGGCGGTCGCGGCGACGAACGCGGAAGCTCAAGCGCTGCGCGACGCGGCTTTCGCCCACCAGATGTTCGAGGCGCGCGTCCGCCAGGGCGTGGCCGCGATGCGCGACGAAGAAGCGGCCGTGCGCGCGGCCGCGGCAGCAAAGGCCGATCTGGAGGCCCGCGCCAGGCGGCTGATCGCCGCAGTCGATCCGGCGGCGGCGGCGCAGGACCGCTTCAACACCGAGATGGCCGAGGCCCGGGCGCTGACCAGCGCCGGAGCGATCAGCCTGGACCAGTATGTCGCGAAACTCGGGATGGAGACCAACACGCTCAACGCCGCCACCGCGGCCAAAGAGCGGAACGCCGCGGCGGCGACCCGGAACCGAATGGCGCTGCAGGGCGCCAGCTACCAGGTCCAGGACTTCATGACGCAAGTCAGCATGGGGACCAACCCCATCAACGCATTCGCCGTCCAGGGCGCGCAGCTCGCCGGGCAGTTTTCCGAGGTCGAAGGCAAAGCCGGCAACGTCGCGCGGTTCTTCATGGGGCCGTGGGGCCTGGCGATCACCGGCGGGCTGCTGGTGCTGGCACCGTTCGTCGACATGCTGCTCAAGAACAACAAGGCCCTCGACGATGCCGTCAACAAGCTGAAGAAAGATGCCGAGGAAACTGTCGCTAATGGCAGGGCCAAAGAGAAGTTTGCCGCCACTCAGGAAGGTGTCACGGCAGCGATACGCGACCAAGTCGAGGCGCTCCGAGCATCCCAGATAAGTGAGCGAGAGTCACTCGAGCTCGCGGTCAAGGGTGCGGCCCAGAGGGCTGACACCGTATTGAAGATCAGAGAAGAAACCGTCGCCCTTCTCGATCGGGCCAAGGCGCAGTTGGCGATCGATCAAGCTGACACGAAGTCACCGGACTTCAACCGGCAGTTCCGCATTCAGAACCTCAAGGAGGCGATCCCAGACATAGAGAAGCGCCTCGGCAAAGCTAAGTCGGAAGCGATCACCGCCCAAGAGGCTGTGGACCGCGCCAACCTAGCGCTCGGCAGGTATCGTGCGGAGGCACTGGTGGACCCGATTGCAAAAATCAATGATCAGGCCGCCGCCGAGATCACTGCAGCGGAGAAGAAGGCGGTTGCCGCGCACATGTCAGCGGACGCAATCGCAGTTGAGATAGCTGCGATCAAGCGCCGGCAGGCGGCTGCCATTGAGGCACACCGCGAGGTGGAGCGTGCAGCTGCCGGGACAAACCAGATGGGTCGAAACATCGATCTGGTCGAGGCCAGGAAGATCGCCCAGAGCGTCGGCGGCCGGGTCACCAGCGACCTTCGGTCCCGGGCGGAGCAAGAGCGCCTTTACGCAAAGTACGTCTCGTACAAGTCTGGGAAGGGGCCGTGGGCTGCGCTCGCCGCAAAGCCGGGCACCAGCAGCCACGAGCTCGGCCAGGCGATCGACGTCGCAAAGGGCGACGGCGTTACCCTGAAAAAGCTGGTCGCCGCCTATCGCGCCGCCGGCGTGAAGCTGACCGAGACGCTGGACGAGGGCAGCCATTACCATATCGCCTGGAAGAAGACCGGTGCCGCCGCCAAGGAGGATTCGGAAGCCGCCCGGGCGGCGGCCGAGCAGAAGCGGAAGTACGAGGCCGCGGTAGAGGCGACCGACAGCTATATCGCCGCTCAGGCAAAGGCCGGCGCGCAGTCTGGCAAAACCGCCAAAGAAATCCGGCTGATGGAAGATGCGGTCGAGCGCCTCAAGGCACCGACCGAGGCGCAGAAGGTCGCGCTCGATCAGGCGGCGGCCGCGCGGGAGGCGGCTTTCGGCAAGCAGGCCGCCGCCGAGTTCGACGCCAACGTCATGCAGCCGCTACGCGACGAGCTGGCGATGTACGACCTGATCGGCCCCGCGCGCGCCGAAGCGGCTCTGCTCGGGGAAAAGCAAGCGTTCCTCGCCAAGAACATGGATCAGGGCATCGAGACGGCCACGGCCCGGTGGGAGGAATATTACGGCATCAGGAAGAAGATCCTCGATGCCGGGGAAAAGGCGCAGTTCGACGAGACGATGAAGCCCGGCGAAGCCCGCCTCAGCGAGTTGCGGGAGGAGCTGCGCCTGGTGGGCGCCACCGACGCGGAGCGCGTGCGTGCGCTGGCCACCTTCAAGGCAACCCAAGAGGCAGAGGCGACGTTGAACGATCCGGCGCGCCGTGCGGCCTACGTCGCGCAGCAGGTTCAGATCGCGGACGAAACCGAGCGGCTTGCCGCCGCCCAGCGCGATTACAACGACGCGCTGATGTTCGCGGCCGACCGGTGGGACCTGATCGCCGGCAACATCCAACGGGCCGGGCAGGGCCTCGGCGAAGCCTTCGGCAAAGCCGGCGGAGCGGTCGGCGAGCTGGCCACGCTCTACACGTCGTTCCACGCCGATCGCGAGCGCCTCGATGCAGCGCACCAGGCGAGGCTGGCCGAGATCGGCGACAACCAGCGTGCCATGGCGCGCGAGCAGCAGCTCTACGCGCTCAAGACCGCGACCGCGCAGATCGGCCTCTACGGCGACATGGCCACCGCGGCGAAGGGCTTCTTCAAGGAAGGCAGCGACGGCTACAAGGCCATGGCCGCCGCCGAGAAGGTGTTCCGCGCGGTCGAGTTCGCGATGTCGGTGCGGGCGATCGCCCAGGACGCAATCGAGACCGGCCAGAAGCTGGCGAGCAGCGCCGCGCGCACCGCCGCCCATGCGGTCGAGGCGGTGACCAAGGCGATCGCCTCGCTTCCCTTTCCCGCCAACCTCGCGGCCGGCGCGGCCACCGTTGCGGCGCTGGCGGCGATCGGCGTCACGATCGCGGGCGGCTTCGGCGGCGGCGGCAAGACGCCGAAGGAGACCAACACGGGGACGGGCACCGTCTTCGGCGATCCCAAGGCGCAGAGCGAGAGCGTGAAGAACGCGATCGATGCGCTGAAGGAGGTCGACACGCTGACCAACACCTACGCCCGCGAAATGGCGTCCTCCCTCCGCTCGATCGAAAACCAGATCGGCGGGCTCGCCTCGCTGGTGGTGCGGGCCGGCGACATCGGCGCCAACGCCGGCGTGACCGAGGGCTTCAAGAAGAACCTCGTCGGATCCGTGCTGAGCGTGAGCCCGCTGCTCGGCGGCCTGATCGGCAATCTGTTCGGCACCACCACCAAGGTAATCGGCAGCGGCCTTTCCGCGGGCCCGCAGTCGCTCGGCGGCATCCTGGGCGGCGGCTTCGACGCGTCCTACTACAGCGACATCGAGAAGAAGAAGAAGCTGTTCGGCCTGACGACCAGCACCAAGACCTCCACCCAATACCAGGCGGCGGACGGGGCGCTGGAGACGCAGTTCGGGCTGCTGCTGCGATCGTTCAACGATGCGATCGTCGCGGCCGCGGGCCCGCTGGGCGCCGCCACCGGCGACATCCAGAGCCGGCTCAACGGCTTCGTCGTCGATCTCGGCAAGATCGACCTCAAGGGCCTGACCGGCACGGAGATACAGGAGAAGCTCGCCGCCGTGTTCGGCGCCGCGGCGGACGGCATGGCCACCGCCGCCTTTCCGATGATCGCGCAGTTCCAGAAGGTCGGCGAAGGCGCGTTCGAGACGCTGGTGCGGGTTGCCTCCACCGTGGAGGCGGTGACGGTGACGCTCGACCAGCTCGGCATGGGCGCCCGCGCGCTCGGCCTCGACGCCAAGATGGGCCTTGCCGCGCAGTTCGAAAGCGTCGGCGCGCTGACCGATGTGGCGCAGGCCTATTTCAGCGACTATTATTCGGAGGCGGAGCAGGACGCGGCCCGCGCCGCCCAGCTCGGCAAGGTGTTCGACAGCCTCGGCCTCGCGATGCCGGCGACGCTTGCCGGCTTCCGGGGCCTGGTGGAAGCGCAGGATCTGACCACCGCGTCGGGCCAGGCCGCTTATGCGACCCTGCTGCAGCTCGCCCCCGCCTTTGCCGAGCTTCAGGAAGCGATGGCCGGCGCCAAGAGCGTGGCCGACATCCTGACCGAGCGGACCGGGCTGGAGCGCACTTTGCTCGAGCTGCAGGGCGACACGGCGGCGATCCGGGCGCTCGACCTCCTCAAGCTCGACGCAAGCAACCGCGGCCTGCAGCAGCAGGTGTGGGCGATGCAGGACGCACAGGAGGCGGCCAAGGCCGCCGAAGCGCTGCGCGAGGCGTGGACGTCGGTCGGCGACACGATAATGGACGAGGTGCGCCGGATCCGCGGCCTGACCGACGCGACCGGCGGCGGCAGCTTCCAATCGCTGATGGGCCAGTTCAACGCGGCGACCGCGGCGGCGCGCGGCGGCGACCTGGATGCGGCCAAGAGCCTGCCCCAGCTTTCGCAGGCGCTGCTCGCGGCCGCGGCCGATGCGGCGCGCAGCCGGCAGGAGCTCGACCGGGTCCAGGCCCAGACCGCCGCAAGCCTCGAGGCAACGCTCGGCCTGGTCGCCGGCCTCGGCAACGCGCCGGCAAGCAACGCCGCCCTGCTCGACGCGGGGGCGACCAGTCAGCCCTCCTCGGCGGCGGCCAACGACAATAGCGACGGCCTCCGGGCCGCACTCGACGAGGTGCGGGGCGAGCTCGTGCAGATGCGCGCCGACCTCAACGTCGCCAATGCGACGATCGCCGGCAATACGGGCCGGATCGCACGCAAGCTCGACGACGTGACGAACCAGAGCGGCGGCGACGCGATCGCAACGGTGGCCGCGGCATGAAGGTAGTGTCCACCGGCCCGGATATCGAGCTCGGAACGCTCGAGGCGGCGCCGACGATCGGCATCGTCGACTATAGCCGCCGGGTCACCGACGACTTCGGCGTGACCACGGTGGTGGAACGGGGCTTCTCGCGCCGCATGTCGGTTCGGCTCGCACTGCCGTTCGACCAGGCGGGAAGCGTCCAGCGGCGGATGGCGGAGCTTCGGGCGGTGCCGGCGCAGTGGATTGCCGACGATCGCTTCGCTTGGCTGAACGTCCAGGGCTTCTACAAGGAATTCGAGCTCGATCTGGCGGTGCCGCCGATCAGCTATTTCTCGCTGACAGTGGAAGGGCTTGCCGAGACGGCGGCGGCCGCCGATCCGGGCGGGGACCCGGCGCCGACCGGTTCGGCCTCCTCGCTGCTGCTGCTGCAGCCGGCGGCGATCGCCGGGGCGATGCTGGCGGCGAGCAACGTCGCCGAGGCCGACCATCCCGAATGGGCGGCGGGCGTCAGCTACCCGCTCGGCGCGCGGGTGATCAAGGCGGCGACGCACCGGATTTACGAAAGCGCGGCGGCCGGAAACCTCGGCAACGACCCGGCGGCGGCGAACGGCCAGTGGATCGACGCCGGGCCGACCAATCGCTGGGCGATGTTCGACGGCGCACTCGGCACGGCCACGAGCCGCGCCGGCGGGATCTCGGTCACCCTGGCGGCAGGCGCCACCGACGCGCTCGCCCTGCTGGACGTGACCGGCGCCACCGTGCGCGTGCAGAAGGGCGCCTTCGACCAGACGGTCGCCGTCGGCGCCGGCCCGATCACCTTCCTCGCGCTCCCCGCGGGCAACGGCCAGATCGTGGTCACGATCGGCGGGACAGGCACCGTTTCGGTCGGCACGCTGCTCGCCGGGCGCCTGGTCAAGCTCGGGGTCACCGAGGCGTCCCCGACCGCCGGGATCACCGATTTCAGCCGCAAGGAAACCGACGATTTCGGCGCGGTAAGCATAATCGAGCGGGCCTGGGCGAAGCGCATGGCTGCCCGGGCGCTGATCCGGACCGATGCGGTGGACCTGGTCGCGAACCGGATCGCAAGCGTGCGGGCGCGGCCGTGCCTGTGGATCGGCGACGCCGGCGCGGACAGCCTGACCGTGTTCGGCTTCTTCAAGGAGTTCTCGATCGAGGTCGGCGAGAATGTCAGCCTGCTCGCGCTTTCGCTCGAGGGGCTGTCCGAGGCCACTCCGCTGGCGCCGCTCGTGCCGCCTCTCCTGGTCGAATGGTCCCCGGACGGCGTGAACTCCTGGGGAGCGTATCAGGACGGCGACAAGTGGCTTCGCTACTCGATGGACGGCGGCGCGACCTTCGCGGCGGCGGTGCGCGCGATCGGCAACGACGGCGGCACCGGCAATTTCAAGCAGCACGTCTGGCGGCGCGCGGCGGCCGCGCCCGCCGCGCCGGCGGGCAACGGCATCCCGGCAGGGTGGGCTGCACTGCCGCCGGCGGGGACAGATCCGCTGTGGCTGTCGGTTGCGGAGCAGACGTCGGCCGGCGCGCTGGTCACGGCCTGGTCGGCGCCGGTACGGCTCGACGGCACGAACGGCACCAATGGTACGAACGGCACCAACGGAGCGAACGGCCTCTCCGTCGCGGAAGTGACGGTTTACCAGAGGGCGGCGGCGCAGCCCGCCACTCCGGCGGGCGGTTCGTTCGACTTCGCAACCAAGCTGCTCACCGCTCCGGCGGGCTGGAGCGTGCTTCCTCCGGCGGGCACCAACCCGCTTTATGCCGCCAAGGGCACCGCCTCGGTGCAGGGCACGACCGGCACGGTGACGCCGACCTGGCTCGGCGCCGGCAAGTTCGCGGAGAACGGCGCCGACGCGCCGATCGCCTGGACGCCGGTTCTTTCCGGGCTCGCCCGGGACGGGAACAATTTCACCAAGCCGGCGGGCAATGGCGCCTGGAGCTGGGTCCGCACGCTGGAGAAAGCGGCGGCGATTTCGGTCCGTCCAACGGTTGCGGGCCAATATTACCTCATCGGGTTCGACGCCGGCGCCGGCAGTGTCGTCGCGGAGTCCGGCCTCGAATATGGCCTTCAGCTGCAGGACGACCAGAATTTGCTGCGCCGCGAAGGCGGCAGCATCTTCGCGATCGCGGGCGTTACCTGGGCGGCCGGAGACACATTCTCGATCGAGCGCCGCGGCGCCGATCTCGTCATCGCCAAGAACGGTGCGATCATCCACACCTGGGCAGGTGTCGCCGGCGGCATCGAGTTCGAGGCGCAGGCAGGGCTGCTCAACATCGCGGGCGCCGCGACGATCACGGCGAGCGTGCGGGGATCGAACGGCCTCGACGGTGCCTCGGTCGACGTGATCTTCACCCGCTCGGCCGCGCAGCCTGCAACGCCGGCGGCGAGCAACGGGGTGCCGGCGGGCTGGTATACCGATGTGGCAAGCGTTCCGGCCTCCGCCAACCCGCTGTGGAGCAGCTTCGGCCAGCGCCCGAACAGCGCCTCCAACTACAGTTGGGACGTGCCGGCGCGGGTCGAGGGCAAGGATGGGACCAACGGCACCAACGGCCTCTCCGTCGCCGAGGTGAGCGTCTACCAGCGCGCCGCGGTTCAGCCGGCGGTCCCGACCGGCGGCTCCTACGATTTCAGCACAAAAACGCTCACCGCGCCGGTCGGCTGGGCGCTTGTCCCGCCCGCCGGCACCGATCCGCTTTACCAGGCGAAGGCCACCGCCTCGATCCAGGGGACGACCGGAACCGCGACGCCGGTTTGGGCGGGCGTCGGCCGTATCGCCCAGGACGGCGCCAACGGGACAAACGGCACAAACGGCACGAACGGCGCGGACGGATCCGCCGTCGACGTGATCTTCATCCGCTCGGCCGCGCAGCCGGCAGTTCCGGCGGCGAGCAGCGGGGTGCCGGCGGGCTGGTATACGGACGTGGCAAGCGTGCCCGCCTCCGCCAACCCGCTCTACAGCAGCTTCGGCCAGCGGCCGAACGCGGCGGCGAACTGGACGTGGGACACGCCCGCGCGGGTCGAGGGGCAGGACGGAGCGGCGGGGAAGGTCGCCTACATCATCCCAGATTACCCGCAATTCCCCGCGGCGGCGGACGGCACGATCACCGCCGGCTCGAATATCCGGGTCCGGTTGTTTCAGGAAAACCACTCGGCGGCTGAGCTGGCCGGCCTGACGTGGAACGCGTCCGCCTTCACCGCCACGGGAGCCACCAGCGTGCCGCTGCGCACCGCCGCTGGTGGCGCGGTCACGGCGACAAACCAGACGGAGGTCTACGTCAACCGCGCGGACCTCGCCAACGCGCAGGCGACGCTGGCCGTCCAGATCAACTGCACGATCGGCGGCAAGCAGCGCTCGACGATCATTACCAAGACGCTGAGCGGCGCCGACGGCGCTGGTGTCGACGCAATCTTTCGGCGCTCGGCCGCGCAGCCTGCAACGCCCGCGGCGAGCACCGGTGTGCCTGCAGGCTGGTATACCGATGCCGCAAGCGTGCCCGCCTCGGCTGACCCGCTGTGGAGCAGCTTCGGCCAGCGGCCCAACTCGACCTCGGCCTATGTCTGGGACGTGCCGGCGCGAGTCGAGGGCGCGAACGGCACAAACGGGACAAACGGGACAAACGGCACCAATGGAGCGAACGGCCTTTCCGTCGCCGAAGTCTCCGTTTTTCAGCGCGCAGCGGTTCAGCCCGGTGTCCCGAGCGGCGGCTCCTACGACTTCGGCACCAGGGCGCTGACGCCACCGGGCGGCTGGGCGCTTGTTCCGCCCGCCGGCACCGATCCGCTTTACCAGGCGAAGGCCACCGCCTCGATCCAGGGAACCACCGGGACGGCAACCCCGGTGTGGGCAGGCGTCGGCCGCATCGCCCAGGACGGCGCAAACGGGACAAACGGGACAAACGGCACCAACGGCATCGATGGGGCGGGGGTTGATGTTATCTTCATACGCTCGGCCGCGCAGCCGGGGACGCCGGCTGCGAGCAGCGGCGTGCCGGCGGGCTGGTATACCGATGTGGCGAGCGTTCCCGCGTCGGCGAACCCTTTGTGGAGCAGCTTCGGCCAGCGGCCGAACTCCGTTTCCGCCTACGTCTGGGACGTCCCGGCGCGGGTCGAGGGCGCCAACGGCACCAACGGTACGAACGGTACGAACGGCACGAACGGCGCGGCCGGCCTCTCCGTGGCGGAAGTCTATTGCTACCAGCGGGCCACGTCCGCGCCGGCGGCGCCCTCGGGAGGCTCCTATAATTTCGGCACGCAGCTGCTAACCCCGCCGACCGGCTGGTCGACGACGCTTCCGAACGGCTCCGACCCGCTTTACTCGTCGGTCGGTATCGCGAGCATCCAGGGCACCAGCGGCTCCGCGACCCCCGCCTGGGGTGCGCCGGGGAAGCTTGCGCAGGACGGAAGCGCGATCTTCGTCAGCGCCGATCGCACCAGCTTCACCTACGTCAACGGCGTCCTCACGCCGTCGGCGCAGACCGCGACGTTCGCGGCGACGCTTCAGGCGGTGTCGGGCACGATCAACTGGACCGCCAAGAACGGAGCGGGCGTAAACATCAAGGCGGGCACCGGCACTTCGTTTTCGGTCAGCACGGCCGAGCTCGGCGCCAACGACTTCGCGATCGTGCAGGCGACGATCGGCGCGGTGAGCAGCTCGCCGATCCTGCTCCTGAAGCAGGCCGATCCGAACGCCGACAATACGGCGCTGTCTCAGGTGGTGGTATCGATCCAGCAGCAGGTCGAGATTTCGGCCGACTATAACGGCGTCGCGACCGGTTTGCCGAAGGTGCTCACCCCGATCGTCACCCGGGGCGGCGTGGACAAGAGGACGGACGCCGGCACCACCTATGCGCTGCAGAACGTCGGCGCCAATCTCACCGGCCTGACCGTCAACAACGTTCCGGGCAGCGCCGACAAGGGCAAGGTGACGCTGAGCAGCCTCACCGGCTCGGGCACCTTCCAGCTGGTCGTGACGATCGGCGGGATCGCGCAGCCGCCGATCACGGTCACCGTCACGCGCACCACCGGGACCGCACCGACCGGCGGCGGCAGCGGCGGCACAGGCAGCAAAGGCGGCGGCGCCGACATCGGCGGGAGAACGCTGACCAGCACGTCTTACGTGGAGGTGTTCAAGCTCACCGGGCTGACCAAGGCCGCCGGCGAGACGATCCGGAGCTATGCCTCGACCGACTATGACGTAATCGCATCGACCTCGCTGGCGCGGTCGGGATTGCTCAAATGGCGCTATGCCGTTGCCGGCTCCGGCAGCTGGACCGATTTCGGCGCAGCGGTCCAGGGCAGCGAGGCGATCTACAACAGCCAGCTCGCCTCTTCGGAGCCCGGCTCCGCGATCTGCAACCAAAGCGCGTCTCCCGCGGACGGCACGTACGACGTCCAGCTGGTGGCGGCGCTGAGCAGCAAGACGGGCACCGAATATCTCGCCCTTCATTCCACCCCGATCAGCGTGGCGATCGGCGCGTGAGCGAACGGCTCTGGATCCTGCTCGGCGCCGGCGGCGAAGTCGCGGCCCAGATCGTCGGCGACGACACCGACCGGGACAATCCGGACGCGCTGCCGGCGATCGAGGTGGATCGGCATGGCGACCTGGCGCGCGAGGCGTGGGACGCCGAGGCGGGCTGCTGGGTGCCGCGGCTCGACGTGCTCAAGGCGGAAGCGTGGGAGCGGGTGAAAGCGCGGCGCGCCGAATCGGAATATGGCGGCGCCGAGACGCCGCTCGGGCGGATGGACAGCGATCCAGCCAGCCAGGGCAAGATCAACGGCCTCGTCACCATGGCGATGCTCGCCCAGGCGGGCGGGCAGCCGTTCGCGCAGCCTTTCACCATGGCCGACAATCAGGTGGTGGAGCACGACGCGGCGGCAATGATCGCCGCGGGCGTGGCGGTGGGGCGGCACGTCGCCGCCTGCCACACGGCGGCGCGAACCCTGCGCGAGGCGATCGAAGCGGCCGCGACGGCCGGCGAACTCGCGGCAATCGACATCGAGACGGCGTCCTGGCCGGGCTCCGCCAACTAAAGGCAGACATAATGGACAAGTTTGAAGCGGCGGCCCTGTGGCTGCTGACGTTCTTTGCCGCGTTCGTCGCGGCCAGTGCCCGGCTCGCCTGGCTGCTGTTCGGCCCGACCGCGGCCGATCCGCCGGAGGACCCGGTGCAGCTCGCCGCCTGGAAGCGCAAGCGCCACTGGGTGACGATCAGCGAGTTCGCGGCCCTGCCCGCCTTCGCCACGGGCTGGGTTGCCGCCGGCATGTGCTGGACCTTGCCGGTGCCGCTGGTGGTGCTGGGATCAATGGCGTCGGGCGCGCTCGGCTTCGGTTTCCTGCTCAACGCCCTCCACACCATCGTGCTGCGGCGGGTCGAGGCGGCGAGGATCAGCAATGTTTGACGCCGGCATGATCGCGATCGGCGCGGCCACGGCCGCCTCGTGCATCGCGGCGCCGGCGGCGTTCGCGCGCGCCTTCAGCGCCTCGAGCGAGCTCGTGCGGCTGCAGCGCAGCCCGATCGGCGAGGCGCTCGATGCCGCTTATGGCGGCGTCCGGGCGGAACCGCTGCCCGAAGACATGCAGGCGATGATCGCCCAGCTCGACTGAGCCGCCGCGCTCATCTTTACCAGGAGAAATTAACATGGCTCAGCATCGCAAGGCTGTGTTCGCGCTCGTGCGTCCGTGGCTCGACGCCGACGGGTTCACCAGCGAACGGATCGCAGCCCTTGACCAGGGCCTCGCCGCGGCGGGGATCGCCCCGGATGCAGGCGGGCAGCCCCCAGCGGCTTCCAGCACCACCCGACTGGCCGAACCCGCGGCCTTCTTCGCCCACATAAAGCGTACCAACACGCTCGGCCCGACGTTGGAGCAGGACGAGGTCGATGGCTGCAATGCGATCATCGAGGCCTGCGGCCATGCGGGCTGGCCGATCGCCGACACCGCTTACGCGCTCGCCACCGCCTATCACGAAACCGCCGGCACCATGAAGCCGATCCGCGAATATGGCCGGGGCAAGGGACGCAAGTACGGCGCGCCGACCAGGCATGGCGGGCAGATCGCCTTCGGCCGCGGCTATGTGCAACTGACGTGGGATTACAACTACGAACGGGCCGACCGGGAGCTCGGCCTGGGTGGGCGTCTGCTGGCCGACTTCGATCTGGCGCTTGATCCGGCCATCGCCGCAGCGATCATGGTCCGGGGAATGCGCGAAGGATGGTTCACCACGCGCGACCTCGACGATGATCTGCCGCGCCAGGGCGCCGCGACGCTCGAGCAGTTCGTCCGGAGCCGCGACATCATCAACGGAACCGACAAGGCGCTCAAGATCGGCCGCGAAGCGATCGACTTCCAGGCCGGCCTGATCGCTGGCGGGTGGAGAGCCGCCACCTGACCGCATGCCAGCGGCGCGCGCGCCGCGCCCCGATCGATGCCGCGGCGGGGGCGGCAAACCCAAGGAGACACACCATGAAAAAGCTGCTGATTGCGGCCTTGTTGCCGCTTGCCTGCCTCGCCACCGCCTGTGCGACGATCGCCCAGGGTGCCTCCAACGCGGCGCTGGTGGCCGGCGTCGAAGCCACCGAGGCCGCTGCCCGGGCCCGCTGCCCGCGCAGCGCGGTCGAGCTCGGCGCCCTGCGTGCGGCCCGCACCGGCTTCGACGTCGTCTACCGGTCCCGCCTGTTGCCCAGCGAGTCGGCGCGCGTCGATGAAGCGCGCCGCGTCACGAACGACGTCTGCGGCCTGATCTAGGCACGGTCACCTGGGGGTACAGCTCGGGGTACGTCCTCGGGCTGGCCCTCACGTCCGCGGCGGTTTTCCGCCGTTTCTCTGCTGGCACAGGGCGGAGGACGTGTCCGCCGTTCTGGCGGCAAAGATGGGGTGAACCCCAGATCAAGCCGGGGTTCACCCCACTTTCACGAGGTTTTGATGCTGACCAACGCGACCGTAAAGGCCGCGCGCCCTTCCGCGCGCCCGTACAAGATGGCCGACGGGGAGGGGCTCTACCTCTATGTGCGGCCGAACGGCCGCCGCACGTTCCGGATGAAGTTCCGGCACCAGCGCCGCGAGCAGCTGCTCACCTTCGGCGACTTCCCCGACATCAGCCTGGGCGAGGCACGCGAGCTGCGCGATCAGGCGCGCGAGCAGCTGCGCCGCGGCGACAATCCCGCCGGCGCCGGAGCCCGGGCCCGCGCGGCCGCCAACGATCACGCCAACACCGCCCCGACATTCGAGGCCTGGGCCCGGCGCTGGCACACGCACCAGGTGCCGCGCTGGTCCGACGTCCACGCCGCCGACGTCCTGACCAGCCTCGAGCGCGACGTCTTGCCGCAGCTCGGCGCCGAGGCGCTGTCCGAGATCGACGCGCCGACGATCCTGCGGGTGCTGCGCGCCGTCGAGGCGCGCGGCTGCGTCGAGACGGCACGCCGGATCTGCAAGCGGATCGGCGCGGTGTTCGCCTTCGCCATGTCGGAAACCGGCACGGGGACCAACCCGGCGGCGATCATCGGCCGCGACGTACTTGCGCCGGCGAAGGCGAAGCGGCACCAACCCGCCCTCCTCGAGCTGGCCGACGCGCGCGAGCTCCTCGGCGCCGTCGATGCGCTCGGCGGCGCCCGGATCGAAAAACTTGCGTCCAGCCTCCTCGCGCTCACCGCGGTTCGCCTGGGCACGCTGCGCGGCGCCCGCTGGACCGAGTTCGAGGACCTGGACTGGGAGGGCGGCTTCATCGGACCGCGGCGCCCGGCCTGGCGCATCCCGGCGGCGCGGATGAAGCTGTCCAGGGCGCGCAAAGCCGACCCGACCGCGGACCACCTGGTCCCGTTGTCGGCGCAGGCGGTGGAGATCCTGCGCGCGGCTCGGAAGCTCTCCGCCGGCAGCGAGCTCGTCTTCCCCGGCCGGGGCGGCCGGTCGCCGATCGGCGAGGCCGCGATCGGCGATCTTTACAACAATGCGGGTTTTGTCGGCCGGCACGTCCCGCACGGGTGGCGGTCGACCTTCTCCACGATCCTCAACGAGCGGTTTCCAACGGAGCGCGGACTGATCGACCAGGCGCTCGGCCACGTGCCGAAGGACAAGGTGGAAGCGGCCTATAACCGGGCCGAGCATCTCGCCCTGCGCCGCTATCTGTTCCAGCGTTGGGCGGACTTGGTGACGGGGAAGGGCGCTTGAAGACGGTTTGCGCGCATTTGAAAACTCGGGTCTCGCTGCGCCCGTGCAACGCGCGCGGAGGCTCGAATAGGGCGGCACGCTTCTTGCCGCTCTCCCATCGGAGAGCCCGCGCCGGCGCAAGCCGGCGCTACACCCGTCGAGCTGGTCGCGGCGCTTTGGGGTTTCAGTGAGGGTGGGGCGGGTTCAGACCAGACAAATAGCGTATCGCGAAGCGATTCCTTTTATATATTACTCTGCCGGTCGGGATTGCGGCTTTCGATTGAACTCGCGTTATGATCTAGCAATCGACCGAGGCTAGCGAAGGCATCTCCCAGTGGAGAGTCGCCGAGACGGAACCGGGCTGCGTCTTCAGAGGTGCCTCGCTTCAGCATGGCTTCGGTCTCCTGAGCATCCTGCTCCCGCCTCGTAACGGCGTCGTCGGGCGGCGGGGGGCGTCGTTTGGCCATGATGAGGCGGACCAGGCCGGCAGCTCGTCCTCTTAGCTTGAACCAATAGGCGTTCGTCGCCTGGTGAATGCGTGGCCCAGCTCCTTCAGTATCAAGCTCCACCTTGCGGCGTATCCACCACAGGAAGCCCGCATCCTTCAGACGCGACAGCGCGCGCACCACGGTGGCGCGCGCAAGCTTCGCCCGTCCCATGATCGTCGCGATCGAGGGCTCAATCCTTCCTTTCATGAAGTCGACGCCGACGAGCAGAGCCTCCAGCACCTTTAACCCTGATGGGCCGATTTTCCCCATCCGGTCTCCAGGCATCTTGCTGTCATGATCGAACTTCTTGGCGGCGCCGATCACTGCGTCGACGAACGCCCAGGCTTCAGCCTTGGTTTGGCCGAACGGTTTCCAGATCCGTTGCTCGACAGCGCCAACTGGAACGCTGTCAGGTCTAGCGCGGATCACCGCGTCGAAGGCGGTTTCCCCAAATGGCGCGCTCACGCGGCGCGCCTTTCAGCGCCAGCGGCTAGTGCCGCGGACCTTTGAGCAGCTGCTCGGCCGGAGCCATCCCCTCCATCAGCATATCGGCCCAGCGCTGGGCGATCTCCCGCCGCAGGCTCATATAGGCTGCGCGGTTGTATGCTGCCTCCACGCCTTCGGGCTTGTGGGCGAGCATCAGGTCGATGATCGCGCGCAGCTCCAGGCGTTTCTCCGCGACCGCCCACTCGTTCATGATTGTCGAGAAGCTCGACCTCCAACCGTGCGGCACGTGGCGCCCCCGGATAGCCGGGAAGCGCTTGTAGAGCGAGCTGATCGCATTCTCGCTGATCGGTTTGTGGACGTGCCTGGGGCTCGGAAAGAGCAGCCGGGAGTGTGGACCGGCCAAGGCGAGCGCGGCCCTCACGACGTCGACCGCCTGATGCGGCAGGGGCACGATGAACTCGAAGCCCTCGTCGTCTTTTTGGGCGAGCTGAAGCTTCATCTTGGCGGCCGGTATCCGCCAGAGCGGCGCCGGGCCATCCAGATCCTCGAACTCGTCCGGCGCGGCATAGCGCACCGGAGTGGTGCGCGCGGCGGTGATCGCCATCAGCCGTGAGGCAAGCTTGGTCGAGGGGTAACAGGGCTCCGCCTCGGTGAGGGACAGGACCCGCCGTGCGTCCTCGAGCTTCACGAAGGCAGGATAGCGGCGCTTGCGCGCCGGCAGCAGCGCCTTGCCCAGTGCAGCGGCCGGGTTGTTGTCCGCCAGATCCTCCGCGATCGCGAAGACGAAGACGTCCGAAACGCGCTGTCGAATCCGGTGTGCCTGGTCCACCGCACCGCGCTCCTCGATCGTGTGAAGCACCTGCAGCACCATTCGCGCGCTTACCGTGCCGATCGGCAGGTCGCCGAGGCGTCCCTGCCACAGCGCCGACTCCGACTTCGCCGGGAAGACGTCCGTCTCCAGGCTGCGCAGAACGTAGGTCGCATGCGTCTCGCTCCAGAGCGCCTTCTTGCGCTTGTGCCAGCGGCGCGCGATCGTCTCGAAGGTATGGACTTCCACGGTCGCTTCCGCGGCCTTGGCCTTCTTCCGCTCCGCCCCCGGGTCCAGCCCCTGACGCTTCAGGCGGGCCGCTTCCTCCCGCAGGATCCGCGCCTCGGCCAGCGAGATGTCCGGATATGGGCCGAAGGTGAGCCGCTTCTCCACTTTGCCGGCCAGATACTTCCACCGCCACGACTTGTAGCCGGTCGGCGTAACGTAGAGGTACAGCCCCTTCGCGTCCGCCAGCTTGTACGCTTTCTCCGCCGGCTTCGCCGATCGACAGCGCAGCTCGGTCAGCACCCGGTGCCCCCGTTTCTAGCCGCCGATGCCCCCACAATGCCCCCTTTTCGATCGCGCTCGAATGATCGGCGTTGATATCGAATGAGACTGCTCTACCGGAATTTCGCCTCTGAAACCATGCGCTTTGAGCGTGGATGAGGCTGCTTGAGACTGGCAGATGGTGCCCAGGGACGGGATCGAACCGCCGACACCGTGATTTTCAGTCACGTGCTCTACCAACTGAGCTACCTGGGCACGCCCGCAAAAGCGGGGAGCCGCGCCTATAGAGGCGCTTATCGCTCGCTGTCCAGCCCCTCGTCTGTGCTTCGCTCGTCGGCCGGCGGGCCGGGCACGCGATAGGCGTCGCCGAGCCAGTTCAGCAGGTCGCGGTCCCGGCATCCTTGGCTGCAGAAGGGCTTGTGCGGGGCGGCGGACGGCTTGCCGCAGACCGGGCAGGCGGCGCGCTTTCTAGAAGGGGCGGCTGTGGACATGCCCGCCGGATATGGCGAGGCCCGGCTCCGCCCGCAAGGCGATCGGCGCGCCGATGCGGCGGGCGAGCTCGGCGGTCCAGCCGGGGCGTGCTTCGAGGCGGGCGATCACGGCGGGCGCGGCGTGGAGGGTGCGCTCGCCCGCGCCGGTTTCCCACTCGGCGCGGCGGAGCAGGGCGCGGGCGGCGGCGCCGGCGGGATCGGACTGGAGCAGCTCGGGGAGTGAAGGGCGCTCGCGGCGGCGGACGACCTGAAGGAAGCCGAAGCCGTTCACCGCGGTGCGCTCGAATGGTTGCGGCAAGACGGCATCGAGGGCGGCGGCGGCGGCCTGGCGTTCCGCCTTGCCGGGCAAGGTGGGGAGATCGATGCCGACCGAGCCGCCGATCCCCATCCGGCGCATGGCGCGGGCGGCAGCCTCGGCGCCGGCCGCGGCAAGGGCGGCGGGGGGCAGGGTGCCGTCGATGTCGAATAGCGTCATCGCCGGCGTAACGCTCATCCGCAGCGCGCCGCCCGGGAAGGCGATCTCGCCGGTCAGGGCTTCCTCGAGCAGCTCGGACCAGCCTGCTTCCTCGAACCTGTCCGGACCGGGCGGGCGGTGGCGGGCGGCGCGGCCGATCCATTCGGCGAGGCGCGGACCGGTGCGCGGCGCGTCTTCCGAATAGCGGCACAAGGCGCGCTTCGGCCGCCCGGCCTCGGGGATCGGTTCGCGGATGATCTCGGCGGAGAGCGCCTGCCCCTCCGTGAGGCGGGCCGGGAGGGCTTCCAGGATGGCTTCCTCGCCGCCCTCCAGCGTCACCAGCGCGCGGCGGCCGGGGACGAGAATCTTCGTCAGCCGCGCGGGCAGAACGGAGCCGACCGGCACCGTGTCCGGCAGCTCGATCCGTGCTTCCAATATTGCGCCGTCTTCGACGAGGACCGCGCGGGTTTCCCCGATCCCCTCTTCGAG
Source organism: Allosphingosinicella sp. (assembly GCA_036386875.1). GTDB lineage: Bacteria > Pseudomonadota > Alphaproteobacteria > Sphingomonadales > Sphingomonadaceae > Allosphingosinicella. Next base: position 109,078 of record DASVUV010000067.1, read on the forward strand.
GAGCCACTCAGCCAAGCGGATAGCCCGCGGCGCGGAGCAGGGTTCGGGTTTCGTAGAGCGGCAGGCCCATCACGCCCGAATGGCTGCCGGACAGGAAGCGGATCAGCGATTCGGCGCGGCCCTGGATCGCGTAGGCGCCCGCCTTGCCGCGCCATTCTCCCGTCGCGAGGTAGGCGTCCAGCTCAGCGTCCGAGAAGCGCTTGAACGCGACGATGCTGGTCGAAAGCCGGTGGCGGGCCGTGCCGTCAGGCGCGACGCAGGTGACGGCGGAGAGCACGCGGTGACGGCGGCCGGAGAGCAAGGTCAGCGTTGCCCGCGCTTCCTCCTCGCTGTCGGTCTTCGGCAGGATTCGGCGGCCGGCGGCGACCACCGTGTCGGCGGCAAGGACGATGCTTCCGGGCTGCGCGGCGGCAGCGGCTTTTTCGGCCGCCATGCGCTCGGCATAAGGGACCGGAAGCTCGCCCTTGCGGGGCGTTTCGTCGATGTCGGCGGGGGTGACCGCGTCGGGCGTCACGCCGAGCCGGGCGAGCAGCTCAAGCCGGCGCGGGCTTGCCGAGGCGAGAACGAACCGCGGAGTGCCGCCTGGGCGATCGGAAGCGGCAGGTGATCCGGCCTTGGGTGGAGTCATACGGCGTCAACTCCACCAAAACGGCGCCGCCGACAAGGAGGTTGAAAAGAGAAGCGTGCGGCGCCGCGCCAGCACGGCGAAGTTCACGAAGTTCACAATCCGCGCAAAAACCATGACGGCGGCGGAAGGTGCGGGCCGGAGGTGAAGTTCACGAAGTTCACGGTGGCGCGAAAAACTCGTGAAGGCGGCACGGTGCACAACCGCAGGCAATGAAAGGCGCGCCTGGAGCCGGCGTTCCCGCCCTCGACGAGGCGGACAAAGCAGCGAAGGTTTCGAAGAGCAGCAACGCGAACCCGATCCGCAAAGCATGGCACAGGCAAGGGCATGTAGGAAAGCAAAAAGAACAGACCGGGTACATCCAATGTTTGCGCAGGGAACTGCTTCTTAAGGCGCGGAAGCCATTCACCCGGCCAGAGCCCTTGGACATCCCGGCAGTTTCCCACGCGTCGCGATCGGCTCTGAGCGCGTCCAGCGCGGCGAAGACTTCCGCAGTTATGCCGTCGATGCAGCGGCTTCGATATCGGGAACTGACTGGGTCGCGTGCAGCCGCTCCATTACGTGGTCGAACTGCAGCCAAAGAACTTTGCCTTCTTCACCCAGCATGGCCGTGTCGCGCTCGAAGCGGTTCTCCTCGTGCACGGCGTCCAAAGGATCGGCCCACGGAAAGGTCGCGGTCGCCTCAAGCTGGGCAAGCCTGGCCTGTAGGCGTTCCTTGATGGCTGCACGGCGCGCGTCAGACAATTCGTTGCGTTCGGCTTCGTCTTGCGCGAACAGGTCTGCTTGCGTGCGTATCATGCTGTTAGCCTATGCCCTTCCGCGCACGGCGGCAACGGTGCAGCCACCCAGCGAGGGGGAAAAGTGACAAACGGTTGGCGAGTCGATCGGCTGCCCGAAATCGTCCGTTCAATGGCTTCGCGGCCACGGCACGAGGCGCTGCGCGGCTTGGTTACCGAGTTGCTGCGCGAAGGATTCGGCGCTGCATTCAGCGAGCTGGAGCATGAACGCTACCTCATCGACAACAGCGGCAGGATCGACGTGGCCTGGGGCGCCACCGTGATCGAATTGAAGAGCGATCTTCGTCGCGAGGAGCGCGACGTAGTGGCGCGCATGCCGGACTATCTGGCGGACGCCAGTCGCAGGAGCGCGCAGGGCCGCACTACCGTCGGCGTCGCCACCGATGGCGCGACGCTGCTTGCCTACACGCTCAATGCCGGCGCGCTTCTGCAAATCGGACGGTATGATGTGGAGGCCGACCACCCCGAAAGGCTGCTGAGTTGGCTCGAACCGCTGCTTTCTCCGATTCCCGAGGTGATGCCCACTCCGGCAGCGGTTGCGCTGACATTCGGCCGCCACAGCCTTTCCTTCGGACGGACGCACGCGGAACTTCGGCGGCTTTGGGCCGAGATTGGCGACCACCCGGAAGTGCGCCTGAAGCGCGACCTGTGGGAAGGATTGCTGCGTCAGGTTTATGGCGACGATGTCGGAAGCGACGCGCTGTTCCTGCAGCACACCTATCTGACCATACTCGTCAAGGCGATCGCGGCGCGCGTACTCGATCTTGCGATCGATGATCCAGCGGAGATGCTGTCGGGCCGGCTGCTGACCAACGAGGGCATCATCGGCGCCGTCGAGGCCGACTTCTTCGACTGGCCGCTGCTTGCCGGGGGCGGCGCTGAGCTCGTGCGATCCCTGGCGGCCGAGACTGTCCGATTCCGGCTGCGCGACGTCGAGGTGGACGTGCTCAAGAGCCTCTACGAAAGTCTGATCGATCCCGACGAGCGGCACGATCTTGGTGAATATTATACGCCGGATTGGCTAGCGGCGCGCGTGGTGGCGGCGGGTGTCGCGCGCCCGCTCGAGCAGCGCGTTCTCGATCCGGCGTGCGGCTCCGGGACCTTCCTGTTCCACGCGCTTCGCCGCCTTATCGCGGCAGGCCGCAACGCGGGGCTGCCGCCGGCCGAGATCGTCGCCACCTGCGCGGACCGTGTGTTCGGGATCGACGTGCACCCGGTCGCGGTGGCGCTCGCGCGCGTTACCTGGCTGCTCGCGCTTGGCGATCTGGTGCGGGATCGGCCGCCAACGCTCAGCGTGCCCGTCTACATGGGCGACTCCATGCAATGGAATCTTCGCCCGCTTGGCGCATCCGCCGAAGTGCTGGTGGACGTTCCACCAAACGATCCGCCTCTGCGCATCCCCGCCGGCGTGGCGAGCGACCAGCAATTGTTCGAACGGGCTCTCGACGAACTCAATCGCGGTCTCGACACTCTCGCCGAGCCGGAAGTCTTTCGCGATGCCATCGTTCGCGCCGGTGCGACGCAAGAGGACGCGGCACTGCTTGCCCGTACCTTTGCACAGTTGAAGCAGCTTTACCTCGACGGCCGCAACCACATCTGGACCTTCGTTCTGCGCAATCTTCTGCGTCCGGTCTGGCTGTCGCATCCCGACAACCGCGCCGACGTGCTGATCGGCAATCCGCCCTGGATCGTTTACCGGCACCTCAGCGCCCAGATGAAAGAGAGGCTGCGGGAGGCACTCCAGAGCTACAATCTGTGGGTCGGCGGCAGCCTCGCCACCCACCAGGACATGTTCGCCTTGTTCTGGGCGCGGGGCGCCGAGCGGTACTTGCGCGAGGGCGGGACGCTGGCGCTGGTTGTTCCTTATGCCGCCCTGAACGCGCCGGTGTTCGCTGCGATGCGCGACGGGAGCATGGAGCGCGTGCAGGTCGCAATTACCGGCGGCTGGGGGTTGGAGCGCGTGTGGCCGATCTTCGGCGCGCAATCGGGTAGCAGCACAACGAGCACCTGCGTCCTGTTCGGCGAGCGCGACCGGAGGGCTGCTCCGCCGGCAGAGATCGATCGGTGGGTGGGCGTGCTTCCGCGGCGCGACGCCAGCGAAGCCGAGGCGGCGGAAACGCTCCAACATGTGCGTGCGGCGTGGCCAAGGGCGAGAACGCTGATCTCCGCCTCGCCTTACCGCAGGCGGTTCCGTCAGGGTGCGACGCTCACGCCGCGAAGGTTCTTCCTGGTGGAACATGCCGTTGCTGGACGTCTGCAAAGCCGCCGTGACGCCCCGCGCCTCCGGGGCCGCGTCGGAAGCTTGGACAAGAGGCCTTGGACAGCTGTCGAGCCGCCGGAAGGGCCAGTCGAACGCGCTTTCGTCCGCCGGGTGGCGCTGGGCGAGTCCATCGCACCTTATCGGCTTCTAGACCTCGCAACCGGTGTCGTTCCGATGGAAGATGGCGCAATTCTCGACTCGGCCGGCGCGGATGCGCGCGGCCACCGGGGGCTCGCGGCTTGGCTTCGCGATGCTGAAGCGAAGTGGAACGAGCACAGCAACAGGGGGACAGATGGCGCGCCGCGCGTTACCCTGGCGCAATCGCTCAACCACCTTCAAAAATTGACTGCGCAAGCAGCTCGATCACCTGTACGCGTGCTCTACACGAAGGCCGGAACTCGACTGAGCGCATGCTGGCTCGAAGATGATGCTGTGGTGGTCGACCACAAAGCCTATTGGTCAGTAGCCAACTCGCTCGAAGAAGCGGCTTACGTGTCCGCTATCGTCAACACGCGCATCGTGCTCGATCGAGTGAAGGACCTTCAGCCGGTCGGACAACGTGATCCGCGTGACTTCGACAATCTGGTGTGGACGTTGCCCATCCCTGAGTTCGACGCGAATGAGGCATTGCACGCCGATCTCGCCGCGGCGGCCTTGCACGCCGCCGAAGTCGCAGCCGGCGTGGAACTGCCCGACGATGTGCATTTCACCACCAAGCGGCGCTTGACCCGCCGGGCGCTTGAGGCCGATGGCGTGGCGGAGACGATCGAGCGGCTGGTCGACGCGCTGCTGCCGCTCTGATGCTGGGCGGAGCGCCCGGATAAGCCAGTCGGCCGGTTAGGCCAACCTACCAACGTCCGACGTGACCTTCGCAAAAGAAAAGCCCCGCCCGGATCGCTCCGGACGGGGCCAGGTGTTTGCCTCGTGAGGCGTGCGCTTAGCCGGCGCCCGCGCCCTGCGCGGCGAGGGCCGCGAGGAGGAGGAGGGCGACGATGTTGGTGATCTTGATCATCGGGTTCACCGCCGGGCCGGCGGTGTCCTTGTAGGGATCGCCGACCGTGTCGCCGGTCACCGCGGCCTTGTGGGCTTCGGAGCCCTTGCCGCCGTGATTGCCGTCTTCGATATACTTCTTGGCATTGTCCCACGCGCCGCCGCCCGACGTCATCGAGATGGCGACGAACAGACCGGAGACGATCACGCCGAGGAGGAGCGCGCCCAAGGCCGCGAAGCCCTGGTCACGGCCCGCGATCAGCGAGATGCCGAAGAACACCGCGATCGGCGCAAGCACCGGAAGCAGCGAGGGCACGATCATTTCGCGGATCGCCGCCTTGGTCACGAGATCGACGGTGCGGGCGTAGTTGGGACGGCTGGTCCCTTCCATGATGCCCGGGTTGGAGCGGAACTGCTCGCGCACGTCGACGACCACTTCGCCGGCCGCGCGGCCGACCGCGGTCATGCCCATCGCTCCGAAGAGGTAGGGAAGGAGCGCGCCAAGCAGCAGGCCGACGACGACGTAGGGGTTGGACAGCGAGAAATCGATGCCGTTCGCGCCGATGCCGAGATCGCCAGCATAATGCTTGAGATCCTCCGTATAGGCGCCGAACAGCACCAGGGCGGCGAGCGCGGCGGAGCCGATCGCATAGCCCTTGGTCACCGCCTTGGTGGTGTTGCCGACCGCGTCGAGGGCGTCGGTGCGGTGGCGCACCTCGTCCTCCATGCCGGCCATTTCGGCAATGCCGCCGGCATTGTCGGTGACCGGGCCATAGGCGTCGAGCGCCACCACCATACCCGCCAAAGCCAGCATCGCCGTCGCCGCGAAGGCGATGCCGATCAGGCCGGCGAGCTGGTAGGAGAGGATGGTGCCGACGCAGATGACGAGCGTCGGAAGCGCGGTGGATTCAAGGCTGATCGCAAGGCCCTGGATCACGTTGGTGCCGTGGCCGGTCTCGGACGCCTTGGCGATCGAGCGGACCGGGCGGTAGTTGGTGCCGGTATAATATTCGGTGATCCAGACCAGCAGCGCCGTGACGCCGAGGCCCACCATCATGCACCAGAACAGGTCCATGCCGGTGAAGCCGCCGGCCAGCGCCTGCGTGGCGACCTGGGTCTCCACTTCGGAACCGGCCCCTTCCCGGGCGCTGCCGATTACGCTGTTCATGTTGCCGTCCAGCGTTTGGGACGTGACGTAGTAGATGGCCGGGATCGACAGCAAAGCGGTCGTCCAGAAGCCCTTGTAGAGGGCGCCCATGATCGACTGCTTGGAACCGAGGCGCACCATGTAGGTGCCGGCGATGGAACTGAGAATGCAGACGCCGCCGATGATCAGCGGCAGGCTCATCAGAGCGGTGAGCTGCTCGGTGGAGCCGGAGACGAGAAGCGCGATCAGCACCATGGTGGCGCCGACGGTGACGACGTAAGTCTCGAAAAGGTCGGCGGCCATGCCGGCGCAGTCGCCGACGTTATCGCCGACGTTATCGGCGATCACCGCCGGGTTGCGGGGGTCGTCCTCGGGAATTCCGGCCTCGACCTTGCCGACGAGATCGGCGCCGACGTCGGCGGCCTTGGTGAAGATGCCGCCGCCGAGACGCGCGAAGATCGAGATCAGCGAAGCGCCGAAGGCGAGGGAAACGAGGCTGTCGATGACCAGGCGGTCGTTGGGCGCGAGGCCCTTCACTTCCACAAGGACGTAGAAGAAGCCGGCGATGGCGAGCAGCGCCAGGCCCGCGACCAGCATGCCTGTGATGGCGCCGGCGCGGAAGGCGGTGGTGAGGCCGCTTTGCAGCGAGCGCCGCGCCGCTTCGGCGGTGCGCACGTTGGCGCGGACCGAGATGTTCATGCCGATATAGCCGGCAGCACCGGACAGCAGCGCACCGATCACGAAGCCGATCGCCTGGGTGGTGCCGAGCAGCACGGCGACAAGCACCGCGACGATCACGCCGACGATGGCGATGGCGGTGTATTGGCGGCCGAGATAGGCCTGGGCGCCTTCCTGAATGGCTTCGGCGATCTGCACCATCCGTTCGTTGCCCGGCGACATCGCGAGCACCTGACGGCTGGTGAAGATGCCGTAGAGCACTGCGATGACCCCGCAGGCTATGGCAATGAGCACAACGGTCATTTTTATCCTTCCCCTATTTGGCCGGGCCGCGCGCCCTTTGTTAAGGTGCGCGCGTCCGGACGTGGCGAAGGTCTTAAGGCGCTCTCCCGGCTACATCAACAAGAGACAGAGCCATGTTCCCACCCGAGTCGCGGCGGCAGCGGGAGCGCTTCTCCGCCATCGGCGAGGGAGAGCCCGGCGCCGGGGGCGAAGGCGCCGATGCGGGTGAAGGGGAGGCCGAGCGCTTCGGAAAGGGCGTGGAGCGCCGGTGTTTGCTCGGGCGAAGCCGCGAAGAGCAGCTCGTAATCGTCTCCCGCCGTGGCCGCGGCGAGGCGGGCCGCGCGAGTGCCTCCACAGGCCGACAGATGCGCCGGGGAGAGCGGCACGTCCCCAAGCTCGATCGCCGCTGCAAGGCCGCTTGCCTCGGCGAGGCGCGAGGAGTCGATGAGCAGGCCGTCCGACACGTCCATCATCGCCGAGATCAGCGGCGCAAGCCTCTCCCCAGCCGTCAGGCGCGGCAAGGGCCTGCGGTAGCGTTCGGTCAATTCGTCGGATCCGGAGAGCTCACCGGTCAAGATGCGCAGCCCGGCACCGGCGCCGCCGATCGTGCCCGTCACCCAAAGCTGGTCTCCCGCTTTGACCCCCGCACGGCTCGGCACGGGCGCGGCCGCAGTTCCGAGGGCGGTTAGGCCGAAAACGCGCGGCGCCCCAACCGGCAGGCTCACCGTGTCTCCGCCGAGCAGCGGCACGCCGAACGCATCGAGGGCGCGCCCGAGCCCGTCCACGAACGCCGCATCCCAGCCCGAGTCACCCGTGAGGCTGTAGCCCATCAGGACGCCGATCGGCCGTGCGCCCTTGGCGGCAAGATCGGACAGGTTCACGGCCAGGAGCTTCCACGCGATATCCCCCGGAGGATCGCCGGGCAGGAAATGCACCCCCTCGACCAGCATGTCGTGGGTAAGCACCAGCCGCTCGCCGCCGAGCTCGAGCACCGCCGCGTCGTCTAGGAGGCCGCGCGCCGCCTTGTGGGTCGCGAGGCTACGCAAGGCGGCGATCAACTCGGCTTCGTGGCTCATCCTCCCCCTCTTCCACTGCAAGCCCGCTTGTGCAATCGACACCGCACCCTCCCATGGATAGCAGCGGGCCTTCAGGCGTTTCACCCACATGCCGCGTTATTATTTCAACGTCTGCTGCGACGAATATGAGGCGACCGACGTCACCGGGGAAAGCTGCGCCGACGATCTCGCCGCCTTGAGCCAGGCGATGCGCACGGCCAGCGAAGTGGTCCGCCGCCAGCTCTTCAGCGACAGGCTTGCCGCCGACGGCTGGATCGATGTGGAGGATGAACGCCACCGTCCGGTGCTTCGCCTGCCGCTCCGCGCCGCAGCCTATTGAGCCCAGTCGCGACGCTTGGCGCGGCAACCTATTGAGCCCAGCCACGCGAGCCCGTAGACGCGCCGTTCACGATTCAGATTCGGGGTTTTGGGCAAATGGCGGAAGGTACTGTTGCAGCGGATGAGCTGCGCCTGCTGATCGAGCGTATCGAGCGGCTTGAGGAAGAGAAAAAAGCGATTTCCGACGACGTGAAGGACGTGTTCGGAGAAGCGAAATCGCGCGGCTACGACGCCAAGGCGATGCGCAAGATCGTCCAGATCCGCCGCAAGAAGAAAGAAGAATATCAGGAAGAGGAAGCGATCCTCGACACCTACATGGCCGCCCTCGGCATGCGCTGAGCGCGCCCTCGTGGCCGGCCTGACGGGCGGTAACGTCTGATCCGTTGCGCCGGCCTGAGGGTCTCGGCTATCGGGGGACATCACCTCACAGCAAGGATCGCCGCGGACCCATGGCCGGCCACAGCAAATTCAAGAACATCATGCACCGCAAGGGCGCGCAGGATAAAAAGCGCTCGGCGATGTTTTCCAAGCTTTCCCGCGAAATCACCGTCGCGGCGAAGATGGGCACGCCCGATCCGGACATGAACCCGCGCCTGCGCGCCGCCGTTCTCGCCGCCAAGGCGCAGTCGATGCCGAAGGACAATATCCAGCGCGCGATCGACAAATCCTCAATGGGCGACGCCGACAACTATGAGGAGCTGCGCTACGAGGGCTTCGGCCCCGGCGGCGTCTCCCTGATCGTCGAGGCGCTGACCGACAACCGCAACCGCACCGCCACCAACGTGCGCACCGCCTTTGCCAAGAACGGCGGCAATCTCGGCGCCTCGGGCTCGGTCAGCCACGGTTTCGACCGGATGGGCCTCATCTCCTACCCGGCAAGCGCCGGAAGCGCCGACGATGTTCTCGAAGCCGCGATCGACGCCGGCGCGGACGATGTCGAATCGGACGAAGACGGCCACCAGATCTGGACCGCCCAGGAAGCGCTCCACGAAGTCGCCAAGGCGCTCGAAAAGCCGCTCGGCGAACCGGAAAGTTCCAAGCTCGCCTGGCGCCCGCAGACCTCCGTCGAAGTCGGCGAGGACACGGCCGGCCAGCTCCTCAAGCTGATCGACACGCTCGAGGAAGATGACGACGTCCAGACCGTGTGGGGCAATTACCAGGTCTCGGACGAAGTGATGGAGAAGCTGGGCTAAGGGAGGCCAACTGGACTCCCCTCCCTTAGCACCATCCTGATCGGTTCGCGCCGCCGTGCGAAAGGGAGGGGCGCCCCTCTCCTGATCCCCCTCCCTCTGGCGGTACATCATCGAAAGTACGCAGACGTCGGCAAGGGAGGGGCCAGG
>DASVUV010000069.1:0-32836 GCA_036386875.1 Allosphingosinicella sp.
CCGGTGAACGCGACGACGCGGCTATTTAGCACACCCTCGTCATGCCGGCCTTGAGCCGGCACCCCGCTTTTTTTTGCTTAGGAAGACAGCGGGACCCCGGCTCAAGGCCGGGGTGACGAAGGAAACAACGACCAAGATTAAGGAACTAATACCATGGCCAACACCGCCAACGACATCCTGAAGCGCATCAAGGACGAGGAGATCGAGTGGGTCGACCTCCGCTTCACCGATCCCAAGGGCAAGTGGCAGCATTTGACCATGGTCGCGTCGATCATGGGCGAGGACGAGTGGCAGGACGGCCTGATGTTCGACGGCTCGTCGATCGAGGGCTGGAAGGCGATCAACGAGAGCGACATGACGCTGAAGCCGGACCTGGACGCGGTCTATACCGACCCGTTCTCGGCCACGCCGATGCTGATCGTGTTCTGCGACGTGGTCGAACCCGAGACCGGCGAGCTGTATTCGCGCGACCCGCGCTCCACCGCCAAACGCGCGGAGGCCTATCTCGCCAGCACCGGCATCGGCGACACCGTCTATGTCGGCCCGGAAGCCGAATTCTTCATGTTCGACGATGTGCGGTTCGAGGACAGCTACGCCGCGTCCTACTACCGCATCGACGACATCGAGTTGCCGACCAACACCGGCCGCGAATATGACGGCGGCAACCTCGCCCACCGGCCGCGTGCGAAGGGCGGCTACTTCCCCGTCGCGCCGGTTGACAGCGCCGTCGACATCCGTGGCGAGATGGTCTCGACGATGCTCGAGATGGGCCTCCCCTGCGACAAGCACCACCACGAGGTCGCCGCCGCGCAGCACGAGCTCGGCCTGACCTACGGCTCGCTCGTCGAAACGGCCGACCGCATGCAGATCTACAAGTATGTCGTGCACATGGTCGCCGAGGCCTACGGCAAGACCGCGACCTTCATGCCGAAGCCCATCAAGAGCGACAACGGCTCCGGCATGCACACCCACTTCTCGATCTGGAACGGTTCCAAGCCGCTGTTCGCCGGCAACGGCTATGCGGGGCTTTCTGAGCTGGCGCTGTATTTCATCGGCGGGGTGATCAAGCACGCACGGGCGCTCAACGCCTTCACCAACCCGACCACCAACAGCTACAAGCGGCTGGTGCCGGGCTTCGAAGCGCCGGTGCTGCTGGCTTATTCGAGCCGCAACCGCTCCGCTTCGTGCCGCATCCCCTACGGCGCCGGCGAGAAGTCCAAGCGGGTGGAGTTCCGCTTCCCCGACGCGATGGCCAATCCGTACCTTGCCTATGCGGCGATCCTGATGGCCGGCCTGGACGGCGTCCAGAACCGCATCCATCCGGGCGACCCGATGGACAAGAACCTCTACGACCTGCCGCCGCAGGAGCTGGTGGAAGTTCCGACGGTGGCCGGCAGCTTGCGCGAAGCGCTGCTCGCGCTGGAGGCGGATCGCGCGTTTTTGACCAAGGGCGACGTGTTCAGCGACGACCAGATCGATGCCTATATCGAGCTCAAGTGGGAAGAGCAGCTGCGCTGGGAGACGACGCCCAGCCCGGTCGAATACGACATGTATTATTCGAGCTAAGCACTGCGCCCGCGGGCGAATGAAAGGGCCCTCCGTTCCGCTTCGGCAAACGGAGGGCTTTTTTGTGTCTGCGCAGAGTAACCGTTTGGGATTTCAGCGGCTTATGCTAGCTCCCCCGCATGGGGTCCCCACCGGGGACGCGGGAGATATCGCACATGATCAAGATGAAGCTGCTCGTCGCCACGGGCGTAGTCTGGGCGCTTGCCGCCGGCACTTTGGCCGCTCCGGCGGCCGCGCAATCGGCGTCTGCTCCGGCCGCCGCGCAATCGGCGTCCGCGCCGGCCGCCGCCGCCACCACAGGGCTGGAGAGCGACCCGGCGATACGGATGGGCGTGCTGCCCAACGGCATGCGTTACCAGATCCGCAAGAACGCGACGCCGCCGCACAATGCCTCGCTTCGCCTGCGCATCGACGTCGGATCGATGTACGAGCGCGAGGACCAGCGCGGGCTGGCCCACTTCATCGAGCATATGGTGCTGAACGGCACCAAGAACGTGCCCGAAGGCGAGTTCGTCCGCCGCCTTGAGCGCGCCGGGCTGAAGTTCGGGCCGGACACTAATGCATCGACCGATTTCGAGCAGACCATCTACATGCTGGAGCTGCCGGAGACCGACGCCGCGACCACCGACACCGCCTTGTTCCTGCTGCGCGAAGTGGCCGGCGAGGCGAGCTTCACGGCGAGCGCGATCGAAAGCGAGCGCGGCATCGTGCTGTCCGAAGAGCGCACCCGCGCAACGCCGCAGCTTCGCAACGCCGAGGATGAGCTTGGCTATCTGCTGAAGGGCGACATCCTGCCCCAGCGCCTGCCGATCGGGACCACCGAGGTGCTGCGGACCGCGCCGCGCGAGCGTTTCGTCGAATTCTACGACGCCTATTACCGGCCGGAACGCGCCACCCTGATTGCCGTCGGCGACTTCGACGTCGATGCCATGGAAGCAAAGATCCGGGCCCAGTTCGGCACCTGGAAGGCCCGCGGCAAGCCGGGCGCCGAGCTGCCCGCCTCGCGGATCGCGGCGCGCGGGCCGGAGAGCCGGGTGTTCGTGGATCCGGGCGTTGCGACCCGGGTCAGCCTTGCCTGGGTCTCGCCGCCCGACCTGAGGCCCGACACCCGCGCCAACCGCATCGCGCTGACGCCCCAGGAACTCGGCATGAGCGTGCTCAGCCGGCGGCTGGAGCGGATCGCCGCCGGTGCCGACGCGCCGTTCATCGCGGCCGCCGCGCTGAAGCAGGAACAGGCCGAGCGCGCGGATATTCTTCAGGTGATCGCCATCGCCAAGCCCGGTGCGTGGCAGCCCGCGCTCACCGCCATCGAGAACGAGCAGCGCCGCTTGCTGCAGTTCGGAGTCACCCAGGCGGAGCTCGACCGCGAGATCGCCGAAGTGCGCACCAGGCTGACGGCCGCCGCCACCGGCGCGGCCACCCGCCCGACGCCGGTGCTCGCCCAGCAGATGCTCCAGGCACTGAACCGCGAGGAGACCAACACCACGCCGGCGGCCGACCTCGCCATCTTCGAGGAAGCCGTGCGCGGCCTCAAGGCCGAGCAGGTTTCGGCGGCGACCAAGAGCCTGTTCGCGAGCGGCGGCCCGCTCGTCTACCTGACCTCGCCGACCGCTGTCCCGGGCGGGGAGCAGGCGCTGCTCGCCGCTTATACTGCATCGGCCAAGACTCCGGTCGCGGCGGGTGCGGCGCAGCAGGCGGCGGCCTGGCCCTACACCAGCTTCGGAACGCCCGGCACCGTTGCCGAGCGGCGCGAGATGGCCTCGCTCGGCGCAACCGCGATCCGCTTCGCCAACGGCGTCCGGCTGACGGTGAAGCCGACCCAGTTCCGCGACGACGAAATCCTCGTCGCGGTGCGGATGGGCAACGGCCAGGTCGGCCTGCCCGCCGATCCCGCGCCCGCCTTCATCCTTGCCAACGGCGCCTTTACGCTTGGCGGCGTCGGCAAGATGACCGCCGAGGATCTGCAGGAAGCGCTCGCCTCCCGCACCTATGGCGCCAATTTCGGCCTGGCCGAGGACGCTTTCGTGCTGAGCGGCAAGACCCGCCCCGAGGACCTCGCAATCCAGATGCAGGTGCTTGCCGCCTACGCCGCCGATCCGGCCCTTCGGCCGACCGGCTGGGAGCGGCTTCGCGCCTTCGGCGGCACCATCCACGACCAGCTCGCAAGCACGCCCGGGGGCGTGGCTGCACGCGAATCCGGGGCGCTGCTCCACGGCGGCGACCGGCGCTGGGCCTTTCCAAGCCGCGAAGAGCTTGCCGGTGCGCAGATCGAAGCCGGCAAGGCGCTGCTCGCCAAGTCGGTCCAGTCCGGCCCGGTCGAGATCGTGGTAGTCGGGGATGTCACGGTGGATGAAGCCGTGAAGCAGGTGGCGGCGACCTTCGGAGCGCTTCCCCCGCGCCAGGACATGCCGGTCTCCAAGGCCGCGCTCAAGACCAGCTTTCCGAAACCCGGCACGGTTCGCCTGACCCATGGCGGCCGTGCCGACCAGGGCCTGGCGATGATCGTCTGGCCCACCGCCGGCTTCTACGCCGACCAGAAGCAGACCCGCACCCTGAACCTGCTCGCGCAGGTGCTGCAGCTTCGCCTGATCGACGAAATCCGCGAAAAGCAGGGCACGACCTACAGCCCCAATGCCGGCCATGCGGGATCGGAGACCTTCCCCGATTACGGCACAATGACCGCCCAGATCGAGGCGCCGCCGGAGAAGCTTGCCGGCTTCCTGTCCGACGCCGCCAAGATCGCAGCCGACCTGCGCACCCGGCCGATCACCGCCGACGAGCTGCAGCGCGCCCGCAAGCCGCTGGTCGAGAATATCGGCCGCCAGCGGGCGAGCAACGAGTGGTGGCTCAACGAGCTGGCAAGCGTGCAGACGCGGCCGGAAGCGGTGCGCAGCATCGAAGGCGGCCTCGCCCAGTATGAGGCGGTGACGCCGGCTGACCTCCAGAAGGCGGCGCAGCGCTATCTGGTTGATGCAAAAGCGTGGAAGCTCGAAGTGGTGCCCGACAAGAAGTAAGCGGCTGAGCTCAGGCGCCCCTGCTTCGCTTGCGGAGAAGGGGCGTCGGCTCCGGCGCCGGGGCGGGTTCGGCGCGCGGCTCCAGATAGGCTGGGGTCAGCATCTTGAGGCCGCCCGCCCCGGCCTTGGCTCGGGACAGGCTGCGCAGTTCGAAGGCGCGGTCGAAGCGGAGGCCGAGCTGGCCGCGCTGGGACCAACGCACTTCCGCGTTGAGGCGGCCGCCTTCGTCCAAGTCGAGCAGGATCCGGGAATCCGCCGGCAGCGTCCGTTCGCATTCCACCATCGCGCCTTCGGCCGAGATGTTGCGCAGGCGCACGGGGAGCATGTCGCCGGCGTGCTCGATGACGCCGTTTCGGAGCAGGCGGTGGCGCGGCGGGCGGCTGAAGCCGACCAGTTCCGCCGTCGGTCGGCTCGCGGCGGCGAGGACTCGCGCCTCGGACGGCGGGACGGCCTTGCCGAACAGGAAACCCTGCACCTGGCTGCAGCCCAGGCTTCGAACCAGCGCAAGCTCCTCAAGCGTCTCGGTGCCTTCGGCGGTGGTGTCCATGCCCAGGCTCTCGGCAAGCACGACGATTGCGCGGATGATCGCGGCGTTGCGGCTGGCCTTGCCTTCGGCGCCCCGCACGAAGCTGCGGTCGATCTTGATCTTGTCGAGCGGCGCATCGCGGAGGTGGCCGAGGCCCGAGCGGCCGGTGCCGAAATTATCGAGCGCCAGGCGGACGCCGAGCATCTTGAGGCGCGACAGCATCCGCGCCGGGCCTGCTCCGTCGGCCGGGAAAGCGCCTTCGCTGATCTCCAGCTCCAGCCGGGCGGGCTCTATCCCGGACGAAGCAAGCGCGCTGGTCACCACCGAGGGGAGGCCGGGATCGGCCACCTGGGCGGGCGAAAGGTTGACGGCGATGCGGACGTGGGCGGGCCAGTGCGCCGCTTCGGCGCAGGCGGTGCGGACCACCCAGGCGCCGATCCGTGGCATCAGCCCGCACTCCTCGGCAACGGGGAGAAAGGCGGCAGGCTCGATCAGGCCTCGGGTCGGGTGCTGCCAGCGGAGCAGCGCCTCGAAGGCAGCGACTTCCTCCGTCAGCGAATCGACGATCGGCTGGTAGAAGAGCTTCAACTGCTCCTTGCCGAGCGCGTCGCGAAGATCGTTCTCCAATATTTGCCGCGCGGCGGCGAGGGCGTGCATTTCGGGCGCAAAGAAGCGGAAGGTGCCGCGTCCGGCGTCCTTGGCGGCGTAAAGCGCAAGGTCCGCGTCCTTGATCAGCGCGGACGCAAAGGTCTTGCCCGGCGTGGCGATGGCGATGCCGGCGGAGGCGCCGATTTCGACCGTGTGGCCGTCCACTTCGTAGGGGCGCGACACTTCGGCGATCAGCGCGCCGGCGATTTCCTCGATGCGGGCGGCTTCGTCGATGCCGGGCAGGATCGCCTCGAACTCGTCGCCGCCGAGGCGCCCGACCTGCCCGGCGGCGCCGAGCACCGCGCCGAGCCGGGCGGCAACCTGCTTCAGCAGCTTGTCGCCCACCGGGTGGCCCAGCGTGTCGTTGACCTGCTTGAACCGGTCGAGATCGATCAGCAGCAGCGCGCAGCCGCGGCGGCGCTCGGCGGCGTTGGCGAGCGCGTCGTCGAGCATGCGGCGCATCATTGCGCGGTTGGGAAGGGCGGTGAGGCTGTCGTAGCGGGCGAGCTTGGTTTCCTCGGCCTCGCTGCGGAGCTGTTCGCTCAGATTGGCGCCGATGCCGCGGAACCCGAGGAAGCGGCCGTAATCGTCGAAATTGGGGGTGCCGGACAGCGACCACCAGCTTTCGTCCGAGCCGGGGGCGCGGACGATCACGTCGGAGAAGGGAAAGCGCGCGCCGAGGTGGAAGCCCAGCGTGCGGCGAGCCGCGTCCGATCCCTCCTGCCTGGCGACAAGAAGCAGCTCCTCCAGGTCGGCACCGATCGCCTGGCCGTCGTCAAGGCCGAGCCGGCCGACGAGCCCGGCGGAGAGGTAGGTGAGCCGCCCTTCCGCATTGGTTTCCCAGAACCAGCCTCGGCCGCTTTCCTCATACTCCTCGACAAAGCGGCGCGCCTTTAAAGCTTCCCATTCGGCTGCGAGGCGCTGCTGGGCGGAGAAGATAAGATCGCGGGCGCGCGACAGGCTGAGGAACGTGAAGAAAATGCTCGCCACCGCCATGATGGCGATCAGCGGGCTTGCGCTGTTGATCAGCGCCACGCCGGCAAGCGTCACCAGGCAGGAGAGGACGAGCAGGACGGGGAACAGGAAGAATGCGGCGATGCCGGCGCTGAGCGCGGCGAACAGGATCGCCCGGGCGAGCAGCGGGCTGTCGGGGCCGAGCAGGACTATGGCGAGGCCGAACAAGGCGGCGGCGGCGGCGATATAGCAGGCCGTCCAGCGCATCTTGCGGTGCGGCGCGGAATCGCGTGCGATCAGCCGCCAAAGGCCGAAATCGAGCGCGAGGAGTGCGGCAAGCGGCGCCGCAACCAGCAACCCGGCTTGGCCGCGGAACAGCAGCACGGCCAGCAACGTCACCGTCCACAAAGCGTGGGAAACGGCGAGGAAGGGGATCGAGACCCCGAGCGCGCTGGCGCGCTCGGCGGCGATGCGGGCCTGCTCCTCGCTTACCGGCGGGCTGAAGTCGAACGGGATAAGCGCGCGCAGCGGCAGCGGCGCGAGCCCCTGCGCTTCCTCGCTCAATCCGGCAAAACGCCCTCGCCTCATGGTTCGTCTTTGGCTCCCCCTCGCCGCGCGCTCTTTGGTCCACGCCGTGCGGCCGGATTTCTACCCGATCCAGGTTAACGGCGCGCGTGGAGCGCTGGTTTACCGGCCGGTAACCACGTCCTTGCGCATCGGCAGTCCGGCCAGGATTTCACGGCGAAGCTGGGCCTCGGCGGCCGGGCGCCCGGCGGTGCTTGCGCCGGCCCGGGCGACGAGCAGATGGGCAAGCGCATTGTGCCGCTCCTCCACCGTCCAGCCGCAGGCATCGACGTCGATCGCCGCGTAGAAGCGCGCGCCGAACTCGCCATCGCGCTGCCATTCGACCTGCGCATCGACCGTGCCGACGCCCGGAATTTCGATGGAAACCGTGCCGCCGACCCGCAGCCGCACGTCGCACTGGGCGCGAAAGCCGAGCTCGGACAGATCGAGCATCGAGGCTTCGACATTGCTCCACGCATTGGGCTTCAGGCGCGTCGAGCCGGTCACCGGCCGGCGCTCGGCGCGGCGCGCCCCTTCCAGATTTGGTATGGCTGCTCTGCCCATCGCCTCCTCCCGTAGCGAAACCCATCCTAAAAGATGGGCGTTAACAAAGCGCTGCCGGCTCAATAATCCTTGGAAACCCGCACATTGACGCTTTCGCGGCCTATCGTGGAGATGCTGGACAGCAGCGAAAGCCACCGCGTGATCTGATATTCGACGATCGTCGCGGAGTAGCCGCGCGCATCCGTTATCACCTCCACATAGACGCGGCGGCCGAGATATTTGCCGGCGGCGATGGCGGTGCCCTGCCCCGTGGTGATGTCGGCGGGCACAATGCGGAGGCGATCGAGCCCGGTGGCGGCGCGCACCGCGTTGATCGGGTCAAGCCCGCCGCCCGAATTGTTCAAGGACGCGACGGCGGCGGCGAGCTGCAGCGCTTCGGGGGCCGAGAGGTTGGTGATCGAGGTGCCGAACAGCAGCCGTGACAGAAGCTCGTCCTGCGGCAAAGCCGGCGTGCTGCTGAACGCGATTTCCGGACGCTGGCCTCGGCCGGTGACGCGGATCACGGCATTGAGGCCCTGGACCCCGCCCGCCGCGGTGATGTCGAGCACCGGATTCACCGGGCTCTCGCCCCCAAAGCGAATCTGGCCGCGCTGCAGGTCGAAGCGGCGCCCGGCGAAATCGTAGGAGCCGCGGACAAGGTCGGCGTTGCCGGTGATGCGAGGTTCGGTGACGGTGCCGCCAATGCGCAGGTCCGCGCTCCATTCGCTGTTGATGCCGAGGCCGGTGACGGTCAGCCGGCCGGGCGCGACGACGTCGAGGTCCAGCGCCCAGGGGGTGAGGCGGCGGGCCACGGGGCGCTCGTCGGCGGGCAGGTTGATCTCGCGGACGTTGAGGCGGTTGAGCTGGGCGGAGGCGCGGACGCTGCCCAGGCGAAAGGCGCCGGAGGTGAGCCGGACCTTGCCGGAGATGGAGCCGATCTCGCCATTGGAGCGGATCGCGATCGGGCCGCTGACCTGCGCCCGGAGATCGTCGCGGTCGAGAAGCTGGGCGGCCTCTGCGTTCAGGGCAATGTCCATGCCGAAGCCGCGCGGCCCGGCAAGGTCGAAGGCGGCGCGGCCGCTGACCTTGCCCTTGTTCTTGGTGGTGCCGGAGAAGCTGTCGAGCACCAGCCGCGAGCCGCCGAAGCGCCCGGCGGCGCGCACGTTCTCGATCACCATGCCGGTGACGGCGCTTTCGATCCGCGCCTTGTCGGTGCGCAGAGAGCCGCGGATCTGCGGGCTGTTGAGGCTGCCGCGCGCATCGGCGCCGATCGCCACCGCGCCGCTGACGTCGATCAGCTCCACGCCGGTCAGCCGCCACAGCGTGTCGGCGGCGCCGTTGTACCGGATCTGCGCCACCATCGGCGCCGCGGCCAGCCGCTCGCCGATATTGCCGTTGAGCCCGATCGGCGACAGCCGCGCCTGCGCCCGGCCGATCGTCCGCCCCTCGCTCACCGCAACCGCGCGGATGCCGGCATTGCCGTTCTCCAGCCGCGCCGCCACTCCGATGTCCACCGGCCGCGAGGACAGGACCAGACCGGAGCGGGTCAGCCTGCGCACGCGCAGGTCGGCCGCCCCGCTCGGCTGCCCGCCGCCTTCCGGGAAGCGGTAGGAGAGCGTGCCCGATGCGTTGCCGCCGAGCCCGAGCTCGGGCCAGCCGATGTCGAGCACGGAGAGCGGCATCGCGTCCATGCGGGCGTTGAGTTCGGTTGTCGGCCCGCCGAACAGGCCGGACAAGGTTGCACTTCCGCCCGCGAAGGAGACGCCTGCGGACTGCAGCCGCCAGGCATTGCCCTCGCGCACAAGGATGGCCGGCTGGGTAAGCCGGATCGGGCGCCGGTCCACGGAGCCCTCGCCGGTCAGCCGCACCCGGCCGGGCGAGAAGTCCGCCACCGTTGCGAAGGAGAAGTTGCGGCCGCGCGTGCCGGCGATCCGCGCCGTCACCCGCCCGCTGCCGCCACGCATGCTTCCGCTTGCCTCGACACTGGCGATGGAGACCGGCCCCCGGCTCACCCCACGCGCGCTGAGATCGCCCTCAAGCGAGGTTCCCGCCGGATCGAGGATCACCACGCCGCGCAGCCGCCCGGTCCGGATTGCGATAGGCGGCGGACCGGCGAAGCGGGCGTTGTCGGCGGTCATGTCCACGGCGATGCGCTGCACGCCGTTTACCGGGCTGAACACCAGCCGCCCGAGCAGCCCGCCGCCCGTCACGTCGAGCGCGCCGAAGAAGCCGCCCGGATCGGCCCGAAGCGAGCCGCTGGCGCGGGTGCTGGACACGGTCAGCAACGCCACCTGGATGGTCGCCGCACCGCCCCGCGGGAGGAGGATGTTGCCGGTGGACGCGAAGGGCCCGAGATAGGAGCCGCCGGTCGCGCGATAGGCGAAGCCGCTTGCGTTGGGCTCGAGCGCCAGCACCATGTCGCGGATGCCGAGCGCCTTGTTCGGATTGGGCAGGCGCAACGTGACGCGCGGCCGCTCGATCCGGCCGTCGAGTGCGATTCCGAACGCGCCATAGGCCGCCTGCTTCCCCTGCCCTTCAAAGGCGAAGGTGCCGTCGCGCCGCCTGAGGCCGCTGCCGGCGATGGCGATGCCCGGCGCGCGGATACGCAAGTTGTTGAAGTGCAGGATGAAGTCGTTGCCCCGCACCAGATCGGCCTCGAGGTACGGCAGCCCGCCGGCAAGGCCGGCCAGGAACTTGTTGTCGAAGCGCCGCATCCAGGCGCGGCCCTTGCCGGTGACCAGCGTGCCCTTGCCGCTCGGGTGGCGGACGATGCGCAGGTCGGCGGCGACGTCCACTACGCCGAGGCTCGGCACCTGGTAGCTGGGCAGGTTGGCGGCGACATCGACCTGGTAGCGGCCGTTCCGCAGGTCCACGACAAGCCCCACCTTGCCGTTGAGCTTGTCCGACTTGGCGGTGAGCCCCTCCCCGCGCAGCTCGCGTGCGGTGACCTTGAGCCGTCCTTCGACCCGCAGATTGGCCATGATCGCGCCCGCGACATCACCGACACCCGTCACCCGCCGAACCGTGGCGACGATCGGCACGGTAACCGGGGCCTTCGACATCCGCCCCCTGCCCTCGGCGCGGACATCCTCGAGCCCGTCATCGTTGAACAGCAGGCGTGGCGAGGTGAGGCGGTAGGCGAAATCGAAGCTCCGGAACGGCCCGTTGAGCACCGCCGTCAGCCGCACCCGCTCGCCCCGCACGTTGGGAAACAAGGCCGCCGGCTGCAGCAGGTCCGCGCCGATCCGCAGGTTGCGGAGCCGATTGCGCCCCAGATCGACCGCCCCCGCCGCCTCCACCCGCAACGCCGCCGAACGCAGCGACAATCGCCCGTCGATCCGCCGCTCGGCAAAGGTGCCGCGGCCGTTGAGCAGCACGCGCGGGGCGGTGAGGCGCTGCTTCTTGCCGGTGAGGAATTGCGCGGGATTAGCCCAGCCGGACACGCCGTAGCGTCCGCTCTCCGCCTTGAGCTGCAACTCGGCGGCGCGGCGCCCCGAAAGGTCGAGCCGGGCGGTGCCGGCCCAGGACGCCCAGCGGCCGTCGCCGTCCACCACCAGGGCGATCGGCCGCTGCGTGCCGAGCAAAGCGCCGACGACGCTGCGCGCCGGAGCCTCCACGCGCGCTTCGATGTCGAAGCGATCCCGGTCCGGCTGGGCGTCGAGGCGCAAGCGCACCCGGTCGCCGCCGCCCTTCACCGCCGCGTCGAGGCGGACCAGCGCGCGGCCGGCGCGGATGTCGGCCTCGCCCGACAGGCTCGCGACCCGCGCCTCGCCGGCCACCGCCTTGCCGATGCGCAGCTGGGCAACGTCGAGCCGGCCGATGTGGATGTCGAAGCCGGGCAGCACCGGCCCCGGCTCCTCGGCGGGACGGAGTTTGGGAAGACGGTTGAGGCTGGCGAGCTGCGCTTCGAGATCGTGGATGATCAGCCGGTTGGTGACCCAGCCCAATGGCTGCCAGTCCACCTCGATCAGCGGCGATTCGGCGAACAGCCCGTCGGGATCGTAGAGGCGGACATCGACCAGCCTGGTGTCGCCCCAGATCGAACCGTCGATCCGCCCGATCTGGATCTTGAGGCCCGATTCCGGCGCCATCGCGGCGATCCGGTCGGCAAGGAAGCGGTGGCCCGCGCCGGTGTCGAGCAGGAACGCGGCGGTGACGGCGAGCAGAAAGGCGGCGAGGAGCATGCCCACCGCCCATTTCGCAAGGCCCGAAGCCCAGCGGGCGCGGCGGAGGCGGCGCGGCGGCGGAGCTTCCGCCTCCACGATTTCCGTATCAACCGCCGCCGGTTCCTCCATCAGAAGGCCTGGCCGAGCGAGACGTAGACCGCAACCCGCGCGTCCCCCGCGCGCGGGTTGAGCGGCGTGCCGAGATCCACGCGGATCGGCCCGAAGCGGGTGTGGTAGCGCACCCCGATCCCCGCCCCGAAGCGCAGGTCGCCGAACGACGGCAGAGGCGAGGTATCGATATTGCCGCCGTCAAGGAACGGCACGATCCCCCAATTGCCGAACCGCACCCGCGCCTCCAGCGAGAACTCGGCCAGGCTCCGGCCGCCGATCGGATCGTCGAACACCGGATCGCGCGGGCCCAGCCGCTGGAAGCCGTAGCCGCGCACCGAACCCCCGCCGCCGGCATAGAAGCGGCGCGACGGGGCGATACGGTCGCGGCTGGCGCCGACGATGGTGCCGGCCCGGGCGCGACCGGCGAGAGTCACGGTGGGCGTGATCGGCTGATAAAAGCTGCCGTCGAGCTGCAGGCGCGAATAGCCGAAGCCGCTGCCCTGGAACGACGCCTCCGGCGAGAAGCGCGCGGCCAGCCGGTAACCGTTTGTGGGATCAAGCAGGTCGTCCGACCCGTCGTAGGAAAGCGTCGCCGGAAGCGCGCCGATGAAGAAGGTGCGGCGCCGCGTCGTGCCGGTGTCGATATCGACATCCTGCTCGTCCGACGCGATCAGCTCGCCGCCGACCGACCAGGTCCATTTCTTCTGCCAGATGAGGTTGGTCTGCCGCTCGATGTTGGCGGCGAGGGTGGTGGTGCGCGCGTCGTAGGCGGCGCGATCGATGTTGCTGACCGCGAACTGGGCGGTGAGCACCTGATCGCGGCGCAGGAAATTGTTGCGGCGCAGGGTGGCGCCGACCAGCTGCTCGCGGGTTCCGGCCACGCCCCGGAAGGTGACGGCGCCCTCCGGCGGAAGCAGGTTGCGGTGCTGCCAGCTCGCCTCGACGCGGATGCCCTCCCCCGTGCCGTAGCCCGCGGCGCCGGCAATCGTGCGCATCGGCGCGCGCTCCAGCGTCACGGCGAGGTCGACGCTCTTGGGGTCGGCGCCGGGGACCGGGCGGATGGCGACGGTGGAGACCAGGCCGGTGGCGATCAACGCCCGGCGAAGGTCCTCCACCCTGGCTTGGGTATAGGCCTCGCCCGGCTTCCAGCGTGCGATGCGCTGGAGGTGGGTGGCGGAGAACAGCGGCCGCCCCTCGACCAGAATTTGCCCGAACTGGCGGGCGCCGTTGGGATCGACCGGGAGAACGAGGGTTGCGGTGCGTGCCTGGTGGTCGATGGCCAAATCGAGCTCGCCGACCTCGGCAAAGGCGTAGCCGCGCTTGCCGAGTTCGGCGCGCACCGCCGCCTCGCCCGCGGTGACCTTGTCGGCATCCACCGGATCGTTCGCGGCAACGCCGAGCGCCTCATTCAGCGCGGCGGCGTCTCCGGGACTTGCCTCCGCCACGCCCTCCAGCCGCACGTCCGTGAAGCGGTACAGCGGCCCGGGCTCGGCCTGGAGGGTGACCCGCACCGGGCCGCCCGCCGCTTCGGCAACCTCCACCCGCGCCTCGACCAGCGCGTCGTAGAAGCCGCGTCCGCGCAGCAGTTCGCCGAGCAGTTCGGCGTCCTCGCGGGCGCGGCGGTCGATCTGGGCGGCGTTGGCCGGGTCCTCCCGGTTCTTTTCCAGGGTGGAGAGCGCATCGAAGCGCGGGCGGAGCGTTGCCGCAAGCTCGTCGTCCAGCCCTTCCAGCGCCACCACATAAGCGCGCTCGGCGGCGATGTCGGCAATGCCCGTGTCGGGCGCTCCGGCGATTCCGGTGCCGGCGCTGTCCTCCAGCTCCGGCCATTCGACGCCGATGCCCGGCATCGGATCGAGCGGCGCCGAGGGATCGAGCGGCGCATCCAGTTCGGAGAATGGGTCCGGCGCAGGCGCCTCGGGCGCGGGCGCGCCGGCGGGCGGCGCGGCCTGCTTCTGGGCTAATGCGGAGGCGGGGCACCAAAGGCTGCAACCGGCAGCCGCAGCAGCCGCCGCGCCCCACGCGGATAAGCGAAACATGGGGCGGAGCCTAACGGGCGTCCAAGCCTGCCGCCAGCGTTGAATCAAGGCCGAAAAAGGGCGGTCCGGACTAGTGAACCAGGCCCGTGCTCGCCTCCAGGCCAAGGGTGCCGATCATCCGCTCGACTTCGCGCCAGCGGCAGAAATGGACGACGTTGCCAAGGTCGCGGCTTTGCCCGGCGCGGCGGCGCGCTTCGGACACGGCAAGCTCGCCGAAATCAGAGATAAGGTCCGCGGCTTCGGCAAAGGCGCCTCGGCCGGTGATGTGAACGTTGTGGTGCAAGCAAACCCCCCGGCGTGTCCGATGGGAGCGGTGTAGCCGCCAAGGCGTTGCGAAATTGGTGCGCTGCAATGGTGAAGACAAGATTTATCCCGTTTGTGCGGGCTGGTCAGCGAGCCCACGCGGTGCCAGAAGCGCGGGCATGGCGAACGGCTCCAGATACACCCAGGCGGCGGGATCGATCCTTGCCATCGCGATCATCACCGGCACCGTGGGCGGAATCATCGTCGGCCAGCCCAGCATCGGCATCCTGGTCGGCACGGCCGCCGGGGCCCTGCTCGCCTTTCTGTTCTGGCTGAACGAGCGCCGCCGCTAGAGCAGCCGGCGTCCGACCCAGACCACGCGTCCCACCACATCCACCGCCGCCGGATCGCATTCCGGCCAGGATGGATACGCCTCATTGTCGCTGCGCACGGAAATGCCGCGCCCGGCCGGATTGCGCGCCACCCTTTTTACCACCAGGGTGTCGTCGATCCGGAGTACGTAGATGCCGTCGCGAAGCCGCTCGGCCGCGTCGCCCCGATCAACCAGGATCTCGTCGCCGTCCGAGAGGGTGGGCACCATCGAATCCCCCTGCACCCGGATCAGCGACAGCCGCCCCGCCGCTGCGCCGCCGCCGATCCGCATTCGCCGAAGCCAGGCCTCGTCGAAGGCGATCTGGCCAAGCGCCCGCTCCTCCCCAGCTTCGGCGCCGGGGCCGGCCGAGGCGCCGACATCCAGCCGCGGCACGGACACCAGGCTGCCGCCCTCCCGCGCCTGACCCGGTGCGCCGAGAAGGGCCTCGTCGATCCGGAAGTAGCGGGCGAGCGCCCGGCGATCCTCCTCCGACAAGCGCTTGGGTGTGCCGCGCTTGATATATTGCTGCACGTAGGCCGGGTTGCGGCCGATCAGGCGCGACAGGCCGGCATAATCCTCTCCCCTCTCCCCGATGAGGCGCGCGAGCAGCGATCGTGGATCTTCGGCCATTCATCTTCGTAACGCTAGGAAATTTCCTAGACAAGTAGGAAAACTCCTCCGAATGTAGAACGTAACGGGAACAGTGATTCGGAGGAGAACCGGCGTGAGTAGAACGCTGCTGCGGCGCATCGAGCGCTATCTGCACAAGACGCGAATCGCGCCGACCACCT
This sequence comes from Allosphingosinicella sp., assembly GCA_036386875.1. Classification (GTDB taxonomy): domain Bacteria; phylum Pseudomonadota; class Alphaproteobacteria; order Sphingomonadales; family Sphingomonadaceae; genus Allosphingosinicella. The sequence continues at coordinate 15,536 of DASVUV010000069.1, forward strand.
TTGGGCGGCTCTGCGCGCGCGATCCCCAGCTTGTCTTCGACATGCGCAAAGGCCGCGAGCCGCGGCTCGGTTTGCGCCGCAAGATCACGGCCTATCTGGATGGACGGGAGGAATTTCCATGACCGGGACGCTGAGCCTCAGCACCGCGTTTCTGCGCGCCGTGCGCCTTTTGCTGGAGCCGCTGGGCGGTTTCGAGCTGGAGGAAACCAATACGCGGCGCTGGGAAAGCGGCCACTTCGAAGGCGCGCGTCACCTGCTGGTGTTCCGCTTCATTGGCGAACATGCCGAACGCGCGGCCAACGCACTCACGCGGCGGATCAATAGCGAGGATCTCGAGGTGGAGGGGCAGATGGTTGCGGACATCACCCTGTTCGCCGAGGAGCGGACCCGCAGCCCCAACCGCGTGCTGTTGAAGATCGAGGCCTTGACCGTGTGCTGCTGATTAGCCGCGGGCGGCGAGCTTCTGAAGGTCGCCGATCGCGCTGCGCAACCGATGGCCGACGGCATCGTCGGCCTGGGGCGCAACCGCGGCCGGATTGAGCGTCACCCGCTCCTTGCGGCTAAGGCCGAATTCGAGCCGCTGCATGAGCTTGGAAAGGCTCGCCTCCCGCTCTTCCGCAAGCGCTTGCTGTTCGGCGGGCGCGGGCTCCTCGGCCACGGGTTCGTGCTCGACCGCTTCGACGATGACCGGCTCCACCGTTCCAAGCGGGAGTGCTTCAGCGACGAGCGGCTCAGGTTGCGGCTCAGGCTCGGACGCGCTCTCCGGCTCCGGCCCAGGCGCACGAACCGGCTCCGGCCAGATGAGCGGCGCTTCGCGCTCGGCTTCGGCCTCGACCGGCTCCGCTTCAACGGTTTCCGGTTCCTGCTCGACCAGGAAGGCAGGCACCTTCGCCTCCGGCGCAAGCAGCAGTTCCTCGGCGGGCGTTTCCTCGGGCTCGCCGAGATCGCGCGCCACCAGCGGGCGGCGTGCGGGGGCGTCGGGATGGGCGTCGGCGCGGCGCAGGCGAATGGGCTCGGGCGGCGCATCGGCTTCGGTAAAGGCGCGCCGCTTGATCCGCGGCCGGTCCGCAAGCTTGAGGAGCAGCAGCGCGCCGCCGAATGCGACCAGCCCCACGGCCACGGCGAACGCGACGCGGGCGGTGAAGCCGAGCGGCGGCTGGGCCGGCGGGAAGATGTCGGCAAGGCCGCTTGCCAGCGCAATCTGCGTCAGCCGCCATTCGGGAAGCCAGAAGGCGGCGAACACGAACGCAGCGCCGGCGAAGCCCGCAAGCGCAAGGTCGAAGACGCTGCCGCGCGCCAAGGAAGTAAGTCTTTTCATCAAAGCGCCTTGCCCGTCAGTCTTTGGTAAGCGGGCATGTAACGCGAAATGTTCAACGACCAGTTACGATCGCGTTCAACGAATGCATGCGCAGTATCCCGCCGTTCTTCCCACTGCCCGCGATTGCCGAACAAGGTGTCGAGCGCGCCGGCAAGCGCCGCCGGATCGCCGGCCGGGAACAGGGTGCCGGTGACGCCGTCCTCGATCAGCTCGCGGTGCCCGCCGACATTGGATGCGGCGACCAGCTTGCGCTGCGCCATCGCTTCCAGGGGCTTCAAGGGCGTCACCAATTCGGTCAGCCGCATCGCCTTGCGCGGATAGGCCAGCACGTCGATCAGCCCGTAATAGCGCTCTACCTCATGGTGGGGCACGCGGCCGATGAAGTGGATTCGCGCCTTGGCCGAAGATGCTTCGGCCTGGGCCTTGAGCGCCTCCTCCATCGGCCCGCCGCCGACCAGAAGCAGATGCGCCTTGGGCCGCTTGGCAAGCAGGATCGGCATTGCCGAGATGAGATCGTCCAGCCCCTCATAGTCATAGAAGGAGCCGATGAAGCCCACCACGTCGGCGCCGCGCAGGCCGAGGCGCCGCGCGAGGTTGAGATCGGCCGGCACCGGATTGCCGAACAGGCTCATGTCCACGCCGTTGGGCGAGACGATGATCTTCGCCGCCGGGATGCCGCGGGAAACCAAATCGCGCCGCAGCCCCTCGCAGATCACCGCCACCGCATCGGCGCGGCGGGCGGCATAGGTTTCGGCCCGGCGGATCAGCTTGTAGCGCACCGAATCCTCGGTGCCGGTGCCGTTGCCGACCGCGGCATCCTCCCAGAAGGCGCGAATCTCGTAGATCAGCGGCAGTCCGCGCCTCCGCGCCACCGGCAAGGCGGCAAGCGCGTTCAGCACGGGCGAGTGGACGTGGAGCTGGTCGGGCTTCCACGTCTCCACCAGCGCGTCCAGCCGCTTCGACAGCGCCCGAATCTCCCGCCACTCCCTGAGCGGCGAAGGCGCCTTGGCCGGGGCGGGCGTGCGGAAGAAGTCGATCCCCTCGATATGCTCCGGGTCCGGCCCGCCGCGGTCGTGCCGCGCCCCCGTCAGGCACGCGACTTCGAGGCCGCGCGCCTTCTGGGCCGTCACAATCGCCCGCGTTCGAAAGGTGTAACCGCTATGGAGCGGCAGGCTGTGGTCGAGCACGTGGAGTATCCGCATGCCGATGCTTGTGCCACCATTGCCTTAACGGCCCGTCAACCGCCGCCGTTTATCAGCGTGCCTGTGAGGACCCGGGCATGATCGACAATCTCGCGCTTGCGCTGAGCCACGGGCTGCTGATCCTTGCCGCCTGGCGCCTGCTCTCGCGCCCCGATCTCGACGATCCCGACATCGCCGCTCCGCCCCCGCCCGCGCCCAAGAAGAAATCCTTCCTCAAGGCCGCGCCCGATGCGTGACCTGGGTTTCGTACTCTATCTCGCCGCTTTGATCGGCCTCGGCTTCAAGCGCCCGTTCCTGCTGGTGCTGGCCTTCGCCTATATCGACATCGTTCAGCCGCAGCGCCTGTCTTACTACCTGCTCAATTCGGTGCAGGTGTCGATGATCGTCGCGGCAATGGCGTTCGGCGCCTGGGTCCTGTTCGACAACAAGAAAGGCGCCCGCTTCGCCCCGCGCCAGGGGATGATCCTGCTTCTGCTCGTCTACGTGTGGGCCACCACCCAGCAGGCCGATTTCCCCCTCGAAGCGCAGAGCAAGTGGGATTGGGCCTCCAAGGCGCTGATCTGGGCCGTCTTTCTGCCACTTACGCTGCGCACCCGCCTGCGTATCGAGGCCTATCTGCTGTTCATGGTGCTTTCCGCCTCCGCGATCTTCATCGTCGGCGGGATCAAGACGGCCATCTCGGGCGGCGGCTACGGCCAGCAGATCTTCATGCTCAACGACAATACCGGCCTGTACGAAGGCTCGACCGGCTCGACCTTCGCCATCGCGATCATCCCGCTGATCCTGTGGTTCTGCCGCCACGGCACCATCTTCCCGCCCGACTGGCGGGTGAAGCTGTTCAGCGCCAATCTGATATTCGCCTGCCTCCTTATTCCCGTAGGCACCGCGGCGCGCACCGGAATGCTCTGCATCGCCGCCGTCGCCGGCCTGGTGATGCGCGACATGAAGCGCCGCGTCGGCTACGTGATCCTGGTCTGCGCGGTTGGAGTCGCCGCCGTGCCGATGCTGCCCAAGGATTTCACCGGCCGGATGGACACCATCGCCGGCTATGAAGCCGACGCTTCCGCCACCACCCGCCTGGCGATCTGGGCCTGGACCTGGAACTACGCCCAGAGCCGTCCCTTCGGCGGCGGCTTCGACGCATATCGTTCAAGCGAGATCAAGGTCGAGACCAAGGCGGTGGAAGGCACCGGCGCCGTTGCCAGCGTCCAGGCCAAGACCCAGGACGACAAGAGCCGCGCCTACCATTCCTCCTACTTCGAGATGCTCGGTGAGCAGGGCTTCCCCGGCTTGTTCCTGTTTCTGATGATCCACGTCGGCGGCCTCGTCCGAATGGAAGTCCTGCGCCGCCGTTTCAAAAAAGCGGACGGCGAGGACGCCTGGATCTCCCCCCTCGCCACCGCGCTTCAGCACGCCCACATCGTCTACCTGATCGGCTCGCTGTTCGTGGGCATCGCCTTTCAGCCCTTCGCCTACCTGCTGGTCGCGGTGCAGATCGGCCTCGACAACACGGTGTCGGCAAAGGCGCGCGAGAAAAAGCCGATCGGGCTCAAGCCGGCGGCTGCGGCGGCGCAATAAGCGGCCTTCGTTTTACGATTCCCTAACGGGTCGCGTCTATGTTCCATCGCTCCGGGGGCGGAGTGCGGCATGAAGGGTTTGTTGGGGGTAGGCGGATCGGGAATGCTGCTCGCCGGCCTGTATGCCGGCGACGCGCTGACTGCCGGGCAGGTCTATGACGTTCCGCTGGAGCAAGCTTTTAGCGAACTGTCGGCGATGCCCGTGCCGGACGCACTCACCCACGCAGCAATCGCGGCCGATACACCCGACGTCGCGGTTCGGCGGTCGGCCGGAGCGATCGACTGGCAGTTTCAGGTTCGCGGCCAGAACGTCGCGGCGTTCACCGCCCGCCTCAGCGCCGAAGGCCCGAAGCGAACGCGCGTCCGGATCGAATACACGCCCGGAGAGCCCGCCACGCCCGAGCTTCGCCAGCTGACCTCGGCCAGCCTTGTTCGCGAGCTGGCGCGGCTCGCGATGAGCGAGCAGGTCGACGCGCAGCTCGAGCGCAGGCCGGTGGATCAGCAGGCGATCGTCGATGCGCTCGCCCGGCATGCCGCCGCCCACCCGGAGCAGGTCCAGGATTTTGGGCGCGCCACGGGGGAGATGGCGCTGGGCCTTTACCAACAAGCCAATGAAAACAGTCGCGGTGTTGCGGCGCCAACCGATTATTGAGGGGGAAAAACCATGCGCTTCATCCTGTTGGGGGCTTCGGCCCTGCTGCTCGCCGGCTGCGGCGGCGAGGATTATCCGGTCCCTGCCTCCGACGCGATCGACACCCTGTCGTCGATCGGCACGCCGGTCGGCCTTTCTCCGCTTCCCATCGGCATGCAGGCGGTCGAGGTCGACTTCTCCACGGTGCCGGAGCAGGGTTTCGTACGCTGGAGATTCAGCCACGAAGGCGACGATCTCGGCACGATCTTCGCGCAGGTCACACCCAAGGGGGACACTGCAAGCAACGTCAGGGTCAGCTATGCCGACGGCACGGCTCCGGACGAGAAATGGCGCAACGAGAACATCCGCGGCCTCCTCAAACGCCAGGTCCAGCAGCTCGTCGTCGAAGCGGTGGACGCCAAGTTCGAGAAGCGGCCGTTCGACAAGAAGCTGCGCTTGCGGGTGGACAGCGAGACGGCAGCCGCGTCGATGGGCGCCTTGTTCAAGGAGATCGACGAATCCCAGGCCGAGTTCATCGCGAACGAAAAGCAACGCAAGCAGGAAGCCGAGTCCCGGCGCGTGGCGTACCGGCCCGAAGACCAGTCGAAGCCGATGACCGACCTCAGCGAATACAACAACTGATAGAGGCGCGTCTCCCCCGTCTTTGGCATTGAACGGTGCCAACCGGACGAAGCGGCGGCTGGACTGGTTTGGGCCAACAACGGATCCTGAGGCCAGCTTCAGCGCCGCGAGCCGACCGCGTCCGCAAGCGTGCCGAGCAGCTTGAACCCGATATATTCGCTTCGCCCGAATTGCGCTCGATAGTAGACGTCCCAGTAGCTGACTACGCGCTGACGGGTAAGGTGCCAGTAGCGCGGATCGGCGCAGATGAAATCGGCTAAGGCGGCAATTGCCTGAGGCGTCAGCGCATCGTTTATGTCACGCAGTATCTCAATCAGGTATTCACCGATCAGGGCCATGATGAATGGCGCGGACCAAGGCTGGACGTCCCTTAGAAGCTGCTGAACGGCTCGCTGGCGCTGAAAGCCGTCGTTGCTCCGCGCCTCCAGGCATTTGCCCATGAGGTAGATCATGCCTGTTTCGCCGTCGCTCGGAAGATCCGACGAGAAGTGCAAGCGGTAAAGAATTGAAACGGTTTCAACGCCGACTGTCACTTGGAAAGGGTCAGACCATTGCCGTTCGTGCAGGTGCCGGAGGACCCTCTCTGCCGCCTGAATCGCCTCATCCCGCAGGGTCGCCGGGAACGCTTCTGCAAGCGAGGCAGCATCAAAGGCGGTAAAAATCTGCGGCTTGCTCATGCAACCACCGTAACCATCTGATGACCGCTTTCCACCCATAGCGGACATTCGCGTCCGGCGGGCAGGAGGCGGGCTGCTGCCAGAAACCGAGGTTGATAACTCACCTTGCTTAAAGGTGAGCCCGAAGCAAAACGGGGGTCATGGAAAACGTTTCTACGGCGGCCAGCGGCGACGCGCAGCATGTCTCCGATACGAGCGGGACGGCTGTAGAATGGACCTTCAGCGCGAACGACTTCGAGCGCGAGGACGTGCAGCAACTTCTCGCTTTTCACTTCGCCCAGATGCGGTTGCAGTCGCCTGCCGATGCGTGCCACGTCTTGCCTCCCGATGGGCTCCGGGACCCTGCGATCACATTCTGGTCGCTTCGCGGTCCGCATCGCCTCTTCGCGGTCGGCGCGCTCAAACAATTGGATGAGCGCCACGGCGAGGTGAAATCGATGCGCACGGCGCCCGATGTGCTTGGCTGTGGAGCCGGGACCGCGATGCTCCGGCATATTCTCGCGGAGGCGCGCTGCAGGGGCTACCAAAGGCTCAGTCTGGAGACGGGCTCCACCGATCCGTTCCGCCCTGCCCTGAGGTTATACGAGAGGCATGGTTTCACCGCCTGCGGCCCGTTCGCGGGCTACACTGCGTCGCCGTTCACGCGCTTCCTCACCACAGGGCTATAGGACGGGCAACCTGTCCACTCTCCACCCGTAAAGGAGGTCCGGCGGCCTTGGCTCCGCCGTGCATATCCCGCGGCGCGCAGGCGTTTGATTTGACCTTCGGGGCCTGGAAGCGGCATCATCCCACCGGTGGGTAAGGACGAAAGGTCACACGCGAATGAATCAGCTCCAGAAGAAGGGTTTTCCGCTCATCGGCGTGATCTTTCTCGCGCTAGGCGTTTTCAAGCTTCTTCGGGGCGATGATTGGGTGGTGTGGATCATCATCGGCGTCTTGTTCGGTGGTCTGGGCGTAGTCAGCCGCCGTAAGGACAGGCAGCCCTGACAAGTCATCCGCAAGCAGGCCTGGGCTACATGGCCCCCGCCTTCGCTGGGGCGAATTGAAGATGCAGGTACGGGTGGTGTGCTTTCGCCAGCTCAGCCCTTCACGGGCTTGCGCATTACCATCTTGGCCGTCCAGGCGAAGCGCCCAATCGCCGGCAGCGCCTTGAACAGCCTCGCGTCGGCCGCATCCAGCGCCTTGAGCGCCGGCTTGAACAGCTTGGGCGCCTTGGAAAACGCCAGCGCGCCCATCGACAGCAGGGTGAAATATTCCAGCTCCAGCGTGGCGAAATGGCGGCGGGCCATATCGAAGTCCTTCACCAGCAACGGATGCTCGTCGACGGTGCGCAGGTGGGGCGTGAAGCGGCGGTAGAGCTCGATCAGCGGGTTGTGCGCCAACGGCTCCAGGAAGATCGCCGTGCCGCCGGGGCGAAGCACGCGGGCGATCGACGCATAGGCCTTCTCGAGATCGAGGTGGTGAAGGATGGCGCGGCCGATCACCAGGTCGAAGCTTTCGTCCGGGAAGGTCAGTTCCTCGGCGTTCATCACCGCGAAGCGCGCGTCGATGCCTTCTTCCGCGGCGATCTTGCGGGCCGTTTCCACCGCCTCGTCGGAAATGTCGATGGCGGTTACCCGGCCGCCCTGCTTGGCGAGGCGCGCGACGTAGGAGCAATCGCCGCAGCCATATTCCAGGATGTCGGCGCCCCTGGCGAGCGGCTCCAGGTCCCGCTCGAACGCGCGGTAGGCGGCGCGGGGAAGCTCGTAGATCGAGCTCGATCCGCGATGCTCCTGCGCCTCGCCGAACTTCCTGTTATGGAATTCGCGCTCCGCTTCGAGCCGGCGCTGCGTGTCGAGCGCTTCAAGCGTGGCTGCGGACGTTGGCTGATCCACCGGGCATGTCTCCGTAAAAGTCTGGAGATTGCCCGGTAGCGCAGGGCGGTTAAGATCGGGTGTCGATCAGGCGGTTTCGAGAGATGCCTCGGCCTGCTCGACCAGCCCGATAAAGGCTTCGATGAACGCTAAAATATCCTCGGGCATGCGGCTGGTGACGAGGTTGCCGTCCACCGCCACTTCCTGGTCCACCACATTGCCGCCGGCGTTGCGCAGATCGGTGCGGATCGACGGCCAGCCGGTCACGGTGCGGCCGCGCACCACGTCGGCTTCCACCAGCAGCCAGGGTGCGTGGCAGATCGCCGCTACCGGCTTGCCGCTGTCCACGAAGCCGCGGATGATCGACACCACGCCTTCCTCCATGCGCAGCTTGTCCGGATTCTTGGTGCCGCCGGGAAGCACCAGCGCGTCGAAGCTCTCGATATCGAGGCTGTCGAGCTTGGCATCCACCGTCACCTTTGCGCCGTTGTCGCCCTCGATGTCGCCGGTTTCCAGGCTGGCGAGGGTCACGTCGGCGCCGCGCTCCTTCAGGATACGGCGCGGCTCGAGCAGCTCCGAGTCCTCGAAGCCGTCGGCGGCGATGATCAGGATCTTTGCGTCCGAAATGCTCGGCATGAATTCACTCCTATGGGGCTCTGCCAAACGGCATGTTGGTGACGCGAACGGGTGTGCCCCCGTCCCGTTCCGGAACCGCGCGGCCTTGCGCGCGGTTTGCGCCATGATGATCAATTATGTCGATGACAGCCGCCCCGGAATCACCCGCAAGCGCCGCGGCCGCTTCTGGCAATATTTCGGGCCGGACGGGCAGCGGATCACGGACCGCGAGGAGATCGAGCGGCTGAACGCGGTCGGCATGCCGCCGGCTTATGAGCGCTGCTGGTTCTGCCCCGATCCCAACGGCCACATGCAGGCGATCGGCTTCGACGCCAAGGGCCGCAAGCAGTATCGCTATCACCCGGGCTTTCGCGAGCAGCAGGAGAATCTGAAATACGAGCGCCTCGCCCGCTTCGGCCGTTGTTTGCCGTTGCTCAGGAAGAAGGTGGAGGCGGACTTGCAAGGCAAGGCGACCGACAAGGACACGGTGCTCGCCGCCGTCGTCCGCCTGATCGACGAGACCCGGATGCGGATCGGCAATGAGGAATATGCCAAGGAGAACAAAAGCTTCGGCGCGACCACCCTGCGCAACCGCCACGCCAAGGTGACGCGCGGCAAATTGCAGATCAGCTACGTCGGCAAACATGGCGTGAAGCGTACGGTGACGATCACCGACCGCAATCTCACCCGCATCGCCAAGAAGACGCAGGACCTGCCCGGCCAGCACCTGTTCGAATATGTCCAGGAAAGCGGCGACATCTGTCCGGTGACCTCCGGCGACGTCAACGCCTACATCAAGGACGCGATGGGCGACGACTTCACGGCCAAGGATTTCCGCACCTGGGGCGCAAGCGTGATCGCGTTCGAGGAGATGGCCAAGCGCCTGGGCGAAAGCGGCAAGGTGCGGCTGAAAAGCATGATGGAGCCGGTCGCCGAAGCGCTGGGCAACACGCCGGCGATCAGCCGCAAGTCGTACGTCCACCCGGCGCTGATCGAAGCCGCCAAGGATGCTGGTGCGATCGGCAGCGACAAATTCCCGAGGGCGACCAAGTTCATGAGCGGCGCCGAACGGGGGCTGATTGACTTCCTTGAAGCGCTTCCGGAGGAGACCGCCAAGGTGGAGGAGAAAGTGGCGAAGCGCGCCGCCGCCAAGGGCAAGAGCAAGGCGGCGGTTGAAGCGGAAGTGGCGCAGGAGGCGAAGGCCAATCTGGAGAGCGCGGTAGGCTAGTCCACCCCGCTCATCCCACTACCGTCATTCCCGCGAAAGCGGGAATCCCGCTTCCCTTATTCACTAGCCCCTCCCCTGAAGGGGAGGGGCTTTGCGACCGCGCCTGCCTCTGGCCTGAACACCCTCCCCAGCCCCCAAAGGGTTCAAATCCCTCGCCCCACCCCCTAAGTGCCCCCCATGAGCAACCAGTCCGGCCGCGTCACCGGCGCCACGCAGAACTTCACCGAACAAACCACGGCCATCGCAAGCGAGGCGAGCCGCTGGGTCACGACCAACGCCGCCGAAGTCGCGATCGCGGCGCTTGCGGGTACGCTGATCGCGCTCGCCCTGATCGGAGTCCGCAGCCTCGCCGTCCGCACGGTGCGCAGGATGGCCGCCGCCGACAACCCGCACTGGCCGCTGATCTTCGCCAAGGCGGCGGCTCGGACCAACATCTTCTTCATCGTCATGTGCGCGGCCGAGTTGGTCGGCGAGCATGCCGCCACGCCGCCTGCAATCCTGCGCGTCATCCACGTCCTGTTCGTGGTCGCCGCCGCGATCCAGGCGGCGATCTGGGCGCGCGAACTGATCCTGGGCTATATCCAGCACCGCGCCGGTGTGGACGACGAACATTCCACGCTCTCGTCGGCGATCGGCATCATCCGGTTGCTAGTCACGGTGGCCCTGTTCGCCATCGCCATCGTCCTCATTCTCGACAATCTCGGCGTCAACGTCACCGGCCTGATCGCGGGCCTCGGCATCGGCGGCATCGCCATCGGCCTTGCCGCGCAGGGCATTTTCGCCGACCTCTTCGCCGCGCTTTCGATCATCTTCGACCAGCCCTTCCGCCGCGGCCAGACGATCACCTTCGGCAGCCCGCCGACCACCGGCACGGTTGAGCGGATCGGTCTCAAAAGCACCCGCATCCGATCGCTGAACGGCGAGGAAGTGGTGATTTCCAACACCAAGCTCCTCGAAAGCCAGCTTCAGAACTGGGCGCCGCTCCAGCGCCGCCGCGGCGTGATGGTCTTCGGCCTCACCTACCAGACGCCGGCCGAGACGATCGAACTGATCGGCGCGGAGCTGCGCGCCATCGTCGATGCCGTCCCGAGCGCGACATTCGACCGCGCCCACGCCACCCAGTTCGGCGCGTCCTCTATCGATTTCGAGTTCATCTTCCACGTCGAATCCGCCGACATCGTCGACTTCATGGCCGCCCGCCAGACGATCATGGTCGCCATGATGAAGCGCTTCCGCGAGATCGGCGCGGATTTCGCCTACCCGACGCAGGTCACCTACACGGCGGCACCGGACGGCCAGTTCGTCATGCCCTACGCGCAGGTGCCTGCGGCGGCGGCGACCGAGGGGGTATCCCCCCTCCCTGCAAGGGAGGGGTCGGGGGTGGGTAGCGACTGAGCCGGCTCGATGCCGGCGAAGGCGCCCGGAGCAGCTCAGCAGCATCGCGCTGCTTCGCCGCTGACCCACCCCCTCCCCTCCCTTGCTGGGAGGGGGGTCAGTCCGCCGCGTACGCCTCCAGCCGCGCAATGTGCGCCGCTTTCTCCTCCTCAGGCAGGAACGAGCCCAGAAAGCTGTTCCGCGCTAGCGTCACCAGTTGCTCCCGGGTCAGCCGCCGCCCGGCCGCCGCGGCGAGGTAGTTCGCGTTCACATACCCCCCGAAATAGGCCGGATCGTCCGAGTTGATCGTGGCGCGAAGCCCCGCATCCAGCATCGCGTCGATCGGGTGGTCGTCCATGTGCCCCACAACGCACAGCTTCGTATTGGAGAGCGGACACACGGTCAGCGTCATCCCCTCCGCCGCCAGCCGCGCCACGAGGGCGGGATCCTCCAGCGCCCGATTGCCGTGGTCGAGCCGGTCGATCTCCAACACATCCAGCGCCTGCCAGACATAATCCGGCGGCCCTTCCTCGCCGGCATGGGCGACCCGCTTCAGCCCCAGCGCCGCCGCCGCCGTGAAGACGCGAGCGAACTTTTCCGGCGGGTGGCCGACCTCCGAGCTGTCCAGCCCCACCGCCTCGATCCGGTCCAGCCACGGCTCCGCCTGCTTCAGCGTTTCGAACGCGTCCGCCTCATCCAGATGCCGCAGGAAGCACAGGATCAGCCGCGAGGTGATCCCGTGCGTCTCCCGCGCCTCGTCCATCCCCGCGAGCAGCCCCGCGATGGCGGTATCGAACGGAACGCCGCGCGCGGTGTGGGTCTGCGGATCGAAGAAGATTTCGGCATGCACCACCGCGTCCGCCGCCGCCCGATCGAAATAGGCCGCGGCGAGATCGCGGAAATCCGCCTCCTCGCGAAGCACGTCCGCACCCGCATAATAGATGTCGAGAAAGTCCTGCAGGTTCGAGAATTCGTACGCCGCCCGCACCTCTTCGACGCTCGCATAGGGAATTGCCACGCCGTTGCGCCGGGCGAGCGCGAACATCAGCTCGGGCTCCAGGCTCCCCTCGATATGCATGTGAAGCTCGGCCTTGGGCAGGCGCGCGATAAAGTCGGTAAGGTCGCTCATCCGCCCCGCCTAGCCAATCCGCGCGGAGCCGTCACCTGCCTGCGTGGCGGCCGCCCGGCCGCCGGCCGTTCAAGCCGCCGCAACCCCCTCCCGCACCCGCAGGACCCGCACCCTCGCCGCCTACCGCCGCCGAAGCGCGGGTGGCGGCGTTCAAGGCGGAAGAAGCGCTCCTGCCGCCGGAGCGAAGGGGATGGCCGGCGGTAAAGCCGCTTGAAGACAGGTTCGGCGACCTCGACACGCGCCGACTCGCCCTGCTGCGGCGACTGTTCCAGGTTCCGGCGCCGGACCTTTCGGCCTTGGCGCTGAAGCTCGAGCTCGCCGTGGCCGATCAGGCTTGGGAGCTGGAGGGGTGCGAGAGGTGCCTCGCTGCTATTGCTGAAGACGCGCGCTGCTTCGCCACAGCAAGATAGATCGGGCGCAACGATTTTGCTTGCGGGTACCTGCTTGTTTTCGGCTGCCAAGTAGACCCCCACGGGCAGGGTGGTAGGTTAGCTTTGCCATTAGCCCGCATAGCCGCATAAAGGCTGCCGATGCGCAACGTGAATAGGTTTACCAAGCCAATTATTGCCACGCTTGCCAAGCGTGCCGCTAACCGTTGCTCGAACCCGGATTGTGGAGCTTTGACTAGCGGTCCGGCCCGCAAGCGAACTGCTTCGGTCAACGTCGGCGAAGGAGCCCACATCTTTGGCGCTCACGAAAGCTCGGCTCGGTATGATGCAGCGATGGAGCCTGCGGAGCGGGCGAGTATCGAGAACGCTATCTGGCTTTGTGGCAATTACCACAAACTTATAGATGACGATCCTGCGCGTTATCCGGCGGGTCTCCTATTCGAATGGCAACGGGAGCATGAGCGGCAAATAATGGAACAGGTGGGGAAAGCTGGCGCGGAACTCCGCCGCCGGTACGAGGAACGGCAGTTGGAAGAACTCGGGAAACTTAGTTATCTCTCGTAGAGAATTGTGCGGGAAAAGGCTCCGCACTGGGAATATCGGCTTACCAGCGAGGTGTTGAGATCGGAGATGGCGCCCGCGCTTCGGCGGTGGGACGCACTCAGACGTGGCCTCTACATGAAGCCAAGCCAGCGAGTTGCGAGGGAAGAAAGCGTGCCTTGGATGCAATCTCGCCTTGCTGAAGCGTTGCAGATTTCCAAGGCATTTTCAGAACTTATGAATGTTGAGTTCAGTCGCGCCTGGGGCGCGCCTGGGGAGCCCGGCGATGAGGCGGCGATCGTCCACACCTGCCGGCTGTTTGCGGGCATGTGCCACAGCGCTGTCGATTGGGAAGAGTCCGTCCGGTTTACCAACGTGGACAGCGCCTTCAACGAAGTGAAAAACCTACTTTTTGGCATTGCAGGCGGACTTGTAGAGGAGGCAAACAAAGTCCCTGAGTACCTTTCAGAGATCTTTGCGACCGATCCAAATCCAGGCGAATACAAGCTTAGCCTAGTGCTTGACCTTCCTGAAGGCTGGAACGAGGCGTTGGAGGCGGCCCTTCAGCGCGCCGCGGATGCTTGGATCATCTCCGGGTGACACTGCATGATCCGTTTGCGGCCTAATCATCGGCGCTGTTCCGCCGCGCGTCTTGAGATAGAAGGTCAGCAAGAGAGATGTTTGAAGGGAAATGCTATTCTTGATCGGGTAAGGCGGCATTCAGCCGGGAATGCTTAATGGACCAACGTAGTCGTGTATATGCGGCGGACGCGCCAGCGCCTGACTGAGATACTGCAGTGTTCGGCGATTAAGTTCGAGAGCCCATTCTCGTCGATCTTTTTTGAACAGGATTACCTCATCCCGTGGACTATCGGGCACCTTGATTTCTTCCTGTATATGGATCTTGTTCCTGAACTTACGAAGTAGGTGTAAGTCTTCGTAGACCGCTGCGCCTAAGTCGTCCAAGACACTGTATTTACGAAGCACATCGATTGCCACCGCAAACTTGTCGATTTTTGCTTCTTCGATTTTGAGACGATCTTGTTCTATAATATTAGGCACGCCCTCTTTATTAAAATTCTGCGCTCTATAGATGATTTGAATTATAGCCGCCTCTATGATTGCGCCAGCTTGCAAAACAATCATCTTGTTTAGGGATCCATCGTCATTCTTAGCCACAAGGCTGCACAGAATCTCGCAGTTGTAACGCAGATTGTCCCCAACTTTGAACGAGCCGACAAAATTGCACGGTACTTCTATTATGCTCAAATCAGACCTCCCGAGTGTGTCTGCTACTTCCCGCAATCGGGGTCCGAGTTCAACCAGAAAGGCTGTTGGGGGCAGTTGGCATCTCTGGTTGGCTGACATACCTCCTCCATCTCACGACTCCTCCCTTGCCGCTCGCGCAGATGCGCATATACGCCCCCCCGTCCAGCGGGTGCCCCTAGGGTGCTCGCGGGGGCTCAGCTTTCGGGTAAGCGCGTGGGGCAGGTGCCAAGGGGTGCCGTCCTGACGCGCCCTTTTGGCTTATATGCCTCCTTCGCGCTCCCCTTGGGATCGCCCGCACGGACAGCCGCGTCGGCATGGGATCGCCGCGGCAGTCGGGTGCACAAGACCGTGGGAGACCATCCGCGCCGGCAGCCGCTGCCTCACGCGTATTCGCGCACTCGAACGATGCCCGCGCCTTCGTGGCGCGGCCCGATCGCGATCTCAATGTCGTGGCCTAGAGCAACGAGGCATTCCTCCAGTTTCTCCTGGCTGATGTCCTGCAGCTTCCCCCGCGCGATCCCGGAAAGCTTCGGCTGGGTGATTGGCATCCGGGCCGCGGCCTCTCTCTGCGTCAACCCCAACTCGGAGATCGTCCTCTGAATGCGAAGGGCAAGCTTCGCTTTTACGACGTAGCCGGGATCAAGGTTCAAATCATCCAGAACACTCATGCCCATCGGCGTCACTTGCCCTTCCATCTCAAATCTTCCTCTTCTCTTTGGCCCTCTGAGCCTCACGGCGCTGGACTTCTGCCACGCGCGCCTCGATCGTTTCTTTATCCCGCTTCGGGATATTTCTGCCTCTCGTCGACTTCTTCTTGAAGCAGTGCAGGACGTATATCACGTCATCGACCCGAGCAGTGTAGACTGCCCTATAGGTGTCGCCGTCGTCGTCTTCGAGTATCTCAACCAGTGGGAGGCCAAAGCCGGTCAGTGTTTTCGCATCTTCGTAGGGAAGATTGTTCTGCGCCAGCCCCAGAGCGAAGCCGAAGGTTCGACGTACCTCGACCGGCATTGCCAGAAGGTCCTTCTTGCTGCTCCCGATCCAGTCTACTCTCTTTTCATTCATCCATTCCCCTTCCGTCGGTGGTGAGCTTTGATACCAGAACAGGTATCAGACGTCAAGTCCACTCTGCCTCGAACGATGCTTTCCTATTGCTGGCCTTGAATGTCAGGACTATACGCCCCCCGTCCAGCGGGTGCCTCTAAGGCGCTTGCGGGGGCTCAGCTTTCGGGTAAGCGCGTGGGGCAGGTGCTACAGGCACCGTCCTGACGCGCCCTTTTGGCTTATGTGCCTCCTTCGCGTGTCCCAAGGGAAACGCCCGCACGGACAGCCGCGTCGGCATGGGGTCGCCGCGGCAGTCGGGTGCACAAGACCGGGGGAGGCGAGCTCTTGATTGAGCGAGCCGCGGCCGGCAAACCTTAATAAGTCAGGACTACCTTTTTTATGGCAACAACGGCAATGCCGAGCCGCGATGATTTCGCGGCCATGCTCAACGAATCCCTCGGCGGCGAAAATGAAAGCTTCGAGGGCCGCGTCGTTACCGGAACGGTGACCGCGATCGAAAACGACCTCGCCGTCATCGACGTCGGCCTGAAATCCGAAGGCCGCGTGCCGCTTCGCGAATTCGCAGCGCCGGGCCAGAAGGCCGAGATCGCCGTCGGCGACAAGGTCGAAGTCTATGTCGACCGGGTCGAGAACCACCAGGGCGAAGCGATGCTGTCGCGCGACCGCGCACGCCGCGAAGCCGCCTGGGACAAGCTTGAAACCGAATTCACCGCCGGCAACCGCGTCGACGGCGTGATCTTCGGCCGGGTCAAGGGCGGCTTCACCGTCGACCTCGGCGGCGCCGTCGCCTTCCTTCCGGGTTCGCAGGTCGACATCCGTCCGGTCCGCGACGTCACGCCGCTGATGGACCAGCCGATGCCGTTCCAGATTCTGAAAATGGATCGCCGCCGCGGCAACATCGTCGTGTCGCGCCGCGCCATTTTGGAAGAAACCCGCGCCGAGCAGCGTTCGGGCCTGATCCTGAGCCTGGCCGAGGGCCAGGTGGTGGACGGCGTCGTCAAGAACATCACCGATTACGGTGCGTTCGTGGATCTGGGCGGCATCGACGGCCTGCTCCATGTCACCGACATCAGCTACAAGCGCGTCAACCACCCGTCGGAAGTGATCGGCATCGGCGACACCGTGCGCGTGCAGATCATCCGCATCAACCGCGAAACCCAGCGCATCTCGCTCGGCATGAAGCAGCTCGAGGCCGATCCGTGGGAAGGCGCGGGCGCCAAATATCCGGTCGGCGGCGTGTTCAAGGGCCGCGTGACCAACATCACCGAGTACGGCGCGTTCGTCGAGCTCGAGCCCGGGATCGAGGGCCTCGTCCACGTCTCCGAGATGAGCTGGACCAAGAAGAACGTCCATCCGGGCAAGATCGTCTCCACCTCGCAGGAAGTGGACGTGTCGGTGCTCGAGGTCGACGAGGAGAAGCGCCGGATTTCGCTGGGCCTCAAGCAGGCGCAGTCGAACCCGTGGCAGGCCTTTGCCGATTCGCACCCGGTCGGCACCGAGGTCGAGGGCGAAGTGAAGAACGCGACCGAGTTCGGCCTGTTCATCGGCCTGGACGGCGACGTCGACGGCATGGTCCACATGTCCGACATCGCCTGGGGCGTGACCGGCGAGGAAGCGCTGAACCTGCATCGCAAGGGCGAGACGGTGAAGGCCGTCGTGCTCGACGTCGATGTCGAGAAGGAGCGGATTTCGCTGGGCATGAAGCAGCTCGAGCGCGGCGGGGTCGCGGTCGGCGGCTCCGGTGCCTCGGGCGGGGTCAACAAGAACGAGACGGTCACCGTGACGGTGCTCG
>DASVUV010000070.1:0-49508 GCA_036386875.1 Allosphingosinicella sp.
ATGCCCAATGCATTCGCCGACACCCGCCGCCGGATCGCCTACGAACGCCTGCTCCTCGACCTGATCGAGGGCGACCCGACCCTGTTCGTCCGTCGCGACGAAGTGGAAGCGCAATGGGAATGGATCGACGGCATCCGCAGCGGCTGGGCGGCAAGCGTCGCACAGCCCAAAGCCTACGGTGCCGGCACCTGGGGTCCGTCGGCGGCGATCGCGCTGACCGAGCGCGACGGGAGAAGCTGGCATGAATGAGCCTTTGCCCCTCGCGCCGCAAATGCCATGGGGATTCCAATGACCCTCCACCCGACCATCGCCGCCGTCACCGACCGAATCATTGATCGCTCCCGCCCCGGCCGCGCCCGCTATCTCGCACTGATGGATGCGCAGCGCGAACGCGGCATCAGCCGGGCGACGATGAGCTGCGGCAATTTCGCCCACGGCTTCGCCGCCGCCGAGGACGATAAGGGCACGATCATGAGCAACCGCGCGGTCAACATCGGCATCGTCACCGCCTATAACGACATGCTCTCCGCCCACGCGCCCTACGGCCGCTATCCCGAGCAGATGAAGCTCTTCGCCCGGGAAGTCGGCGCGACGGCGCAGGTCGCCGGCGGCGTGCCGGCGATGTGCGACGGGGTCACCCAGGGGCAGTCGGGCATGGAGCTGTCCCTGTTCAGCCGCGACACCATTGCGCTGTCCACCGCCGTCGCCTTGTCGCACGGCATGTTCGAAGCCGCGGCCCTGCTCGGCATCTGCGACAAGATCGTGCCGGGCCTGCTGATCGGCGCGCTTCGTTTCGGCCACCTGCCGACGATCCTCGTTCCCGGCGGCCCGATGCCGACCGGCCTTGCCAACAAGGAAAAGCAGCGCATCCGCCAGCTCTATGCGGAAGGCAAGGTCGGCCGGGAGGAACTGCTCGAGGCGGAAAGCGCGAGCTATCACAGCGCCGGCACCTGCACCTTCTACGGCACCGCCAATTCCAACCAGATGATGATGGAAGTGATGGGCCTCCACATGCCCGGCGCCGCCTTCGTCAACCCGGGCACCAGGCTGAGGCAGGAGCTGACCCGCGCCGCCGTTCACCGCCTCACCGAGATCGGCTGGGCGGGCAACGATTACCGGCCGCTGGCCCGCTGCGTCGACGAGAAGGCGATCGTCAACGCCGCCGTCGGCCTGCTCGCCACCGGCGGCTCCACCAACCACGCCATCCACCTCCCCGCGATCGCCCGCGCCGCCGGCATCGTCATCGACTGGGAGGATCTCGACCGCCTCTCCTCCGCAGTGCCGCTCATCGCCCGCGTTTACCCCAACGGATCGGGGGACGTGAACCACTTCCAGGCGGCGGGCGGCATTGGTTTCACGATCAGCACCCTGCTGGAAAACGGTCTGCTCCATGGGGATGTCATCACCGTGGCTGGCAACGGCGAAACCCCGCTCGCCGACCACGCCAAGGAGCCGGGGTTGGACGAAGACCGCCTGGTCTTCCGCGACGCCGCCACGGCCTCGCTCGACGAAACCATGCTGCGACCCGCCTCCAATCCTTTTCAGCCCGATGGCGGCATGCGCCTCGTTGCCGGCAACTTGGGACGCGCAACCTTCAAGACCAGCGCCGTCGAGCCCTCCCGCTGGACCATCGAGGCGCCCGCCCGTTTGTTCAACGACCAGGACGAAGTGCTTACCGCCTTTAAGGTCGGCGAGCTCGACCGCGATGTCGTGGTGGTGGTCCGCTTCCAGGGGCCGCGCGCCAACGGCATGCCGGAGCTGCACAAGCTCACGCCCGCCCTCGGCGTCCTCCAGGACCGCGGCTACCGGGTCGCGCTGGTCACCGATGGCCGCATGTCGGGCGCGTCCGGCAAGGTGCCCGCTGCGATCCACGTCTCGCCCGAGGCGCTCGGCGGCGGCCCGCTTGCCCGCCTGCGCGACGGCGACGTCGTCCGCCTGTCCGCCGACACCGGCGAACTCACCGCCTTGGTCGATGGCGCCGAATGGGAGGCGCGCGACCTCGCCCCCGCCCCTGCCCCCGCACTCGGCACCGGCCGGGAGCTCTTCGCCTTTTTCCGCCACGGCGCCGACGAGGCCGAAAAGGGCGCTTCGGCGATGCTTGCCGCCATGGAGGAGATTGCGTGACCGAGATTGTGGCCGTCGATATCGGCGGCACCCACGCCCGCTTCGCACTCGCGCGGATCGAGAATGGCCGAGTCGCGCACCTCGACGAGGAAACCACCCTCAAGACCGCCGAACATGCCAGCCTGCAGATCGCCTGGGAGGAATATGGCCGCCGCTTGGGACGCCCCCTTCCTCCCGCCGCCGGCATTGCCCTTGCCGGGCCGGTCCAGGGCGAAGTGCTCAAGCTCACCAACAATCCCTGGGTGATCCGCCCCGCCTGGATCCCCAAGAAGCTCGGCGCCGAGCGCTATACCCTGGTCAACGATTTCGGCGCGGTCGCCCACGCCGTCGCCCAGCTCGATGCCGCGCAGTTCACCCACCTCTGCGGCCCGGAGCGCGATCTTCCCGAAGACGGCGTAGTCACGGTTCTCGGCCCCGGCACCGGGCTTGGGGTCGCCCAGCTCCTTCGCCGCGGCGGCCACTACCACGTCATCGAAACCGAGGGCGGCCATATCGACTTCGCGCCGCTCGACGGCCTCGAAGACCGAATCCTCGCCCACCTGCGCACCCACTACCGCCGGGTCTCGATCGAGCGCATCGCGTCGGGCCAGGGCCTGTCCAACATCTACGAAGCCCTCGCCGCGCTTGAAGGCCGCCCCCTCGCCTACCGCGACGAAAAGGCGCTGTGGCAGGCGGCGATGTCGGGGGAGGACAGCCTTGCCGCCGCCGCCTTCGACCGCTTCTGCCTTACGCTCGGCGCTGCGGCGGGCGACATCGCCCTCGCTCAGGGCGCCGAAGCGGTGGTGATCGCCGGCGGCCTCGGCCAGCGCCTTGCCGCCCACCTCCCCAAGTCCGGCTTCCGCGGCCGCTTCATTGCCAAGGGTCGCTTTGAACGCCGCATGGACGACATGCCGGTCAAGATCATCACCCATCCCCAGCCCGGCCTGTTCGGCGCCGCCGCCGCCTGGGCGGCGCAGCACGGCGGCTAGGCACAAAGCCGCGCTTTACCGCCGCCGTTCCGCCCGCGTAAGGATGAGCGCATGAGCCTTCCCCCCATTCTCTCACGCCTTCGCCTTCCCGTCGTCGGCGCACCCTTGTTCATCGTCTCCAACCCCGATCTGGTCATCGCCCAGTGCAAAGCGGGGATCGTCGGCTCCTTTCCGGCGCTGAACGCCCGCCCGCAGACGCTACTCGACGAATGGCTCCACCGCATCACCGAGGAGCTCGCCGCCTGGGACCGCGACAACCCGGACGCGCCCGCCGCACCGTTCGCCGTCAACCAGATTGTCCACCGCTCCAACGACCGGCTGCAGCAGGACATGGCGACCTGCGCCAAGTGGAAGGTGCCGATCGTCATCACCTCGCTCGGTGCGGTCCCGGAGGTGAATGACGGCGTGCATAGCTGGGGCGGAATCGTCCTCCACGACATCATCAACGACCGCTTCGCCCGAAGCGCGATCCGCAAGGGTGCCGACGGCGTGATCGCGGTTGCCGCTGGCGCGGGCGGCCATGCCGGCACGCTGTCGCCCTTCGCGCTGGTGCAGGAAATCCGCGAATGGTTCGACGGGCCGCTGCTTCTCTCCGGCGCCATCGCCCACGGCCGCTCCATTCTGGCCGCGCAGGCCGCGGGCGCCGACCTGGCCTATATCGGCTCCCCCTTCATCGCGACCACCGAGGCCAATGCGGAGGCCGATTACAAGCAGGGCATCGTCGATGGCCGAGCGTCCGACATCGTTTATTCCAATCTCTTCACCGGCGTTCACGGCAACTACCTGAAAGCCTCGATCGCCGCCTCCGGCCTCGACCCGGACAACCTTCCCGAAGGCGATCTCAAGACGATGGACTTCGGCGGCGGCAGCGCCAAGGCCTGGCGCGACATCTGGGGCTCCGGCCAGGGCATCGGCGCAATCGATAAGGTGCAGGGCGCCGGTGAGATGATCGCTGACCTGCGCGCGCAATATGAGGCGGCGAAGGCGGAGTTGAAAGCGAAGGCTAACCTTTAATCCTCCCCTGCTTTTGCAGGGGAGGGGGACCACCCGTAGGGTGGTGGAGGGGCGGCGTAGGCTAAGCCGGAGCCGTTCTTCCTCGCTTCGCTCGGCCCCTCCACCACCCTGCGGGTGGTCCCCCTGCCCCGGAAATCCGGGGGAGGACTTAGGATGCGATCCCCTCCAATTTCTCCCGCCAAGCCTCCGGCAATTCCACCGGCCGCCGGCTCTCCCGCCCCACATAGACGTGGACGAAAAACCCCTCCGCCGCAGCTTCCACCCTGCCCTTCGCAAACACCCCCAACCGATACCGCACACTGGAACGCCCAAGCCGCTCCACCGCCAGCCCAACCTCCACCGGCTCCGGATACGCCAAGGGCCGCGCATAGCGGCACCCCGTTTCCACCACCAACCCGATCGGGTCCCCCGTAGCGACATCCAGCAGCCCCGCCTCGATCAGCCAGGCATTCACCGCCGTGTCGAACCATTGATAGTAAACCGTGTTGTTGACGTGCCCGTAGGCATCATTGTCCGCCCAACGCGTGCCGATCTCGCGCCACACCGTGTACGCCTCACGCCCCCTCAGCGGCTCCCGGCTCACAAAGCCGCCTCGTAAAGCCGCCGCGCATCCGCCTGGCTGATCGCGCAAGGGTTGTTCACCAGCAGCCGCTCCTGCTTCATCGCTTCCGCCGCGAGCAGATCGAGATGCGATTCGGTCACCCCCACGTCGCGAAGCCGCATCGGCACGCCTGCCCGCCGGCAGATCGCATCCATCGCCGCCACGAATCCCTGCGCCTGCGCCTGGCTCCCCTCGCGCCCCAGCGCAGGATCGAGCAAGGTGCCAAGCTCGGCATATAGCCCGCGCGCAGCCTCCATATTGTGCCCCAGCACCGGCCCAAGCATCAGCGCGTTGGACACCCCATGCGGCACATGGAAATGCCCGCCCAGCGGATAGGCCAGCGCATGCACCCCCGCCACGGGCGCGTTGGCGAAGGCAACCCCGGCCAGATGCGCGCCCAGCAGCATCGCGCCGCGTGCGTCGAGGTCGTCCGGCGCCTCGCACACCCGGTCGATATGTCCCGCAAGCAGCCGCAACGATTCGCGCGCAAGCATGTCCGACATCGGGTTCTTGAGCCGCGCCGAGGTATAAGCCTCAATCGCATGCACCATCGCGTCGATGCCCGTCGCCGCCGTTACCCCGCCCGGCAGGCCAACGGTAAGCTGCGGGTCCAGCACCGCCCAGTCGGCGACAAGTGCCGCGCTGGAGACGCCCTTCTTCTCGCTTGTCCCCACCGTGATGATGCTCACCGGAGTTGCCTCCGAACCGGTCCCCGCAGTGGTCGGCACCAGCGTCAGCGGCAGGCGCTTGCCCCGCGCGTTGCCGACGCCCCAGAGGCTGTCGAGATCGTCTCCAGAGCCGAGCAGGTAGGCCGCAAGCTTGGCCACGTCCATCGGACTGCCGCCGCCGAAGCCGACCACGCTCGCGCACCCCTCCCCCGCAGCGACCGCCGCCATCAAGGTTGCGCGTGAGGGATCGGCCTCTACGGCGTCGAACACCCGCGTTTCCACCCCTGCGGCAGCCAACGCAGCGAGCGGCGCATTGGCAAGGCCGAGGGTGCGGATTCGGACGTCGGTAACGAACAGACACAGGCCGGGCGGGAGGTGCTCGGCGAGCCGCTCGGCGGCGCCGGGGCCGGACATCAGGCGCGGGCCGTAGAAGAACGGGTAGGGTTTCATGGGAGCCGTCTAGCGCAAAGGCACCTGCTTCGGAACGGCCCCCCTTAAATCCTCCCCTGCTTTTGCAGGGGAGGGGGACCGCACGTAGTGCGGTGGAGGGGCGGCGGAGGCGAAGCCGGAGCCGTTTCCCTCGCTTCGCTCGGCCCCTCCACCACCCTTTGGGTGGTCCCCCTCCCCCAGAAATCTGGGGGAGGATTTAGAAGGAACGCTCCAGCCTGCTCAGCAAACTGCGCGCCGGGCTTGGATGCGCCTCCACTTCCGGCCCGACCTCGTCCAGCCGCCGGCAGCGCGCGAACAGGTCGCGGCTCGACGTCACCAGCGCCCGCGCCGCGTCCGGAAGCCTGGCCAGCACGGCCTCGTCGCTCTCCGGCTCCTCGCCGAGCCGCCGCGACGGCCGGCGGGCCTGGGCGACGCTCAGTTCGCCCGCTTCCACCGCGCGCTGGGTGAGCAGCCAGGCAATAATGTGCATCAACCGGGTCGTCACCTTCAGCGACTCGCACGAAAAGCCGACCCGCGTCATCGGATCGAGGCCGTCCCGCTCCTCCTTTCCGAAGCGGTCGAAATAAGCGCGCGCCTCGTCGGCGAGCACCATCGCTTCGGTATAGAGTGCCCCAACCAGCCGTTGGGTAAGCTTCGCCTCGTCCTGCGCCATAGGGAGGGAGTGCCACAGCCGGGCTTCCCAAGGAACGCACAAAGAGGATGAATCGCACGCGACGCCGTAAAGGCAGGGCGCTCAGGCGATGATGTCGGGGATAAGCTGGTCTTCAAGCAGCGCGATTTCGTCGCGCAGCCGGAGCTTGCGCTTCTTCAGCCGCGCGACCTGGAGCTGGTCCGTCGCCGCCGACGCCAGCAGGGCATCGATCGCCGCGTCGAGATCGCGATGCTCGGTCCTGAGCCGCACCAGCCGCGCCGCCGCCCCGGCCTCGTCCACCGTCATTGCCTGTCCACCTTGACGCGCGATCCTCTGCTCAACGGCTTTGCGAAGGCGCGTGAAAACCGCCTGTTCAACGGACCGTCGCATAATATGCGAAAGCGGTCGAGCGCCAGGAGACACGGCCGATATTTAGGTTCATCTTGCCCTCGCCAACGCAGCAAAAGGAGACTGGGATGCAACAGGCGCATATCTCGGCATTGGAGACCAAGCACGCCGACATCGAAGCGCGCATCGTCCGTGAAGAGCAGCGCCCCTGGCCAGACTCGACAACAGTCGCCCGCCTCAAGAAAGAGAAGCTGAGGGTCAAGGAAGCGATCGCCGGATTGCACTGACGCAAAGAAGGGCGGCCTGACGGGCCGCCCTTTTGGTTTGGGACACGGGGCGCACCCTAACGCTCGCGCCACCTCCCGGCCCCGTTCGTTTGGATCGAACAACTCCGTTCCTCTCGAGCGAAGTCGAGACGCGCCACCGAGGCGCTCGCGCTGTCAGGCGCAACCCGAGCTCCGTTCGTCTTGAGCGAACCACTCCGTTCGTCTGGATCGAACAACTCCGTTCCTCTCGAGCGAAGTCGAGAGATGGACCCAAAGCGCATGCTACCCCAACCCGTTCGCCTCGAGCGAAGTCGAAAGACGGGTCACGGACATGTGCAAGATGCAAGTTCAGCACCTGCCCGTCTGCTCGGACTGAATCAGAACGAGGCTGAGCCTCCCTGCCGCGTCTCTCGACTTCGCTCGAGACGAACGGGTCAGGTGGGCTCGTTGCTAAAGAGCCTGATGCGAGACCTTGGGACGCAACAGCCCGCCCCACCCCAAAACCAAAACCGGCCCCAAGTACCGCTTGGGGCCGATCGGTTTCAATCGTCGCGGGAGATGCGCTCGTTGCGCTCGTGCCGTTCCTGGGCTTCCACCGTCATGGTCGCGATCGGGCGGGCTTCCAGGCGGGCGATTGCGATCGGTTCGCCGGTCACTTCGCAATAGCCGTAGTCGCCGGTCTCGATGCGGCGAAGCGCCGAGTCGATCTTGGAGATGAGCTTGCGCTGCCGGTCGCGGGTGCGAAGCTCGATGCCCCAATCGGTTTCGCTGGACGCCCGGTCGGTTGCGTCGGCCTCGCGAAGCGGGCCGCTCTTGAGCTGCGATATGGTCCCTTCGGACTCGCGGCGGATTTCGTCTTTCCAGCTCATCAGCTTGTGCCTGAAATAGGCGAGCTGCGATTGGTTCATGAAGTCTTCGTTCGCGCTTGGGCGGTACATGTCCGCGTCTGCGTTTCCGGGAAAGCCTTGGTCGTAGAACCCACTCAGTGCGGTCGCCATAAACCCCTCCACTCTCACGCGTGCCGCACATGCGGCGTCGCAATCCTCGAAGGTGCCGCTCCCTTAACCGGGAGCCCCGCTTAACCGGGAATCGTCGGCACCTGCCCCATCCGCGCCTATACGCGCCGCGAAGGGGGTAAACAAGTCACTCAAAGCCCACGTAAAAATGTTTTCCCCAGCTTTCTTTCAAGGCTGTGGAACAAAGCCGGCAAGCGCCGTTCCGGCGAGGTTGGACTCGGCCCCGCGAATCGGAATGGGAAGCGGCGGCGTTAACCATAGTGCTCCGCCAGACCTCGTGACTTTCTGTTCACCAGCGCACCCCCTTTGTCTCCTATTGGGACGGAACATCACCAAGGGGCCGTGAAGCGGGCAAATCCGGGCAACAACATGGTTAACGCACTTGCGCTTAAACCAATCCTTTGCATCTGTCGGACATAGCCCGGTGGGCATGCGGATGCTTGGCAACGATTATTCGCGGTTCACCTAAGCCTACAAAAGAGGGTGCGTGATATGTCGGTAAAGATGGCCTTGGCGAAATTGTGCGCTTGCACCTGTGGCGGTGCCGTTCTCGGCGGCGGCGCGGTTCAGGTCGTGAACAACCCGCCGGAGCGGCCGGCGATCATCAAGAGCGCCAAGGCGAAGACGCTGAAGGCGCGTCCGCAGGCCCGGGTGATGTCCAAGGTCCGCGCCAAGCGCGTCAAGCGGATCGCCCGCACCTCCTGCGTGGTGAAGCAGCCGGGCACGACCACCACCACCCGCACGATCACCTACCCCGGCGCCAACATGCCGCTCCCGCCCCTGCCGCCCACTGAGGCCTTTGTCGGCGGCGGCGGTGGCGGCGGCCCGGTTCTGGTCGGCGGCGGCGGGGGCGGCGGCGGCTTCGGCGGAGGCGGCGGCTTCTTCTCCGGCGGCTTCTTCGGCGGCGGCGGCGGCGGCAACGCCATCTTCACCGCATCGACCTCCACCTCCACCGGCGGCGTGTCCACCACCAGCGGCGGCAGCTCGACCTCCAGTTCGACCTCGTCGGGCGGCAGTTCGACCTCCTCCTCCACCGGCGGCGCGAGCATTTCCACATCGAGCGGCAACGTCAACGTCTCGACCTCCACGGGCGGCGTTTCCAGCTCCAGCGGCAACGTCTCGACCTCGACAGGCGGCGTCTCCAGCTCGACCGGCGGCGTTTCCAGCTCCAGCGGTAACGTCTCCACGTCGAGCTCGACCTCCAGCTCCACGTCGAGCGGCGTGAACATCGACAATTCGAACACCAACAACAACAGCAACAACCAGAGCCAGAACCAAAACCAAAATCAGAATCAGACCAGCAACAACACGAACAACAACACCAATAACAACAGCAACTGGAACCAAAACAACAACAGCAACTGGAACCAGAACAACAATAACAACACAAACACGAACAACAACAACAACAACAACAGCACGACGACCAGCACCAGCAGTGGCACCAACACGTCGACCGGCAACACCCCGCCGACCTCAACCGGCGGCACCCCGGTGCCCGCCCCGCCGATGATCCTGCTGTTCGGCGCCGCCGCCGCCGCGCTTGTCGCCCGCCGCCGCCTGGCGCGCGACAAGGCCTGACCCGCAGCGCCGCCTCGGCCACGAAAAAGGCCGCGCCGGTTAAGCCCCGGCGCGGCCTTTTCTTTTACCGGGCTGAGGGGCTCAGTCGGCCGCCATCAGGATCTTCTCGATTTCCAAAACGGGGTGGCCGGTGAGGTCCTTCGCGATCTCGCCGGCAAGCCGCTTTTCCACTTCCTTGTGGTAATGCTTGCGAAGCTCGCCGAGCGTGCGCGGCGGGGCGACGATGATGAGCTGCTCGAACTCGTTCTTGAGCGCCCGCTTTTTCAGGATCTCCGCCGTCTCGTGCGCGAAGCGGTCTTCCTCGAGCTGGTGGAAGTCGGTCTCCTCATAGGCGCTCCGCCCGGCGCCGCCCGAGGCATCGAAGGTCCGCCCGGCCTTGTCGGTGCTCATTTCCTGGTCCGACAGATCCTCCTGGACCCGTTTGCCCTCGACCTCGAGCTTAAGGAATTCGGCGTCGCCCTCGTTGCGGAAGAAGAGCATCTTCTTGCCGTCGGCGACCACCACGAACGTATTGTGCGGAACCTGCATCGCATTCTCCTTGTGTATTCCCCCCGTGAACGCGCCCGCCGCGCCGATGGTTTCGCCTGGGGTTCGGGAGCCTGCCGGGCTTGCCTCACGCCTTGGCGCGCCGCATAGCCTGGCACGATGCGCATCCTCCTCACCAACGACGACGGGGTGAACGCCCGCGGCCTGAGGCTCCTCGAGACGATCGCGCGCCGCCTGTCCGACGACATCTGGGTGTGCGCGCCGGCCGAGGAGCAATCGGGCGCAGGCCACAGCCTCACCCTCACCCGCCCGCTGCGCCTCCGCCGCCTGGGAGAGCAGCGCTTTTGCGTGTCCGGCACGCCCACTGACAGTGTAATGATGGCCATCCACCACGTCATGAAGGACGGCCCGCCCGATCTCATCCTCAGCGGCATCAACCGCGGCGCCAACCTCGGTGAGGACGCCACTTACTCCGGCACCGTTTCCGCCGCCATGGAAGGCGCTCTCGCCGGCATCCCCGCAATTGCTTTGAGCCAGGTCTATGCCCGCGCCGGCATGGGCGACGAAGTCCCCTTCGCCGCCGCCGAAGCCTGGGCGGAGCGCGCCCTTGCCCCGCTCCTTTCCGCGCCGATCGCACGCGGCACCTTGGTCAACATCAACTTCCCGGCTTTGGCGCCCGACGAGATCAAGGGCATCCGCGTCGTCCGCCAGGGCTTCCGCGATTACGGCCGCCTCCAGATCGAGGAGCGCCGCGATCCACGCGGCTACGATTATTACTGGTTCGCCCTCGGCGCTACCGCCTCCACCCCCGGCCACCTCACGGACCTCGAAGCCGTCGCCGACAGTTACGTTTCGGTGACGCCCCTCCACCTCGACATGACCCACGAGCCATCGCTGACTCCCCTGGCGGAGCGCTACGCCTGATGCCGAGACGGTGGCGCGGGCCCGACGACGTCACTCTCCGGCGCAAGAGCCCGCTGCCGATCTGGGCGCAGCTCGGCTGGCGCGCCTCCCTGGTCGTCGGCCTGCTGATCCTGACGCTGGCCGTCCACTGGCTCGAGCGCGAGGGGCTGAAGGACACCCACGATGGCGTGATCAGCTTCTCCGACGTGCTGTATTTCACGATGATCAGCATCACCACGACGGGCTACGGCGACATCGTGCCGATCTCCACCGAAGCGCGGATGTTCGATGCGCTGATCGTCACTCCGATCCGCATCTTCTTCGTGCTCATCTTCATCGGCACCGCCTACACCTTCGTGTTCAGGCGCACTTGGGACAAATGGCGAATGAAACGGCTTCAAAAGACCCTGGGCGGCCACATCGTCGTCGCCGGCTTCGGCACCAGCGGTTCGGAAACGGTGGACGAGCTCATCGCCCGCGGTACCCCGGCGGAGGACATCGTCGTGGTCGACGCAAGCGAAGCGGCGCTGGAGCGTGCCGAGTCGCTTGGCTGCGCGATCGTTCAGGCCGACGCCACCCGCGACAAGACGCTGCAGGCGGTGCGAATCGCCGACGCCCGGGCGATGATCGTCACCGCCGGCCGAGACGACACCTCCATCCTGATCACGCTGACCGCCCGCCACCTCGCCCCCCAACTGGCGATCAGCGTCGCGGTCAGAAACGAGGATAACGAGCTTCTGGCCCGCCAGGCCGGCGCCACCACCGTGATCAATCCGGTCAGCTTCGCCGGCCTGCTCCTCGCCGGCTCCACCCAAGGCCTTCACATCTCCGACTATCTCGCTGATCTCGCCTCGAGCAGCGGCCAGGTCCGCCTCGCCGAGCGCACCGTCACCGACGAGGAATGCGGCCAGCCCCTCTCCGCCCTCGCCAAGGGTCTCGGCGTCCGCATCTATCGCCAGGGCGTGCCTTTCGGCTTCTGGTCGCCCGAAGCGCAGGCGCTGCTGCCCGGCGACTGCATCGTCGAGATCCTCCCCACCGAGGGCGGGGCGGAAACCGCGTAAGCATCTTGAAACTACCGTCTCTCGACTTCGCTCGAGACGAACGGATGCGGGTCCGATGGGGGTAGCGAGTGCCGGGAGATTGGCCTCGCATCCCACCTGTACAAACTCCGTTCGTTTCGAGCGAAGTCGAGAAACGCACCCCCGCCTCCAGGCGGTCGCTTGCCGCCCACCCTTCACTCGGGACGAACGGGCGTGGCGACGTTGACTTTTCCCTTCCAGCGGCGCCACTTGCCCTACGGCGGCCGCGGGAACGGTTTGCTTCTCGTGGGGGGAAACACCGATGAAGACGCTTTGCCACGCCGCCGGACTTGCCGCTTGCGCGCTTCTTGCCGCCCACCCCGCCGCCGCCGCCGAGGACCGGCGCGACCTCCAGGCCCCGCACACCCGCGCTGCCGCCTTCGCCGGTGCATCGTTCAGCCTGCCGCTCGGCGGCGGCAAACAGGCGGCGCGCCCTTCAGCCCGCTTTCAGCTCAGCCCCAACTACCTCGCCGGCCAGGGCGCCCGCCCCGGGACGGGCATCGAGCTCGGCCTCGGCGCCAAGGGGACGCCCTCGCTGCAGATCGCAGGCCGGGACGCGGGCGAGATGGAGAAGAAGCTCGCCCTCAAAGGCTCGGGCAAATATATCCTGATCGGCGGCGTGGTGATCCTCGTCGTGATCGTGCTCGCCGCGGTCGCCGGTGCCCAACCGACCCCCGGCCCGAACAAGGGCGCTTTCGATTAGCACTCGCTAGGATCGAAATTCCTGTTCGCGGCAAGCAGATCGCCTGGCGGCTTTGCCCCACTAGGAAAATCAGGCGCTTCCCACTATGTAGCGCTCTCCCATGACAATCACGCTCCCCTCCCCGCCCAAGGTCGGCATGGTCTCGCTCGGCTGCCCCAAGGCGCTGGTCGATTCCGAACGGATCCTCACCAAGCTGCGCTCGGACGGCTACCAGCTCTCGCCCGATTACGATTCGGCGGATGTGGTGCTGGTCAACACCTGCGGCTTTCTCGATTCCGCCAAGGAAGAAAGCCTTGCCGCGATCGGTGAAGCGATCGCCGAAAACGGCCGGGTGATCGTCACCGGCTGCATGGGCAACGACGCGGACGTGATCCGCGCCAAGTTCCCGCAGGTTCTCGCCGTCACCGGCCCGCATCAGTACGAACAGGTCGTCGGCGCGGTCCACGTCGCCGCGCCGATGCCGCCGTCGGCCTACCTCAACCTGGTGCCGGACAGCGGCCTCAAGCTGACGCCGCGCCACTACAGCTACCTCAAGATTTCGGAAGGCTGCAATCACCGCTGCAGCTTCTGCATCATCCCCTCGATCCGAGGCGATCTCGTCAGCCGCCGCCCCGATGCGATCCTGCGCGAAGCCGAAAAGCTCGTCGCCGCCGGCACCAAGGAGCTGCTGGTCATCAGCCAGGACACCTCCGCTTACGGCGTTGATATGCGCCACAGCGAATGGACCTGGAAAGGCGCGCCGGTCCGCGCCCACATGACCGATCTTGCCCGCGAACTCGGCAAGCTCGGCGCCTGGGTGAGGCTCCACTACGTCTACCCCTATCCGCACGTCGATCAGGTCATCCCGCTGATGGCCGAAGGGCTGGTCCTCCCCTATCTCGACATTCCGTTCCAGCACGCCGCCCCGTCGGTGCTGAAGGCGATGAAGCGGCCGGCCAACGAAGCCAAGGTGCTACAGCGAATCCACGCCTGGCGCGAAATCTGCCCGGACATCGCCATCCGCTCCTCCTTCGTGGTCGGCTTCCCCGGCGAGACGGAGGCGGATTTCGAATACCTTATGCAGTGGCTCGCTGAAGCCAAGCTTGACCGGGTCGGCGCCTTCCGCTTCGAGCCGGTCACCGGCGCCGCCGCCAACAGCCTCCCCGGCGTCGTTCCGGAGGAAGTGAAGGAAGAGCGCTACAGCCGCCTGATGGAGCTCACCGCCCGCATCTCGGCCGAAAAGCTCGCCGCCAAGGTCGGCCGCGAGATCGACGTCCTCATCGACCTTGCCGACGGCGAAGGCGGTGCCACCGGCCGCTCCCACGCCGACGCGCCGGAAATCGACGGCGAAGTCCACCTGCGCGATGCCGGCAACGCCCAGCCCGGCGACATCGTCCGGGTCCTCATTGAGGATGCCGACGAGCACGATTTGTTCGGCGCACCGCTGGGGGCCGCGGCACTTTAATCTTCGGCGAGTGGACCTAGATAGGTGCTTCCTCGTTTATGCTGCACCGCAGCAATGCGTCCGCAGGGCGCTCCCGGAGATCGACTTGAAAGCCTCCCCAGCCCTGGTCCACTTCGCCCTCGCCATGGGCGGCTTCGCAATCGGCACCACCGAATTCGCGACCATGAGCCTCTTGCCCTTCTTCGCCGACGGCCTCGGCATCGACGAGCCGACCGCCGGCCACGTGATCAGCGCCTATGCGCTCGGCGTAGTGGTCGGCGCCCCGCTCCTCGCGATCCTCGCCGCCAAGCTCGCGAGGCGCACGCTGCTCCTCCTCCTCATGGCGATCTTCGCGGTCGCCAACGGCCTCAGCGCCCTTGCTCCGACCTATGAGTGGATGCTGTTCTTCCGCTTCCTCTCCGGCCTCCCCCACGGCGCTTACTTCGGCATCGCCGCCCTCGTTGCCGCTTCGCTGGTGCCGCAGGAGAAGCGCACCCAGGCGATCGCCCGGGTCATGCTCGGCCTGACCACCGCGACCATCATCGGCGTGCCCTTCGCCAACTGGCTGGGCCAGGCGTTCGGCTGGCGCTGGGGCTTCGGGGTGGTGGCCGTTGTCGCTATCGCCACCGTGGCGATGATCTGGCTCGTCGCGCCCAGGCAACCGCCCGAGCCCGGCGCCAGCCCCTTGAAGGAGTTCGGCGCGCTTCGAAGCCGTCAGGTCTGGCTCACGCTTGCCACCGGCGCGATCGGCTTCGGCGGCCTGTTCGCGGTCTACACCTACCTCGCCTCCACCCTGATGGAGGTGACCGGCGTCGGCGCCGGTGCGGTTCCGATTGTGCTCGCCATCTTCGGCCTCGGCACCACGGCCGGCAACCTGATCGTCCCCCGCTTCGCCGATCGTGCGCTGATGCCGACGGCCGGAGCACTGCTCCTGTTCAGCGCCGCCGCATTGGCCTTCTACCCGCTCGCCGCGTCGAATATCTGGACGATGTCGCTCTCCGTGTTCGCCATCGGCGTCGGCGGCTCGCTCGGCACTATCCTGCAGGCGCGGCTGATGGATGTCGCCGAGGACGCGCAAAGCCTTGCCGCCGCGCTCAACCACAGCGCCTTCAACTTCGCCCACGCGCTCGGCCCGTGGCTTGGCGGCCTCGCCATCGCCGCCGGCTTTGGCTTGACCTCGACCGGCTGGGTCGGCTGCGCGCTTGCGCTCGGCGGCCTCGCCTTCTGGGGTGTCTCCGTGCTCGACGACCGCGCCCGCGTCGGCAAACCCGCCACATGCAATGCGTGAGCCACCCCTTTTGCAGCCGCGCACCAGCGCCTAGGGGAAAGGGATGAGCGACCTCCACATCCTTCTGCAGCCCGACCGCGGCGAGCCTGCAACCGCGCTTCACCTCGTCGATAAGGCAGGCTTCGAAGCCTGGCTCAAGGCGCAGCCGGAGCGGGTGCGCAGCGCCACCGACGCGCAGGGTTTTCGCGGCGAGGCCTATCAGCTCGCCATACTCCCGGGGGAGAAGGCCGAATGGTCCGCCGTCCTGGGCGTGGCGAACACTGCCGAGCTTAGCCCCTGGTGCCTCGCTAAGGGGGCCGAGGCGCTCCCCGAGGGTCGCTACCGCGTGGCTGCTGGCAGCGCCCCCGGCCAGGCTGCGCTGGGCTGGCTGCTCGGCCAGTACAGCTTCGAACGCTACAAGCAGCCCAAGCACCGCAAGGGTCCGCGCGTCCTGCTGACTTCGGAGCCGGCGCGGATCGCGGAAACGATCTTCCTGGCCGAAGCCACTTTCCTCGTCCGCGACCTCGTCAACACCCCCGCCGGCGATCTCGGCCCCGCCGAACTAGAAGCCGCCGCCCGCGCGCTCGCCACCGAGTGCGGCGCCGCCGTGACCGTCACCGTCGGGAAGGCCCTTCTGGACGGCTACCCGATGATCGCAGGCGTCGGCCAGGGCGCCACCGCTGAACGCGCGCCGCGCCTGATCGAGCTGGAATGGGGCAACCCGGCGCACCCCCGCGTCGCGATCGTCGGGAAAGGCGTCTGCTTCGACACCGGCGGGCTCGACATCAAGCCGTCCGCCGGCATGCGGCTGATGAAGAAAGACATGGGCGGCGCCGCCCACGCCCTAGCGCTCGCACGGGTCGTGATGAGGAGCCGCCTGCCCGTGCGCCTCCACTTGCTCATCCCCGCTGTCGAGAACAGCGTCTCCGCCAACGCCTTCCGCCCCGGCGACATCCTCCAAAGCCGCAAGGGCCTCACCGTCGAAGTCGGCAACACCGACGCCGAAGGTCGCCTGATTTTAGCCGACGCCCTCACCAAAGCAGGCGAGAGCGAGCCGGAACTGATCCTCGATTTCGCGACCCTCACCGGGGCCGCCCGAGTCGCCCTCGGCCCCGATCTCCCGGCCCTGTTCGTGAGCGACGAGGCACTCGCCGAGGCGCTGCTCGCCGCCGGCACCGCCGTCTCCGATCCCGCATGGCGGATGCCGCTGTGGGACGGCTATGACGAGATGCTCGCCTCGGACATCGCCGATCTCGGCAACGTCTCGGACGCGCCCATGGCGGGCGCCGTCACCGCCGCCCTGTTCCTGCGCCGTTTCGTCCCCGCCGGCGTGCCCTGGGCGCACTTCGACACCTTTGCCTGGCGCTCCGCCGCCCGACCCGGACGGCCCAAGGGCGGCGACGCTTTGGGCCTGCGCGCGGCATGGGCAATGATGGCTTCGCGTTATGGGCGTTGACGAACAGCATCGTTTTTGCGTCGAATTCTCAATAGCTAACGAAACGAAACCCGATCTGACTGGTTGTATCCCCGAAACAGACCGACCTTTCACAAGAAAGGATGCGGCTAGGATTTGGAGAAAAACCAGTGGCAGAGCGCTCGCTCAGGAGCTGGATGCAAACGCTGATCGGTTATGTCCGGTCGGGCCAGCCGGATCTTACCAATCGTCAGATGGCGCTGATGATGATCGTCTATCTGACGCCCGGTCCTCACACGGTTCGCGGCCTCGCCCAAACCCTTGGCGTTTCCAAACCCGTTATCACGCGCGCCTTGAATACCCTGGGCACGCTCGGCTATCTGCGCCGCGTGCGCGACGAGGCGGACCGCCGCAACGTATTCGTCGCCAAGACCAGCATAGGGCAGGATTTCCTTGAGCGCTTCGAAGGCAATATCGAGCAGCAGGACGGCAACGGCCGCCGCGCGCCCAAGGAACGCGGAATCCTCCTCCAGCATTGACGCGGGGGCGGCGCGCAAAGCCGCCCGTTTTTCGCTCGACGGCCCGTCGGTCCTCCCCGATCCGCGCCTCAACGCCTGGCGCCGCGACATCGCCGACGTCGCACTCGCCGGCACCCTCTTCGCACCGCATTACGCCCGCCCGCTGATACGCGCCTGCGGGATGCTCCCCGCTGGCCTGTATTCCGCGCCGTCCGACACCTCCGAACCCGTGTCGCAGCTCCTCCCGGGCGAGAGCTTCGCGGTTCTCGACATCACCTCCGGTTGGGCCTGGGGTTATTGCCTGCTTGATCACCGCGTCGGCTATGTCGAAGCAATCGAACTTGCCGACCGCCGCGAGCCGACCCACATCGTGTGCGAAGCCCATGCCCCCGTGCAGACCTGCGGCGACCCGCTTTCCACCCCCATCGCCCACATGCCGATGGGTTCACGGGTCCACGGCGAAGTACGCGGTGCGATGCTGCAGATCGAGGGCGGCTGCATTCCGCTCTCCTACCTGCGCCGCATCGACGAGTATGAGAGCGACCCCGTTGCCGTCGCCCAGCGCCTGCTCGGCACCCCCTTTCTGCGCGGCGGCCGCACGTCGCACGGCATCGACTGCTCCGGTCTGGTCCAGCTCGCCCTCCAGCTCTGCGGCATCACCTGCCCACGCGACACCGCCGACCAGCGCGCCCTTGGCACTGCCCTCCCGGACGATGCCCCCCTTAGCCGCGGCGACCTCCTGTTCTGCGACGACCATGTCGGCCTGATGGTGGACGACCGCATGGCCATCCAGGTCAGCCACGAAGCTGGGAAGGTGACGGTGGAACCCTTCCACTGCGCCACCCCGCAGGGCAGCGGCAGCGGCATCGAAAGGCGCCGGCTCGCGACTTGAAGTCCGCGGCCGAACCGCGCATCTTTCCGACCAGGGGGGATGTTCAATGGCTACAGACGTTTCCGGCAATACCGAGCCGCCAAGCTGGTTTCGAGTGGTTGCCGTGATTGCGCTGCTCTGGAACGCCTTCGGTGTTTTCCAATATCTAGGGTCGGTTGGCCTGTTCGGCGACCCGATGGCCAGCCTCGATTCCGCGCAGCGCGCCGCTGCCAAGAGCGTTCCGGCGGCGATCGTCGGCGCCTTTGCGATCGGCACCTTCGCGGGCCTCCTCGGCAGCCTCGGCCTGCTTCTGCGCAAGCGCTGGGCGCTGCCGGTGCTGCTCGTCTCGCTGCTCGGCCTCCTTATGCTGGAGGGCTGGATCGTATTCCTCAGCGGCCATCTGGAGATGTTCGGCGGGATCGCGCTGCCGCTCACCATCACGATCGTCGCGGCGCTGCTTGCCTGGCTGGCGTTCCACGCCCGGGCGGCGGCCTGGCTGCGGTAGCTACATCTCTCCGCGGGTCTTGCGGAGGGCGCGCCACTTGGTGACATTCGCCTCATGCTCCGGGAGGCTGTTGGCGAAGACGTGCCCGCCCGTCCCGTCGGCAACGAAATAGAGCGCCTGAGTCTCGGCCGGGTTGAGCACCGCCGCGATCGATTCGCGCCCGGGATTGGCGATCGGCCCCGCCGGCAAGCCGGGCATCGCATAGGTGTTGTAGCCGTTCCTGGCATCCAGCTCCGAACGCAGGATTCGCCGCCCAAGCGGCCGCCCCTTGGTGACCGGGTAGATCACCGTCGGATCGGCATCGAGCTTCATGCCGATGCGCAGCCGGTTCGAGTAGACACCGGCAACCATCGGCCGCTCGGATGCCTTCCCCGTCTCCTTCTCGACAATGGAGGCTAGGATCACCGCCTCACGCGGGCTTGTGACGACGCTTTTCGGTCCCTTCTTCGGCCACAGCTCGGCAAGCGCTTTCGTCATCGCCGCCTGCATCCGCGCCAGCACCGCCGCCCGGCTCTCGCCGCGTTGATAGCTGTAGCTGTCGGGCAGCACCGAGCCTTCCTCCGGCACCGGTACGTCGCCGGTCAAAGTGGGCGCGGCCATCAGCCGTTCGTGGACCAGCACCGAGGGCATGCCCTCGGGAATGGTCACGAGGCGCTGCAGCGTCTTGCCGCTTTGCAGAATCGAGAGGACCTCGGAGTGGCTGGCTCGGGCGGGGAATTCATACTCCCCCGCCTTGATCGACTCCCCGCCGCCGAAGATCTTGGCTTGGAACAGGAAGCGTTCGGCGGACGCGACCACCCCCGCCTTTTCCAAAGTCTGCGCCGCCTTCACCATGCTCGATCCGGCGGGGATCAGCACCGGGATCGGCTTCGCCGCCGGGCCTGCTCCGCTCCACCCCTGAATGAACCAGAGACCGATCCCGAGCACGGCGACGGCAAGCACCCCGAGCGCGAGCAGCTTCTTCATTCGCGGATCAGACGGCCTGGAAGACGAGGCTGGCGTTGGTGCCGCCGAAGCCGAAGCTGTTGTTCAGCACAGCCTTCACCTTCCGCTCCTTGGCGACATGTGGGACGAGATCGACACCCAGAGTCGCCTCGCTCGGATTGTCGAGATTAAGGGTCGGCGGGACGATCTGGTCGCGCATCGCCAGGATGCAGAAGATAGCCTCCACCGCGCCGGCGCCGCCGAGCAGGTGGCCGATGGCCGACTTGGTCGAACTCATCGACAGCGTCTCAATGGCGCTGCCGAAGAGTTTTCGAACGGCGCCCAGCTCCAGTTCGTCGCCCATCGGCGTCGAAGTACCATGCGCGTTGATATAGTCGATGTCGCTAAGGGCGAGCCCGGAGCGCTTCATCGCCACTTCCATGGCGCGGTAGCCGCCTGCGCCATCCGGATGCGGGGCAGTGACGTGATAGGCGTCGCCCGACATGCCGTAGCCGACGACCTCGCCATAGATCTTCGCGCCGCGTGCCTTGGCCCGCTCATATTCCTCGAGAACGACGACGCCCGCGCCTTCGCCCATGACGAAACCGTCGCGGTCGACATCGTAAGGACGGCTCGCCTTTTCAGGCGCATCGTTGCGCGTCGACAGCGCCCGTGCCTGGGAGAAGCCGGCGATGCCGAGCGGGCACAGCGCGCTCTCCGCGCCGCCCGCGACCATCACATCTGCGTCGTCCATGATGATCATCCGTGCCGCGTCGCCGATCGAGTGGGCGCCGGTAGAGCAAGCGGTGACCACCGCATGGTTCGGGCCCATCAGGCCGTATTTGATCGAAACCTGGCCGGAGATGAGGTTGATCAGCCGGCCGTGCACGAAGTGCGGGGACACGCGCCGCGGGCCCTTTTCGTGAAGAACCAGAGATTCCTTCTCGATGCCCGGCAGGCCGCCGATGCCCGAGCCGATCGACACACCGACGCGGAAGCGCTCTTCCTCGGTCATGTCGGTGAGGCCGGCATCTTCCAGCGCCTGGCCTGCTGCATCCAGGCCGTAGATAATGAACGGATCGACCTGGCGCTGGATCTTGTGATCGACGCGGATCGAAGGATCGAAGCCGTACTCATGCTCCGGCGGCTTTACCTCGCAGGCGATCTGGCACGCATAATCGGTGGGATCGAAGCGGGTGATACGGCCGGCGCCGCTCTTCGAGGCGAGGATGTTCTTCCAGCTCGTCGCGACGTCGCCGCCCAAGGGGGACACCATTCCGAGACCGGTTACGACGACACGGCGCATGCAATGAACTCCGGTTCTTCAAGAAAACAAAACGGCCCCCCGGCGATGGACGGGGAGCCGTTTCGAAAAAGCGGCCCGACCACCGCCGGCCGGCAGACCTGCAAGCTCAGGCCTTGTTGGAATCGATAAATTGGATCGCGTCGTTCACCGTGGAAATCTTCTCGGCGGCATCGTCCGGGATTTCCACGCCGAATTCTTCTTCAAACGCCATCACCAGCTCGACGATGTCGAGGCTGTCCGCGCCCAGATCATCGATGAAGCTGGCTTCTTCGGTGACCTTCTCAGCTTCGACGCCGAGGTGCTCGACAACGATTTTCTTCACGCGATCGGCAGTTTCGCTCATATGTTACCCTTCCCTAGGCTTTGTTTGCGATTGCCCTAGCCGCTCCCCGAGGGGGCTGGCAAGTGGCGGTTGGTGTTTGGGCACGCGGCCCCTTAGAGCATTGCCATGCCGCCGTTCACGTGCAGGGTCTGCCCCGTCACGTAAGCGGCTTCGCGGCTCGCCAGGTAAACCGCCGCGGCGGCGATGTCGTTCCCCTCGCCAAGCTTGCCGGCCGGAATGCGGCCCATCAGCGCGTCCTTTTGCGCGTCCGGCAGCGCGTCCGTCATGGCCGAGCGGATAAAGCCGGGCGCGACGCAGTTCACTGTGATGTTGCGGCTGGCGACTTCCTGGGCGAGCGCCTTCGACATGCCAACGATGCCGGCCTTGGACGCGGCATAATTGACCTGGCCGGGGTTCCCGGTAGCGCCAACAACGGAGGTGATCGAGATGATCCGCCCGAATTTGGCGCGCATCATCGGCTTCAGTGCCGCGCGCGACAGGCGGAACGCGGCTTCGAGGTTGATGCGGATGACGTCCGACCATTCCTCATCCTTCATCCGCATCGCGAGATTGTCGCGGGTGACCCCGGCGTTGTTGATCAGGATGTCGAGTCTGCCAAGTGCCTCCACCGCGCGCGGCACGAGGCCGTCGACGGCGGCGCCATCGGAAAGGTTGGCGGCAAGGGCGATATGCTCGCCGCCAAGCTCCGCCCGAAAAGCCTCCAGCTTCTCCTCGTTCGACCCGGACAGCGCCAACCGAGCCCCCCGCTCCGCCAACGCGCGAGCAATGGCCGAACCGATTCCCCCGGACGCACCGGTCACCAAGGCGGTCATTCCTGACAGGTCGAACATGCTCAAATCTCCTTCACCAGCGCGTCGATGTCGTCCATCGTGACGACGCTTGTTACCTTTGCGTCGGGGGCGATGCGTTTCACCATGGGGCCGAGCACCTTGCCGCCGAATTCGACGAAGTGGGTGACGCCTGCCTCCGCCATCGCCGCGACGCTTTCGCGCCAGCGGACCATGCCGGTGACTTGCTCGACCAGCAGGCGGCGGATTTCGGCGGCATCGCTGACCGGCGCGGCGGTGACGTTGGCGTAGACGGGAACCGCCGGGTTGGAGAGCGCCGCATCGGCAAGCGCCTGTTCCATGGCGCGGGCGGCGGGCTCCATCAGCGGCGAGTGGAAGGGCGCCGAGACCGGAAGCAGCAGCGCCCGCTTCGCGCCCTTTGACCTGGCGATTTCGAGTGCGCGCTCGATCGCGCCGCGGTGGCCGGAGATGACCACCTGGGTCGGATCGTTGTCGTTAGCGACGGTGCAGATTTCGCCCTGCGCCGCTTCATCCGCAACGGCCTGGGCGATCTCGACGCTTGCGCCAAGCAGGGCGGCCATCGCCCCCTGCCCCAGGGGCACCGCCTGCTGCATGGCAAGCCCACGAAGCTTGAGGAGCCGCGCGGTTGTTGCAAGATCCAGCGATCCGGAGGCGGCAAGCGCCGTGTACTCGCCAAGGCTGTGGCCGGCGACGAAATCCGCCTTGCCGCGCACCTCGATCCCGGCCGTGCGCAAGGTCGCCAACGCATTGGCCATGATCGCCGGCTGGGCGTTTTCGGTCAGCGTCAGGTCCTCGATCGGGCCTTCCGCCATCAGCCGGGACAGGTTCTGCTTCAGCGCCTCGTCGACTTCGGCGAACAACTCGCGGGCGACCCGGCTTGCCTCGGCAAGCGCCTTGCCCATGCCGACCGACTGGCTCCCTTGGCCGGGGAATATGAATGCGCGCATAAGTGCCTCCTGTTGGCGCGGCTGCTAGGCCAGCACCGGGGCGAAGCGCAAGCGAGGCTTGCTTTTCCGGGCATCATCAGCCATGTGGCGGCCACGGGGCGGAAGGCGCACGCGCTTTTACCGCCCCTTTTACTTTGAGACGACAGCCGGAGGGGCGTTTCGCAATGGGCGGACGTCAGCGATCGGCCAAGATAAGGAACGCGAACATGCCGCTCTATGAGCATGTATTTCTCGCGCGTCAGGACCTGGCCCAAGCCCAGGTCGACGCGCTGGCGCAAGCCGCAACCGACATTATCGAATCCAACGGCGGCCGTGTCGTCAAGACCGAAACGTGGGGCCTGCGCTCCATCGCCTACCGCATTTCGAAGAACCGCAAGGCGCACTACGTCGCCATCGACTTCGAAGCGCCGACCAATGTCGTTGCCGAGCTGGAGCGCCAGACCCAGATCAACGAAGACATCATCCGCTATATGTCGATCCGCGTCGATGCGCATGAGGAAGGCCCGTCGGCCATGATGCGCCGCAACGAGCGCGACAGCCGTGACGGCCGTGGCGATCGCGGCGACCGTGGCGATCGCGGCCCCCGCCGGGATCGCGACGACCGTGGCGATCGCGGCGACCGTGGCGATCGCGCGCCCCGCGCCGATTTCGCCGAAGCTTAAGAGAGAAAGGACAGCAACATGGCACGCCCATTTTTCCGCCGCCGCAAGAGCTGCCCCTTCTCGGGCAAGGACGCTCCCCGGATCGACTACAAGGACGTTCGTCTGCTCCAGGGCTTCGTGTCCGAGCGCGGCAAGATCGTTCCGAGCCGCATCACCGCCGTTTCCGGCAAGAAGCAGCGCGAGCTGGCCACCGCGATCAAGCGCGCCCGCCACCTCGGCCTTCTCCCCTACGTCGTTAAGTAAGGAGCGCGAGCAATGGATGTCATTCTGCTCGAACGAATCGAGAAGCTCGGCGCCATCGGCGACGTGGTGACGGTGAAGAACGGCTTTGCCCGCAACTTCCTGCTCCCCAACGGCAAGGCGCTTCGCGCCAACGAGTCGAACCGCAAGGTGTTCGAAGCGAACCGTGAGCGCATCGAGTCGCAGAACGCCGAGCGCCGCACCGCGGCCGAAGCGGATTCAAAGGGCATCGACGGCGCAACCGTTCAGCTCATCCGCCAGGCGTCCAACACCGGCCAGCTTTACGGCTCGGTTTCGGCTCGTGACCTTGCGGAGGCTCTGGAGGCCCAGGGACACAAGATCGCCAAGAACCAGATCGTGCTCAACAAGCCGATCAAGGCGATCGGCCTGCAGGACGTGAAGATCGCGCTTCACCCGGAAGTCTCCGTGACCATCCGCGTCAACGTCGCCCGCTCGCCCGAAGAGGCCGAGCTCCAGGCGCAGGGCGTGGACGTCATGGCCGCCATGTTCGACCGCGGCGAAGCCGGCTTCACCGAGGACTTCGATCCCAATGCCGAGCCGGGCGAAATCCGGACCGACAGCGCGGACAGCGGTTCTTCGAACGCGGCTCCGGCCGACGAAGACGCGGACGCCGACGCGTAAGCACTTTTCTCCTTTGCGGGAGGATCAGGAACAGGCCGCTGCCCCACCGGGCGGCGGCCTTTTTCTTTGGTGACAGCCGTGCCGCGGGTGTGGCTGAGGGAACTCAAGCGGCGTTCAGATGCTCCTCGCCACACAGGCGACGGTTCAAGCGGGAAAACAGATGCTCAAGCTCATTATCGGCAACAAGGCCTATTCCTCCTGGTCGCTGCGCGGCTGGCTTGCCGTGAAGCAATCAGGCCTGGTGTTCGAGGAGATCACCATTCCCCTGTTCAACGAGGAATGGGACCGGCACCGCGAAGGCCAGGAATTCGCGCCATCGGGCGGCAAGGTGCCGATCCTGTGGGACGACAAAGCGGTGATCTGGGACAGCCTGGCAATCGTCGAATGGCTCGCCGACAAGACCGACCGCTCCCGCTACTGGCCGGAGGATGAAGTGGCGCGCGGAATGGCGCGGTCGATGGCCGCCGAAATGCACTCGAGCTACGAAAATCTGCGCCGCGACTGCCCGATGAACCTGCGCAGCCGTTTCGAGGCGCGCGATTTATCGGACGGGGTTAAGGCCGAGATGAGCCGCATCTTCGAGCTATGGGCCCAGGCCCGTGCCCGTCACGGCGACGGCGGCCCCTACCTGTTCGGCACGTTCGGCGCGGTGGACATCATGTTCGCGCCCGTCGCCACCCGTTTCGTCACCTACTCGATTCCCGTGCCGCGTTTCGCCGCCGCTTACATGGAGGCGATGTTCGCCCACCCGTGGATGCAGGAGTGGATTTCAGCTGCGCAGGAGGAGCCCTGGGTGATCGAACGCTACGAGGAGCCGCCGGCTCAGTAAGGCGAGCCGTCCTTGCGGGTGTAGCGGGCGGCAGCACCATCGAAGTGCATGTCGATGTCGGGATAATGGCAGGGGCTTTGCACCGGTTTGCCGATGGCGACGAACACGCAATCGGCCGAGCCCCGATTCACCAGATGATGGCCGTCGGCAACGCCTTTGGGAAAGGCTGCGACATCGCCTGGAGCCAGGACCGTCTCGCCCGCGTCCTCCACCAGCACCGCCTCCCCGGCGATCATCACCAGCAGCTCGTCTTCGCCTTCATGCCAGTGACGCTGGCTGGAGATCCCACCGGGCTTCAGGACGACGTGGCTGGCGCCGAAATCCTCGATGCCCGCGGCGGGCGACAGGCGCCGGTACCAGCGCGCGCCCATCGGCTCGGCATAAGGCGGCGGATAGCCGGTGCGGTTGGTCTGCTGGATGGCGTCGAGATCGAGCTTGGGCATCCGTCCCCTCTCCCCGGCTGGTGAACCTTCAACCCCCTTGCTAGTCCAGGCGCCATGACCAGCGCAATCGACCCCGTCCAGCTCACCGCCGATCTGATCGCCTGCCCAAGCATCACCCCCCGATCGGCGGGCGTGTTCGACGTGCTGGAGCAGGCGTTGCGTCCGCTCGGCTTCGCCATTCACCGCTTCCTGAGCGGCGAGGCGCCGGACGGCCCGGTCGAGAACATGGTGGCGACCCGCGGCAGCGGCACACCGCATTTCGCCTTTGCCGGCCATCTCGATGTGGTGCCGCCGGGCGAGGGCTGGGCGGGCGACCCGTTCCGGCCGGAAATCCGCGGCGGCCTGCTCTACGGCCGCGGCGCGGTGGATATGAAAGGCGGAGTCGCCGCCTTCGCCGCCGCCTGCGCGGAGACCGCCGGACATGCCGGAACTCTGAGCCTGCTCATCACCGGCGACGAAGAGGGTGCCGCGATCCACGGCACCCGCGCGATCATGGACTGGATGGCGGAGCGCGGCATTCGGCCCGACATGATCCTGATCGGCGAGCCCACGTCCGTGGACCGGCTCGGCGACACGGTGAAGATCGGCCGGCGCGGCACGGTCAACATGTGGATCAATGTCCCCGGCCAGCAGGGCCACGTCGCCTACCCGCACCGGGCGGACAATCCAGTGCCCAAGCTGGCGCGAGTGCTGGCCGCGCTCGATGCGCTTCACCTCGACGACGGCACCGAGGCGTTTCAGCCCTCGAACCTGGAAGTGACGGCGGTCTCAACCCCGACCAGTGCAACCAACATCATCCCCGGCTCAGCGTCGGCGCAGCTCAACATCCGCTTCAACGATCTCCATCGCGGCGAGGACTTGGTGGAACTGGTGCGGGAGACGGTCGCCAAGGTCGCACCGGGTGCGACTCTGGATGCGAAGGTATCAGGTGAGGCGTTCCTGACCCCGCCGGGCAAGCTCTACGATCTCGTCACCGACGCGATCCGATCCGAGATCGGCGTCGAACCGGACCTCTCGACCAGCGGCGGCACGTCGGACGGGCGGTTCCTGATCGCGCTTTGCCCGGTGGTGGATTTCGGCCTTCCCAACGCCACCA
Organism: Allosphingosinicella sp.; assembly: GCA_036386875.1. Classification (GTDB taxonomy): domain Bacteria; phylum Pseudomonadota; class Alphaproteobacteria; order Sphingomonadales; family Sphingomonadaceae; genus Allosphingosinicella. The sequence goes on from DASVUV010000070.1 coordinate 27,078, forward strand.
TGCACAAGCTCGACGAAGCGGCGGCGGTGGAGGACATCCGAGCGCTCGCCCGGATTTACGCGCGGATCATCCGCGCCGCCTTGGCTTAGGAAGCGCGGGCGAGGCTTCGGGCGCAATCCTGCGCCGCGATCCAGGCGACGAACGCGTATTCTTCCATCGGCTCCAGGCCGAAGAAGCCCTGCACCGCGTCGCAGCCGGCGGCGCGAAGCACTTCAAGCTGTTCCTGGCGATGCGCACCCACCGCGATCGCCTCGCAGTCGAGGCCGTGCACAAGGTGCAGGATCGAGGACAGAATCGTGCGCGCGCGCGGATCGCGATCGATGTCGGCAACCAGAGCAGGCGCGAACTTCACCCGATCGACCGGCAGGCGGGTGAGGACTCCAAGGTCCATGCCCGCACCGCCGAAATCGCCAACCGTGATCGTCACGCCCAGCCGGCGCAGGTTCTTGAGCTGGTCGCACACGTGCGGACGAACGAAGGCGAGCGACGCGGCCGGAAGCTCAAGCTCAATCAGTGCGTGGCGCTTCGCCTCGGCGGCCAGCACGGCGAACACGCCTTCGGCAAAGTCGGCGCGTTCCACCTGACGCGGCGAAAGGCGGACGCAGAGGCGTTGCGGAAGGTCGGCTTCGCGCCAGCGCCCGTAGGCTTCGAGGCTCGAGGCAAGGGTCCAGCTCGACAGCTGATGCTCCAGCCCGGCATCCTCGATCGCAGCGTCCAGGGTGTCGATGGACAGTGATTCCCCGTCCGGCCTCCGCCAGCGCAGCGACACGTCGCCCGCGAGAATGGCGCCGCTGCGCAGGCACAGGCGCGGCTCGTAGACCAAAGCCAGCTCATCCCTCTCGATCGCAACGCGCAGGCCCTCGCCGAACGCGGCGCGCTGTTCGGACGCGCGGGCAAGTTCGCCGTCGAACAGGCACACGCGGGAGCGGCCGCTCGATTTGGCATGGTACATGGCGATGTCGGCGGCCTTCATCAAAGCCGGGAGCTCGGTGCCGTGGTCGGGGCAGATGGCGATGCCGATGGAGGCGCCGATGTTGCTCGACTGGCCGAGACTGGTGAACGGCTCGGAAAGGGCGGCAAGCGCGCGGGCGGCGATGCGTTCGGCCTCCTCGGCGCTTCCGACGCCTGGCAGGAGGATGGTGAATTCGTCGCCGGCAAGACGCGCAAGGAGCGGCGACGGGGCTTCGGTATCGCCTTCGGCCTTGACGACGACGCGCAGGCGGTTGGCCACCATGATCAGCATCTGGTCGCCCTGAGCGTGCCCGAGCCGGTCGTTCACTTCCTTGAAGCCGTCGAGATCGATGAACAGCAAGGCGGTGCAATCGCCGTCGCGCCGATCCTTCAGCACCCGGTCGGCTTCGCGCCGGAAGTGAATCCGGTTGGGAAGAGCGGTAACCGGATCGTACATCGCCATTGTGCGGAAATTGTCGAGGCTGGAGCGGACCTGCTCGAAGAGGCCGTCCACCGCCGCGGCCAGCGCGGGCATGGTGTTGCGGAGCACGGCGGGCGCGGGCGAGGTCAGGTCGCCCCGGTGCACTTCCAGCAGGCGATCGATCAGGGCGGTGGTGGCGCGGGCCTGCGCGGCGTTGGGCCGCTCGCCCGCCAGGTGAACGACCATCAGCGCGAACAGGCCGATGAACAAGGAGGCGACGATCTGTTGGTCGACCTCGCCGAGGAGCAGGAATCCCGCGAGCGTGAACAAGAAGGCGGCCACTCCGGCGAGCAGCGACAGCAGTCCGTTGCTGATCTTGTTCCAGGTGGTGCTCATCGCCTTGGCTTCGCCCGCTTTTCACGCGGCACCGCCCCCCACAGGCGCGCCGGAGCCGTAACAATAGCCCGCGAGCCCTTACCAAAGGGTGACGAAACGGGCGCCTTCAGCGGCGGCGGCGAAGAATGATGTAGAGTGCCCCTGCCCCGCCATGGCGCGGGTGGGCGTTGCGCACCGCGGCGATGCTGCCGGCGTGGCGCGATGCGGCGAGCCAGTCGCCGACCGCGGCCCGGATCGCGCCGCGCTTCACCGGCCGCTCCTCGCCCGGCGGCTTACCGGTGACGAGCAGCAGCAGGCGGGCTTCGGCGGCGATGGCGAACTCAAGCCGCTGGTCCAGGAGATCGTAGGCGGTGCCGAGATTGTGGCCGTGAAGGTCGAGTACGAAGTCGGGCGCTACAAGCCCGCGGGAAAGGCGCCGGTCCCAGGTGCCGTCCAGGGTGGTGCCGGGTGCGGGCCTTGGCGCGGGTGGAGGCGGTGCCGGTTTGCGCGCGGGCGGTGTTCGGCCCTTGACCTTTGCGGGCGCGGGCACCGGCGGAGAAATCGGCTCGGCTGGAAGGGCCACAGGAGCGGCAACCTGGGGCCTCAGGTGGAGCGGCTTGACGCTTTCCACCACCCGGCCCCAAAGCTGCGCTTCCTCAGCGCTGAGGCGGCGCGGCGGCATGGAGGCGCGCCAGCGTGCCCTTGGGGACCAATATCCAGGCGCGGCCCTTGCCCTGCATTCCGCCGGCGATCCGCGCCGCCTCCTCGCCCGCGCCCCAGAAGGTGTCGAAGCGGTTGGCGCCCCTGATCGCGCCGCCCGTATCCTGAGCGACCCACAGGCCGCTCGCCTCGGCGCGGTCCATTTCGAGCAGAACGGGCGCGCCGAGCGGCACGAACTTCGGATCGGCCGCGACGGTGGCGCGGCCGGTGACGGGCAGGCCGAGCGCGCCGAGAGGGCCGGCGCCGGTCAGTTCCTGGAAGAAGATATAGCTCTTGTTCTCGCGCATGATCGCGCGGCCTTCGTCCGGGTTGGCGCGCAGCCAGGCGACGATGTGCTGCATGGTGGTGCCGCCGGTCTGGAGCAGCCCGCGTTCGCGCATCACCCGCCCGATGGCGACATATTCGCGGCCGTTCTGCCCGGCATAGCCGATCCGCATCACCCCGCCGTCGGGCAGGCGCAGGCGGCCGGAACCCTGGATCTGGAGAAAGAAGAATTCGATCGGGTCGGCCGCGAAGGCAAGCTCGAGGCCACGTCCGGCAAGCGCCCCGTTTTCGATCTCCGCCCGCTCGAAGAAGGGTACCATGACGCCATTCTCAAGCCGCCCGCGGCGCGGGGTTCCGGCTGCGGCCGCCGCGGCGGCATCCACTTCGACGAGTTCCGGCGGCTTGCGGTATACCGGCGTTTCGCAGCCGGGCCGCGGGGTGCGGCAGCCGGCAATCTCCGGCTCGAAATAGCCGGTGGCGAAGGCCTTGCCGTCGCCCACCTCGATCAGTTCGAAATTGTTGCGGAACCAGCCCAGGTACATGTCGCCGGGCTGCGGCATGACTTCGAGCTGCGCGCAGAGCGGCGCCCAATCCGCCGGGCGGGTGAGGCCGCTCACGTCCGGCCTTTTGACAAGGGCAGGACACGATATCTTGAACGCGTGATAAGCGCGCCTCGCTTGCTCGGGCGTGATCCCGGCGAGGCTTGGCCCGGCTTTGACGCCGGCTTCGAGCGCGGTCTGCGGCCCAGGAGGCTGCGGCGGTGCCGGCGGGCTGGTCTGCACCGGCACTACGGGCGGCGGAGCAATCGGCGGCGCAGCGGCCCGGGGGGCGCAGCTTGCAAGCGCGCAGAGCAAGGCAAAACCGCCAGAAAGCTGACCAAAGTTCAGGGACGTAGAGCGCAGAACCTTCGCCTTCCGGGCACGGCCAAGCTTCAGGCCGTCATGCCCGGCGACGATGGTTCGAGTGGATGATTCGCGGCCCAGCACCGCCGCAGGATAGCGGCACCGTCACCCGGGGGGAAATCGCTTAATCGGGCGCGGCGCGCAGCGCGGCCGCTCAGGCCTCGTCGGTGTCGACCAGCAGCCAATTGGGATCGGCGCTGCCCAGGGTGCGGCGGAAGGTCCAGACGTCGTGGGTCGGGACCGCATCGGACAGCGTGCCGGCGATGACCGTGCCGTCCTTGTCGCGGGTCACGGCGGCGATATCGGCATCGAAGCGCATGTCGATTTCGGCGGTGCGGCCGACGAGGCGCGCGTCCTGGATCACCGCCCGCTCGATCAGAACCAGGCGGTTGTCGAGCGTGTGCCCCGCGGCCTCGCGCTCGGCGATCGCGGCTTCGAAGGAGGCAAACACGTCGGTTCCGGCCAGGTGGCGAAGGTCCTCGCGGTCGCCCTTCCAGAACGCCTCCAGGATCATCCGGTAGGCCGCCTGGCCCCCCTCAACGAAGCGGCCGACGTCGAAGCTCGGGTCGGCGGTTGCGATGGCGCGAATGCCGATCGCCGCGCGGTCCTCGAACACCATGCCGCTCGTTTCCGGCCGCTCGGGCACCGTGTCGGCCTGGGGAACCACCGGCTCGCCGCCGACGGCGGTTTCAGCGGGGCGCAGGATCGGCTGCTGCTCATGGCCGGTGCGGCGGCCGAGCACCGAGTACAGGCGCAGGCCCACGAACAGGGCAAGCATCGCCAGAAGCACAATCTCGATCGTCACCGCACTCTCCGCACAAACATCGGGTTCCTACATAGGCCCGGGGACGCAAGGATTCAAATGCGGCGAAGGTTCCCCGGAACGCTGGCTCCCGCCACGCCGCAGGAAGGCGGGCCGCCCGTGTTGCGCGCGCCTGCGGCCCCTGCTACCCGCCTCAGCCGAGCGGCCGCGCCTCAGCCACGGCCTTCGTTCAACAAGCATTCGAAAGTTCATTTCCATGGCCGAAGAAGAAGGCGTGCAGGGCGCACCGGAGCAGCAGACCAACGGCGAAGACACCGGCCCGCAGGTCGGCGTCATCTCGCAATATGTGAAGGACCTGTCCTTCGAGAACCCGAACGCGCCCGCCGTCTACCAGTGGCAGGGCCAGCCGCAGATCGACGTCGGCTTCGACATCGGCGCGACCAAGCTCAACGACGAAATCCACGAAGTGACGCTCAAGGTCGACGTGCGCGCGCGCACCGAGGGCCAGACCGCCTTTGCCGTCGAACTTCTTTATGCCGGCCTGGTCGGCATGCGCAACGTGCCGGAGGAACAGGTGCAGCCGTTCCTGCTCGCCGAAGCGCCGCGCATCCTGTTCCCCTTCGCCCGCCAGATCGTCAGCCAGACGGTGCAGGACGGCGGCTTCCCGCCGTTGCTGCTCGAGCCCATTGATTTCGGCGGCCTTTACATGCAGCGGGTCGCGCAGCAGCTTGCCGGCGAGGGCGGTCTCACCGCCAGCGAGACGAGCGGCCAGGCCTGATCCAAGCTTAAGCGCCGCGGAAACACGCGCATGAACCTCATGAAGGCCATGGGAACGATCGGCGGCCTCACCATGGTGAGCCGGGTGGCGGGCTTTGCGCGCGAAATGCTGATGTCGCGCATCATGGGCGCAAGCGCCGCCGCCGACGCTTTCTTCGTCGCCTTCCGCCTGCCCAACACCTTCCGCCGCTTGTTCGGCGAGGGGGCGTTCTCGGCCGGATTCGTGCCCTTGTTCAGCCAGCGCTACCACGGGCCCGAGGGTGAAGCCGAAGCGAAGAAGTTCTCGGAAGAGGTGTTGGCGGTCTTCGTCCCGACGCTGATCCTGTTCACGCTCTTTTTCGAGATCATCATGCCGCTCTTCGTGGCGGCGATCTCCGGCTACGAGGGCGAGAAGCTGGCGCTGGCCACCTTTCTGACCCGTATCACCTTCCCCTACCTGCTGCTGATCAGCCTCGTTTCCCTGTTCTCCGGCATCCTCAACAGCCTGACCCGCTTCACCGCCGCCGCATTCGCCCCGACCCTGCTCAACCTCGCCATGCTGACGGCGATGCTGATCATGCCGGAGGGCGGCGCCGTCACTGCTACGGCGCTCGCCGTCGGCGTGACGATCGGCGGCGTCATCCAGCTCCTGCTGCTGATCCTCTCGTGCCGCCGCGCCGGCGTTTCCTTGCGCCTGCGCCGGCCGCGCATGACGCCGGGCGTTCGGCAGTTCGTGCGGGTCGTCATTCCCGCCACACTGGGTGCCGGCGTCTACCAGATCAGCGCCTTTATCGACACCTTCTTCCTGGCGCGGATCGGCACTGGCGCGCTGAGCTGGTTCAATTATGCCGACCGTCTCAACCAGCTTCCCCTGGGCGTGATCGGCGCCGCGCTCGGCACCGCGATCCTGCCCCAGGTCAGCCGCTTCGTCGGCTCGAACGAACCGGAAAAGGCGGCGCGCGTGCAAGGCGAAGCGGCCGAGATCGCGATGCTGCTCTGCCTCCCCGCCGCGCTGGCGCTGTGCGTCGCCGCGCAGCCGCTGATCGGCGCCATCTTTCAGGGCGGCGAATTCACGGCTGAGGACGTGCGGCTGACCGCGCTGGTGCTCAGCATCATCGTCCTGGGCCTCCCTGCTTACGTACTGGTGAAAGTGCTCACCCCGGGCTTCTACTCCCGCCAGGACACGGCAACGCCGGTCAAGACCGCCGCGGTTGTGCTGATCGCCAACGTGGTGCTGAACTTCGTGCTCATCCCGCCCTTCGGCATCGGCGGCCTCGCCGCGGCAATCGCCATCGCAAGCTGGCTCAATTGCATCATCCTCTACGTCATCCTTCACCGCCGCGGCCATTTCCGGATCGAGGGCTGGCTTGCCGGGCGAATCGCGCGCCAGCTCGTCGCGGGCGCTGCAATGGTGGCGGCGCTGCTTGCGGTGCGCTGGGCGCTTGCCGGCTGGTTCACCGGCAATGCCTTGCACCGCCTGGTCGGAGTCGGGGCGCTCGTCGGCGCCGGGCTTGCCGTCTACTTTCCGCTCGCCTGGCTGATCGGCGGCATCGACAAGGCCGCGATCAAAGGCCTCCTTCGCCGCGAAAGGCGCGCCAAAGATGCCGGCTGAAGCCCCTGCCCCCGAGGCTCGGCCAGTCACCCGCGTGGTGTCCGGCATCCAGCCGACCGGCAACCTTCACCTCGGCAACTACCTTGGCGCGATCAAGCGCTGGGTGCAGATGCAGGAGGAGGCGGAATGCCTCTTCTTCCTCGCCGATCTCCACGCCATCACCGTCTTCAACGATCCCGCCGAGCTTGCCGCCAACGTGCGCGAGATGGCGGCTGCGCTGATTGCCTGCGGGATCGATGAGGCGAAGTCGGTTCTGTTCAACCATGCCCGTGTGCCGGCGCACCCCGAAATGGCCTGGATCCTGAACTGCACAGCGCGGATCGGCTGGCTCAACCGGATGACCCAGTTCAAGGACAAGGCCGGCAAGAACCGCGAAGGCTCAAGCGTCGGGCTCTACGCTTATCCGGTGCTGCAGGCCGCCGACGTGCTTCTCTATCAGGCAAGCCACGTCCCGGTCGGCGAGGACCAGAAGCAGCATATCGAGCTGATCCGCGACATCGCCACCAAGTTCAACACCGACTATCGGGAGATCTTCGCCCTTCCCGAGCCCCAGATTGCGGAAGACGGCGCGCGCATCATGAGCCTTCGCGACGGCAGTGCGAAGATGTCAAAGTCCGACCCGTCGGACATGAGCCGGATCAACCTCACCGACGAGACCGATCTTGTCGTCCAGAAGGTGCGCAAGGCAAAGACCGACGCCGAGCCGCTGCCCGACAAGTTCGACGATCTTGCCGGGCGCCCCGAGGCGAGGAACCTCGTCACCATATACTCGGTGCTTGCCGACGAACCCGCCCAGGCGGTGCTGTCGCGCTACGCCGGCCAGGGCTTCGGCGCGTTCAAGCCTGCGCTCGCCGACCTGCTTGTAGAAACCATGCGCCCGATCAAGACCCGGCTCGATTCGCTGCGCGAAGACCCGGCCGAACTCGATGCGATCCTGGAGCGGGGCGCCGACAAGGCGGCGGCGCTCGCCAAGCCCACGCTGGACGCCGCGTACGACGCCGTTGGCCTTAGAAGACGCGGCTAAGCGCCCGTAACCGCTTATTTTTCTTCAGCCACCGTTCAGCCGCTTGGTGCTACGCGCACGGCAGTCTATATCCTCGACCAGTATCCCCTTTTCCGAAAGGCTGCCTTTCTATGTCTCTTTCCAGGAAAATCCTGACGCTTGCCGCGCCCGCCGCGATGCTTGCGCTCAGCGCCTGCGCGACCGGTTTCCCGGCGCAGGTTTCGCGCTACCAGGCGATGCCGGCGCCGCAGGGCCAAAGCTTCGTGATCGAATCCGCCGATCCGGAAGATCGCGGCGGCCTTGAGTTCTCCCAATATGCCGAGCTCGTCCGCCGGCACATGATCGCCCAAGGTTATACCGAGGCGCCGTCCCGCAATGCCGCCACGCTGGTCGTCTCGGTCGATTACGGCGTTGATGAGGGCCGGCAGCAGGTCGTCACCACGCCGGGCTTCTCCCAGTTCGGTTACGGTGCCTGGGGCCCTTACCGGCCGCGTTATTCGCGCTTCGGGGGCTATTACGGCCGCCGCAGCCCCTTCTACAGCGGCTGGAACGACCCGTTCTGGTATTCGCCGTTCGGCGGCGGCTATGACGACATTGATGTCTACACCACCTACACCAGCTTCCTCGATCTCGACATCCGCCGCGCGTCCGACGGGCAGTCGGTGTTCGAAGGCACGGCCAAGGCGCGCTCGCGCACCGACGACCTGAGGAGCCTGGTCCCCAACCTCGTTGAAGCGATGTTCACCGGCTTCCCCGGGAATTCGGGCGAGCAGGTGCGGATCACCATCCCGCCCGCCCCGCGCAACCGCTAAAGACATCGTCCGAAAGTAGTACTTTCGGCCGGGTAGCAAGAAGGAGGGTCGGGTTTCCGGCCCTCCTTTTTTGTGGCCCGCGGCTGAAGGTCATGCTTACGGCGCGGCTAACGACCGTGATCCGAACAACGTGAGAAACAAGCCGACCAACAGCCCTATTGCGATTGGGCCGACGAAATCGGGGTTGCCGAAGTGCGCTGGCCCCCCGCGCCAGATGATCCGCCCGAGCAACCCGCCGACGCAACCGAGCAGGGCTGCCGTCACCGGCACCGCCAGATTGAGCTGTTCGCGCGCCACCCACAGCATCGGAAGCCCAAGCAGGATCACAGGCAGCAAGGCGATCACGAAGCCTAGCAAACCCAGAAACAGGCCCGCGAAAAAGACAGGCGCCGCCTGCTCAGGACGCCACCCGTTGGTACGGATGGCGGCATAAAAGAACGACACAAGGATGCCGCCGAGGAAGCTTCCCGAAGCTGCGGAACCAATCGCGGCAAGAACCAGCTTTCCGAATGCCATTGTGCACCCCCCCCCTGACCGGCACTGACGCTATTTGTCGGCACCGGACGCAAAGGCCCATCACCGAAGCTCCGCCGCGCCACCGCCTACCCCTTCAGGACCGTACGAAGCACCAGATACACCAGTGCAAAGACGATCAGCAGCATCGGGAGTTGAAGGAAAAAGAACCAGACCTCCGCTTCCCTCCCGCCGTCCTGAAGCAAGAGCCACGCTATTCCGGCGGCATCGAGCGCGAGCAAGCCGTAGATTATCCAACGAAACACGGTCACCGATACACCTCCTCGCCCCAGGCCGAAGCGTTAGCACCGATCCGTGAACTTCTTGTGCCCGGCCCGGGTGAACGGTAGCGATTCCCGAGATCCAGCGCGTTACTCCCCTGAAGTGTTCAACAGGGGTTCAGCCGCTGGGTCTGACCTTCCTTCGCCACGGGGCTGAAGGGTTCAAGGGAGGATCGATGCGGAAATTCGGATTGGCGGCCGGTACGGCCGGGCTCGCGCTGTGTCTCGCCGGCGCTGCGCAGGCGCAGACGGCTGACAGCACGCAGGTCGAGGAGATCGTCGTCACCGGGCGCAGGAGCGGCGTGCCGATCTGGACGGTGCGGAGCGACTCGACCACCATCTTCCTGGTCGGTTCGATCGAAGGTGTCTCGAAGACCACCAAGTGGGACCCGGAAGCGCTCACCGAGGTGTTGCGCAGGGCGGACCGGGTGATGTTCCCGCAGATGCACGCTTACACGGCCTCGCTTTTCTCCGCGATCGGCTGGGTAGCGAAGTATCAGGGGATGGGCAGCCTGCCCAAGACGCAGAGCCTGTCCCAGTTCGCCGGGCCTGAGGAGATGCGGCGCCTCGCCGCTCTGGCCGGGCGTAAGATGGTCCGCGCCGATTACGACCGGCGCCACCCGCTGCATCTGTCGCGCGACCTGCAGGACCGCGCCAAAGGCGATGTGGACTATGGCAGCGGCGTCAGCACCTACGTCCGCAAGGCGGTCGGTAAATACAATCTCAACCTCGTGCCGATCGCCAAGGCCAAGGCCAAGCCGCTGGTGAAGGACTTCTTCGCCTCGACGCCCGACGAGCACCTACCCTGCCTGTCCGCCTCCATCGCCCTGGCCGAAGCCGGACCCGCGGCCGTGCAGGCGCGCTCGGACGCCTGGGCCGGACGGCGCGTTCAGGACGTGCTGAACTCGCCCGCGCAGGCGCCCTGGGAACGGTGCTGGCCGGCCGACGCCGTCGCCGGCGACGACGAGGAGCTGATGGAGCAGCTGAACGGCCTTCTCGCCGAGCCGAAGGTCACGGTGGCGGTGCTGAACCTGCGCACGCTCGCTGGATCGGGTGCCGTGCTTGACCGGCTCGAGGCGGCCGGCTTCGATATTCAGGGGCCGGCCTGGAAGTAAGCCGCAGCGGCGCGGCTCAGCGCCGGATCAGGAACACGCCGAGGAGGATCGCGGCTCCTCCCACAAGGCGCGTCAGGTTCACCGGCTGCCGGTCCAGCCCAAAGGCGCCGATCTGGTCCAGCAGCAGCGCCATGCCCATCTGGCCGGCGATCAGCAGTGCGATAAAGAAGGCAAGCCCGATGCGCGGCGCCGCAAAGGCCGCGGCGGTGACGAAGAACGCGCCATAGAGGCCGCCGGTCCAGGCATAGACCGGAAGCCCGCGCATCGCCGCCGGGTTGGGCTTCACCCCCAGAGACAGCGCGATCACAGCCAAGGCGGCGGTGCCGACCGCGAAGCTGATCAAGGCGGCGTTGACCGGCGAGTTCACCGCTTTGGCAAGCGCCGCGTTGGTCGGAGTCTGCAGCGCCGCGCAGGCGCCGCTGATCAGGGCACCGAAGATCGCGACCAGAACGACGGGGTTGGCGTTCACCCCGCCTTGCTCAGCCTTCGAGCTGACGGGTCAGCAGGCGGATGTCGCTGTCGAGCTCCGGATCCTGCGCGCGCAACTTCTCGATCTGGCGGACGGCGTGGATCACCGTGGTGTGATCGCGCCCGCCGAAGCGGCGGCCAATCTCGGGCAGCGAGCGCGGGGTGAGCTGCTTGGACAGGTACATGGCGACCTGGCGAGGGCGAGCGACTTCGCGTGAGCGGCGGGCCGAGGTCATCTCCGCCTTGCGGATCCGGAAATGCTCGGAGACCCGGGTCTGGATCTCATCGATCGAGATGCGGCGCTGGTTGGCGCGCAGGGTGGAGGCGAGCACTTCGGTGACGAACTCAAGATCGATCGGCCGGCTCTGCATCGCGGCATAAGCGGCGATTCGGTTGAGCGCGCCTTCGAGTTCGCGGACGTTGGAGCTGATCCTCTTGGCCAGGAACATCACCACCTCGTCGGGCACGGCGACATCTGGCAAAGCTTCGAGCTTCTTCACGATGATGTTGAGGCGAAGCTCGAGATCGGCCTGGTTGATGTCGGCAACGAGGCCCCACGACAGGCGCGACAGGATGCGCGGCTCGATGCCGTCCAGGTCCTGCGGCGCGCGGTCGGAGCTGATCACCAGGCGGCGGCCCGCCGAGATGATCTCGTTCATGGTGTGGAAGAATTCTTCCTGCGTCGATTCCTTGCCGGCGATGAACTGGACGTCGTCGATCATCAGCAAATCGGCGGCGCGAAGATGCTGCTTGAACTGGATGGTCTCGTTGGCGCGAAGCGCGGCGACGAACTCGACCATGAACTTTTCGGCCGACATGTAGATGATCTTGGCGCGCGGCCGCAGGCGGTGGAATTCGTGGCCGATGGCGTGGAGGAGGTGGGTCTTGCCCCGCCCGGTGCCGCCATGGAGAAAGAGCGGGTTGAAGACGACGTTCTCGGCCGTGGCGAGCGTGCGCGCGGCGTTGAAGGCGACTTCGTTGGCCTTGCCGACGACGAAATTCTCGAACCGGTACCGCGGCTCCAGCGCCACCGCATAAAGCCCCTCGCCTACCGCGGCGGGCTCGTCGGAGGCGGCGCGGGCGGGAATTTCGACAACGGCGGCGGTCTTCGGCGCAGCGGCGCCGACTCCGATCTGGATCTGCCGCACGGCCGGATAATGCTGGCCCCAGGCCAGTGCCAGGCGCTCGGCGAAGTGGGTCTGCACCCAGTCGGCCATGAACTGCGACGGCAATTCGAGGCGCAAGGTCTCACCATCGAACTGGCCGAGGCCGATCGGGCGCAACCAGCCGTCGAAGGTACGCGCCCCGCAATCGCGACGCAGCCCGGCCCGAATCGACTCCCAGGCAGCCTGGAGCGGATCGGCCTGGATCGGGCTCGCAAACGCTTCCCCTTTCGTCGGCTTGTAAGGCACCAAGACTTCCCCCTTTTACCACGGCCGAACACAGGGCCATCTTCGTTACGCAAATCTCTCCCGCACACGGCGAGCCCCCCGGCAGCGCCGATTCGCAAAATCGATTATGCTGTTTGCGTCCGGCAGGAGATTCGCCCCACCGGAGGCACGGTTTTAAGAACCATTTTGCGGCCCTATCAAGAGCCTAAAATTTCCAGCCACCATTTAAAGTGTTTGACACGCGCATTTCCGCCAATTTTTCGAGAAACCGCAGAAAACCGCCATTTCTAAACTGATCCATGTGCGAATCGCCGGAAAAGCAGGGTTTTTTGTGACAATGTTATGACGCACAAAAAACCCGCCGGAGGAGGCCTCCGGCGGGTGTGTCTCGTAACGGTCCGATCAGCGCTTATGCGAGCGCGGCGATCCGCTTGGTGAGGCGCGAGAACTTGCGCGCCGCGGTGTTCTTGTGGACGATGCCCTTGGCAACGCCGCGGGCCAGTTCCGGCTGAACCTTGGTGATCGCGGCAAGCGCCGTCGCCTTGTCGCCGGCTTCAAGCGCCGCTTCGACCTGCTTCACGTAGGTACGGATGCGGCTGACGCGGGCGCGGTTGATGGCTGCGCGGCGATCGTTGCGGCGGATGCGTTTCTTTGCTTGCGGCGTGTTCGCCATCGAGATGCCTCTTATCTAAATGAAAAGGGCGCGGCAAAACCGCACCCGCTCGCGCAGCCCTCTACGCAAGACGGCGCAGGAGGTCAACTCACGAGCGCTGGCATTTCGGGCAGAAAAAGGTGGAACGCCCCGAATCGACTCGCCGCCGCACGACGCCGCCGCAGCCGCATGCTTCTCCTTCCCGGCCATAGACCAGGAACTGCTTGGAAAAGTAGCCGAGTTCGCCGTCGGGGCTCGCGAAGTCGCGAAGGGTGGAGCCGCCCGCTTCGATGGCGGAGACGAGTACTTCCTTGATTGCGGTCACCAGCCGTTCGAGCCGGAAGAGCGAGATTCGGCCGGCTGCACGGGAGGGAGCAATCCCGGCTATGTGCAGCGCCTCGCAAACGTAGATGTTGCCAAGCCCCGCGACGATCCGCTGGTCGAGCAGCATCGCCTTGATCGGCGCGGCGCGGCCTTTCAGCGCGGCGAGCAAAGCGGGCGCATCGAAGGCGTCGCTGAGCGGTTCCGGGCCCATCTTCCGAAACGGCTCGTAAGCGGCGAGTTCCTCCGTCCGCACCAGATCGACCGAGCCGAAGCGTCTAGGATCGTTGAGCGCAAGCCGCCTTCCCTCCTCCGTCTCTAGCACGAGATGGTCGTGTGCGCCCAATGCGTCCGGGTCGATTCGCCATCGCCCCGACATGCCGAGGTGGAAGATCAGCGTGTCGCCCCGGTCCGTATCGATCAGCCCGTATTTGGCGCGGCGGCCAAGCCCCGTCACCCGCGCGACGGTCAGCCGCTGACGCAGATCGACCGGGAACGCCCGCCTGAGGTCCGCGCGGCGCACCTCGACAGAAGTAAGGCGCCGCCCCTCCAGCACCGGAACAAGTCCGCGCACGGTTGTTTCGACTTCGGGCAGCTCAGGCATGAAAATGGGCCTTGAAGATGGCGGATGCACAGGAGCGGAAAGCCCTGCTAGAGGCGGGCGCGATGGACAAGGTTTCTTTCGGCTTCGAAGATGTCGCCCCTGAGGAGAAGACGCGCCGCGTCGGCTCCGTTTTCTCGCGTGTCGCGTCCCGCTACGACCTGATGAACGACGTCATGTCGGGCGGGCTCCATCGGCCGTGGAAGGACCTGTTCGTACGCCGGGTCTCTCCCCGGGCCGGCGAGCACATCCTCGACATGGCCGGGGGCACCGGCGACATCGCCTTCCGAATGGCCCGACGCGGCGCCCGGGTGACGGTGGCGGACATCAGCCGCGAGATGCTCGATGTGGGGATGGAGCGCGCCGCCAAGCAGAATATCGACGGGTTGGTCTGGTCGCACCAGAATGCCGAGGAACTGGAGTTCGTCGATCGCAGCTTCGATGCCTACACGATCGCCTTCGGTATTCGGAACGTCACCCGGGTGCAGCAGGCGCTGGAGGAGGCGCACCGGGTGCTGAAGGTCGGCGGCCGCTTCTTCTGCCTTGAGTTCTCGACCACCACCTGGCCCGGCTTCGCCCAGGTTTATGACGCTTATTCGCTGCACCTGGTGCCCAAGCTCGGCAAAGCGGTGGCACAGGACGAGGAGAGCTATCGCTATCTCGTCGAGTCGATCCGCCGCTTTCCGCCGATGAGCGAGTTCCGCGCGATGATCGACAAGGCGGGCTTCACGCAAACGAAGGTCGAGCCGATCCTCGGCGGCCTTGTCGCTATTCATTCGGGCTGGAAGGTCTGAGTTGACCCATCCCGTTGTCCATATCTGGCGCCTGCTGAAGTGGGGCCGAGTCCTCGCCCGGCACGGCGCCCTGCGCGGCATCGAGCGCGACGCGAACACGCCGCCGCAGGTCCGGCGCCTGGCGCGGATTGCCCGCTTCGGCGCGAGGGTGCCGGAGCACCCAACCTACGGCGAAGCGTTCGTCGAGCTCGGGCCCGCGGCGATCAAGTTCGGCCAGGCTCTGGCCACCCGGCCCGATCTGGTCGGCGACAAGGCGGCCAAGGACCTCCAGCTTCTCCAGGACAATCTGCCTGCCGCGCCGTTCGAGCAGGTGCGGGCCGCGATCGAGCAGGGTCTTGAGAAGCCGCTGGAGGACATTTTCCGCGAGTTCGACCCCGAACCCGTGGGTGCCGCTTCCATCGCCCAGGTCCATCGCGCCGTCACCACCGAGGGCCGCCTTGTCGCGGTCAAAATCCTCCGCCCGAATATCGAGGAGGATTTCGCCCGCGCGCTCGACACCTACCAATGGGCGGCGGCGCAGATCGAGCGGATGGGCGGCGAGGCGTCGCGCCTGCGCCCTCGCGCGGTGATCGCCCACTTCAAGCAATGGACGGCGCGCGAACTCGATCTTCGCCGCGAGGCCGCGTCCGCGTCGGAGCTTAGCGAGAATCTGGTCGCTGAAAGCGGCTTTTACGTACCAGCGATCGACTGGACCCGAACATCGCGGCGCGTGATGACGCTGGAGTGGATCGACGGCATCAAGCTTACCGACCGGGACGCGCTGGTTGCGGCTGGCCATGACCTAAGCTCGCTCGCAGCCATCCTGGTCCGCGCCTTTTTGCGCCAGGCGGTGATCGACGGCTTCTTCCATGCCGATCTTCATCAGGGCAATCTCTTCGCCCTCCCCGACGGCCGGCTTGCCGCGATCGATTTCGGGATCATGGGCCGGATCGATCACCGGGCGCGGCGCTGGCTGGCCGAGATCCTCTACGGGCTCCTGACCGGCAATTACCGGCGGGTCGCGGAGATCCACTTCGAAGCGCAATATGTGCCCGCGCACCACAATGTGGAGGAGTTCGCCACCGCTTTGCGCGCGGTCGGCGAGCCGATCCGGGGGCTGCCGGTGAAGGACATTTCGGTAGGGCAGATGCTCGACGGATTGTTCACCATCACCCGCGATTTCGAGATGCCGATACAGCCGCATCTCCTGCTCCTTCAGAAGACGATGGTGATGGAGGAAGGCGTCGCCCACGCGCTCGATCCCGACATCAACATGTGGGAAACCGCCGAGCCGTTCCTGCGCGAATGGATGCGCGGCGAGCTTGGCCCCGAAGCGGCGCTCGCCGACCGGCTGGTCACCGATTTCCGCACCCTGGCGATGATCCCGGAGCTGATCCGCCGGATGGATCATTATTACCCCGCCCCCGGCGCGGCGCCGCCCGATCCGCCGATGCCCGACGTGGTGGTGGTCCAGCCGCGGCACCGCTGGCGCTACGTGCTGGTGTCGCTGGCCTCGGCCGCTTTGGGCGCCGCGGCGGTTCTGTTGACGCAGTAGTGCTTCGCAACATCCCCGACAGCTTCGACCCGGCGCAGGTTGCCGCGATCGACGAGCGCCTTGCGGAGGTGGCGCAGGAGCACGGCGTGAGCATCCCCTTCGCAATCGAAAGCGGCAGCCGCGCGTGGGGCTTTCCATCGCCCGACAGCGACTATGACTGCCGCTTCATCTTCGTTCGGCCGATGGAGCAGCACCTGACCCCGTGGCCGCGCCGCGACGTGATCGAAACGCCGCTTGAGAACGATCTCGACGTGAACGGCTGGGAACTCGCCAAAGCGCTTCGCCTGCTCCTCAAGGGCAATGCGGTGGTTATCGAGTGGCTGATGTCGCCGGTGATCTATGGGGCCGATCCTTCGTTCCGCGACCGGCTGACCGCCTTTGCGGCGGAGCACGGCAGCCGGATCGGCACCCAGCGTCATTACCTGCACCTCGGCGAGCGGCAGCGGCGCACCTATTTCGCGGATGGGAAATCCGTCGCGATCAAGAAGCTGTTCTACGCGTTGCGCCCGGCCGCGGCGTTGCGGTGGCTTCGGCTCCATCCGGAGGCGCGGATCGCGCCGATGCACTTCCCGACGCTGATAGGGGAGTGCGATGCGCCGGCGGATGTGGCGGCGCTTTCCGCCGAGTTGATCGCCCGCAAAGCCGAGACTCGGGAGATGGGCGAGGCGCCGCTGCCAGCAGTCATTGAGCGCTTCCTTGACAACGAATTCTCCACCGCCCGGGAGACGTTGCCGCCGGACCCGGTCAGGCTTGCCCCTGCGTCCAAGGCGGCTGCGGAGCATCTCTTTCGCGAGACGGTGGCGGGCCTTGGCCGCGCCGGCTCGACTCCGCCGGCCTGAGCGGTCAAAAGACCGGCGTGCAGGGCAAATCGATCCTTCTGGTCGTTGGCGGCGGCATTGCCGCTTACAAGTCGTGCGAACTCGTTCGGCTGATCCGCAAGGCGGGCGGGACGGTGCGCTGCGTGCTCACCAAAGGCGGCGCCCACTTTGTGACTCCGATGACGCTTGCCGCGCTTTCCGAACAGCCCGTCCATACCAACCTGTGGGACCTCAAGGACGAGGTGGAGATGGGCCACATCCAGCTTTCGCGGCAAGCGGATCTGGTGGTGGTCTGCCCGGCGACGGCGGATCTGCTGGCGAAGATGGCGACGGGGATCGCCGATGATCTTGCCACCACGCTCCTGCTCGCGACGGACAAGCCGGTGCTTGCCGCGCCGGCGATGAACGTGCGGATGTGGCAGCACGAAGCGACCATGCGCAACGTGGCCCGGCTGCGCGCGGACGGCGTGACCATCCTGGAGCCAGACGAAGGCGACATGGCCTGCGGTGAGTATGGCCCCGGGCGCTTGCCGGAGCCGTCGGCCATCCTGGCGGCGATCGAGGCGCAGCTTCGCGGCCCCGGCCCGCTGACCGGGCGCCATGTCCTGGTTACCGCCGGACCGACGCATGAGCCGATCGATCCGGTGCGGGTGATCGCCAACCGTTCCTCCGGCAAGCAGGGCTTTGCAATCGCGGCGGCGTTGGCGGAGCTTGGCGCGCGGGTGACCTTGGTGGCGGGGCCGGTGTCCCTCCCCACCCCGCTGGGCGTGAGGCGCATCGATGTCGAGACGGCGCGGCAGATGGCGGATGCGGCCGAGCGGGCGCTGCCCGCCGACGCCGCCGTGCTCGTCGCGGCGGTGGCGGATTGGGGGGTGGAGCCCGTCTCCTCCAAGCTCAAGAAATCGGGTGGCCCGCCCGAACTGCGCTGGACGGAGAACCCCGATATCCTGGCGATGCTCGGCAGTCACGGGCAGCGGCCGGGCTTGCTGGTCGGCTTCGCCGCGGAAACGGACGATGTGGTGGCGAACGCGCAGGACAAGCTGCGCCGCAAGGGCTGCGACTGGATAGTCGCCAACGATGTTTCGGGATCGGTGATGGGCGGCGAGCGCAACCGGGTCCATCTTGTGAGCCAGGGCGGCGTGGAAAGCTGGGACGATGCGCCCAAGGCGGATGTCGCGCGGCGGTTGGCGGCGCGGATCGCAGGGACCTTAGGGGATAAGAATTGATCGAGATTGCGCTTAAGCGGCTGGCCCATGGCGAAGGACTCCCGGTGCCCTCCTACGCAACCCCCGGCGCCGCGGGGCTGGATGTGGTCGCGGCGGAAAGCCTGACGCTCGCGCCGGGTGCGCGCCATGCGGTGGCGACCGGGTTTGCCATCGCTATTCCCGAGGGTTTCGAGGTGCAGGTGCGGCCGCGGTCGGGGCTTGCGCTCAAGCACGGGATTACTTGCCTCAACACGCCGGGGACGATCGACAGCGACTATCGGGGCGAGGTGAAGGTGATCCTCGCCAATCTCGGCGCCGAGCCGTTCGAGGTGGTGCGGGGGGAGCGGATCGCGCAGCTTGTGCCGGCGCCGGTGCTTCGCGCCGGCTTCCGGGAGGTCGAAGACCTGGACGATACGGCGCGGGGCGGCGGCGGGTTCGGCTCGACCGGGCGGTGAGCCTTTCCGACGACCAACTCGACCGTTACGCCCGCCATATCGTCCTGAAGGAGATTGGCGGCGAGGGGCAGCGGCGCCTGCTTGGCGCGCGGGTGGCGGTGGTCGGAGCGGGCGGGATCGGGGCGCCGGCGATCCAGTATCTGGCTGCCGCGGGTGTCGGCTTCCTTCGGGTGATCGACGACGACCAAGTGAGCCTCGACAACCTCCAGCGGCAGATATTGTTCGGCACCGGTGATGTTGGCCGATCGAAGGTAGAGGCAGCGGGCGACGCGGTGGGGCGGCTCAATCCGGATGCGCGGTTCGACGGCGTGGAGGCGCGACTCACGGCCGCGACTGTCGCTGAGCTGCTTGCTGACGTTGATCTCGTCCTCGACGGCAGCGACAATTTCGCGACGCGGCTGATCGTCTCCGACCACCTCACCGCGGCGCACATTCCGCTGGTGTCCGCGGCGATCGGGCAGTTTCAGGCGCAGATCGGGACCTTTCGAGGGTGGGAGGCGGACAAGCCTTGTTACCGCTGCTTTGTTGGGGACGCCTTCGATGCCGAGGATTGCGATTCGTGTTCGGAGAACGGCGTGCTTGGCGCGATGGCGGGGATCGCGGGGAGCATGGCGGCGATGGAGGCGGTGCGGCAGATCGTCGGCGGCTTCGGCGCGGAGGCGGCGGGGCGGATCCACATCTTCGACGGGCTGAAGCCTGCGATGCGCGCGGTGCGGATACCCAAGGACCCGACCTGCTCCGGCTGCTCGGCCATCAGGCGGGAAGCTGGCCCGCCGCGGAGTGGAGCTCGGCGAGGCTGAGCGCCAGCAGGCCGAGGCCGAGGACGACATCGAAGCCGCGTACCGGGCGGATTCGGCGCCCTCGGCGGTGGGTGAGCATGTCGATGGCGGTGATCAGCAGGATGGAAACGCCGCATACCGCCGCAAGCGCCGCCAGTCCGGCGAACGTCCACAGCAACGCCCTGCCGCCCTCGCCCCAGAAAGGCCACAGCATCAGCGCAAGCAGCGCCGCGCCTGCGCCGATGGCGCTTGCCCGGCCCAAGGTCCACCAGCCGAGCATCAGGCAGTCTTCTTGGCCGCTGGCTTCTTGGCCGCGGGCTTCTTGGGCGCCGTTTTCTTAGCGGGGGCCTTTTTCGCCGCCGGCTTCTTGGCTGCCGGCTCCTTTGCGGCGGCGGGCGCCGCTTTCTTTGCAGCGGGCTTCTTGGCGGGCGGCTTGCGGCCCTTCTTGGGCGGCGGGCCCTTGGCGGCGCGCTCGTCGATGAGCTGAGCGGCTTCTTCCAGGGTGAGGCCGTCCGGTTCGATCGACTTGGGCAGGGTGGCGTTGGTGGTGCCGTCCGTGACGTAGGGGCCGAAACGGCCTTCCATCAGTTTGATCTCAAGCTCGGTGCGCGGGTGGGCGCCGAGCACCTTCAAGGGCTCGCGCGCGGCGCCGCGGCCCCTGCCCCCGCCGGCTGCGGCTTCGGCGAGTTTCACCACGGCGGCGTTCATGCCGGTTTCGAACACGTCGGCGGTGGACGTCAGCTTCGCGTACTTACCATTGTGTGCGAGGTACGGCCCGTAACGCCCGATGGAGGCTGTAATTGCCTCCCCTGTTTCAGGGTGAGCGCCGATCGTGCGTGGGAGCGACAGGAGGCGCACCGCCAGATCGAGGTCGAGCTCGCCCGCGTCCTTGGGAATGGAGGCGCGCTTGGCCTCCTTGGCCTCGCCCATCTCGATATAGGGGCCGAAGCGGCCGGTCTTGCGGCTGATGTCCTGCCCGGTTTCGGGATGCTGGCCGAGGATTTCGGGGCCGCTGTCGACCGCGCCCTCCTCCCCGCCCTGGCCGAAGCGGCGAGTGAACTTGCACTCGGGGTAATTGGAGCAGGCGACGAACGCGCCGAAGCGGCCGCCGCGCAGCGCAAGCCGCCCGTCGCCGCAGGCCGGGCAGACGCGCGCGTCGCTGCCGTCGTCGCGGTCGGGGAACAGCCAGGGGGCGAGGAATTCGTCGAGCGCGACGGTGATCTCGGAAGGCTTCTGCTCCATGATTTCGACCGTCTTCGGCTTGAAGTCGCGCCAGAAGGCTTCGAGCACCTTCTGCCATTCGGCCCGGCCGCCGGACACGTCGTCGAGCTCGTCTTCGAGGTGCGCGGTGAAATCGAACGACACGTAGCGTTCGAAGAAGCGCTCGAGGAAGGCGGTCAGCAGGCGGCCGCTTTCTTCGGGGTAGAAGCGGTTCTTCTCAAGCCGGACATAGTCCCGGTCCTTGAGCGTCTGCAGCGTCGCGGCGTAGGTGGACGGGCGGCCGATTCCGAGCTCCTCCATTTTCTTGACGAGGGAGGCTTCGGAAAAACGCGGCGGCGGCTGGGTAAAATGCTGCTCGGAAATCACCTTCTTCTTGGCCGGCGCACCGCCTTCCTTGAGGCGCGGCAGGCGGCGGCTGTCCTCGTCGCCTTCATCGTCCCGGCCTTCTTCGTAGAGGGCAAGGAAGCCGGGGAAGAGCACGACCTGGCCGGTGGCGCGAAGGCCGGTCTGGCCGGTGCCGTCGGTCAGCTCGGCGGTGGTGCGTTCGAGCCGCGCGGAGGCCATCTGGCTGGCGAGCGCGCGCTTCCAGATCAGGTCGTACAGGCGGGCATGGTCGCCCGAGCCGGCGCGGTCCTTGGCGAAGTCGGTGGGGCGGATCGCCTCGTGCGCCTCCTGAGCGTTCTTGGCCTTGGATTCGTAGTGGCGCGGCTTGTCCGGCACGTAGCCGGCATCGAAGCGGTTGGCGACGGCGAGGCGGGCGGCGGAGACCGCTTCGGGCGCCATCTGGACGCCGTCGGTGCGCATGTAGGTGATCGTGCCGTCTTCGTAGAGGCCCTGCGCGACGCGCATGGTGTGGCTGGCCGAGAAGCCGAGCTTGCGCGCCGCTTCCTGCTGAAGCGTCGAGGTGGTGAAGGGCGGCGGCGGGTTGCGGCGAAGCTCCTTGGCTTCAACGGTGGCGACGGAGAAGCGGCCTGCTTCGACCGCGCCCTTTGCCACGGCCGCGGCCCCGGCGTTGCCGAGGCTGAGCTTGTCGACCTTTTCGCCCTTGAGGCGGACGAGGCGGGCAAGGAACTCGGTCCCGTCCGCCTCCATCAGGGCGGCGACGCTCCAATATTCCTGAGCGCGGAAGAGCTCTATCTCGCGCTCCCGGTCGACCACGAGGCGAAGCGCGACCGACTGGACGCGGCCCGCCGACTTGGCGCCGGGGAGCTTGCGCCACAGCACCGGCGAGAGCGTGAAGCCGACAAGGTAATCAAGCGCTCGGCGGGCACGGTACGCGTCGATCAGATCCTCATCGAGCGCGCGCGGGTTCTTCATCGCCTCCAGCACCGTTGCCTTGGTGATGGCGTTGAAGGTGACGCGTTCCACATCGGCGGGCAGCGCCTTGCGCTTCCGAAGCACCTCCTGGACGTGCCAGCTGATCGCCTCGCCCTCACGGTCGGGATCGGTTGCGAGGATCAGGGATGTGGCCTTCTTGGCCTCGTCGGTGATCGCTTTGAGCTGCCGCGCCTTGTCGGCATAGGTTTCCCATTCCATCGCGAAGCCCTCGTCCGGGTTCACCGAGCCGTCCTTGGGCGGCAGATCGCGGACGTGGCCGTAGGAGGCCAGCACCCGGTAGCCGGGGCCGAGATATTTCTCGATGGTTTTGGCCTTGGCGGGCGATTCGACGACGACGAGCTTCATAAGCGAGGGGTCCTTACACGT